>JBFFHJ010000053.1:0-51584 GCA_041556995.1 bacterium | reverse complement strand
TTTGGGTGCAGTGCAGAAGAATGCCCTTGAATCTAATATCACCAGCTTAAGCATTGCCAAGGAGAACTTGATTAATGCTGAATCGGTGATCAGAGACACAGATATGGCTTCGGAAATGTCCGAATTCACCCGTAATCAAATCATGACCCAATCCGCCACTGCCATGCTGGCCCAGGCAAACCAGACACCCAACAACGTACTGGCCTTGTTGCAGTAAGACGGAGGAGAGATGCAAATGCAAACCGGAGATTTGGAGACAGAAGTACAGTCATCAGATACTTTTAAAATATCATCCATTGCTGCAAACAGATGAAGGATTGATATACCTGGCAGCATAGACATAGACCCGAAAACAGAAAAAAGATATGAAGTATATTGTCACCAGTCTCCGGTTACAAAAAGCATATTGATGATTGGGAAGAGTCAGGTGTTGTTGTTCAACAGTTACATCTGCCGAATAAAGTACTCAATAAACGGAACAGTGGCTCTATGTGATTGCCAACAGATGAAGCAAGGAAGAAAAGGTAGGCCATATGTTCAAAATGGCATGAGTTCAACACACTTGTTATTAAAAAGATATAAGTCCATGTCATTCATAGTTCGAATCAATTAGTAATGCTGAGATTTGAAAACAGGGATTAAGGTCAATGACATTTGGTGAATCTACTTCGCTTGATACATTTTACAGTCGATTGAGTCTGACGGATTCATCAGAGGCTGATTAATACAGTTACTGAACAGTTATCGAATAAAGGAAGCTTGATTCCATATGAGTATTAAAACGCCCGAAAACCAATAACCGTAAGGCTGAAATAATATAGATACAGAAAGGGCAAACAATATGAAACAGATAAAGCCTTAAACCTTGTAGGAAGAGTTAATGGGTTTAACCCATTTGAAAAGGTGAAGAGTTAATGGGTTTAACCCATTTGAAAAGGTGAAGAGTAACTGTATTAAGAATTGAATGCTTATCTTTATCAGCTGGATAGACTCGAAAACCAGCCAGGTTTGTACCTTACGAGGAATAAGTGTTTTTATGAAGGATTGCATTAAAAAGATGGGGAAAACCAAAGAAACAGATCCCCTGTTGAGCTAAAAAAGCGATACAAGTTTAATCAAAGCTGAACATGATGGGATGAATATATTTTTTTAAAAACTGAAACCCGATAACCTTTGTAAGTTTCAAAAAATAATAAATGATATGACATAATCAAACAGTAATTTACAAGTTGTTTTTTGATGGAAGCAACAAATTTGTTCATCGGAAAATGACTATTAACATCACATTATTAGGGGTTGTTATGGGACATGATAACAATCAGTCTGTTCGAAATGACAGGATTCCCGAATTTAATGACAGGGTGGAAATGGCCTTGGGATTGACTCGTGGTGATCCGACTTTTGAAAGAGACTACATTTCTCCTGTTAATCAGGGGCGTTTTGCTGCCATTGGGAGGCTGGAAAGCGGTGTGTCAATGCTTCAGACGGCTAAGCTTAACATGAATAAGTTAAAAGGTTGGTTGCAGGAAATGAAAGACTTTCTGGAGAATGCCAAAGACCATCCGCCTCGGGGAAAAATTTCAGAGCCAGTGTCATCATACGACTTTCTGGCAGATCGATTATCTAAAATGAAAACAGCGACTGAAACCGTCAGTTTTCAAGGAAGGGCTCTCTTTAATGGCATCAGCGGTGTAAAAGGGAGAACAATCGGAGATAATCTTCGATTTGTGAGAGGGACGGCACGGGTTGTGTCATCTGAATCACCTGGTTACCCTCTGGCGATTTATCAAGCGGCAAAACCCAGCATACTGGTTGGAAGTAATCAAATCAGTTCTGAAGTTTTGCAGGAAGAAAAGCTGATTGCCCTGACCGATGGATCGAGGGAAGTACGTTATCGAATTAAAAAAAATGAAACGCCAGATTCGTTGATAGAAAATCTGCAACAATGTTTTGACGATGACGGATTTGAAGTCAATGTCGGCTATACTGGTGATAACTATCTACTATTCAGACATAACCAACTTGGCTCCAGAGCAAGGTTCTATGGTGTCAGCCATTATAGTAGCCTGGTGTCTGAAGTGCCAGGGCAGTATAAAGCTGCCGATCTTGGAATCGACATTGCCGGAACAATCGGTTCAGAAAGTGCCCATGGAGATGGGGGATTTCTCATCGGTGACAAAGGAAGTCCGAAAATAGACGGGCTGGTGGTATTTTATGACGGTGATATAGACTATCCAGGGCAGATAGTTGGGTATGTTGATGTGCGCCAAAATGGTATAAAAGTACCCTTGGACGAATACGAACGCAGGCAGGAGATGATAAGCATTCCTTCAATTGAACCACACAATCTGTCCGTTGGGGTTTCCAATAGCAGCGGGTTTACTGATTTGGCGGATATTCGGGCTTCTAACAAAAAAGAGCAAAAAGATGCTTTGAGAATGATTTCATGGGCGTATATTTACCTGGGTTATTTGCAGGATGAACTTGAATTAAAGGAAAATTTTTATACTGAACGAACCATTGAGCTTCTACGCTCGACCGCAGATCCACGACCGGTGGAAGAAACCTACATGTATGTCTCGAAGGGAAAGGCGGTCAATATGGCAGATCAATTAAAGACAATGATGACATTTTCTTAAGCTGTCCAGGTTGATTCTGGTTTAAAATGTGATAAATATCATCAATAATATTAAAGGCATACAGGCAAAATGGTCAATTGATGATCCACGAAATATTGGTTTATTGGGTTGGTAATATACCATACTCTGTTACAATAAAATAATTATAACAAACAATTAATGAGTGCTGGAACGAAAGCCTATTAATATGACTCTTCCTCATTCTGAATAGAATATAGAACTTTTCAGCGAAATAGCAGTAGATCAAATTAGGAGAGTTTTTGTTGAAGCACTACTCATATAGACAATATAATGAACCACTCCGTCGCAAGCGGCGGAGTATCAAATTACTACTGACAAAGTTAATTTATTGATCCTGGCGTTGCCGGGATGATTTAACGCCGTAAGCGGTAGGGGATTGACCCGAGGCTTCGCAATAAACACAGTCTGTTTGATATGTGACTGCTAAAAATGAATTAAGATTGAAGGTGTTTACTTTCAAATAATATAAGCTGATTGATGATTACCGCTGACTATCGGATTGTTAACCTATGTATGGTAAAGCGACTGGATTACTGGGGATAATAATATTGAAAGTGGATTTTTTTAATCATTATCAGACAAAGCTTTTTGTTCATCATGAATCCTGTAAGCCAACAGTACCAGTCGCATGAGGCTAGGATTCATCCTTTTTAACTAACCCAATGAGGGCTAAATGCGACACTGATAAAAAACACATAAGAGGGTGAACACGGAGGTTCACTAACAATACAACAAGGAGAAAAGTATGAGTCTGCGGATAAACCATAATACGAGTGCGATTAACTCGCATCGGAATTTGGAGAAAAACCAGGCTGCTATGGGCAAGACCCTGGAGCGATTATCATCTGGATTAAAAATCAATAGGGCTGCGGAAGGCCCTGCTTCGCTTGTTATTTCCGAGCAAATGCGAGCTCAAATTGCAGGATTGACACAAGCGATTGATAACTCAGAAACAGCAGTATCTTTGGTTCAAACGACAGAAGCGAATATGGGGGAAATTAACAACCTGTTGGTTTCCATTCGGCAATTGGCGATCCATGCATCTAACGAGGCAGTAAACGATGAAGTGATGTTGGAAGCAGATCAAAAAGAGGTGGAAAATGCTTTGGAAACCATTGGCCGGATTGCCGATCAAGCACAATTTGGGCAGAAAAAGCTACTGGATGGTTCCAGAGGAGCCAACGGAGTAACCACAGGAGAAGGCTTGGAATTCGTGGAAGCCGGTCTGATGACAGGCGATTCCCGTGAACATGGGTTTGAAGTTAAAGTCACGGCATTGGCAACAAAAGCCAATAAGACAGGTACGACAGCCCTAACCCAGGAAATCGTAAATGGCGGAGAGACATTGACTGTCATCGAAAACGGAAAAATGGCAACCTATACATCAACTGATATTGATACGGTATCTACAACGGTTCAAAACCTTCGCTCGGAAATTGAGAGAAAGGGACTCAATGTTGACATACTGTTGAATGATGAGGGTCTGATTGAAGTAACACACAAGATGTACGGCTCCGATCACAGCTTCCAGGTGTTAAGTAATACGGCGGGAGTTCTTGGAGATGAAAGTGGGGAAATCAGTATCGCAAATGCAGGAAATGACATTAAAGGAACCATCAATGGTGAATCTTGCATAGGAGACGGTCAGATTTTGACCGGGGTTAAAGGTGCAAAATGCATCGATGGTCTTAGCATCCGTTATTACGGTAATGACAGGGGAGTGTTATCACCTAAACCGTGCAAAGTTATCGACAAACTTGAAGAGGATGCAGGGGATGAAGAGGCACAACCCATTGAAGTACCGGAAGATGGTGTGGCTGTGGGACGTGTATTTGTCTCACAGAATTCGATGAAATTCCAGGTTGGAGGTAACAAAGGACAAACTGTTGGAATTTCGGTAAAAAGTGCCAATCCAGAGAATATGGCTAACGGTGTCATTAATAAATCGAATTATAAAAGCTTGGCTGAAGTTGATGTACGAACTTTTCAGGGAGCACAGGATGCATTGTTAATGGTTGATGCGGCTATCGATAAAATAACGGCGGATAGAGGTACACTGGGAGCTTTTCAGAAAAACACGCTGGAAGCGAACCTGTCAAATATCCGTATCGCTAATGAAAACTTGATTTCATCTGAATCAGTGATCCGTGATGTAGATATGGCCAAGGAGATGGCAGCTTTTACCAGAAACCAAATTATGTCGCAATCTGCAACAGCCATGTTGGCTCAGGCTAATCAAGTGCCTTTGAATGTTTTGCAGTTGCTAACATAGTCGATATCTCTGATTTTAAAATAAATCGGATAACAGGTTTGGTGAAAAATATCTCTAATCGGGATTAAAAATCCCGATTAGAGGATTAAAGCAGGAATATCAGTCTTTTGAGTGAAAAGTCGCGAATAAACCTATTGTCTGGTATTCCGTTTCAACAAGCATTTGAAACAGAGATTTATGATGCTTTACCTTATGTACCGGCTAGCCGGGTTTATCTTATTACCCGGTCGGACTCACAGGTCCATGCTTGGAGGGACATTTTTTTATTGGATGGGTCGTGTTTGTGCCTGTCCCTATTTTTAGAAATGTTTATGGGTACTTGTAACACAACGGTATGGCAGAGCGACTCCAGGTGTCTACTGTATATTATAAACAGTACAGCATATCGCAGGGCCGCCCTACCGTTCTTTTGTGAAGAAGTACGCATAATTTTCAAATAATTATATAATAGGAGGTTATGGAATAAAAAATATCTATCACATTTTTAAGCGCTTACTCCTTATCAGACACACTTGTATGGTTTGATGCAGTTGATTGGAATTTCCGATCGTACAAGGCTGATTTCAGGAGAAGCGATTTTTTGAGTTCGGTTTCCATCCATAATTGTGATGGTTATGAAATCGAACTGTTTCAACCTTTGTTGTAAGGTTGAAATCTGATTTGGTGAAAAACAGCCCCGAAGTAGTCCGAAACAGTTATACGGTTGAAGGACGGTTCGCTGCCGGTGTTGTTGGTATCACTGCCAACAGATTTCTTTTTCGGTTGAACTTAATCGGATAGCTTTAGGGTTTCTGAAAAATCTTGTATCTACAAGGAGGTAGGTCATGAGTTTAAGGATAAACCATAATACAAGTGCAATAAATTCCCATAGAAATCTTCAGGCTAACCAAAACAGGATGGCTAAAACGCTGGAAAGATTGTCTTCAGGGTTAAAAATTAATAGGGCAGCTGAAGGGCCGGCATCGCTTGTGATATCGGAACAGATGAGAGCCCAGATTGGTGGCATGCATCAGGCTATTGACAATTCGGAAACGGCCATTTCCATGATCCAAACCACCGAAGCAAACATGAGTGAAATAAACAATCTATTAGTGGGTATCCGGCAGTTGACCATACATGCTGCTAACGAAGGTGTGAATGATGAAGTCATGTTGGAGGCCGATCAAAATGAGATTGAAAATGCACTTGCCACTATTGAAAGAATCTCCAATCAGGCCCAGTTTGGACAGAAAAAGCTTTTGGATGGATCAAGAGGGGCGTCAGGTACTACCACTGGCAATTATCTTGATTTTGTAGGGGCGACGCTGGAATCAGGTGATTCACGAGAGAATGGTTTTGATGTTAAGATCACACAAGCGGCTGCCAAGGCCAGTGCTATTGGAACAACTGCCTTGACTGACGAAATTGTAAAAGCCGGTGAGACATTGACGGTTATTGAAAATGGTAAGATGGCTACCTATACATCGAATATCGATGATACCGCTGCTACTACGGTCCAAAATCTGCGATCCGAGATGAATAGAAAAGGACTTGACTTGGATATTTTTCTCAATGAAGCGGGAGTGATTGAACTTCACCATAGACAATTTGGAACGGAACCAAGTTTTCAGGTGTCCAGCAGTACTGCCGGTATTTTGAGTGAAAATGCCGGTGAAATTGCCATATCCAAAGAAGGTGCGGATGTCAAAGGAACCATCAATGGCGAATCCGCTATGGGTAGAGGGCAATTGCTGACCGGAGTAAAAGGAGCAAAATGTGTTGATGGGCTTACGGTGCGATTTTATGGTGAGGGAAAAGACCTTCTTGCGCCTCCTCAATGTGAGGTGGCGGATCTTGAAATACCCGAAGGTGAAGAACCTGTCGAAAATCAACCGCTTGAAATTCCAGAAGATGGTGTCTCAGTTGGTCGTGTGTTTGTAGCCCAGAATTCCATGAGATTTCAAGTTGGTGCCAATCGTGGACAAACAGTAGGGATTTCGGTTAAAGCCACTAATCCCGAGATGTTGGCTCGCGGTATTGCCAACCATTCTGGCTTTGAAAGCTTGAATGATATTGATGTACGGAATTTTCAGGGTGCGCAGGATACCTTGTTACTTGTTGATGATGCCATTAACAAGCTCACCGCCGATCGTGGCAATTTGGGAGCTTTCCAGAAAAATACATTGGAGGCTAATTTGTCAAACCTGAGAATTGCTAACGAAAATCTGATATCTTCGGAATCCATTATACGCGATGTCGATATGGCAAAGGAAATGGCCGAATTTACAAGAAATCAGATAATGACGCAAGCAGCTACGGCCATGTTGGCACAATCGAATCAATTACCGCAGAACGTATTGCAGTTATTGCAGTAATATGTTGGTGGAAAAATTCGATTAGTCGATTATTGCTGATGCTTTTTGTACAGACTGAACAGATATTTCATTAGTTTAGAATAGCAGGAACATGGATCTGTTTGTTCAGTGTATGGTTTAACCGTAAAGTTTTGATTCTTACATTATTATTCCAAATGAAGGGGAGTGATTTGTAAAATCTTGGTATTTGATGAAGGTTTTTAGTCACAAACCCCTTCGAATAACAGTGTTTGATTTCAATAACTGTCTTTTCGGTTAATGTTCAGCCGAAACCTGAATGATATTTGATTGCCGTATGGTTGTTTAGGAGGAAAGAAGGATAATGGAGGATATAATTCTGCGATTTTAGGCAGATTTTTCGTAGCTTTACTCCTAAAGAGAACATTTACCGGTCGAAATTGGATCTTTCATTTCGGTATCAATAACAAAAAAAGTTTTCAGGGTGAAAATAAAATATCGTATTCATACTCATGGATGGGAAGTGAAAGAATGGTATTTTTGCTTGAAAAGGCGAGTGTCATCCTGTTTGATAAACTGATAGGAGCTTTATCTTCCGGTACTGAAAAGAAATAATTGTTATTAGGTCTTGGTTTTATTGGAATCAGTTTACTGACAGTGAATAACGCCTGACGTATCAATTTATAAGAATATGGAATGTGATGCTTCTTTTTCGAATGTTTAATCTACAGGGAGGTAGGTTATGACTTTCCGGGTTAATAACAATGTTAGAGCTGTTAATGCGAACCGGAATCTGCAATTGAACCAAAACGAATTGACGAAGTCGTTGGAACGTCTTTCTTCCGGGTTACGCATTAACAAAGCCTCGGATGGTCCAGCTGCGTTTGCTATATCCGAACATTTACGCTCGCAAATCGTGGGTGTAAATCAAGCCATTGACAATTCACAGACTGCGGTGTCGATGCTTCAAACCACGGAAGCAAACATGGGAGAGATCACGTCTCTGCTGACAGGAGTCCGTCAGTTGATTATACACGCTCTTAATGAAGGGGCAAATGATGACGTGACTTTGGCGGCAGATCAGAATGAGATCGAAAATTCGTTGAATACCATACACCAGATTGCCATGAATGCGCAATTTGGTGAAAAAAAGCTGCTTGATGGATCAAACGGTGTTATTGGTACGACAACAGGTGAAAATCTTGAATTTGTTAACGCCACCATGACCACTAAGGATTCACGTGAATATGGTTTTGAAGTCAAAATAACCCAGGCTGCCACACGGGCTAACACCAGGGGGGGAGCTGCCTTAACAAATGAAATGGTGAAGGCAGGCGAAAAACTTGTTGTTATCGAAGACGGTAAAATGGCGGCATATACGTCAAACAGGGATGATACTGCGCAGACAGCTGTACAGAATCTCCGTGCTGAAATTGATCGCAATCGATTGAATGTTGAAATTGATATTGATGATGCAGGCTTCATACAACTTCGCCATCGGCAGTATGGCTCTGGACATGCCTTTCAGGTATCTAGCAGCACGGAAGGGGTTTTAAGTACAGTTGCTGATGATATTATGACGGTTGAAGATGGAAAAGATGTCAAAGGTACCATTAATGGAGAATCAGCTACTGGAAAAGGGCAGGTTTTGACCGGGATAACGGGAGCCAAATGTACTGATGGTTTAAGTGTCAGATATTATGGTGACGGGAAACAGCTACTATTAGCACCCGAGTGTACGGTTTACGATTTGAAGGAAGATGAAAAGGCCGAAATCCCACCACCATCGGAAATCCCGGAAGAAGGTGTAGCAGTGGGGCGAGTATATGTTTCCCAGAATTCAATGAAATTTCAAATAGGTGGCAACCTGGCTAATACAGTTGGACTTTCATTAAGTAACATGAAACCAACAAGTCTGGCTGCCAATGTTCCTAACAAATCCGGTTTTCGCTCCTTACGGGACATTGATGTTCGAGTGTATGAAGGTGCACAGGATTCACTGAGGATTGTTGATGAAGCAATTAGTCAAATATCAGCAGAGAGAGGACGCTTGGGAGCTATACAAAAGAACTCCCTGGAGACCAATCTCTCGAATCTGAAAGTCGCCAACGAAAACCTGATTTCATCGGAATCGGTGATTCGTGATACGGATATGGCCAAGGAGATGGCGACCTATACCAGGGATCAAATTAAAACCCAGTCGTCGGCTGCCATGCTGGCCCAAGCCAATCAGGTATCCGAGCAGGTATTGAAACTTATACAATAGGGATGGATTTCATTCTGTTTTGAGGATTTATTGATTGTGAGTCTCGCGAAACCAATGCAATGAGAAAGGATCTTTTAAAGTATTTTGAGGATTCTTAATTTCGTCCGGGATCCAGAATGGTATTACACAGCGGATTAATTTTAAATTATTGGTATTGGTTTCCAATAGACCATGACGATACCTTGATTGTTCGGTGTTTGATAATAGAAAACAGGGCTAAATAAGGTGGATTTATAGATTATTCAGGAATCTACTAATGAGTCAGAAAACAGGTGCACCATATTAGTCCTTTTGAAGATAATGTAATAGTGTATAGTTCTAGTGGTCCGTCTAATGGAAGTATAACAATTTGTGGCCAGTAGTCCGATTAAAGACTGGTCCACCAATGTATGGTAGTCCTTTTGGAGATAACGTATCAATAGTGTATCTTATAGTTTGTTTATTGATGATATACCAATGTATAACTACTGAAAGGACAGCAGCAGTGCAGTAACGTGTAGCTTTTAGATATTAAAAAAGCTGTGCACCTATAAAAACCTGTATATTTATTTATTGATTATGTTTTTTAATCTGAAAAACCAAACTGAGTCAGGTTTTTAAACCATTTATTCTTTAAAGTGTGATTTTTTTTATGGTTTTCATTAATCTCAAGCGGGTTACAGGGATTTAACCCGGGAATATAAACCTTATGGATGGAGGTGTATTATCAGAAAATAGATTATTCGCAAGCGGATATATCCAAATGGATAGAGGGATATCTGGAAGAATCTCAGATGAGATAATTCGTTAATAAAACCCCCTACAAGGAGGTAGGTTATGAGTTTAAGAATTAATCATAATACCAGTGCTTTGAATTCCCATCGAAACTTGCAGACGAATCAAGCCAAGATGGGTAAAACATTGGAGAAGTTATCATCTGGGCTAAAAATCAATCGTGCGTCTGAAGGACCGGCACAACTTGTGATCTCGGAACAAATGAGAGCACAGATCGCCGGATTGAGCCAGGCTATTGATAATTCGGAGACTGCGGTTTCGTTGATACAAACAACTGAAGCCAATATGAGTGAAATCAATAACCTTTTGATTGGTATACGGCAACTGGCCATTCATGCATCCAATGAAGGAGTGAATGATGAAGTCATGTTGGAAGCCGATCAAAAGGAGATTGAAAATGCCCTAGAAACAATAAACAGAATTGCCCAACAGGCGCAATTCGGGAATAAACGGTTGCTTGATGGTTCAAGAGGAGCGTCCGGAACGACAACCGGGAATAATCTTGAGTTTGTGGGAGCGACCCTGAAAACAGGAGATTCACGTGAAAACGGGTTCGATGTTAAGATCACGCAGGTAGCCAGTAAAGCAAATGTCATTGGTAGTACTGCATTGACAAAGGAACTGGTAGAGGCAGGTGAAACCTTGACTGTTATTGAAAACGGCAAAATGGCGACTTATACGTCGAATGCCGACGATACAGCTGAGACGACAGTTCAGAACCTTCGGTCCGAGATTGAGCGAAAGCAGTTAAACGTGGATATTCTGCTCAACGAACAAAATTTGATTGAAATCCATCACCGTAACTATGGATCGGATCATGGTTTTCAAGTATCCAGTAGCACAGCCGGTGTATTAAGTGAAAATGCCGGTGAGATAATGATATCCAAGGATGGACAGGATATTAAAGGTACTATTAATGGAGAATCGGCTATTGGAGATGGACAGGTTTTAACGGGTGTTAAAGGTGCTAAATGTGTTGATGGCCTAAGCATTCGATATTACGGTGAAGGCAAAGGTGTTCTGGTACCGCCGGATTGTGAAGTAGCCGATATTGAAATGTCGGAGGGAGAAGAAGGTGAAGAAGTGATGCCTGAGATCACCTCGGACGGTATATCGGTTGGCCGTGTGTTTGTTGCTCAAAACTCAATGAAATTTCAGGTTGGTGCAAACCAGAACCAGACAGTGGGCATTACTGTTAAAAGTGCTGATGCCGAAAGTCTGGCCAGGGGCGTTGCTAACCAATCCGGTTTTGAAAGTTTGGGTGATATTGATGTGCGAACCTACAGAGGAGCGCAGGACACTTTGCTATTGGTTGATGAAGCCATTAATCAGATGACTGCTGACAGAGGTGAATTGGGAGCGTTTCAGAAAAACACGCTGGAAGCGAACCTGTCAAACCTGAGAATTGCAAATGAGAATTTGGTTTCGGCGGAGTCGGTTATCCGAGATGTGGACATGGCCAAGGAGATGGCTGAATTCACAAAAAACCAGATTATGTCTCAGTCGGCAACCGCTATGTTGGCACAGTCAAACCAAATGCCGGTAAATGTGTTGAAATTACTGAGTTAAATATGAGTATCCAAAGTTATCGGATTGGATTGGAAAAACAACCATTACTTTGGCTGAAAACAAGTTATAAAAATATCTTTTTCAACAACAAGTAAATAGATCACCCGCTTTTGTTGATGATATTCTTTTTAACAACCATCAAGACCTTTTGATATCCTTTTGGGATAGCATCCGGGATGAAACAGTATTCAAGCGAGGCTGTTGCAAAATTCCGGAAAGGGTCTTGACAAAAAGAAAGCCAAAACCGGCCAAAGGTAAGTTTTATGTCAGGATGGTTGGTTCCATATTTTTTATCAAACAAGGAAGTTTAAACATAAAAATGGAGTTTGCGTATGAATGATGTTTTCTAAACAAATGGGCAGGAGAATCCTGCCATTGAAAAGAATATTTGTGTACAAGGAGGTATGTTATGAGTTTAAGGATAAACAACAATATCAGCGCACTAAATGCCCATAGAAATCTCAAGAACAATGATGATAAACTGACCAGAACTCTGGAAAGATTATCATCCGGGCTTCAGGTGACGAGGGCAGCCGATGGACCGGCAAAACTTGTGATATCCGAACAGATGCGTGCCCAAGTAGGAGGTTTAAAGCAGGCAATCGATAATTCGGAGACAGCCATTTCTCTTGTGCAAACCACAGAAGCTAATATGGCTGAAATAAGTTCGCTGTTGACTGGTATCCGTCAGTTAGCTATCCATGCTGCAAATGAAGGGGCTAATGATGAAGTGATGCTGCAAGCGGATCAAAACGAGATTCGAAATGCACTGGATACCATAAACCGGATTTCTGATCAGGCTCAATTCGGAAATAAGCGATTGTTGGATGGTTCCAATGGGGCTTCGGGTTTTTCAACAGGCGACAATCTGGAATTTGTGGGGGCGACCCTGAATACCAAAGATTCCAGTGAACATGGGTTTGAAGTCAAGATTACCCAGAATTCAACACGATCGGGTGTTGTTGGGGGAGCAGCCTTGACGAACGAAATGGTAGCGGCTGGTGAGCGGTTGACTGTTATTGAGAATGGTCGAATGGCGACATATACATCCAATGCCAATGATACCGTGGAGACGGCCGTACAGAATCTCCGATCGGAAGTGGCTCGTAATGGTCTTGATGTTGACGTTTTTGTTGATGAGGCTGGTGTTATGATGGTGCGTCATCGTCAATATGGTTCGGAATATAATTTCCAGGTGTCAAGCAGTACCGCTGGTGTTCTTTCCAAGGAAGGCGATCAGATAGAAAGTGCCGAAAGGGGATTGGATATCAAGGGGACCATTAACGGAGAATCTGCCATTGGCAAAGGTCGTTTATTGCAAGGTATAGCAGGTGCCCAGTGTATTGATGGCTTGTCGATTCGTTATTCAGGTGACGAACCAATTGGTTTGCAATCTGAGTGTGAAGTCTATGATAAGATAGACGAATCCGCTGAAGAAGAGATTGTGGAAGCTGAGGAAATTCCAGAGGAAGGCAAAGTGGTTGGAAGGGTTTTTGTTTCCCAGAAATCGCTTAAGTTTCAGGTGGGAGCCAACCAGGAACAAACTGTCGGGATATCGCTGGGCAGTACCCACTCGGATACATTGTCTCGCGGTCTTCTCAACAAAAGTGCTTTCAGGAGTTTAAACGAAGTTGATGTTCGTACCTTTCAGGGAGCGACGGATACTCTTGCCATGGTGGATAAGGCTATTAATGAGGTCACAGCCATTCGTGGTGCATTGGGAGCTTTCCAAAAGAATACCCTGGAAAGTAACCTTTCCAACCTGAGAGTGGCCAGTGAAAATCTGATATCGGCAGAATCTGTCATACGTGATGTAGATATGGCCTCCGAAATGGCTGAATTTACAAAGCATCAGATTATGTCACAGTCAGCGACTGCTATGTTGGCGCAGGCAAACCAGATTCCACCAAATGTACTGAGATTGTTACAGTAATATATTTGACGGGGTTGGAAACCAATAGCTTTTAAGCCAGTATATTTCAAGATTGTTTATCTGAATGGAGCCTGGCGATTTGAAGAATCTCTGCGATGTTAAGAAGATCCTTCATCGCTTGCTCCTCAGGATTGAATGGAAAAGCCTGGCCAATTGAGATTAGTGCCAACCCGCACAATCAATACAAGTGGTTGCCTGGTTGCAATTTACCAGTAAGTCCATTGTAAAACAATGGTACTGCTTTCACTTGGAAGAAAAAGAGTGGAATAAAAAAGTTAAACAATTAACTTGTTTTAATCTTTATCCAATAAAACAATGAAAAGAATAATCATTTATTGTGTTGTGGTAGGTATATTGGGAGGCTTTTTTTCCAGTTGTTCGATATTTGGACCAAAAACAAAGAAAAAATGTCTACCTTGCCGACGCACCAGTTCCATTGAAATCTTAATGGAACACTGGGCCACTTAAAGATATTGGTTGTTCCTGTCCGATTTGCAACCATGGAAGGTAACTATAGTCGGGAGCACATGCTTACGAAGATATTGTTGTCTGTATGGAAGGTGGAGAAAAGGATTCAACCAATATGTTTGACAGGTAGAAATGTTGTTGGAATTTGTTACTCACGAACCGGATTACAGGTAGGTATAATGGTTCATTGTCTCGCAATGATAAAGCTGCCAGTTGCCTTTATCAACAAGACTTGCATATGCCCGGTTTCTGCTGGTTTCGTCTGGGAATACACCAAATAGAGTGCTTCCCGATCCTGATATGCCAGTGAATACGGCACCTTGTGATTCAATTTGCTGTCTGGAAGTATTCAGGATGGGGTAGCGCTTTATTAAAGAATTCCAGAAATCGTTAATATCCGGAGCCATTGTTTTTAAGTGTTGTGTTGAATATTCTTCAATGTTCCGCTTTCTGGCCGATATTAAACAATCTGCATATGCCTCTTTTGTGGAGATCGAGAAATTGGGAAATAGCAATAGCAGATGCAATGGCTTAAAACAAGGTAAAAATGAGAGTTTCTCACCGATACCGCTGGCCAAGGATGGCCTGGGATCGATGAAAAACGGAACATCGGCACCCAGCTTCAAAGCCAGATATCGCAACTGATCATGTGTAAGGCCTAGTTCGAATACCTGGTTTAGTGTTACCAGCACACCTGCCGCATTACCGCTTCCACCACCTAATCCCGCGCCAGTTGGGATCATTTTTTTTAATTGAATCCCCAGTGAAAATTGACGATTTGTTTGTCGCTCCAGTAATCGGACAGCTTTGATTACCAGGTTATATTCAGGACAAAGTCCTTCGATATTCGACTCCAGTTGGATGCCGTCTTTATCAGAAGGTAAAAAACGTATGGTATCAAAGAACGAGATTGGCACAAGATCCATAAGTAATTCATGGTATCCGTCGGATCGTTTTTTTTGGATGTATAAAAAAAAATTCACCTTGGCAGGTGTTTGAATGTTGATTTCCCTATTAAGTGGAATCATGATGGTGGGGAGAAATTGGATTTACTTTCGAAATAACTAGCTGAAACTATGGTAAGCAAGTTTATATTCAGCTAATGGAACAAATGAAGTATGTTTAGGGTTTGTATACCAATGTTATTAAATAATGCTCTGCCATCTTTGAGTTATAGATCCAATGAAGCAGGAATAACAGCGGTCATACGTGGCCACAAAAGAATCTGCCAGGACATTTGTTAACTAAAACCCAGTAAAATGTTTATAAGGAACATCATTAATAATAAAATCTTAAAACAAGCAATCTGGGTGTTTTTCTGCAATTTATGCTTATGTGAATTCTCTATCAAGCATTCCCTGTTTTATGTTCTCTTCAAATATTTTTCAATCACCTTTCTGAATACCGACTCAGGTTGTGCGCCCGAGACAATTTCACCGGTAATGGTTTTGGTTTTTTGGTCGTATCGGCCAATTACGAAACCAGGTGCGCCTCTTATTCCGGCTGCTGCGGCTGCTTTTTGATCATTTTCCAACTGTTTTCGATATTTTTCAGTATCCAGGCATTTGTTGAATGTACTCAGGTTTTTAACTTTAACCTTTTCAGCATAGGTTTTTAGATCGTTTACAAATTGTTTTCTGGGATTTTTAAATAGCAAAGAGTGATATTCTTCGAATTTTCCCTGGTCCCTGGCACATTCGACCGCAATTGCTGCTTCATCTGCTTCACGGTGGAATTCAAGAGGCGCATGACGGTAACCGAACATAACGGTTTGTTTATATCTTTTTCGTAATAGGCTAAGAGTGGGTTGAACTCTGGAGCAAAACGGGCATTGATAATCTGAGAATTCAAGAACCATAACAGCAGCATTTTTATTCCCCCTCAAGTATGCGGTTTCAACCGGAACTCGTAACAGAAAATCATTAGGCTTAACCAGGTAGGAAATAATCAGTCTTTTTTCAATGGCTTTATCATATAGCTTTTTATAATGATCTTGCATGGCTGTATCTTCCAGGTGCTTTTTTATCATAGGGTAAAGTTGTTCGTATGAACCGCGTCCCTGTAGATTGTTCTCATTATAAAACGCTTTTGCCTGTTTGTCTTTAATATATATGGTGGGTTTGTCTTCAAACTCGGGGTATCTTTTTGCCAGCTTATCAACAGCCGTTTTTATTAATTTGTAGTTGAGTAATTGGTATAGTTGTGACCTTAAATCATTGATTTGTTTGTCTTCTATATCAGCAATCCGAAGTGGAACCGAGTCTATTTTAGCGATGACAGGATCTTTTTGACTAATCAGGCGATTTTTACTTTGGGCAAAAACAGGGGATGAAACTACCAGCCCTATCCAAAAGATAACCATGGTAATGGTTAAGGTTTTTTTGTACCGAATACATCTGGGTGTCATATAACCTCTTTTTTCTTAACACTTGATTTTAAAAATAAACGAATATGTTTCTCAACCGATTTACTGAATATTATTTTCGATTTTTTACATGTCGTCTGGGTGTGATGTCAATGGATAATGTTTTTTTGGGGATTCAAATTATAAAAAAACAAACGAAGGGAAGCTTTATTTTCAATGATTTATACGTTATTTATTTTTAGAAATACATCCACACATTCCGGGCAAAGTTGTGTTCCCCTGACTTCTTTAATAATCTGAAGTGCCACCTCTTTGGGGAAGCCTTTTCTATATGGGCGATCTGTGGTTAGAGCATCATAGGTATCAGCAACTGCAATAATTCTTGCCCAAATGGGAATTTGTGTTCCTTTTATTTTTGAAGGGTATCCCTCACCGTCATAACGTTCATGGTGATGCAACACAACAGGGATGATTTTTTTTAAACTTTGGATAGGTTCCAGAATGTTGGCGCCAATAACAGGATGCTGCTGAAAAATCTTGCGTTCTGTCTTTGTCAGATGTGCGTTTTTTAACAACAGAGCGTCAGGTATCCCAATTTTTCCAAGATCATGTAAACCAGCTCCGATTTTCAAGGATTCCACATTCTCGCGGGAGAAGTTCATGCTTCTGGCAATGGTGGAAACCAAACGGGAAACATTTTCTGAATGTCCACGAGTATAAGGATCGCGTGCCTCCAAAGCATGAGCCAGGCTTGTAATACTACCCAACATGGTTTTCCGTTCCAGTTCCAGACGTTCCCTGTCTTTTAACAACATCTGAAATTGGTCGGACAGCATTTTTTCGGTAGTGATTACCAGCTGTTCCATATTAAACGGTTTGACCATGTAAGCGGCAGCTCCCCGTTCGACCATATTTCGCATGGACGATCGGTCGTTATTGGCACTCATTACAATGAATGGAATAGAACACAATTCAGGATCTTCCATGGTGCGATCCCTTAACTCAAATCCATTCATTTCCGGCATATCCAGATCGCTGATAATCAGGTCCGGTTTATGATCTTGAAGGATTTTCAGGGCAATTTTACCGTTGAGTGCAGTAATTACTTTAAAACCGGCTTTGGCAAGACCATTTTCTACTAGACGGAGGACGGTTTTAGAATCATCCACCACCAGAACAGTCCGTTCCCTTTGAAACAGGGATTTGTTCAGAACCTCATCGATTGTCCCGATGAGCTGTTCGTCAGCGACGGATTTTGGAATATAGGCGGAAGCACCCACTTCAAATCCATTATCGATGTCATCTTCGCTTTCTTTTGAACTCAGCAAAACAACAGGCACACCCCGGGTTTTAACATTATCTTTCAGTTCTCTGCACATTTCCAGACCGGTCATGAGCGGCATATCGACATCTGAAAGAATGAGGTCAAAACTCTCCGATAACGCTTTTTTGAAGCCGACTTGTCCATTGTCGGCAATCGTTATGCGGGCACCAATTGATTTTAATCGTTTGACTAAAATATTTTGAAACGATCTGCTGTCCTCAACAATCAGGATACTGGGAGTGGTCATATCTGCATTAAAGATTCAAGTTAGACAGAAATATTTCCTTATCTTCAAAGGTTTTCAATATTTCTTCACATTTGTCTTTTTCTATTTTATCCTTTGTCGATGCAAATTTAAAGAAGGTTTCTAAAGAATTAATCATGGTCTCCAGATCCTCTTTTGTCGGATGCATGTTGTGGATAAACCAAGCTTCAAGGAAATTTTTAACTCTTCTGGGTCGAATTTCTTCAAGCTGGGTGATTTCTTTCTCATCGAAATAGTCGTTAAAAAGGACTTCCACATCTTCCAAGGTTCGCTCTTTAGTTTCATCATCCAATGGTAAATCCACATTCATATATTCGGAAAATTCTTCCAGCAGATCTTCAAATGGCGATGGTGCAATCAGGCTTTCCTCTTCTTCTGTCAAGGTGACATCCGGTTCTGAGGAAACAGCATTCTGTTCTTTTTGTTTTTCAAGGAAATCTGATTTTTCCTGAAGATAAGAACTCCAAGTAGCATCGTATTCTTTGAGTAACAGATTCAACTGTTTTAAGGTAGTCGGTTCTTCCTGCTCTATTTTATTTAGTGCGTCAAAATACATGGCGACGACAATCTGATTGAGAGCCGGTGATGCTTCCTGTTCCATGAAATATAGAATGGCTTGCACCATCATCCCTTTATTCAGGTCACCCTCTTGGTCAAATCGAATCTTCATGGCTTCAAGCTGTTCTTTCAACTGTAATTGAAATTCCTGTGTGACCAAAGCATCAATTTGATCGGGTACTTTTTCGTGCTGTTCCTTGACTGATTCAACCTGTTCACAGGAAAATGCGATTTTTTTCAATTCCGGTTCAAAGATCAGACTTGGTAGATTTTTTAGGTTTTGTTTAACCTTGGAGGGCGAAAGTTTCTTTTGTACAGGTCTATTTGCTTGAATCTTTCTTTTTTGAGAAACCTTTTTTTGTTGTCTGTTTTTTTGGCGCTTAATGAGCCCGGCTTTTTTTTGTTTTTTCTTTTTTGCCATATATTTACGTTTTGATACTTGAAAAATGTGCGGCTTATATTTTTTCTATTGCTTTTTAGCGAACAATGGCCACTGGTCTTTAAAATAAAAAACGGATATTCTCTTTATTTAAATGAAAACAGCGTAACAATGTAAAAAAGCACTTTGCAACTACATTTTTATACCACACAGTTTTGTTGGGAAAAAGAGGAAACGTCTTTTGATTGTTTGGTGCTGGGGTTGTTAATATATCAATGGAATGGCTTGTGATTTTATCTGAAACGTCCAATGAAAATTTGTGTTATATTTATATGTTTTAAACAGTTAAAAAACGTTTATGGAATTTAAATACATTGAAGAAATAACGTTTTTATTAAAGAAAATAGCCGATTGGCGAATTCTTTAATTATAATTTCACTTCAATGTTTGCTAGTTTTCACTTTACTTGAAGTGTATGAATGAAATCAACCTAAATCGGGTAAAATCTTGGGGAAAAAAGTAATCGAGTATGTATGTGAGGCTTGTGGAGCAAGGTTTCCAAAATGGACAGGGCGATGCAGTCATTGTGGAGAGTGGGAAAGTCTGAAAGAAAAAATAGAACGAGAAAAACCTTCGACCTGGATTGAATCGGACATTGGACCACAAAAATTGAGTGGTATCCAATTGATTGAAAAAGAAGAGCGATGGATTACCCAGGTAAAAGAATTTGATCGTGTTGTTGGCGGCGGTATTGTCAAAGGGTCTATCGGTTTACTGGGAGGGACACCGGGAGTTGGAAAATCAACTCTGATTCTTCAACTTTTGGCGCGACTGACTAAAATAAATAAAAATGTACTGTATGTTTCCGGTGAGGAATCGGCTAACCAAATCAAGCAGCGGGCGGACCGGTTACTTATCAAGCAGGAAGATATAACGGTGCTGATAGAATCAAATCTTGAGAAAATACAGGTATATATTAAGGAGTTACAACCGGATTTTGTTGTGATTGATTCCATACAAACCCTATTTACAGATGAATTGACAGCCAGCGCAGGCAGTGTTTCACAAGTCAGGGAAACAGCCTCTAGAATGATGCAGCATGCCAAACAAAACAATGCTGCAATCATGCTGATCGGGCATGTGACAAAGGAAGGGGATATTGCCGGACCTAGAACCCTGGAACATATGGTGGATTACGTGCTCTATCTGGAAGGAGAAAAGAAGGAACAACAGCGGATTTTGCGTAGTGTGAAAAATCGTTTCGGCACAGTGGACGAGATTGGTCTTTTTAAAATGACGGTTAAAGGACTGGCTGAAATCAGGCAGCCAAACCAGATGTTTGCTGAATACTTTTCGTCCGAACACACAGGTACTGCTGTGTTTGCGGCCAAAGAAGGTACGCGGACACTTTTTTTGGAAGTGCAGGTCTTGGTGGGTGATACCCAACAGAATCATCCTGCCAGAACAACCATGGGCATGGATCGCAATCGATTACAGGTTATTTTGGCTGTTTTGGAAAAACACCTGAATATGGATTTTAGTCGAAACGATATTTACGTCAATTTGGCTGGAGGGTTCAGGGTCATGGAACCGGCCATTGATCTGTGTCTGGTGGCGGCTTTGTTATCCAGCCATTTAAATTTCCACTTACCTTCGGATTCGATTTTTTTAGGGGAAGTTGCCCTGACAGGAGAAGTTCGTGCTGTGCCTGCCTTGGAAACCAGGTTGATGGAAAGTGAACGGTGTGGCTTTAAACAGGCATATGTACCTGGCCGCATGAAGATATTGGATACCTTATCCGGTTTGTCTCTTAAATTGATACCTGTAAAGGATGTTCAACATTTATTTGAAGTTGTTAGATAGGTTCTGATCGAATGATTCGTGTAGAAAAAGAGGGGATAAAATTACAGGTGCAGGTGCAGCCCCGCCATTCAAAAAACGAATGGGGGCGTTTGATCTACAACGATAACCGCCAATGGATTCAATTAAAGGTCACTTCTCCCCCAGTTGACGGAGCTGCCAATAAAGCATGCATAAAGTTTATTTCCAAACAGTTTAAGACAGCCAAGTCTAATATCAGCATCATTCAGGGGGAAAAAAGCCGATACAAAGTATTTTTTGTCCGGGAATATGATGAAGATAAGCTGAGGGAGTTCAAGCAGGCCTATCCTGCTTAAATTCCAGGTTATTTGATAAATTTTTCATTCAAGTTTTTATTGAGGGTGGCTTCTGCATTGAACAATCTTGAGTAGATGTTTCCTTCGGCATCGTGGGCAATAATATCAGCCACCAGTTGACTCTGGTTGGTTTTTTTCACCTTCAAAGATATATAAAAACTCTTTTCAAATGGAATCTGCCTGATAAACTCACCCTTTTCCAGTTTTAACGGTAAGCTACCGGCATCATAAAAGTGTCTATTCCATATTAATAATGATTGCAGAAGACTGTCACCTGCATATTGATTGAATTTGGAAACAGGGAACTGCCCCATCTTATTTTCATCCGGTTTTGATGCCTGACATTCCAATGTCATTTGTGAATTGGAGATGTTGATCCTTCGCTTGACTATTTGAAAAACAGGACCATGAAACAAAGTGCCATTGGTGTATAAATCATCGCCGTTCAGGACATCTTTTTCAGTCAAATTGAAATCGCTAAAAAACTGTTTTTCCGGAGTACTTTTGGCCAGGCCGATCGTGGCACTGTAATGGTAAAATGGTTTTCCCGAAGCATTCAAACTGGAGATTTTGACTTGGAAAGTCATATCACCGTTTTCTGATTTTCCGGTTTCATTGATATCCAAAATATAATTTTTGGCTGCTGATTGGTTGAATACAATGCCTTTTAATACATTGGCAGATTGACAGGTATGGAAATGATAACCGGGATAAAGCTGCTGGCAGCTATCTGCCATCCAGGAAATAGCACAGATAATGGGTAGTACGGGTTCCTCTCCGATGGTGTGATCAAACAAAAAGGTGTTGTTGTTCAATTCAAGAGTCCGGCTGAGTCGATAACTTTTTAACTCCTGACCCGGTTCTTTGGGGATTATCATGGAACTGCCAACTACTATCTGAACTATATCTTTGTTTTTATGTTCTATTTCATCAGCCATAATATTGGCACCAACATCTATTGGGATGATTTTGATGTTGCGCTCTCCGAACAGTCGTTTTAACTCTGGCGTGACCATGCCACCATCCCAGGGACCCCAATTGAATGAAACAACATGGCATTTGGGGAATTGATGGTTGAATAAATGAGCAAATTTGTTCAGGATATCGTTGGCAGCTGCATAGTCGGATTGGGCTTCATTACCAAAGAATCCGGCTGCGGAAGAAAATAATACCAAATGTTTCAGCTGATCCAATTTAACACAATTCAGCAAAGATTTAAGTCCTTGTATTTTAGTGGTATATACGGCCTCAAAATCGTTTTCGGTTTTATCTTCGATCAACTTATCCGCCAGCACTCCTGCACTGTGAATGAGCCCGGTGATACCTCCATGTTTTTTTATTATTGGTTCGAGTGCTTGTCGAACCTGTTTCTCGTTGTTGATATCGACACTGACATACTCGACTTTTGAATTAGTATTGCTTAACGCATTTATAGTGGCGTTGATTTCGCGTGTGGCCAGAATCGGCTTTAAGCGATTCATGATTTTAACTGGGGTTGGTTTTTCTCCTTCTGCAACAAGCACATTCATGCAACGTTTTTTCAACTCGGTATCTTCAAAACAATCCCTTATCCAATCAGGTTCCTCTATCATGAGTTCTGTTCTGCCTAATAGAATAAATGTGGCTGATTGACGTTGGGCCAGTTCAGTGATACAGGCAGCAGTGATACCTTTGCCTCCCCCGGCTACCAGGAAAACATTGTCTGTTTTCAATACCGTTTTTTCATTGGAGGAAACAGCAGTATCGACACTGATTTCAGTGGTTAAGGTTAGCCTATCTGATTTTGTATATCCCACTTCAACTAAGCCGCTATCGGGATCAAAAATCTCTGTTTTTATCCTTTCCACGGTTTCTTGTGGTCCAAAGTCAGGATGGATATCGATGGCACGGCAGAATACATCAGGCCATTCTACGTTTAATGTCTTAACCAAGCCATATAATCCTCCTGCTATTGAATCACTTATTACCGGTATTCCAAACCCAAGCTGTCCATTGAGTCGGGTGATGATCAAAAAACTGCTGCGATGGCTCTGTGCTGCTTTATTTAGAGGCTTTTTCAGGTATTTGGCAATAAAAAATACCTGTTTCAGAATGACTTTTTCATTGTCATTAAAAAAATTGCCGCGTTGCAGATCGTCGCGAAATTCGGGATGCAAATGGATAAATAACCCGGCAGGACCATATTTCTTTTGAATTAAAGCCAGAGTTTTTTCCAGATGGGATAAGCTGAGGTCCTCAAAAATAACTCGCTCAATGCCGTTGGGCAGGGAGAACGTGTGGGGAAGAATGGATGCTGGAAATCCCAGGACAACAATCTTTTTCCACCCCTGTTCCTCTAACATCTTAACAAGGGCAGGGGTGTTTTTAGTTCCATCGTCGGTAATCAGGCAAACAAAAGTGTTGTTGGGCGCTATCTCCAGCCGGTCCGGTTGGGGTATATGCTTGATTCTGACTACCTGGCGCTGGATACCGTGTTCGGGATCACTTTTTTTTTTATTGCGGTGCTGGTTGTTGTACCAGTGGCGTTTGCTGCTTGCCCCATTTTTGTCACAATTTGTTCCAGCGTTCTTAATTCCGCCAAATCCTCCGGGTTGACTTCCGGCAGTGTTGGCAGCTTTTCCTGCATTCCGTTGAGTATCTCAACCCGCTTAATAGAATCAATGCCTAAATCAGCTTCCATATCCATATTTAGCTCAAGCATATCAGACATATAACCTGTTTTTTCACTGACAACTTCCAGCAGGGTTTGTGTCAATACCTGAATATTTGGACTGTCATTATGTTCTGGGACATCGTTGATCTGTTTCGAAGGAGTCGCGTCTATTGTTGGTTTTGATTTTCCTTCCTCAGATGAAGTCATATAATCGGTGATTTGTCCCAGAGTTCTCAGTTCTGCAAGGTCTTCCGGATTGATTTCTGGCAGGTCGGGTAATTTTTCCTGTATACCGTTTAGAATTTCCACTCGTTTGATAGAATCAATACCCAGATCGGCTTCCATGTCCATATCAAGTTCCAGCATATCGGCTTGGTATCCTGTTTTTTCGCTGACAACATCAAGGAATGCTTTAACAATCCGGTTTTTATCTAATGTATGGCTTGGTTCAGGTGATGCAAGTTTGGAGGCTTCAACTGTTGTAGCGGCGTTAGTACCGGATTGAGGCATCAAATGATTGATGATCTGTTCCAGAGTTCTTAGTTCGGCTAATTCTTCCGGATTAACTTGGGGCAGGTTCGGCATTTTCTCCTGTATGCCGTTCAGGATTTCCACTCTTTTAATTGAATCGATACCCAAATCGGCTTCCATGTCCATGTTTAATTCCAGCATATCAGATTGATACCCGGTTCTTTCCGCAACTACATCCAGTAGTGTTTTTGTAAGGATATCGTTATTTATGTCGGTATTTTGAGGTGGTAAAGAAGGTTGGGGTTGAACCGGAGGCATAGTAATTGGTGCAGCAACCGATTGTGGTGCTGGTTCAACAGGTAGCTGTCTAGGCATTTCCGGTAGTTTAGGCACCGTGTAAGATTGAGGTTGAGTACTTATGTGATGCAGGGAAGTTGAATATAAGGGCTGTCGGTTAATCAGTATGCCTTGCTGCTGTCTGATCAGCTCGAAGGAATTTTTAGAATATTCTGTTTGGTGTTTCAGGTATTGTTCATGTATGCGAAGTGTTTCACCCTGGTGATTATGAAACTGGGTAATGCTCTGTGCCACCTCATTTGGCATTGAAGCAGGTCCTAACTGAGCCTGTTGTTGCATTATTTGAAAGAAGCTTCGAGAATACTCTAATTGATTATTTAAAAACTGCTCGTGAATACGTAAAGTTTCATTTTGGTGATTATAGAAATTCGCCAAGCCGCGTTCCAGACTTTCCATCGCAAAGTTTAGATCGACGGTTGGCTGTTCGGCGGTATCTTGTTTCTCGATTCCTTTTTTGGATTGTTTCATCTCTTTTTCCAATTTGTTGGTTGCTACTATTGGTGTTGACGCCGGGATGGCGGTTTGAATCTGATGGCCGTCATTCAGGGCTTCTTCAAATGCCTGGCGTGTCTTTTCACTGACGTAGTTGGTTCCACTTAGTTTTAATGTCAGTGCTGTTTTCTTTTTTTCCGTTATTTCCGGTCGATATTCAAATTGATCAAAATCTCCCAATTCCATACCCACCACTTTCAGTTTAACGATGGCATCCCTAAATTGTCTGTCGCTGTTTTTTTTGGCGTTGGCGTTTAATGCGACTGATACAAAAGATTTGTCCTGCAATATATTTTCAACCAATCGGGTTAATATACTCTGCGGCCCAAATTCAACAAAAACGCGTCCACCATCGTTGTAGATGTTTTCAATCTCCTGTTTGAAAAGAACAGAATTGAGAATATGCTCTTGAAGGGTTTTTTGGATATTTTTTGGAGTAACAGCGTATGGCTTTGCACTGGCGTTTGAGTAAACTTTGCAAGTGGGTTTGTTGAATTTTACAGAATTAACTACTTCGGCAAAAGGTTTTTGGGCATGTCCCACCAGCTTGGTATGAAAAGCGGCGGATACTCCTAATAGTACGGTTCGATAGTCTTTTGTTTTCAGGTGTTTCTGAACCTTTATAATTTCATCCTTGGGACCAGCGATCACCACCTGACTTCTGGAGTTAAAATTGGCGATGGTTGTATCTTCAAATTCTTTTAGATCATCCTGTAGGTTTTCTATATTTCCCATAACTGCCAGCATGCTTCCCGCATCAAAATTTGGATCATCTGGAGCCGCCATAGCCTTTCCCCTGGCCTTGGCCAAGGTGAAATAATCATCATCACTGAATACGCCCGCAGCCCAAAGGGCGGTTAGTTCACCAAAACTGTGTCCGGCGGTATAATCGGGTTTAAATCCTGCATCTTGCAGAAGTTGAAATTGTCCTGCACTAAAAACACCAATGGCGGGTTGAGCGTTTTCTGTAAGTTGAAGCCTTTTTTCCTGCTCTTTTTTTACATTTTTATCAAAAACGGTTGGCGGGTAAACGACTTGTGACAAAGGGGGCAGGCCGTCTTCAATAAACAGTTTATCCATATAGCCATGGTTTCTCATCATGGGAGGAAAGTTGTTGATCAACTCTTTTCCCATATTCAGATAAGGTGAACCTTGACCGGCGAACAAGGCTACAACTTTGCCCTTGTGATCCATGCCGCTTTTTCGGTAATGAATTCCTTTTCGAGAACTCCAGGAATCCTGATCAATTTTATCCTTTAACTGCGTGATGGCTTCTTCCAGGGTGTTGATGGTTTCAGTAACAGAATCCGCAACAAATCCGATTCTGGCTGATTCTTGAGGAATTTTTTTTGTTTTACTCTGTTCCGCCAACTTCAGGAATTCTATTTCAGCCTGCTCGGACTGTAGTCCAGCGAGAGCCTCTTGGCAAACCTCAATCAACTTCTCTGGTGTGGGAGCGGAAAAAACAAAAGGCTGCACGGAACGATGTAGTCGATATCTGCCAGTCGGTTCCGGTGTATATTCCTCTAAAATAAAATGAAAATTTGTTCCACCAAAACCAAACGCACTCAAACCGGCTCGTCTTGGCGGTTCGTTTTCCGCTCTAAACCAAGGGCGAACGCTGGTGTTCAGAAAAAATGATGAATTTTCCAGGTCCAAATCCTTGTTTGGTTTTTTAATATTAATAGTGGCGGGTATTATTTTATGGTATAGAGAGAGAGCTGTTTTGATGATACCGGCTGAACCGGCAGCATTTTTGATATGGCCGATCTGTGATTTTACACTTCCCAGAGCAATATGTTGTTTCTGGGTATCATGTTGTTGATAAAAATTCTTTAAAGCTTTTACCTCTTCCATATCACCGGCTGTTGTTCCTGTACCGTGGGCTTCGATCATGTCGACGCTGCTTGGAGAAATCCCTGCGTCGTTATACGCTCTCATCAGTGCTAATTCCTGACCTTTGGCTCTGGGTGCATAAATACTTTTAAATTTTCCGTCGCTGGATGACCCTATTCCTCTGATAATAGCATAAATTCGGTCATTGTCACGTTCTGCATCTACAAGCCTTTTTAAAAGAATCATTCCTATTCCTTCTCCCATAAGCATGCCATCGGAACCGGCATCAAATGGAGAGGATTTTTCACCTTTGGAAAAAGCCTGTGTTTTACTGAAACACATATACATATATGGAGAATTGTCGGTATCAACGCCACCAGTAATCATCATCTCAGCGCGATATTCCAGCAATTCGCTGACTGCCATTCGGATTCCACTGAGAGAACTGGCACATGCAGCATCCACCACACAATTGGTTCCACCGAGATTCAGACGATTGGCTATTCGACCGGCGATCACGTTTCCCAGCGTTCCTGGAAATGAATTCTCTTCCCATCCAACGTAGGCTTTCTTAATTTTTTCGACAATTTTATCACAATCAGCGTCGGACAAACCGCTGCTTTTCAAGACTCTTTTCCAGATCGGGTATTGAAGCCTTGCTGCCAGAGGAATTACCAGCTTTTGTCCACCACCGACTCCCAGGATAACACCAGTATTTTCTTTTAACTGATCGGAGGCGTCTTCATATCCGCCGTCTTTAAGTACTTCCTTGGCAAGTAATAGAGATAGTAGTTGGTTAACATCGGTGACTTCTAAAATATTGGGGGGAAGGCCGAACTCCATGGGATCAAAATCGACATCAGGGATAAATCCACCTCTTTTACAATAGGTTTTATCTTCGGCATTGGGGTCGGGATCATAATAGTCGTCAATATTCCAGCGGGATGGCGGAACATCATTGATGCAGTCGACTTCTTTGACAATGTTGTCCCAGTATTCCTGCAGATTTTTTGACTCAGGGAAAATAGCAGATATTCCAATAATTGCGATGGGATTATCCTGAAGTCTTGAATGCATTTTTTTAATGTCATTTGTTTTATTCACCGACATCTTTAGCTCCACTATGTTAATCGAATGGCAATGTAAGGCATACCTAATGTTGATGCATGCTTACCGGCTGCCTAAATCAATCCTAATCCATATCATTTAAATTAAATATCATCAATGCAGATCTCTGACCAAAGCTCCTAACGGGAATACCCGAGCCGGTTCATGGTCATAATAATGTTGATGATAAAATCACATTTGATTTAATACGATTCTTGTTTTGGCAAGAATCGTAATATTTCACATGAAAGCATTCTTATTCTAATATGACAACCAGGTTACGATGTCAAATATCGAATGTGCTCTTTGTTTTTGACGTCAATTTTGACAGTTGATTTTTTTTCAGGTTTATCGGGAAGGGGCTTTTCTTTGCTCTTTTCAGACGGATCTGCCGGTACTCTGATAGCGTTTTCCTTTTTGTCCTCAGGCAAAGGTGTTATTTTTTTGGCAAAAGTGGATATCTGTGACAAAGGTTTATCTTGATTTCTTGTAAGCCGATTGGTAGATCCTGTCAGCAAATCGTTGTATTCTATTTTTAAACGATCCATTTCCTTGCACAAGGAGCTGAGGAGAGCAACACTATCTTCTGCACCTTCTTTGTTTATTGACAAGTATCCTTCCGGATGCAGCAGATCCAATTGTTTTGCAATTTTTTTCTGAAAATTGGTAATAGCAGTTTTGGGAACCTCTTTACCCTGTTGGAGTCGAACGATTTCCATTACAAATTTTACCAATGTCTCTCTTTTCAGCACGTCAACCGATAAGTAGCCAAGAAATTTAGAGAAACTTTCAAAATATATTTCAGGAACTAACAACTCGCAATTAACCGGATGTCCCACTTCCATGCTTGCCATTTCCAGTTCCGCTTTTTCATTGGTGGCATTATGAACTTTTAATACAAATTCATAAGACAGCTGAAAAAACTGGATAAGGTTAGTACTCATCTCAATGGTGAAACGAGCATCATTGGGAATATTATATTGTACTGATAGCGGTGTATATCCTTCTTTCAAAGACTCACCGATATCTGCTTTTAATACACCTGAAACGGCCAAATACTTCTCCAGATATGCATCCCAACGAATGCCGATGCGGTCAATCTCCAAGATAAAGGCTATGATGGCCTCATTACCGGCTACTGATTTTTCATATTTAAAGAATTCCCAATGGGTTTGTAAAAGCTCGTAGATCGCCTCTGAAACTTTTTTTAACGATAACAGGTCGTTAATATAGTTATTTTTATAGTCCGCTTTTTCTATAAACTGTTCCAGTTTGATATTCTCGGATAAAAACTGCTTTTTAATCGATTCGACTTTTTTGCAATATTCTACATCAAATAGTCGCGGGCGGATTTCAGTCTGCAAGTAGTTCCCCAAGGTGTTAACTTCCACATGATTTCCCAAATGAGAAAAAAAATCATTACACAAGGAAGAATAAAACCCAAACGTATTTTTCATCAGCTTTAGAAAACCGTTACTGATGGGAATCGTATCTTTAAATTGGGTTCGAAGGTCGCGCAGTGTCAAAATATCTCCAATGTAACAATAGGTTAGGTCAGATTATCATGGATGCCACAGATTACTAAATTTATATCCACAAGGATTAATTAACCAGTTCTGTTTCCGCGAAGTAGTATGCAATTTCAGCCTTGGCTGTTTCAGGTGCATCGGATCCATGGACGGTGTTTTCTCCTACAAATGTAGAATAATCTGCACGAATGGTACCAGCAGCAGCGTCTTTGGGATCTGTTGCCCCCATTAATTCACGATTTTTAGCAATGGCGTTTTCACCTTCCAGAACTGATATAACAACCGGTCCACTGGACATAAACGTTGTTAACTCGTCAAAAAAACCCTTATCTTTGTGAACCGCATAAAATCCTTCTGCTTCTTTTTTACTGAGATGAACCATTTTCATGGCTACAATTTTTAAACCAGCTGCTTCAAAACGACTGATGATATTGCCGATAGCTGATTTTTTTACACCGTCGGGTTTGATAATAGACAAAGTTCTTTCAGTTGTCATCATGTCTCCTGCAATATTATTAATTATTTAAAAAAACTGAGATTCTGTGAATAGATTTGAAATCGATTATGAGTCAAATCTCGTATATTCCGCTTAAAAGAGCGGTGTTTATTGCTATTTTAATAAAAGTCCAAATTATTAAAACAGCAGAGAAAAACCAGATTTTATCGTTGATATTTCCAAAGCCCGCTTTTAGCTTTCTGGGCTAATTTCTGGGCGTTTATAAACTGTTTGTCATCCGGTGATTTTCCATGATCAATGAAGTAATATGACAATCCTTGTAATACCATCCATAGATTGATGTTGCGAGTGCGATCCCCTTTGTCGGTGCTGATGACGGTGTAAACCGTGCCGTTGAGTTTTCTTGCACGCTCCTCGTACTCTATCTCCACCAGTACTGTTTTGTTCATCAATTGTTGCGTTAACATTTTTGTGGTGTAAGCGATCCACTTTTTTCTAAAACTGCCTCTCCTGGTCACTGACCCAAGCGGCGAGACATATTTCAACGTGATTTTCAGTTCCTTATCTTTATCATTTCTATTGCTGCCCGATAATCGTTCAGCCAGGATCATATAGGGTTGTCGATCCTTTATTTTTATCCAAATGGATTTTGTATTTTCTCCGATTTTGGTAACAACACCGGGAATGTGTTGGGGCTTTCCGGGAGTGGGACTGAAAACCTGTACGGATGATTTTTTTACGCCTTTTTTGGTGATGTTAACATATTTGTAAGTTCTTGTTTTTTCGTCGTAATAACCACCATCCTCATCCAGCTTTTTACAAGCAGGACCGGTAAGAACAAAAGAAAACAGGATGAATACAGCGATAATATGTTGATTGATCCACATTTTTCGGCTTTTCATCAAAAACTATTTTTATGCCATTATAAAGCTTTTAGTTGCTTTATTATTGAAAATAATCCATTCTGAATATATCTGGTTGAGAATTCTTATTTCTCATTGAACGCCCTATAATCATAACAAGAGGAAATTTTATGATTTTTGGAAAGGCTAATTTTCTGATTGCTATGCCGTCACTAAAAAGTCCGATTTTCTCCAATTCCGTAATTTTAATGGCGGAATATAAAGACAGTGGAGCCTTGGGATTTATCATCAACTTGCCAACCGGGACCATGGTCAAAGACGCCTTGAGCATGATGAAATTAGAGCATTCCCAACCTCTTGAGATTCCAATTTTATTTGGTGGGCCTGTACAAACCGATTTTTTTTGGGCTATACATTCCCCGGTGTTCCAGGGGATTTCCACCATCAAGATCCATGACAAGTTTTACCTTACATCAGCCCAGGAGATAATACCACTTCTTCAAGATTCAAACTGCCCTGAAATTTACTACGCCGGTGTTGGTTATTCCGGGTGGGGAGTGAATCAACTGGATCGTGAAATCGAAGAAGGTTCATGGTGGTACGGTGAATTTGATCTCGATATCTTATTTGAAATAGATTTTGCAAAAAAATGGGATGAAGCCTTTAAAAGTCTGGGCGCCGATCCCGAACATCTTGTTGATCGATCAGATCCTCTTGATCCGGTAATCAATTAACCATTTGCAACTTATACATTTTCCCGCTTCCTTTTACATCAACTTTAACATTGCCTCACTAATTTTACCATTGGTAACTAGTACCTCTTCCGGGTTCACTCCGGGGTTTCCGGAAAAGTCACAGATATTTGCCCCAGCTTCTTCAGCGATAAGACAACCGGCAGCAACATCATAGAGATTCAGGTTTTGTTCCCAGAAAGCATCCAGTTGTCCGTCTCCAACCATGCATAGATCCAGAGCGGCAGATCCGAAACGTCGCTGGTCTCTTGTTTTTAAGGCAACGCGAGAAAAACGTTCCAGATTGTTGTTTTCCAGGTTGGACCTTAGACAGGCGAAGCCGGTGCAGACCATGGCTTCGTCCAGTGAGTCCACTTGGGAAACAGAAATCGGGTTCTGGTTTTTCCAGGCACCTTTCCCTTTTTCTGCCAGGTACAAATCGTCTAATCGTGGGGCATAAACCGCTCCCAGGCAAATGTTTTCACTCATTTCCAGCGCAATACTGATGCTCCAGAAATATTGACCACGAAAGAAGGAATGGGTGCCGTCGATTGGATCGACAATCCAGCGGGAATCCCTTTTTTCAGTTTCCCCACTCTCCTCTCCCCAAAATCCAAATTGAGGATACCGCTGAAGCAGTTCCGTTTTGATGAACTTTTCTACTTCGATGTCTGCCTCTGTTACTAGGTCTTTGGGGCTTTTTTGGGTGAATTTTATGTCATCAAGTTTGGCAAAGTACTCCAATGCTAGTTTCCCGGCTTCCAGGATAACATGTGTTAGCGTATCTCTCATGAAAATGTTAGCGTCTGTTGTCATTCGGATTTATAGTCACGGATGTATCTGAGAAATCCCCATGACACCATGGGGGCAAAGTTATCCTTAAAACGTGTCATCGAATTCAGGGAAAGAGCATGAGAATTCTTTTACAGTAGCACCTATTTTTTTGATCTTTTCTTCATTATTGATATTATTTAACACTTGATCAATAAAATCAGCTACTTTTTCGATATCGTTTTCCTTTAAACCGCGTGATGTTAAAGCCGGAGTTCCTAATCTTAATCCACTGGTAACAAAAGGACTTCTGGTTTCGAAAGGCACTGTGTTTCGGTTAGTGGTAATGTTTGCCAGATCCAGGGCGTTTTGTGCATCTTTGCCTGTGATATCTTTATTGGTCAGGTCAACTAGCATTAAATGGTTGTCGGTTCCTCCTGAAGTCAAATGGTATCCTTTAGATATTAATGCATTAGCCAACGCTTGAGCATTGTTGATAACTTGTTGGGCGTAAACTTTGAAAGAATCTGATTGGGCTTCTTTTAAGGCGACGGCTTTAGCTGCGATAACGTGACATAATGGACCGCCCTGAATTCCTGGGAAAATTTTTGAATTGAGTTTTTTAGCATAATCTGCCTGGCATAAAATCATTCCCCCTCGTGGTCCCCTCAACGTTTTATGAGTGGTGGTTGTCACGTATTGGGCGTGTGGTACAGGATTGTCATGTAGTCCGGCAGCGATTAGACCGGCAATGTGTGCCATATCGACCACAACTACCGCTCCAACAGAATCGGCGATCTCTTTGAAGGCTTTAAAATCGATGGCACGGGGATATGCACTGGCACCCACCATAATCATCTTCGGTTTGTGCTCGATGGCCATATCTTTAACCTGGTCGTAATCGATACGTTGGTTGTCCTTGCGAACACCATAATGAACAACCTGGTATAATTTCCCGGAAAAGTTAACCGGTGATCCATGCGTTAAATGACCACCATGAGACAAGTCCATGCCCAATACTTTATCACCGGGTTCCAATTCGGCCATGTACACTGCCATGTTAGCTTGTGATCCGGAATGAGCTTGTACATTTGCATGATCTGATTTGAATATCTCGTTGGCTCGCGAAATTGCCAGTGATTCTGCTACATCTACATATTCGCAGCCGCCGTAGTAACGTTTGGCAGGATAGCCTTCCGCATATTTATTGGTCAGTACGGAGCCGGTGGCTTCCATAACGCGTGGAGATACGACATTTTCCGAAGCGATTAATTCCAATTTTTCAATTTGTCGTTGATGTTCATTTTGTATTGCCTGGAAGATCTCCTGATCAAAATTCTGTAAGTCTTTCATACGTCCTTCTCAGATTATATGTTTTTTAATTCTGTTTTTATGGTCATAAAAGAGTAACTTGCCCTGGTTTTTCAAACTTCAGCAGAATATCAGGTTTCATCCGTCAATTGGTCGAACATGTCGACCCTCATCTGGTGACGATCACCTGAAAATTCGGTTTTTAACCAAACATTCAAAATTTCCCTTGCGGTTTCTTCCCCCAGAATTCTACCACCTAATACAAGGATATTTGAATCGTTATGTTCCCGCGAGAACTTGGCAGTTAGGCTGTCATGACAAAGCGTTGCTCTTATCTTCTTGAATCGATTGGCGGCGATTGACATTCCGATGCCTGTGCCGCAGATGAGAATACCTTTATCATATTTACCATTGGCAACCTCTCTGGATACTTTACCGGCAATTTCCGGGTAGTGGACGGAATTTAAATCAAAACATCCAACATCGACTACTTCAAATGATTGCTCCTCCAAAGCTTTCTTTAGAATTACCTTTAAAGGGAAACCTGCGTGATCGGAACCAATAATAATCTTTTTTTTCATAGCTATTCAAAAAAAGGGGGTAAAACGGTTTTACAATTGACCTTGATGCCTTTAAACTAAAAAAAATCTGGATATGCTGGAGTTACAGCTTAATTTTCAGTGTATTCAACGATGCTAACTTTTAACTTGATAAAAGACAACAATAAACTCGTAAAGGCAAGAATAATCGTATCACACGCCATTCCTGGCAATCTGCAATGTAGAATCCCTTTAAAATCACTAAGATTTTTCAGATTGCTGAAGCTTATTGAGCAAAACAATGTCATTGGGTTGTGTTGTCAAAGGCTGGCAAGAAGCGATAATATTTACATGAACTCGACTAACTTTACGAGAATGTAACCTATTGATTTAGAAAAAACTTGAAATACTTTTTTATCGCGTTATTTATCACTTTTGGACAATTGAAGACAATTTGGGCGAGGTTCGAAATATGTCGGAACGTAAAGAAAAACGAAGATGTTCCAATTGCAGGGATACAAAAATCGAAGTAGTGCCGAAGGGGCAATTCGCATGTGCGGAGTTATGTTCAAAGTGCTTTGGTACTTGTACTGAATGCGAGAATATCGGTTTTATTTTTAAAAGAGATGACCAGGGAAGAGAACATGCGGAGCCATGTGAATGTCGATCATTGAAAATGAGGATCAACTTGTTTAATAATGCCCATATTCCCAGTCAGTTTTATGATTCAACTTTTAGAAATTTTAAAGTCACGGATGATCCGTCATTGGAAGATGCTTTGAGAACCGCCTCTTTTTCATTCAAAAATTATGAAAAAGGGAATCGGAAAGGACTTCTATTCATGGGAGGCGTTGGTGTAGGTAAAACCAGGCTGGTGAGCACAATTTTACGTGATTTTACCCTGAATCATGGTATCCCCGGAATATTCAAGGAATTTTCCAGCCTGTTGAGTGAGATAAAATCGGGTTATGATAAGGGATTGTCAGAATCAAATGTTTTGGAAAAAATCAACAATGTCGAGATCCTGGTGATCGACGAATTGGGAAAAGGCAGGAAAAGCGATTGGGAAATCAGTATCTTGGATACTATCATTTCCAATCGATACAATATGCGAAAAACGACTATCTTTACTACCAATTATACTGATAAAAAATCAACTACTTATAGTGAACCAGTAACTTTGAAAAATGATAGAAGTAATACACAGGAAAAGGCAATAAAAGAAACATTGGAGCAAAGGGTTTACTCCAGGATCTATTCACGCTTGAAAGGGATGTGCGATTTTATCGAAATGAAGGGACCAGATCATCGATATCCTGGAAATGAATTGTCTGTCCGATAATGAGGTAATTATTTTGTTCTCTGGTGTTTGCTAAGATTAACTTCCAACCGTTCCATCAATTCATTGATATTCTCTTTGGTCAGTAGGATTTCTGTTCGGTCTGGCATGACGGCAAAAATATATCGCACATATTCAGGCATCAGGTGAAGTAGTAACGCATTTTCCGATTCTTTAATCTGTTTCACCATGAAACTGTTCATTTGCTGAAAAGACATTTTTCTAAATATCGGTGTAAAGGCTCCCACATCCTTTTCCAGTTCCACAGTGACATCCTTAGGATAAAAAGAATTAAAAATGTACCTGGAACAGAAAAGTTTTGCATACCCTACCATAATGATGCCGATAAAAATACTTTCAATCAGGTTTATGGGAGCGAGCCCAAGATATCCGGCACCCACCGCCCCCAATCCTAAAAAGATGGCAGTAATCTGAAGCGTTATCCTTACTTTTTCTACCGCCAGATATTTAAAATTATATCGTTTTTCCAGCCAAAATAGATACAGCCCGTGTTTGAAGGGCGTAATGGCGGTAATTACTTCTTCAGCGCTGGCTTCTCTTTCTCGCAGTTCCTTTTCCAACTGTTTCTTTTTTTCCAACGCATGGCGGTTCATGATATCCTGGATGACATATCGACGCGTACTTCGCATCCGATCCGCCAGAATGATAATGTATTCGTTTGGATTCTTTTGATTTAAGGTGTCGGATCTGAAAACGCCTCGTTGTGATATATAGTCAACAATATCGTCATACAGCTTTTTGGGATTTAAGTATTCTCCATCCTTGGTTTTTTTTCGTCCTGTTATGGCTTTCTTTTTATCCGTATCTTCTTTCTTTTTATCCAAATCACGAATCATTTCCGTACGGATTATAAAAGAATATATATCTGTTAAAATATTATACAGATCACTGTTAAGTTTCATCATTTGGATAAATGATTCTCCCAGCATGTATGCATAACTGGAAAATTCACCTTCCAATTGATCGTCTTCATGAGATGGTAAGTCAGCCCTCAGGTGCCCATCAATGGCTCGAGTTAAGATGCCTTCCAGAAAAGTCCGGTATTCGGGATGTTCATCTTCATGCCATAATAAGGCTGTCCAAGTGGTTGCTGCGAATTTTTGGTTGTCTTCGCTTTTTAGCAAAATACTAATTGTTTCAAGAAAAAAGGGAAACATGTCTGGCGAATTCATGTTGCGGAATAAGATGCTGGCAACTTGACTGGATGCCAGGTTTTCGTCCAATTCTCTTTCATTTATGGAGGTTATTTTTCCAGCCAGCCTTCGAGCAAGGTCTTTGGGGATATTTCTGCCAGTAGAGGCTTGCTTAGGTGCTTCCCGTTGCGGGCTTTCAACTGTTTCCTGTGTTGAGATGTCCGGTTCCATGAGTTAACCTTCTGGATGAGATTTTCTTGCAATCACAAAAATGTTTAATCGGGAGTCTTATTTTTTAAATGATTTAATCAGCTTCAAAGTGAAAACAAAGACTATGCCATTAATAGGATATTAGCTTAAATAGTAAGGCAAATGGACAGTAAAACAACAGATATACCTTATACTTCTGTTGTCAATCATACAGGATGATGAATTTTCTGACTAGATCTAGTTCAAAACTACCAGAGTAAATAGCATTAAAGATAATTTAAATAGGGATACTTACTACTTGGCCACCAGCGAGATGACTAAGATCGAGTCGAAATCGAGGGACACGTATCTATTTTGTTTCCTTTTGACATCGAAAGCATGTACTTTTTACCTGTTCCTTGGTTTTAGCAGGTTTATTGCTCAATTTTTAACATTGAAGAAGTCCGTGCCATATAGTAAATTTAAGCCTACAATTCAACAACCTGATTTAATACGGTTGTCTTTTAAACCCTAAGTTTATTACTTATCGCGTCATGTTTTTTTTGGGGATAGCTTTCTAAATTGGAGGTTGAACCGGTTTAATAGTAGTAGGGAATGAATGGTTATAACTAATTTTGACAATTCGATGACTAGCATCGTGCCATTGTTGTTAATATGAATTGAGTATCGCTTGTTTTGCTTTAATTCGACTGCTATGGATTTAAACCGCACTTTTTTATGATTGGCTTTTAAAGATCAAGCATATTTTTAACTATGCTGGCTTTGAAAGCTATGTTATAATTGCGTTTAAAAAAAAGACTTAAGCTGAGTACGAAAGACCTGTCGTTTCAACTCAGTGGGGAGCTAATGAGTTGTCCTGCGGTCGATGTTTGTACCATTTTATCATCTGTACAGTTAAACAGAATTTAAAAAAAAACAATACAGGAGTGACGTATGGCAATAAAAGTGGGCATAAATGGTTTCGGACGTATTGGCCGACTTGCATTTCGTGTGATGATCAATCGAGATGATGTTCAAGTAGTGGGCATTAATGATCTGATTGATGTGGATTACATGGCATACATGACCAAGTATGACTCCAGTCATGGTAGATTTGATGGAGATGTCTCCGTCTCAAATGGACAGTTGGTAGTGAATGGTAATAATATCAGGACAACATCGGAACGAAATCCGGAAAACCTTAAATGGGCTGACATTGGTGTGGATTATGTTCTTGAGGCGACGGGATTATTTACCAGCACAGAAAAAGCTGAAGCACATCTACGGGCTGGAGCCAAAAAGGTTGTTATTTCAGCCCCTTCTCCAGATGCACCCATGTTTGTCATGGGAGTGAATCAACATACATATTCTTCTGAAATGAACATCATTTCCAATGCATCATGTACAACAAACTGCCTGGCTCCTGTTGCCAAAGTTGTTCACGATAATTGGGGGATTATCGAAGGATTAATGACTACGGTCCATTCAGTAACCGCAACTCAAAGACCCATAGATGGACCTTCTGCAAAAGATTGGCGTGGCGGTCGGGCCGGATTCCAGAATATTATTCCTTCCTCAACCGGAGCAGCCAAAGCAGTGGGCAAAGTAATTCCGGATTTGCAGGGGAAGTTGACTGGAATGTCCTTTCGCGTACCAACTGCCAATGTTTCGGTAGTGGATTTGACTGTCCGGTTGGAAAAAGCGGCTAGTTATCAGGATATTAAACAGGCTATGAAAAATGCCTCTGAAGAAGAATTGAAGGGTATTCTTGGCTATACGGAAGACGATGTTGTCTCAACTGATTTCATGACGGATCCCAGGACATCTATTTTTGATGCCAAAGCCGGTATTGCCTTAAATGACAATTTCCATAAACTGGTTAGCTGGTATGACAACGAATGGGGATATTCCAATAAAGCAGTGGATCTGATGGTTTATACCCATAATGCCGGGTAAATGAATGATTGTTAGCCATACAAATTAATTTTAGAACTTCTTGGTCCAATACCATGTTAATTACAGATATAATAAGATATTTAAATGGTCTGTGAATTTTATGATGATACCAATAAAGCACATTAAACTCAGAAAATTTAGGGAACTTATGTGTTGTAAATTGGGATTAATCAAAATCCGACACATCAGGAGTTCTGAATTTAGTTTTTTCAACGCATAGAATCCCGGTTTTGATACAGAAAAATCATCAATAACCAAGTTTGTTTTATCACTCTGAAATGAGCTGGGTTGATATGAAGAATCTACATGACATCCTTCTCCACTAATCCTGTGAAACTCGCAATATAGGGGTTTTTCAGAAAGATTAGTTGTAAAGCTTGATTGATTTGTATTGGGATGAGTACATCCTCTTTGATATCATGAGTAAAAAAATGCTCTATACCAAGGGTTTTGTTTGAATGGTGTTCCTTTTATTGACTGATGATGGCAATCAGGCGGTTCAACATTCTTACAAATGAATACCCACACAAAAGAATGATACCCGTCCCAAGAATAATGTAAAACAAATTGCTAAAACTCTTGTCTCTTGTCGGTAAAACCAAACCAATCAGGAATCCGCTGACAAATCCGCCAATATGAGCGGCATTGCTGACTCGTGGAATGACGAATCCCATAAAAATGAGGATTGCCGCCCACATGCCAAGTTGACGGACAAGTTCCCGACCGAAAAAACCTCCCCGCTTTTTGCCGAATGCAATAATGGCTCCCATAAGTCCGAACACAGCTCCGGAAGCTCCAACCACCGGGTGAGAATTCATTTGAGTTCCAATCAGAGTATTGGCAACTAGTGGAGTATATACAGCCACAAGGTTTCCTACGATTCCTGAAAGAATATAAATGATCAACATCTTATGAGGAGAAAACAGTTTTTCAGTAACTGGTGCCAGATCTCTGACCCATAGCATGTTAAACAATATGTGAATTAATCCGCCATGTAAAAACATGGCTGAAATCAGAGTCCACCATTCACCTGTTCGAATCCTACCAATTCTTGCCCATCCTAAAATTTCGAATGAAAGTATACTGGGTGACGGTAGGAGGCCGAGCATATCTTTTCCCATGGGCGATGTGGAAGAAAAAAGAATAGAAACCAGCATCGTAATAGCAAAAATGACCACGTTGATGATAATAATTGCCTTTGTAAAACTGTGACTGTTACCGCCGATTAGATTTAAAAATTTTCCCTTACCGACAGGATTTTTCAATCCACAATGAGGACATTTATCCACATACCCACTGATTAACTTCCGACATTCCGGGCATAAAACTGCTTTTTTTTCCATTTTGGGACGATCGTTTAGAAATTGAAAAAATGATATTAAATAACAAGATATGTCAATAGGGTTAATTTGTATGCCTGTTTCTTCTTACAGGTAGTCCTTTTTTTTGGGTCGTTTACCGGTTACAGCTGCCCTGGTTATACACGAGGTGGTTACTCCTAGAAAACGGGCGACATCTGCACCGGAATAACCCAATTCTCTTACAGCTAACCAGGAAATAATTCTTCGAATTTCAACGATTTCCCTCCGACGGCTGCCAGAACAAAGCTCTTCCAAAGAAACTTTCTGGATTTTGCAGATTTTATTAGCCAAAGTTTGGAGACTGACACGTTTTTCTTCCAGTCTCAGGTTTTTTTTCCCCAGGTTGCCGGCTTGTGATAGAACGTCTCTAACAAAGGCATCATTACCTAAAATCCGACAATCAAATGCGTGTTTCTCTCCTCTTTTTCTCAGGGCGGTAACTTCCGACCATCCACCCAGACTTCTAACCAATCCTCCACCGGTCAATTCCGGTTTTCTTCCCATGCTTGTTCCATCTTCCAGGTATTGCGCGTAATTTTTTTTCTGGACTCGTTTTGGGCCAAAATGGGACAATATCTCATCAGTACTTTGCCATTCTCTACTGATATTGCCAACCAGTGCTGAATGACCGGAATACGGGAAATTATCCAATTCGAATAGGGTTTTAACAATGCCTATTCTGAGTGGATTGAGATGAATGTAGCGTACTAACTCTTTTAGATATACATCTTCCTGACATACAATAGATTTGTATCGGTTTTGAAAAAGATGCCCGTTTCTTTTATGGCGTTTATTAAAATTTACTACATAACCTGTTAATAGCTTTCTCATGTTGGATGATAGAGGATGATTCATTGTTTTGCACAACAGGTGGAAATGATTCGGTAGAAGTGCCCAGGCATAAATTTCCATGGAGTTAGCTTTTGCAATATTAGCCATCCTGGAAATAAAGTCGTTGTAATCATTATCTGTCAGGTAGATCTTTTTTTTCTCAATTCCCCTACCCATTACGTGGTGTAACACTCCCGGGGCATCCAGTCTTGCTGTTCGTGGCATTTTATGCTCCTATAGGTTTAATAGCAGGTTTTTTCTTTCTGGTGTTTTGAGTGTTTGCCTATATAATTGAATTATTTAGTTGAACAAAGTAGAAAATAGTTAATTCTGTGACTTTATGAGTTTAAAATTCGTGAGATGGTGTTTTGCAGGGGAAAAGTAATATTTGAAACAATGCTCCCAAGAAAATTGATATTTTATAGAGGCTTAAAAATTATGTCAAGCAACCTGCGAACCAACGTCCCCAAAGGAGAAAAAATGAAAATTAGTTCTGAAATTTTCCAGGTTGGTGGTGATTCGTATACGTCACCTGAGGATGCAGCGGTATATCTGGTAAATATTGAAGGACACGCTGCGTTAATTGATTCAGGTTGTGGGAATCAGAGGCAGAAACTATTGGATAATATTCAAGCCTGTAATGTGGCTTTGGAAAACATCGAGTACCTGTTATTAACTCATTGTCACTTTGATCATACAGGAGGGGCGCAATTCTTAAAAGAGAAGTTGGGATGCCAGGTGGTTGCCCATAAGTTGGATGCCGGATATTTGGAATCCGGCGATAATTCTGTCACTGCCGCAAAATGGTATAGCGCCTCCATAGAACCAGTTGTTGTTGACAGAAAACTGGAAGCGATGGAAGAAATTGTTGATTTGGGCGATAGAAAAATCACCGCCATTCATATTCCCGGGCATTCGCCAGGCTCAGTTGCATATTTCATGGAATCTGACGGGCAAAAGGTTTTATTTGGGCAAGATGTGCATGGTCCTTTACATCCAAGCCTGAAATCTGTCCGCAAAGACTACATAAAATCATTAAAGAAGCTGGTCTCACTTGAAATTGATATTTTATGTGAAGGCCATTATGGTATAGTCAGAGGGAAAGAAAATATCAGGGAATTCGTCAGGTCTTTTTTATGAAAAGTAATATTACAATTGAGGAAATTAGGGAAAAACTTGCTCAATATAAACCCGAACTGCAACCCGTACCCAATGGATTTAAAAAGGCTTCAGTATTGATCCCTTTTTACCCTCAAACAAACGGGTTGTCTGTGATTTTTATGAAACGCCCGGATTATCCGGGACCCCACGGTGGGCAAATATCATTTCCAGGAGGAGCAAAGGATGAAAGTGACATAGATGACCTGTGTACTGCATTGCGGGAAACAGAGGAAGAAATCGGCATAGATAGAAACAAGATAGAAATTATCGGAGGATTAAAAACAGAGTATACCTTTGCCTCCCGTTATTGGATAACGCCTTACGTTGGGCTGATGCCATTTCCAACTGAACTTAAACCTGATGAAAACGAGGTGGAACGACTAATCATCATTCCATTTTCGCATCTATTAAAACCTGAGACTTTTTCCAAGGATATGTACGAGTGGAAAGGATTTCAATATCCAAGTTATCTGTACACCTTTGAGAAGGATGTCATATGGGGACTGACAGCTCGAATTCTTTTTAATTTTATATCGTTACTATTCAGTGGACAAGAGGCAAGTACCCATTGGCCACCAGCTTAAAATGATAAACCATACATTATCAGGTTGATTTCCGGGGAATTAAGCAATTCTTTGATTTTTAATCGAATTTATTGAATTTTATGCAAATAGTGGCATGAGACATAGGATTTTTACCGGATCGGTTAAAAAACAAAATATATCAACTATATAAGCTTAACAGCTTGTTTGGTTATTTCTTGGGAGGAAACAGTGAAATGAGCAAAGATAACGAACCTAACGCTGGTAACTTTTAACCATATTTTTTAAATAATCATGAATAGACCAAAGTGGCTTTATCCAATCATTACCCTTGTTTTATCCATAGGTGCTTTGGTAACTTCCTTGGTTCTATATATTTATTGGTATTTGGAGGTTAGTGATGGACTTCGGTCGGTGGTGAAACGGTTTAAGTTGGATACAAGACAGGTTCTGGAACCTCAAACCTGGGTGGTAGTGATGGTCCTTTCGATATTGGTAGGGATTATTATGATCTGTATTTTTACCATTTTTGTTTACAACCAGAAAACCCTACAACTATACCGCCTGCAAAACAACTTTATTAATAATTTTACTCATGAGCTAAAAACCCCGGTTACCTCGTTAAAACTTTATCTGGAAACGTTCCTCAAACATGAATTGCCACGAAAAGATCAGTTAAAGTATATTAATTATATGATTCAGGATGCAGAACGCCTGACCGATAACATCAACCAGATTTTAAACCTGGCCAGGATTGAGAGTAAAAATTATAGCGAAGAGACAGTGATCATGGACCTGGTGGAATCGACAGAAGAATTTATCATACACAACGAACATCTTTTTCGTAATAGTAATATAGAAGTAGTAAATCCGACAGGGAGAGCATTTACATACAGCATGAATGCATTGCTTTTTGATATGTTCATGATGAATCTTCTAACCAATGCTATAAAATATAACAATTCTGAAAAACCTGTTATTAATATTGAATTTAAACCTTTAAAATATAAACTGTTAATTAAGTTTCAGGATAACGGCATCGGGATCGAGAAGTCGGAAATAAAGAATATCTTTAAGAAATTTTATCAAGTAGGAAGCTCAGACAATCGGTCAGCTAAAGGAAGTGGATTGGGGTTGTATATGGCCGAAAATATTGCAAAAATTTATAAGGGAAGAATCAAGGCCGAGAGCAAAGGCATAGGCAAAGGGTCTGAATTTTCTTTGATTTTACCGTATGATCCTACTTTAAACTAATTTTTACTCCTTTTGAGTATGGAAATTTTAGAACAGAAACGGATATTGGTGGTCGAAGACGAGGAACATATTGCCGAGGGCATAAAATTGAACCTCTCCCTTCAGGGATATGATGTACAAATTGCGTCGGACGGGGTTTCCGCTTTACAAGATTGGAAAAGTTGGAAACCGGATCTAATCGTATTGGATATTATGTTGCCAGGAATTGACGGTGTGTCGGTGCTGAGAAACATTCGTCTGGAGGATGAAAGACTTCCTATTTTAGTATTGTCTGCCAAAGGTGATCCCAGTGACAAGGTGGAATGCTTTCATTATGGTGTGGATGATTATCTTCAAAAGCCGTTCAACCTGGATGAGTTTTTATTGAGGATTGAACGGTTACTGACACGGTTTTCATGGAGTGCGGAGAGCCAGGAGCCAAGTACTTCAGAAATTGCTCCCATTATGGGCAAATTATATACTTTTGGGAAAAACAGAATCGATTTTGAGAACTCAATTGCCTATTGTAAAAAAGGGAAAGTCAATCTGACTGAACAGGAAATTAAACTTTTGAAGCTGTTTATCGCTAACAAAGGGAAGCCGTTATCGAGAACCAAGTTACTGGAAATCGGCTGGGGATATACCAAAAGAACCGAAACCCGAACCATCGATAATTTTATTGTCCGATTCCGCAAGTATTTCGAAGAGAATCCTAAACGTCCTGTTTTTTTCAGAAGCCTGCGCTCGATTGGGTATATTTTTAATCATGATTAGTGAGTGGCACTATCGTTTCTTCTTCACTTTTATCAGAGGCATGACTCCTTGATAAATGTTGCCACTGTAAGGTGAAACTGATTTGGGATTACCGACAAAAGTAAAAAAGTCCGGTTGATCCTGATTTCCCAACCGAATCGCTTTATCGGCAATATACCAACCACCGTTTTCTGTTTTTATGGTTGTTTCGCAGATAAACAACTTTCCATCTCGCTTTGCCGAAATAGAAGCATGGCTGGACTTTCCGATTTTTGTGGTGACAACGCCGTCTACTCCGGGGATATTCATCTTTAATGCTTCTTCAGGCGTCACGTATTTCATGAGTAGAAAAATCCCCGGTCCATGAAATTCATCCTTTTTCCCCAGCTGTTTTCGAACTTTTTTAACTGTTTTTGCCAATTGACGGTAATCCTGGTCGATACCATCCAGTAATACACCGTGTTGAACGCCACCATTAACTCCTTTTCCAACGGCAATTGGAGCGGAGTCAGTCGGGGCCAGACGATAGTCTTCACTTTCTCCACGTACGCCCAATGGCATTTGTCGTTCTTGAAGAACAAAAATATCCATCTTTTTTGTTTTCTCATCGTATTCACCAACCAGCTCAACATCCACATTAATATGTCCTTTATTAATCTTTATTTGTTCCAGGAGGTTGGCGATTTGATGATAAAGTTCGGGGTCTTTTTCTTCAATGGTTTCAAGGGGGGTTCCTTCTGATGCCAGACCTGCTGCGATATCTTCGCCTGGTCGACCGAACAGAACATCACCGTTCGGTTTATTGGTTTTGCCTTGGGGATCACCGGAAAACAGGATGGCGCTGAAAGACTGTGGATTTTTATCCGCTTGTTTCATTTCCATCAAAGTGACCGGTGTCTTCCAATCTGCTGAAATACCGAGAAACGTCCTGAGTTTTCTGGCGGCTTCGGATTCCCAAGAATTCCACACACCTATGGTGGCCAATGCCAGCAATTCAAGGGGATCGTTCCAATCAATTTGTTTGCGACTACTCTGGTTTGGTTTTTGATTTTGTTCTTCTATTAACTTTTTGAATTTTTTGGTAATAACAATAATCTGATCATTGGTCAGATCTTCCCATTTGATTTTTTTTCCTGGATCTTTTGCTATTTTTTTCTTTTCTTGGGATACAATTTTGGAGAAGCTGACCTCATTTATCTCAAACACAACATTTCCAAAAGTACTGAGAAACATGCGATAGGTGTTTAATTTTTGTCTTAATTCTTTTGCTGGGCAGTTTTCATTAACGACATCTCGAAGTCCGATATTTAAAACTGTTCCCAAAATACCAGGCATGGAGCGGTAGGAGCCGCTTCGAGCAGATACCAGTAACTGAGGAGCTGTTTGGGTATCAAAATCATAGATTTGCCTCTTCGATTGGATTAAATTTTGCTGCTTTAAAGTTAATTTGTTTTTGGGAAAATCAAATATTTTTTTTGTCTTTTCTTCCAGAATAAGAAGTCGCTCAATGATGATGGTTTTGTAGTCAGATAGATTTTTTGAGTCTATTATGTGTTTATTATTTTGATAAAAATGAACTGGAATGGTTTCCAGAGCTGGTACATTAAAACCATCTTTAGCCAATGTTTGAAGCGCATAAGATTTGTAGCCCAATAAAACAGGTGTTAATTCCCTGGGGGGCCTGGAGTCAGTAGGATAAATCTTTTTTGAAGGGTTGATTTTAACCAGATGGGAAGTTAACTGAAGCATCCGGTTGAGATGCTCTTCCAACAGATGAATGGGGCGTGCCTGGGCGATAATATTACCCAAAACCGTTTCCTGAACCAGTGGATACAACAATTCTTCATCTGTTGCGCTGAGTTCATCCAGGCCAAAATCAAGGTTGTCTCTTCCCAGAGCTTTGGTTATTTGGGCAGGAAAATGTCCGTAGGTTCCGGCGATAAAGGAATCAACATGTGATAGTTCCCTATATGCCAGGATGCCGAGAATATCATGAAACTGGGATACGGTCAGCTGGTCATTCTGTAGGATTGCAATAGTATCCAGAAAAAACTTGGAGGGTGCCAGACCTTCATTGACTAAATGGGTCATTATTTTTTCCAGGCAAACAATGTTTTGTTGCAATTGTACAAGAACATCTTCAGTAACCGAATCGAATCGTGCTGATGCTTCTGCTAGATTGGATTCCATTTCTTCCAGCAGCGATCGTTCCAGAAGGGACAATTTTCGATCGAGGTTGTAAGTCTCAAATTTTGTTTCCTTATAATATGGCCAGAAGCCAAAGAAATCAAAATTCCAGTCACCCTGAATAACGTGACGTTTTAGAAAAATGTGTTGATAAGGTTCGAGGTGATGATCGAAACGGTTAATGATTTGTTGATATTGGCTTCGCTTTTCTTCTACCAGAGACAAACGTCTTGGTAGATCAACATCATTAAAGGTAGCCAGTTCCTTTTCTGAGAATACTGTGGACATGAATTCCTTGTTGATAAACTGGGTCCAATAGTTTGATAGTGCATTGACCAATTTAATCAAGGTGATAACGTCTCTCACCGATTCATCATCGATCCCCGACAGGTCCCTGACGTTTTGGGTGTAGTTATTATCTTCAGCGATTTTTTGCCAACAAGTATTTGCGTATAAAGATTTAAATTTTTTAAGATATTGTCCCAAATTAATTAATTTATTGGCATATAAATTAAAGTATTCTGTTAAATCGGGAATCGCTTCATCACCAATGCCTTTCATGAGACGCAACAAGTTGGATTGGACTGTTTTCATGTCTTTATGGGCCAGCCCGTCTAAAATTTCCAAACAAAAATCTAAATCCAACTTTGATGGTGCTCGATGGATTTTGATTCGGAGGTAGTGGATCAGAACGTTTTTTCGAAAATAGGACTCATCCAAGTCAGCAATGGTTTTTCGGATGACAGTTTCATGATGACTTGCAAAATCAATAATATATGGAATGCTGGAGATAAGCTGATGAGCCAGATACATCTGATAACCCAGTTCCGGGTTTTTTTGCCTTCCTGCCAGCGAATTGAGGTACAAACTGATATCCGTTTCCACAAAGGCATCTTTGGGGATATTGATGCGTTTCATATGTAGAACTGTAATCAAAAATATGACAATGGGATGAAATATATGAGGATCCTGAAGTTGTTCATTAGGGTCAGCTACATCCACTTGTTTTCCGGCTGAATATCCCCTCTGCTCACTAAATCCGTCCCTGATGTGAATCCCACTTTCCAATTGACGATTTCGTTGGGCAACCACTCGAAAAAGAGAACTGAACAGGGGATAATCAAATGATATCTTTGAATTTAACAAAAATCGCATAAGTTTTTGAATCAAATCCCTGGCGTCGGGTTCTTTGCTTAATAGGGAGATAACATTTTCCAGGGGAATTAACCGTTCTTTTGCTATTAGATGAAAAGTATTATATCCTTCAGCTGCTTCAAATAAAAAATCAAATAAGCGACGTTCCTGAAAATAGTCGGACAAGGCCCAGGAAACAATGTAATTCATTCCCCACATTTTTAGAAGTTTGATAAAAACACCTTGGGATCGCTTTTCAACAAAGGCTTTAAACGTCGACAGTTGATGGTTGACATAGGCAAAATGATCCAGATGTTTCCTTTCAGTGGCAATGAGATCAACTGTTTCGATATTGTTTCCAGGGAATTTCATATAAGCCGATCGGATAAAATTGCTGAGCAAAATCCCTTCCGGGGCGATGATATTATCAAGTTTTTCTAATTCAACCCGATATGGTTCGCCAAACGCCATGGTCAAGTCGACCGCTGGAATGAAATCAAAAATGGTATCGTGTTTTTCGGCTATCAATAGCTTTTGTTCATAGTCGGATTCTTCTCTTAAACTGCTTAAAAAGTATTGCCGAACCGTTTCGGAGTTTCGCTTCAAGGCAGTAAAAGCACTATCTCTAACCTGTTTTTCGACGAATCTTGAATGGAATCCAAGGACAAGCCTCATGGATTCGGGAGTAGTTAGTCCCAAAAATCCCAGTAAATTCAGGGCATACATTTGGATGGCCTCCGGCATTTTCTTCTTATCAAGAATTGGAAGCTCTTCGCTGTTATAGGTGTTATCCAGAATTTCTAAAAGGGCATCCTTTTCCTGTTCAAATTCTTTCTCCAACCATTCAATCAATGCGGTTTTGCTGTTTTCGAGATCACCGTACAGATAGTTTTCCCCACCTGTATATCCCAAACCTTTCAACCCTTTCCAAAAACGTTCCAGCGGTTCGGTTTGGTCGGAAAACAAGGAGGAAAATGTTTTCTTTTTGACGGTTTTAAGGGCTTTATTGATTTCTGTGATCTGTTGAACGATGGATACAAAGGTATTATTATTCATTAACAAGTGATTGATCTGTTGATTGATGGACAACACGGAATCCGTTAACAGCTTAAATTTATCGGATTCAATACCTTCCTTTCTGGCGTTAAAATCGATTAATTGGTTTAATAACGCTTTGGCCTCTTCTTCAAATGTTTTATCTATAATCGGATCTAAAATGTCTGATACGTAATCAAAAACAACCTGAAACACATCTATGTCTAAAATATTGATATTTCTTATTAATTCCGCCAGGCAGGCCAGTCCCCGCATCATATCTTTATAATGAATAACAATCGGGTGGCTGGGGAAAAAATCCATTTCGATATTAATCTTCTGTGAAAACAACCATGGGATGGATTTTTCGAGACCGACAGTTAATATGTTGTCGCAAAAGTCTGTGTAAAACTCTTCCAGTCGATGATCAACCTTTTGAGAATTGAGGGCTGGTATTTTCTGTAAATCATAATAGTTGACAAATTTTGCATGAAATTGACGGATGAAGGGGGCGACATTGATCAAATCATTCAACCGATCATAGTGCTCATTGTCTTTAAGCTTGGATAGTACGATTGAGTAGAAATATTTCAGATTATATTCTTTACAGAATGTCTCAATTTTACTAAGCATTCCCTTCTCCTGGCAAAAAATATGGGTTGGATCATATGTCATTAATGGAAAAATGTCGGATAATCATTTATAGCCAAATGAAAAGCCTATTATAAAGATAAAAACCGGTTTTTCCAAATAGCGGAATACCTTCGTGTTTTTTGTATAAAAACGCTTTATTGCCACGAACCTACACGAAAAGCACAAACAACAAACTAGCAATTATCATTCTCTGTCGTATCCGGCAGAGGCATGGGAGTTTGTTGCAATCAGTAAGGTTAAATTTATTTATTATATTATTAAACACTTGTCATTATGTGTTTTTAAGTTCGGAACAACAGCATGTTGGCAAACTAACAAGGAATTAATATGAATTTTGAAACAAGAAAAAACATATTAAATAAAGTATATGAACTGTATGATAGCTTTTCGGCCGATTTGGATTTGGCCTGTAAAAAGGGATGTTCAGCCTGTTGTACATGTAATGTGACCATGACCAGTCTGGAGGGATATGGACTGCTGGATAAGTTAAAAGCGGATGATAAACAGGATTTACTGGAAAAATTGAAAGAGACAGCGACGAAAAAACGATTTCAACCGAAAATAACTGTCAATCATATGGCCGATTTGTGCTCAAAAGGAGAAGGTTTGCCCGAGGAGGAGATCGGTCCAGACTGGGGAAGTTGCCCGTTGCTTAGTGAAGATAAGTGTCCGGTGTATGAAGAACGCCCATTTGAATGCCGAAGTTTCTGTTCGAAAGTTAATTGTCAGGAAAAAGGTTTTGCCGATATGGACCCTTTTGTTATCTCCGTTAATAACCTGTTCCGCCAATACATCGAACATGTGGACATGTTCAGTATCACCGGAAACCTCACTGACATGCTGTTGTTCCTGGAATCAAACAAAAATCGTGAATTCGTCAGAGGTAGCGACCAGATCAGAATCCCATCCCTTATCCCCAATCAATCCGCCAATATCATGATGATTCCACCGGAGCATTCAGAAAGGATCCAGCCAATTTTACAGTCTTTGCAGCAGGTAAAGATTTCTTGAGTGTTGACTGACGTGTGGATATAAAAAATTTCGATGTACTTTTACAAATCCAATCTATAAACAAAAAAGGCTTCCAACCAAAATCTGGATGGAAGCCTTCATTTTATGCAATAGATAATGACAGCTTATTTCCTAGTAATTTCTAATTAGAAATCAACATGAAAACCGGCACCAAATGTTGAAGAGGATTCATCCGTTGTGTCACCATTGGCTTTTTTATCATCATCTTTTTTGGTTGTTGCTATATAACTTGCGAAAATACTGACAATTCCCATGTCTTTTTGATAAGTCAGGTTTGTCATGGTTTCCTGTGTTTTTTCAGGACTTCCGTCATCTGTTGTTTTCATACCGTATCCAACAGAAATACCGGAAGTATCATCCAAACCCATGTCAAACCATAGTTCCATATGAGTAGGTTTCTTATCATCTATATTATCATCGCCACTTTTATTGACGATACTTTCATAATTGAAAGCAACACCCATTTTATCGTTAATAGCGTAATTAACAGCAAGGGCTAGATTAGTCAGACTACCACCATCATATGGACCTTCTTCTAAGATATCAGCATGTTTTTCATCTACAGATTGAGACTGACTGACGTA
>JBFFHJ010000052.1:0-52078 GCA_041556995.1 bacterium | reverse complement strand
TAGTATGATAAAAACAGGGACTGATTACAGTCGCAAATGGTTTGTCATGGCCGCTACTGGAATGGGAATTTTTTTAGCAACTATAGATGGCAGCATAGTCAGTGTCGCTTTACCAACACTGGTCGAAACACTACAAACCGATTTTTCGGTTATTCAGTGGGTTGTGTTGAGTTATCTGTTAACAGTGACAACGCTAATACTCAGTATTGGACGGCTGGGTGATATGATAGGGAAAAAGTCATTATATGCAGCCGGTTTTATCATTTTCACAACCGGATCAGTTTTTTGTGGACTATCACCGTCTGTATACTGGTTGATTGGATTTAGAATGCTCCAGGCGATTGGATCGGCCATGATTATGGCATTGGGAATGGCGATTGTAACAGAAGCCTTCCCACCAACCGAAAGGGGGAAAGCCATGGGGATCTCAGGTGCCATTGTTTCGGTGGGGATAGCTACCGGACCAAGTCTTGGCGGTATCATCATTAGTGTTTTATCGTGGCGATGGATTTTTCTGGTCAATTTCCCCATCGGAATTATCGGAACCTATATGGTTTTCAAATTTGTTCCACTCTCAAAACCAAAGGGAAAACAGAAATTTGACTATTTTGGTGCTATTGCCATGTTTTTGTCCATTTTGACACTACTGTTGGGATTAACCCTGGGTCAACAGCGTGGCTTTAGTCAGCCAATAGTTCCAGCTATGTTTACTATTTGTTTGATTACATTGATTATATTCATAGCCATCGAAGTAAAAATCGAACATCCCATGATCAATCTCAAGTTATTTCTGAATGCCGAGTTCACTGTTAACCTGATAAATGCGTTTATTGCATTTATCGGAGTGGCAGGCACCATTATTCTATTCCCGTTTTATCTTCAGAATATCCTGGGATATTCAACCATATTGGTAGGATTATTATTATGTGTTATCCCAGTTACCTTGGGTATAACGTCTCCCATATCAGGTATTTTATCAGATCGATTTAGTACTGGTATCATTTCTACCATCGGGCTGTTTGTCCTTCTTGTGGGTTTTTATACGACCAGTTTTTTAGATGAAAATACAACAATTGTAGGATATATACTTTGCATACTCCCAATCGGATTTGGTTTGGGCATGTTCCAGTCTCCCAACAACAGCTCAATCATGGGATCAGTTTCCAGGCAACATCTGGGTGTTGCTTCCGGATTGGTTTCAGTGTCTCGTACAATGGGACAGACAATTGGTACTGCTGTTCTTGGCGCACTATGGGCCGGGCGTACCTTCCATTATGCTGGTGAAACTAATCCGGGAGGTACTACAAATTTATCCCATATGGCTCAAATATCAGCTTTAAATGATACGTTTCTGGTCGTTGTTGCCTTGATTGCCATAGGCTTGGCTTTAAACGGTTTAAAGCGAGTTTTTGATTCGGATATAAGGTACAAACCTCAATCTGTTTGATTTTTTATTTTATCAGTCCAACCCAGCTTTCAATCACTTGTTTCAATAGCCCTTTTGAAAAAGCTTTGGATCTTTTTAGTAACGGTTTTTTTGGGGGGCGTCGACACAGGGACATACAAGGGATCACATTACCTGATCAAATACTAATTGCAGGAGATGGGGAGCAAACAAAATGGGGTATGGAAAATGGAGTGCTTATGAACTCCGATTTTGGAAAAAAGGAAAAATGGCTGTTAAGCATTCTTCAAAAATGATTCGTGAGTTTCACACCATGTATCCTCATGCCCAAATTTGGTTTTTTCATGATAAACACCCCATAAAAAAGTGAGAGTAGCCAATCGCTGAGCAGGTTGAAGTGGTTGATATAACTATCTGTTAGAAATATATAATTGATTTCAACCCCTAAAACCTTGGGTATGATTATAAACATCTTACTTCGGCAGCTCGTCCAGGTTTAGGCCAATAGGGAGTTCCAGGCGTTGGTCGACTTCGCTTTGAAGCATGACGTTGGAATTGAGGAAGATATAGCTGACCAAAGGGCTACGGTTCCGTTTTAGAAGCTTTAACCAACGTTTGAAAATGGAGGTGGTGTTGAAGAAGTCCCTTCGTGATTGGGCGCATTGGCGGGTGATGTCTTGGTGGGACATGTTTTTGGGGTGAAAGGGCAGATCACCGTATTTATAGGTTGTGTCCAGCCACCACTTTTTCGTATGCAGGCGATTTTCCTTTAGTAGATTGTTATACAAAGGAGTTCCGGGGAATGGAGTGACGTGGTTGAAGGCGGCGAAATAAAAGCCGTGTTTCATGGAGAAATCCACCGCTGATTTAAACGATGATGGCGTATCATAATCAAATCCGAATAAAAAAGTGGCGTAGATGCTAATGCCAGCGGCACTGATCTTTTCCAACAACTTGTTCTGCTCTCCGATTTTGGCACTCCAGTCTTTGTTCATCTGTTTTAGATTGTCACGATCCAAAGACTCGATACCAATGAGTAAAATATCACAGCCACTTTTTTTCAACCATTTTAACAGTTCCGGGTTTTTAGCCATGGTAAGCGATCCCTGGCTGGTCCAGCGGATTTTTAAGGGGGTTATGGCTTTACATAGATCAATGGCGTATTGTTGATTGGCCACGATGTTGTCGTCGATAAAAAAGAAGAATTTTTTGCCTGATTTTTTTATATCCTGCACGACCGTGTCTATATCTCTGGGGTAGTACTGTTTGGTGTAAAATGATGTTATGGCGCAAAATTCACAATTGAATGTGCATCCGCGACCGGTTTCCACCAGTCCCATGGGTGAATATTTTTTGTCCTGATAAATACTGCGATCCGGCAGAACTGGTGAATAAACCTGTTTGCCATGGTAGAGGGGTTTCAGGTTTTTGTTCCGGGCATCAACTATAACACTCTCCCACACGGATTCCGCATTTCCAACCACCACGGCATCGGCGTGCTGTTGTGCTTCACTGGTTAACAATGTGGCATGATATCCTCCCATAACCACCGGAATTCCCCTGGCTTTGAATCTGGCAGCAATACTGTAAGCTCTACACGCTGTATATGTTTCAACGCTGATGGCGATTAAATCAGTTTGTGTGGTGTAGTCGATCATTTCGATACGGTCATCAAAAAATTCCGTTTCGATGTCTTCGGGTGTCAAGGCTTTAAGGGTGGCCATGGTCAAGGGTTCCATGATTCGCCATGACTTGATGTATTTTTCCCCCTTTCTTTTGCCGATAGCTGGTGTAATGAAGGTAATTTTCATTTCTGAAACTCTTTGGTTTTTTTGTTGGTGTATCCAAAAAGCATGTCCTGTTTTTTAAAGGTTTCCTTTCTGAATAAACGGGTATAGGTCATGTAAATGAGAATGCTGGAGAGTGATTTCAAATTGGTTTTACGGCTAAAAAACCGTTTTATCAACGACGGAATGCTGTTAAATTTTGATCGAGCCTCAAAACAGGCAGCGGTAAGTGCTTCAGGCGACATTTTTTGAGGTTTAAAAACAGCGTGATTAAAACGGTATTCTGGATGTAACCACCATTTTTCGTTATATAACAGGCGTCCATCCTTTTTCAGCTGGGAAAAAAAGGGTGTACCTGGATACGGCATTAAAATATTGAAGGCCGCCCAGGTGAATTTGTTCTCCAAAGCAAATTCTTCTGTTCGTTTTATGGTATCGGGTGTGTCATTGTCATAACCCAATGTAAAAGCTGCCCAGGTTTGCATGCCAAAATCCTGAAGGATTTTAATCTCTTCTTTGTAGTTGTTGAATCCTTTAATATTGGGTCCTTTTTTCATTTGTTTCAGGTTTTCGACATCAATGGATTCAAATCCAACCACGTTTCCGATACAACCACTCCTGGACATCAGATCCATCAATTCCAAATCCTGGGTTTGATCCAGACTGGCTTGACTGACCCATTTAACCTTCAGTGGGATCAGTGCCCGAAATAACTCTTTGGCTTTTTCATGGTCTGATACAATGTTATCATCAACAAAAAACAGAATTTTGAGGTTCTGCTCCTCAATTTCCCGAATGACCTCTTTTACGTTTCGATGATACTGTTTTTGCTTGAAAAAAACGCTGGTTGCACAGAAAGTGCAGGTATTCGGGCATCCACGGGTGTATTGGATCAGGGAAAGGGGCAGGTAACCTTTTCCCTTGAACAGATCCCGCCGGGTAAAAAACTGTTGTTGGGGTTCACCACCGCGTGCCATGTATAACGGTTTGAGTCGGTTGTTTCGGACATCATCCAGTACCTGGTGCCAAAGAAATTCCGCATCTCCAATGTATACAGAATCTGCGTACAAAGCGACTTCGTCGGGAGTCAAGGTGGCATGCATACCTCCCATAATGACCGGGACACCCCTGTTTCGGAATTCAGCAGCAATTTCGTACGATCGTCTGGCGGTGTATGTTTCAATGGTAATACCTACCAGATCAGCGGATTCATCATAGGGAATGTCTTCAATACGGTCGTCGTAAATTTTGACCTCGATATTATCCGGTGTTAATCCTGCAATGACACCCAGTTGCAGCGGTTCCATCCTGGCTTCGTCCACAAACAGACTATGTTCCAACCTGCCGATATTGGGTTTGATTAATAATATTTTCATAAGGTTTTTTGGGAATAATCATTCGCCCAGGTAGCGTCCTTTTTTTCTGGCGACCTCTTTTTTGGAAACCAGGTTCATGAAGGTATACAGCATCAGGTTTCGGAAACCGGCGCTGTTGGCTTTAAGATCCAAAGCTCGTTTGAAAATGGAACCGTAACGATAAAACTGTTTTCTCATGGTATCACATCCTTGGGTTAGCTCGTCGGATGTCATTAATTTGGGGACAAACATGGCATCACCCCATTTAAAGCGGGGATCAAGCCACCATTTATCATAAATCAAGCGGTTTTCCTTTTTTAATCGAGAATACAGCCTGGTTCCAGGCATGGGCATCAGTGGATTGAATTGGGCAATGAGAAATTTGGATTCGAGTGCCAGATCCAATGTCTTTTGAAATGAATCTTTGGTATCAAAATCATATCCCAGGACAAAAGTACCGAAGATCATTATCCCATTATCGCGGATTTTTTTGATCACCGTACCATAATCAGATTTCATATTCACCCGCTTACCCATCTGAATGAGGTTGTTCGTTTCAAGAGATTCAAAACCGATCAGCACTGCCACACACCCACTTTTTTTCATTAATTGCAGAAGTTTTTCATCATTGGCAATATCGATACTGACCTGACATACCCAATTGATGTTTAAAGGTAATAACGCCTTAAACAATTCAATGGCTTTTGTTTTGGTGCTGAAAATATTGTCGTCGGTAATGAAGATGTTTTTAGCCCCCGTGGTTCCGATTTCCGTAACAACACTATCGATGGAACGAGTTATCAGTGTTTTTCCATAAAATGAGCTGATGGAACAAAAATCACAGTCGAATTTACATCCTCGACTATATTGGACAGGTGTCAGCTTGTTATAGTTTTTACCGTTAAAAATCTGACGTGGGAAGGATGTGCCGTTTAGATGGGGTAATTGACCCTGATATTTTTTTTTGAGTGATTTTGCTTTAAAATCTTCCAGAACTTGATGCCAAACAGGTTCAGCATCGCCGATGACTACGGTGTCGGCAAAATCCAATGCTTCATCAGGCAAAAATGTGGGGTGAAAGCCTCCCATCACAACCGGAATTCCTTGTTCCCGGAATCTACCCGCAATATGATAGGCTCGTTTGGCGGTGAAGGTTTCCACGGAAATGGCAATCAAATCGGCGTCCACATGATAATCGATCTCTTCGACACGATCATCAAACAGCACCATCTCCACATCGGGCGGTGTCAGACCTGCTAATACGGAAAATGCCAACGGTTCGAGCGCATCTGACTGACGCTCATTGATCATATTGGGACGAATAAACACGATTTTCATAAGGGTCGATGTTCGCCTCTTTACAGGGTTCCGGTTTCAAGATATGGGACCATGTCCCGACGGAGGGTATTGAAATACTCAATTCCATCTTCCCAAGCAACGATAAACAGGCGACTAATATAGTGAATACTCTCAAAATTTTTTATGGCATCTTTCAGGCGATCCTTGTCATGAAAACCAATGGTAAAATAAAGATAATCAGAGGTCGAATACTCATTAAAAATAGCCTGGATGAGTGTTTTCATTACATCCATATTATCATTTTCCACACATAAAAAAGAGCAGTAAAACATCTTTAGCGGTTGCTTTGTTCCTTCAGGGCCAACAATGATGGCCTGTTTATAGCTCCCTTGATCCCATTTTCCAATAATCCCCTTTATGCAGCCATCGATCTCGGCCACATAAAAATCATTGATGCTAAAATCCCGAGTATATTCACCACAAAAATCATCCGGTGTGTAAACTGGAAAGAATTGTTTGTTTCTGCCTACACGATTAAGGAAGGAAACAATGGCTATAATTTCGTCGCGTTGGCCTTTTCGAACAGTTATGTTTGTTTTTGCCATGTTTTTTTTGGGGTGCTGACCCAGGGAGATAACATGGGTGTGATAGGCACCGAAGTCGAAATAACGTGGTATACCGGGACGATTTTTGGTAAGAGCGTTAATGGCAGCTTTGTTGTTATCCACAATTGTGTTCAGGTATATGGGCGCCCATTGTTGGGAGTGCATCTCTTTTAGTTTTTGAAAGATCGGCAATGTTATACCACCCCGCTTCCTTTTAACGGCCCGAAGACCGCTTAGATAACCGATATCGGTTGCTTGGCCGTTGATGTAAACCGGTTTGATGCTACGACAGCCATACGCCACAATGTTATCGTTTTCTTCATATAGACATACTTGATTATATTTTCCCTGGATATTCAAACCGAAAAAATAATTTGGCTCCCTGGCATAAATAACCTTGATATCTCCCGGCATTATGTGACTACCAGCCAATTGACACAGTTGTTTGTTGTCCTTTTCCTCAGCAGCTCTCATTTTCATGGTGGTTTTTTGGGTTAAAACGGTCTGGTTACCAGGTTTTCCATGGGGATATGTTGCGGAAATCGGTGATTGTCTGCGTTCAGTTTTCGGATATATGACTTATATGCCATATTTCCAACAAATGAGATCAGGTGGTTCTTTTTGGCCGCTTTCATTCGTCGCATGATGTTTTTTACTCTGAACGTATCCCGGAAGGCTTTTTTGAATCCTTCATCTAATTCTTGCGGACTCATATTATCTGGAACGATAACCACATGCTGTGTATCGTAAAACTGCCAATTCTGATGCAGTAGCCTGGATTCCGATTTTAAACGTTCAAACAGAACGGTTTTGGGATAGGGGGTCGATAGGGCAAAGCGGGGAATATCAATTTTTAATTGGTGAATCGCCTCAACGGTTTTATCAAAAATATCTTTTTTTTCCCCATCCATACCAAAAATAAAACATCCTTGAACAATGATGTTTTGCTTATGGAGTTTTTGTACTACCGTTTTATATTCTTCAAAACGATTAAATCCTTTTCTCATCCCTCGAAGGGCTGAATTTTCGATGGATTCAAAACCCAACAGAATATAACAGCAGCCGCTTTTTCCCATTAATTCAATCAATTCGTCATCATGTACAATTTGGGTTGACGCCAGACCGCCCCATTTTTTCTTTAAGGGGATTATGGCGGTGAATAACTCCTTGGCGTAATCAGCATCTTCGGTCAGATTGACATCATTAAAAACAACCAGTTTTTGTTTTATCTGATTGATATCGTTGATAACATCAGCGACAGGCCGCTTGTGCCAGCCATAATTGCCGGCCACGACGCTACAAAAATCACAATTACCTTTGCAGCCGCGAGTGGCGAATATTGTGTTGGGTGCAGCATATCCCAATTTTTTTTGCAGATCTCGCCTGGGTATGGGAAGATTATTGATATTACTGATGTCACTCTTGTATTCCGATCTAAGTATTCCTCGAACAAAATCCCTTAGCAATTGCGGCCAGGTTTGTTCGGCAAATCCAATAACAATGCAGTCCGCATGTTTACGGGCTTCTTCAGGCATTAATGTAACGTGAATTCCGCCCAGCACCACGGTAGTACCCTTTTTTCTGAACTGGTCAGCAATTTCATACCCTCGAACAGCAGTCCCGGTCAAAAGACTGATGCCGACGAGATCAAATGTTTCATCAAAAGGGATGGTACTCACACTTTCATCCACAATCCGTATGTCGGCGTCAAGGTCATTCGGCACCAACGCAGCCAGCATGGTTGCCGTCAGAGGCGCTTCCCTGTATGACATGTTAATTGGACCAAAATCCAACCGATGGAGTTGCCCCTTGGCCAGTACCAGTAGAATTTTCATTTTAACCTTGTTTGTTTTTATACATCTGTTGGTGGCAACATAGGGTCTAATGTCATTAAGCTTTGCCATCTGTCATCCGGAGGAGCTTGCGATAAAGGACCTTTCTCTCAAGATCTAAATCTGATGGTGCCGCTTAACATCGTCTTGAGCTTTAAACAACCCCGGTAATTTGATATTAAAGAACCTTCATGCAATCAAGTTATTTCTGAATGCCACTTGTGCTCCAAAATGACAGTGGTACGAGATTTAGTAAATGATATAAAGCCTCATATGCCAACTGCTATAAGTAAATCCCCGGAAATCTTTCTGACCAACCGGTTTTGGTATGCAAAACAACGGGTTTAATGTCTCCCAGTTTTTGTCCCAATTGGCAACAGGTATCAGTATATGTTTTATTTCCCTTTTGGCAATCAATGAGATAAATCTTAAAAGAATTTAACTGGTTAAGATGTCTGCAATAGTGATAGTGAGTATTTTCCCGTAACTGATTTTCAATTTCCATCTGGATTTGTTTCAGGGTGGATGGTTTAATGGTTTTGTTTGGCTCCAGAAACAGGGTGTATGACAATTCATCATTATTATTCCAGTCCGGTGCCACCATAAAAAAGGATGGTTCTATTTTGTATTTACCGAACAGGTGCTGTAATATGTTATCAACAAAATTTTCATTCAGCTTTTCCCCAAAATAGTCGGAGACCTTTTCCTCCTTTCCCCTGAATTGGATCAATGGGCACTGATTCAAAAAACCAACCACTTTCACCAGATCTAACAGCCGATAGCGGTAGAACCCTCCACCCGTTGTCAGGAGAATCGAATATGTTTTCCCTAACTCCAATTGGTCGGACATTTTTATCTTGTTGGGGGCTTCAGCTTCCTGAAACTCAAAAAAATGAGAACTGATGCAAAGGGCATTGCCATAATAACCAAAAAGGGGAATTGAAATATTGCCTTCCGTTGCCAGTAATCCTTTACCTTGCACCGGAATTCCAGGAAAATAGCCTTTGATTTTGTCAATAAACATGGCGGCAAATGATGAATCCCAGCAACTGATTAATTTTAAATTCGGCCAACAATCGACAAATGGAAATCTTTTGGGATTTTGTTCCAAAATTCTTCTTAATTCATTGGCTCTTTTTCTATTTTTGCCCAGTTTCTTTTCCAAAATGGCATGGTGCCCATTGATGATGCTTTTATCCTGTATGGTAATTGTTCCATGCTCCAAATCCTTTAGCAGGTTGTCTTTCCAATTTAAAAACTGATCCAGTATCAGCAATAGAAATGTGGGATTCCAAACAGAAATAAATGATAAGTTTTTCTCTTTTAAAAGATAAAGTAAGGTAATATATCGAAATGAACTAATATCCTGAATATATTTAATTTCTGCCGGTACAGCATGTAATCGATTGAAGATCCATTTTTCCAACCGGCCAAGGTATTCACCGTCTTCTTCATATCCAATGGGTATGCCGCCAGGGGTTTTTTTATCTGTTTTTAAGATCGGAGAGATGGACCAATATGACTTTCCATTGAAAATGCCTCTGGTGTGTTTATACATGTCATAAATCCAAACCTTTAGTCCTTTCTGGTATTCAGTTTTAAAGGTCGCTGTGTAGGGTACAAACTTGGAAGCGGATGTGGAACCGCTGGTTTTTTCAAACATCAAAGTCGATTCTATGGTTAAAACATGTTTTTCTCCTCTTGCGATCCGGTCAACATATGGTTGATAATCTTCATAAGTGCCGGGACAGACTTTATTGGTAAAATCCTGGACGGTGTTAATATTCTTAAAATGGTGATCTTTACCAAAGGCTGAATCTTGGTTTTTTCTTATTAATGAGATTAACAGATCCTCCTGTGTTTTTCTGACATTTTGTGTATATTGGAAAAAATTCCTGTACTCTCGGCGACATAAAATAGCCCATATGGTGCCGATTAATTTATTGATGATTTTTGTTGTCATGGTTATCTGGAGTGATAAAATGAGGCGATCTGAATGTTGCATGTAACTATGCAACATTTGCCCCGATAATCTGGGGAAACCGTTTTACCAGCCAATAACCGGACCGGCTGAGGTTTTTAAGATGTACTTCCGCCACACAAACCAGTTCATCTCCCTTCATATATCCCGGATTTTTTTTTACAAAATAAGCAATATCCGGATTCTTCAGTTTTCCATCTGTGATTTCTATGTCAGCGTCTTTTAGGTAATCTTTAGATTTTCCAGAATAAATGATGCTTTTTTTCGGGGAATAGTATTCTGGAAATGTTGCACCACCAAAAGCATCGATGAGCTTTTTTTCGAAAACGGGAGTGTGTTCAAAGGCGTTGGGATAGGAGCGATTAAAATAACTTCTGATGAGTCGATACGTTCGATACCCTTTTGATATTAATATCCAATAGACTTTTCGGCCGGTAACAGCTCTTTTTTTGGCAGCAAACAGGTATTTTAAGAACTGAACCTGGGAAACGACTCCACCTCGGCAGTTTGTGTCAATAATGGTATCGCCGGAAAAAATACCTGTTATGTATTCTCCTTCAACGGTAATATCAACAGCTTTCAAGGTGCTGAATCCGCCAACCTCATCTTTTCCCTGGTGTGTATCCTGAATCAGGACAAGATCATCTTTGTCCTTCAGATCCCGGATAAAATTTTCCCATGTCAGGTTGTTATAATACCGGCTCATTAATTCAAACATGTTTTTTATCTTTTTCCGGTTGAGATCGGATACTTTTACAATGTCGGCAATGATGCGTGTTGGTGCTGTTGTTTGGTGTGGTTTCATTGGTTTATTCAGTAATCGGTCGATCAAGTGAAACGAACTTTTTGTTTCCACTCTAATCAAAATAACAATATGATGTAATAGACGATATTCAGCTAATATCTGTCTTTAAAATAATACGACAGTCCAAAGCGAGACATCCTTCTTTTTCATGAAATATTCGCAATGGGTTGATGTCAAGTTCCTGAATTTCAGGAAAGTCAATTAACAATTGGCTAAGCCTCAAAATAGCGTCAACGACAGCATCAATGTCGAATTTTTTTGTGCCTCTTGCTCCCATGAGAATTTGTGCACCATTGATTTCTTCCAGCATGGTTCGGGCTTCGGTTTTTGAAATCGGTGCAATACGTAAGCTGGCTTGTTCGAAAATTTCGACAAAAATACCACCAAGACCCACTAAAACGGTAGGTCCGAATTGTTTGTCCTGGCGTCCACCCAGGATTAATTCCCGCCCTCCCACAGCCATGGGCTGAACCAGAACACCGTCGATTTTGATGTCCGGGTATGCCTTGTTGATGCGCTCAGTCATATCCTCGAAGGCAGCTGCAACATCCATACCGTTGCGTAAGTTCAGCTGAACGCCACCTACGTCTGATTTATGGGAAATATGCTCTGATATGACCTTGAAAGCAACCGGATAACCAATACTATCCGCCACTTTTACTGCCTCCTCTGCATTAATGGCAATTAATCCCCGAATGGTTGGAATTTTGTAGTATTCAAGAACATCAACTGCCTCATTTAACAGAAGATCACGTTCCTCTTTTTGTGCCTTGCCTATTACTTTTGCCACTTTTTCTTTTTCTACCAAAAATGTCGGAATTTCATCTTGTGTTTGTTCTTCAGCCGCTAATAGATAGTGTTCATAATCCAACTTAAATGCCCGAAAAGTTTCGACGATATGGGTAAAAATTGGAAAATCCAGTTGTTGTCGCAATCGGGCGACATCTGTAGGATTGGCGGAAACATAGGCTGCCACTGGTTTATTATACTGTCGGCAAAGGTCGGCCAAATGGGCGACCAGTTGACTGGTCTGCTCATGCTCGGTTTCAGCTACTGAAGTATGCAGAAATATTACTCCGTCCACGTTGTCGATTTTTAAGGTGTCTTCCACAATGCGATAATAAACGTCCAAATCAAATAGATCTCCCAGGTCCAATGGATTGGTGAGCTTAATGACCGAGGCCCTGAAGTGCTTTTCAATCTCCCGGATGAAAGGCTCAGGAAATTCTGCCAATTGAAATCCTGTTGTTTCACACGCATCTGCCGCAATAATAGCATGTCCACCGGAGCGAGAAATGATGGCCAGTCGTTTTCCCTTTAATGGGGGTAATCGTAACGTTTTAAGATAATCGGAAAGGGTGGTGACATCATGAATGCGAGTGATGCCACATTGCTGAAGTGCAGTGTCCACTACCCGGTCATCATTGGAAAGGGATGCTGTATGGGAGGCAGCGATATTCTGTCCCAGTTGACCTATATTGGATTTAAAAACCAGTATCGGTTTGGAGGATTGTTTGGCCACCTCCATTAATCGTCGACCATTACGGATACTCTCCAGATAAAGAAAAATAATTCGAGTACCTTCATCTTCGACCATATATTCCAATAACTCTTCTGCATCAATATTCAGCATGTTTCCTACCGAAACAAATTTATTCAGACCGATGCCTTCAGCCGCCATATGATTCATAATGCTTAATCCCACTCCACCGCTTTGCGAAATAATTGACACGTCACCATGACGGATAAAAGGAGTTAGACGGGGAAAAGGGACACAGAATCCATTTTCCATATTAATGATACCGATACAGTTGGGTCCCACAAATCGAATGTCATACTTTTTAGCTATTGCCACAACTTTATCTTCAATCTGACGACCTTCTTCACTATATTCCCTGAATCCGGCAGTTTCCACAATTGCGTGTCTTATACCTTTTTGACCGCATTCATCCAATACTTCGGGAACAAAACGAGCTGGTATCAAAATTACCGCCAAGTCAACATGATCGGGTATATCCAGCACGGATTTGTATATTCGACTGGTGGCGATGATGCCCCCTTTTGGGCCAACCGCATATACAATGCCGTTAAATCCAAAATCAATCAGGTTCAATATTATATTGCGACCCAGGTTTTGCTGACTGGGGGAAACGCCAATTACGGCCACACTTTGCGGATTGAAGATATTGTGCATGATTATCTCCTGTTTTTTGATTTATATCTTATATATCCTTGATATTACCATATAACACTGAATTGATACTGTTTATCATCAAAGTGATCACAGTGGAATTTTTTATGATAACATTTTTCGTCAGTTTTGTATGTTCTTGTCGCTTTTAAAGACGGGATAAATATCTGAATGATTATGTTTAGCTATTTTGGAGAACTTAGGCAACAAAGTCTTTTATAGTCGGTTATAAGGTTATTGACAAAGAATACCCTATCTATTATTTAGTAAGACTAAATATTATTACAACAATATTTTGGTTAGCTAATTATTAGGAAGGCATATTTAGATGGATGACATCAACAAAGAAATTGTGAATACGCTCCAACTGGCCAAGTCTGTTCTGGAAAAGGGGAGGAATGTTCAAAATCGGCTTCATCGAATGATTTATGGTTTTATGAGATGTAGTGATCAAAACATGACCGATTTAACCATAGCCCAAATGGAAGTCATCATGATGGTTCGTAGAAATGGAGAGCTTACTATTACAAAACTGTCTGAAATGTTGAATGTTTCACCACCATCAACTTCCGCCATGGTTGATCGTTTGGTGGAAAAAAAAATATTAACCCGAATTCGAAGTGAAGATGATCGACGTAAAGTTGTGGTAAGTATTCAGGAAGAAACAACACAGCAGATTGAAAAATTAGAGAGGGAGATGTTTGAGTTTTTTACCAAGATTGTAGAAAAACTGGGAACGGAAACCAGCCAGTTATGGCTCAGTGTTCTGGAAAAGATCGACAATGCCCTGGATGAGATAGTGGAAACAGATTAATTTTAGTGATTATTGTCAGCTTATTAAAAATACCGATTGCTATTTTGGGAGAGTAAAAATGAATGCCGAAAAACCGCCTTTAGAAAATGCCAACGTCTTAAAAAGGGTGTTGATAGGCCTAGTGGTTCTGGCCATTGGGTTAGCCGGATTGATACTACTGTCTAAAATGAAAAAACCTCCGGCAGAAGTGGATATAAAGGAATCCAAAGTCAGGGTTGAAACGGTAAAAGTTGAGCCGGAAGATGTACAGGTTTTTATAACCGGTTATGGTGAGGTAACGGCTCTGAATACAGTCAAAATTGCATCGGAGGTAGCCGGTAAAATTGTTAGGATTCATCCGAGATTGGAAGTTGGAGAAATTGTTAAAAAGGGCGAGGTGTTGTTTGAAATAGATAAGCAGGACTATATTGCTGCACATGATGAAACATTGGCAGCCGTTGCCCAACGTGAGAATACCATTGTACGTCTTGAAAAAGAGTACACGATCAGTCAATCGAGATTAAAAACGCTATTGCGAAATCAAGAGTTGATAAAAACGGATTTCGAGCGAGTTAAAGAGCTGTTGATCAACAAAAAAATCGGAACACAATCTGATGTGGACGCAGCAGAGCGGTCTTATAACGCTGCTGTGGATCAAGTGGCACAGATGAACCAGGCAGTGGAAACATATCCGTTGCAAATCAAGGAAACACAGTATCTTCTTAAGTCGGCCAAAGCCAAGTTAGCCAAAACAAAAGCCAACCTGAAACGTTGTCTGGTAACCGCTCCTTTTAATGGTCGTATGAAGGAGGTCAATGTCGAGGTTGGACAATATATTGCGCCCGGTGCGGGAGTCGTGACACTGGTTGATGATTCGATCTTGGAAATACATGTTCCCATCGACAGTGTTGATGCCCGAAAATGGTTACGCTTTGATCAGCGGCAAGAGAATAGAATTAATTCCTGGTTTGCCGATGTACAATCCGTTCCGGTGGAGATTCGTTGGACAGAAGAACAGGATGGTCATACCTGGGAAGGAAAGTTACATCGCATTTTGCAATACGACAAACAAACTCGAACCATCACTGCTGCAATTCGGGTGGGAAATTCTGTTAGTAAGATCAATGGTGTATTGCCGCTGGTGGAAGGGATGTTCTGCTCGGTGATTATTCCGGGAAAAACCATGCACGGTATTTATCGATTACCCAGGTGGGCGGTTAGTTTTAGAAACACGGTTTATATATCCAATGACCATCGGTTAAAAACCAAATCGGTGGAAGTAGCCAGAATTCAGAGCGATGAAGTATTTGTTAAAAAGGGTTTGGTAAAGGGGGATAATGTGATTGTTACTCGGCTGGTCGATCCGTTGGAAAACTCCCTGCTTGAGATAATCGGTCAACAATAGGTGGTCATGAAAAATTTTATTGCATTATATGCTCGAAACTCAGTTTTTGCAAACATCTTACTGTTTTTAATCATTTTTTCCGGTGTTGTAGCAGCAAGTAGTATGATTCGAGAATTTTTTCCTGAATTCTCCCTGGATATCATTATGGTGTCGGTTGCATATCCTGGTGCTAATCCCGAAGAGGTGGAAGAAGGCATTAGTCGCAAAGTCGAAAATGCCATTGAAGGTGTGGAAGGTATTAAGGAATTTACTACCCGATCTCAAGAGAACATCAGTGTAACAACCATAGAAGTGGAAGAGGATTATGATGTCAATCGGGTCTTGGATAAAGTCAGAAGCAAAGTGGATGGAATTTCCACTTTTCCAGTTGATGCGGAAAAGCCGATTGTCAATGACTTGACTATTAAAAACTCGGTTATGGTATTTTCCCTCTCCGGTAACATGTCCGAACGTCGGTTAAAGGAGTGGGCGGAAAAAATGAAGGACGAAATTCAGCTGTTACCCGAGGTATCCCAGGTAACAGTTTTTGGCATACGGGATTACGAAATCAGTATTGAAGTGTCCGAAGAAAAACTTCGACAATATGGATTGACATTCAATCAATTGATCAGCGTTGTTCGTAGAGATAACTTAAACCTGGCCGGCGGTACTATCAGGACAAAGGGTGAGGAAATCCGTATTCGAACCATCGGCCGAAAATATACCGGTGAAGAGCTGTCGCATACAGTTGTTATGGCAAAGCCGAGTGGGGAGATCATCACTCTGGATAAGGTGGCTGTCATCAAGGACGGATTTACCGAAGAACCCATTCTGGCGACCATCAATGGAGAAAGAGCTGTTTTGTTGAATATTTACAAGACAAAAGAAGAAGACACCCTGGCTATTACCAAGGCAGTCAATAAATTCATTGAAACAAGGCGACAGCAACTTCCCAAAGGGGCGTCTATCACCATGATTTATCAAACAGCTGATATGCTGAAAGCTCGAATTAACCTGTTGGTTCAGAATGGTGCGATTGGGCTTATTCTTGTGTTTGTGCTTCTCTGGATGTTTTTGGATTTGCGTTTGAGTTTTTGGAGCGGTATGGGAATTCCCATTTCCCTGGCCGGTGGTTTTGTAATTTTGTGGTTTTATGGAGGAACGGTCAACATGATCTCCCTGTTTGCTTTTTTAATGGTATTGGGGATTGTGGTTGATGATGCCATCGTGGTGGGAGAAGCGATTTTTTATCATCGGTCCCAGGGGAAACCAGCTCTGACTGCCGTGATAGACGGTATTCAGGAAGTCGGGCTGCCGGTAATCACTGCTGTTTTGACAACAATTATTGCATTTTTGCCGTTGGCGTATGTTGGCGGGATTATGGGAAAGTTTATTGCCATATTGCCGGTGGTTGTTATCGCCTGTCTGTCGGTTTCTCTGTTTGAATGCCTGATTCTCTTACCCGCCCATCTCAACGATTTACCTGATCCAAAGAAAAAAAATAAGAATAAGCTGAAGTTCATCAAGTGGATAGAGTCGTTTCACCGGTTTACCAGTCGCGGTATGGTTTGGTTTGTCAATAATGTTTATGCCCCAATATTAAAAAAGGCACTAAAATGGCGATATGTATCGATGTGCATCGCAATTAGTACATTGCTGATATGTGTGGGGTTTTTTCAAGCCGGTTTTATAAAATTCGAAGTATTTGGCGAAGTTGACGGATTTATTATCATGGCCAATGTTGAATTTCCTAATGGTACTCCCATTGAGACCACCAGGAAAGCGGTGAAACAATTGGAGGAGGCTTTGCTTCGAGTAGCGGAAAAAACAGAAACCAAATCCGGTGATCCGTTGTTAAAAGATCGTCTGGTTCTGGTAGGACAGTCGGTAGGAGAGCAAAATAGCGGCCCTCATTTTGGAGGCATTATTGTCACCATGTTGGATTCAGAAAAACGAGGGATTCATTCCAAGGACTTAAGAATCGCCTGGGAAAAAGAAGTGGGACAAATTGCAGGAATAAAGTCAATGACTTTCACCGGTATGGGAGGAGGCCCCCCTGGTGCACCGATTGAAGTTTGGCTTCAAGGACATGATTTGGACCAGATCCTGAAAGTGTCGGACGACTTAATCAACCGACTAAAGCAGTTTGAAGGAACCTTTCAGGTAAGGTCGGATTTTTCTTCCGGGAAAAATGAAATACGATTGGAATTAAAACGGGAAGCCAGAACCCTTGGTTTGACGGTGAACGATCTGGCCAGTCAGGTGTACTCGGGATATTTTGGAGAGGACGCTGTCAGAATTCAGCGTGGACGCAATGATATTCGTGTAAAAGTACGGTATACTGCGGATGAACGGAGATATTTATCAGATTTTCAACGCATTCGGATTCGCACACCCAATGGATTTGAGGTGCCCTTATTATCCGTTGCCAATATCGACTTTGCGCCTGGATATTCCACCATAACCAGAACCGACGGAATGCGTAGGGTATCGGTCAGCGCCGAAATCGATACCAACAAAACCAATGCCAATGAAATTGTGGCAAAATTGAGCAAGGATTATGTGCCAGAACTAAAATCCCGATACCCGGGGGTCCATATTTCATTTCAGGGAGAAAAGAAGCGGATGGCTGAGTCCTTGGGTAGCTTGGCCATTGGTTATCCACTGGCAATGATCGGTATATTTTTCATTGTTGCCACCATGTTCCGTTCGTACGCCCAGCCGTTTATCATCTCCATGACCATTCCATTTGGTATTGTCGGTGCTGTCCTGGGACATTTGCTGATGGGGTACAATTTTTCCATGATGAGTATATTTGGTATGGTGGCCTTGGCCGGTGTGGTTGTTAACGATGCCATTGTGTTGATTGAACGGGTTAATGAGAATCTGGCTGAAAAGATGCATTTTGTGGATGCAATTGTGTTCGGCGGTGCCCGGCGTTTCAGAGCAATTTTTCTGACAACTATCAGTACTGCGGGGGGACTGGCACCATTGATAATGGAAACAGATTTTCAAGCCAAGTTTTTAATTCCCATGGCTTTGTCCATGGCAGCTGGAGTGTGTTTTGCCACAGTACTGACCTTGGTACTGATTCCCAGCCTGATGATGATCTTAAATGACTTGAGACGGTTGGTTTTTCTCATTCGAAAAGGGTACTTACCCACGCGAGAAGAGGTTGAGCCGGCCAGAAACAGAAGGGTGGATCGACCGGGGAAAGAAAGAGAACAGCAAGGGCTTCATACTCCCATACATCAAATCCGGTGAATTTTTCCTCAGATCAACGGTAAATAGAATATCTACCTGTTAACTTGACTATTGAAAATTCTTGTTATCATACTGATCCACCAGTTAAGCGAGAGCATGCTTTTATGATCCGCCTCAGGGGGAGATACCGGGAGCTAATGATATATATTCCGTGTCAAGCCCGGAATGATGTTGCAAATATTTAAAATAGCGTTTAATTACAAATTAGTACATGAGAGTTCTAAATTGCAAAGCCTAAACAATAATAATTAAATTTCAACGAGATAGAGTAATGAAAGTATTAGCTATAAATGGAAGTCCCAGGAAAAACGGGAACACATCGATTTTATTAAACACTGTCATTGAAGAACTTCAGCAAAATGGGATAGAAACGGAATTTTTTCAGTTGGGTGGAAAAAAAATCCGTGGATGTAGCGCTTGCGGCAAATGCCGGGAGCTTTTAAACCAACGATGTTCCAATGATAACGATGTGCTCAACGAATGTCTGGAAAAAATGCTGGCCGCTGAAGGCATTCTGCTTGGATCACCGACCTATTTTTCCGATGTTACTGCTGAAATGAAAGCACTCATCGATCGTAGCGGTTATGTAACGCGAAGCAACGGACATCTGTTCAAACGAAAAGTTGGGGCAGCCGTTGCAGCTGTCCGTCGTTCCGGTGTGCAACATGCACTGGATACCATGAATCACCTTTTCACGATTTCACAGATGATTATTCCAGGATCAAACTATTGGAATCTCGGTATAGGAGGACCGGAAGGTGCCGTGAAAGACGATGAGGAAGGCCTGACTACCATGCGTGTCTTGGGTGAAAACATGGCTTGGCTGCTAAAAAAGATCCACACCTGATTTGGCTATCTTCTCCGTTTTCCTCCTTGCCATGTCGCCGGTTTTAACATAGTGTCGGTTGAAGGGTGTCCGATACTATATTTTTTTTAGACAATTACCGGGTTCATTAGTCTTTTAACGGATCAGATATGGCAAAATACACCATTCAAGTCGCCAAAGAAAACTGTACTTTTTGCCTGAGGTGTCAACTGGGATGTTCCAATGCATACACAAAGGCGTTTAATCGGCATGTCGCACAAATTCAGGTGAAGGTCTCCGATGTCGATTGTTCCATCTCGTTTTCAGAGAATTGCAGAAAGTGTGGCATTTGCGCGGACAATTGTTTCTTTGGCACTTTATACAAAAAGCCAATAGAGGAGGTCTTATGAGCAGAGGAGGATTTGCCGGGAAAACCCTTCTAATTGACTTGACCAAAAATGAGATTAAGCAGGAACCATTGGATTTTGATCTGGCAGAGCAATTTATCGGTGGATTGGGATTAACACTGAAGTTGGCATATGATCATATTACTCCTGGAACAGATGCTTTGGCACCTGAAAATGTGATCGTTCTGGGTGCCGGTCCCCTGGTGGGGACTGATATTCCTTCGACCTCACGTGTGTTTGCGGTTTCCAAACTGCCGTCCAGTGGTACTATTGGTTGGTGTGGTGCGGGTAGCGTTAATTTTGGGTGTGAGTTAAAAAACGCAGGTTTTGATCATATTATTATCAAAGGGAAAGCAGCTTATCCGGTGTATTTAAAAATATCGGATAACACGGTAGAAGTTTGCGATGCCAAACATTTGTGGGGATTGGGTGTAACAGAAACCTGCCAGGAAATCTGGAAAGATTCGGATCATCAATCGGGTATTATATCCATTGGACCCGCTGGTGAAAAGCAGGTATCTTTTTCCATGGCTTTTATCAACCGAATTGCAACTTTGGGTAGGGGGGGATTGGGTGCTGTGTTTGGCTCCAAAAATCTCAAAGCGGTAGTGGTGGCAGGCAACCAGGGAATAGCGGTAGCCGATAGAAAAACATATAAAGAACTCAATAAAACATTTTCCCAACAGATTAAAGATTATCCTTATCTCAAGGAATGGCAGAAAATGGGCATGCTGAAAAGTTTCCCAGTCATACCCAAAGAGTTGCATCAACGGTTAATAAAGCGACATGTGGCGTGCGTCTCATGTCCTTTTGGCTGTAAAGATATTGTTGAAATTCCCGACGGTAAATTTAAAGGTCAGGTTGTTTGCTCCAGCTCCATTATCAATCTTTTTACACCAAATATCTACGGTATCGGTGATTATGATGAATCGATCCGGTTGGTTTCAGTGCTGGACAAATTGGGGTTGGACGCATTTGAGTTTTTTGGTGTGATGAACTATGCCAAAGCCCTGGGTGAGCAAGGCATCATATCTGTTGATGACATCTCTCCTGCCATCCAATTTGAATCTTTAAGTTCTTTGGAAACCTGGGCCGGTAAAATATCACGAAGAGAAGGATTGGGAGATGTTTTAGCCGATGGATTTAAAGGAATTTTAGCTGTATTCGGAGAGGAGGCAAAGCAGTATGCACCTGCTTTGATCAAAGGGATGCACCCATATGCCGGTCCGGGTTCTGCCTTGCCCTGGAGCCTGTTCGGCACTATGGAGTTGGGTCAGGTACTCGACCCAAGAGGCCCCCATGTAGGTTCGGGTGGATCACCCACTTATTTTGCCAAACGACCTTTGGATGTTTTTTATAAACATTTGAACCGAATGGGGGTTCCCCAAGATGCTATTGATCGTATTATTATTGATAAAAACGATTCAGACGAGCATGACAAAAAACTGAAGGTTGGAACATTGTTAAAATACTCCCATGGTTGGTTCAGTATACTTGGTTCCATGGGGATTTGTGCCAGGGCGCAAGTGAACCGGTTTTATGATGCCAACATATGTGCCCGGTTTTATGAAGCCGTTACCGGTATTAAAACCGATCTACTTCAACTCCGGGAGCGAGTGGATCGGGTATGGACGCTTTACAGGCAGATGAACCTGCGTGAAAATTTCAAGCGCAATATCCATGAAAGCCTTCCTGAACAATGGTTTAAAAACGGAGGATTCAGTGAATATGTTTCTGAACAACCGTTGTCCAAGTCAGATGCTGAAGAGATGATGGAAGACTATTACGAGGAATGGGGTTGGGACAGACAAACAGGAGTTCCCACTCAGGAAGGATTGGAAAAGTTGGGCTTGAGTGAGCATTAACAGCAGACTCATTGACATGCAGGGCCGCCATTTATGTGAAGTTATTTTTTAATGATTCTTAAATGACATTCATTCTAAACTATCAATTTTTAAACAAATAAAAATGGAAAATTTATTAGGACAAGTGTCACGACACAGAATGCTTGAAATATGGGAATATGTGAAACAGGGAGACATAAAGCATTTTTATGAAGAAGATGCTGATATCGCCAGGATATTGGATGAACATCGCGAAGAGTTTTATGACGATTTTGAGGCCGCTTTGGAATCGCCTGATATTGAATATGATCCTGATACCGAATCAAATCCATTCATGCATATTATTATCCATTCAATTGTGGAAAACCAGCTACGGGATAAAGATCCAATTCAGGTATACCAGTTTTTTAATGCCATGCGAAAAAACAAAGTCTCTCGTCACGAGTCAGTTCATCTTGTTGGTTGTATCCTGTCAGCATTGATTTATGAAGTTTTGAAAGAGAAAAAACAATTTAATAAGCAAAGATATGAAAGATTGCTTACACGTTATAAAAATCGAAAACCTGACAAAATCTACACAGCAGCGGATAGAGGATTTGAATAGATCAATGATTGATAACGGAAAACGATACTTTTTTGTATTGATGATCGGACTACTGTGGCCCTTTATTGGATTGGCGTCTCAGAGAGAAATGGTCGATCAAGTAGGTAGAACCGTTTCTGTTCCAAAGAATCCGACTCGGATTATTTCGTTTGCGCCCAGTATTACGGAGATGATTTATGCTCTGGATCAGCAGAAATATCTGGTGGGGGCCACAAAATTCAGCGATTACCCGGAAGCAGCCAACCAATTGCCCAAGATCGGATCTTATGTACGTCTGGACTTGGAGAAAATAATTTCCTTAAATCCTGATCTCTGTATTGCTATTAAAGATGGTAATCCAAAAGTGACTGTCGATCGATTGTCAGAAATGGGGATTCCTGTTTTTGCCGTAAGTCCATATAATACCGAAACGGTGATGGAAGCCGTTGAATTGTTGGGGGACTTATTGAACGCCCGGAAGAAAGTCAACAGCCTGATTACTGATATGCGCCATAGGATTAAACAGGTGCAGGATAAAGTGGCAAAAATCGATCGACACCCTCGCGTTTTTTTCCAGATTGGTATCACACCCATCGTATCGGTCAGCTCTAATACTTTTGTCGATGAAATCATTACTTTGGCCGGTGGACAAAATGTTGTTACAGGATCGGTGCCATATCCACGCTATTCTACTGAGCAGGTTTTGAATCTGAAACCAGAGGTTTTTATCATTTCATCCATGGCCGGGAAAGACGTTTTTCAAAAAATCAAAGCCGAATGGGAGCAATGGCCTCAAATGCCGGCGGTTCGTGATAACCGTATATATTTAGTGGATTCCAATTTATTCTATCGACCCACGCCGCGTTTGGTCGATGCACTTGAAATATTGGTCCAGATTCTTCACCCTGAACTGTTTTAATCAAAAATAAAAAAAAATGATATTGAAACGCCTGATGGTTATCACGCTGGTGTTATCCGTTCTGCTGATTCTGTCTATGTTTTTGGGTATTTCAATGGGATCAGCGGATCAAAATCCGGTACGTTTGCTGAATACCCTGTTGTATCCCGAACAGGAGCCCACATTGTCCATGATTATCTGGAAAATCAGGTTACCGAGGGTTTTATTGGCAGTGATGGCCGGTTCGGTTTTATCGGTCGGCGGTTTGGTATTTCAATCGATTTTACGAAATCCATTGGCCGAACCTTATATCCTGGGAATTTCCGGTGGTTCAGCCATCGGAGCTATTTTAGGCATTTTGCTGGGATTATCTCGATTTCCAGGTGTCAGCTTTACCGCCTTTCTGGGAAGTATTATCACACTAATGCTGATTCTATTACTGTCGTCGGGACAATCGATCCTGGGCAAAGACCGATTACTGCTGTCCGGTGTGATGGTAAACGCCTTTTGTTCGGCCTTGATTATGTTTCTGATATCCATGACACAGGATTCGCGGCTTCATAACATTATGTTCTGGTTAATGGGTGATTTATCTTCGGGTAATATGTCCCAAGTGACAATTTTGATTGCCATGGTGATGCCTTGTTTTGTTCTGATTTTCAGTCTTTCCCACGCTATGAATTTGTTAAGCATGGGAAAAGAGTTGGCCCAAACCCTGGGTATCCATATTAAAACAGTGACAATTGGACTATTGGTGATCACATCATTTATGGTAAGTGTGGTTGTCGGTTATTGTGGGTTGTTAGGCTTTGTTGGATTGGTAATACCACACTTATTAAGACTTAAGCTGGGACCGGATCATCGAATATTAATGCCTGCCTGTATTTTAGGCGGTGGTGCTTATATGGTATTGTGCGATTTGGTGGCCAGAATACTTCCTGATCAAGGTGAAATACCAGCCGGTGTGATTACTGCCATGATTGGTGCGCCATTGTTTGTTTACCTTCTGAAACGATCCAATCCATGACAACAATAGCCATAGAAATCAGCAATTTGATATGCAAATACGATGAAAACACGGTTATAAGGAATACTTCGTTTTCTGTGAAAACCGGAGAGTTTTTCATCATTATCGGTCCCAACGGTTCTGGAAAGTCAACTTTGTTAAAGGCCATGGCCGGATTGATTCATTCGAGCCAGGGGCAGGTGAAGATAAAACATCATTTTCTGGAATTATACACCCAAAAAACGTTGGCCCGAACCATAGCCCTGGTTCCCCAGGTCAGTACCTTTGATTTCCCTTTTACCGTTTCTCAGGTGGTATTAATGGGCAGAACTCCCCACCAGGGCTTGCTTGGTTTTGAGAAGGCCGAAGATATTCAAGCCATGGAAGAGGCGTTGGTTTTTACGGATTTAATCCAATTAGCAAATAGAAAAGTATACCAACTAAGTGGTGGAGAACGGCAGCGTGTATTAATCGCCCGGGCGATCTGCCAGCAGCCGGAAATCATGTTGCTGGATGAACCGACAGCCGCCCTGGATTTGAAACATCAAATCCGAATTATGGACTTGATGGAGCGTCTAAAGTCCGAGAAACAGTTAACAGTGGTGATGGTATCTCATGATATCAATCTGGCATCCATGTACGCAGATAATCTTTTGTTGTTGAAGAACGGGGAAGTTATCAGTACTGGCTCTCCGGCGCAGGTGCTGAGTTATGATATTCTGGAAAAAGCGTATGGATGTACCTTGCTGGTTGACGAAAATCCCATTAAAAAATGTCCCCGTTTAACATTAGTACCGGAATCTTACCTGGCATCTTTCAAAAACAGGAAAAATGACATTTGAATTAGAAGACAGGGATCGTTATATAGAGTTGCCCAACAGTGATAACGTGCATTGTTTTGGATGTAGTCATACTAATGGGAATGGACTCAAAGCAGAGGATTGGGGCTCCGTGTGGGGATGGAACAGGGACCTACGAGGATATATCGGTATCAGGTGTTGATGAAGGTTGTTTTGCCTCCGGTTGGAAGGCAGTTTCCTTGGTCTTCTCCTGGGATTCAGATTCTTTCTGGTTTTTATTGTCCGGGTCCATTCCTATCAGTTTTTTGAGTTCTTCCAGTTCTTCAAAAGGTTGATCCTCTTTTCGATACGTCAGATTGGAGCTTTTAAATATCTCTTTTTGCAGATTAAGTAGCAATAAACCAAATAATCTCATGGCCTCCTTGATAACACTGTTTTTAGCGAAAGCATACTGATAAAAGGGAATTTGTTTAACTTTTCTTTCTCCGGTGACCTTCCCGTATAGCTCAAGTTTGTTTTGGGTGGCAAAGGTAAAATAGCAATCGAAGGCAAACACATCCTCTTTCCATTTGGATTTATATCCTGCCTGATCTCTTTTGGCGATTTCAGCTCCGATTATCAAAAGGATGCTCTTTTTTTCATGTTTAAAAAGGAGCGGTAATACCCATTCTCTGATTGGTTCTGTACGTATGATGAGGTCTTTTTTGGATACTGTGCTGAATAGTTTCAAGACACCTTTTTTGAATGTTTCATATTCGGTGCCGGTTTTCTTTTTAAAAAAATCCAATTTTGTCCGGTAGGTATCCGTCCGGGTATCAAAGAATGGAAAGTTCAGATCTTCCTGTCTTAATACGGTCAATGTAAACGGTGCTTTTATTTCCTTCTTTGGCACCTTTTCCTGTTTTGGTTTTTCTTCGACTTTAGGTGTCTCCGCCATAACCCTTGCTTTTTTCTTCACAGTCCATATTTTTGTTTTGGGCTTCATGGCCTCCATTTTGTCAACGGAAAACCGGGCGATCTGTTTCACTTCCTGAAAGGTGGATTGAAGTTTGGCGAAAACCCCAAAGTTTTTCGAAAAGCTGGATACCGGGGTTTTGTCTTTTTCTTTGACGTTTTGATTAATCTCCTCGGCCATGTCATTAAATACATCCAGTGGAATGGATGCCAGTATTTCCGATTCCTTCTCGGGATTGGCTTTGATCAGATCCGCCACGGATTGACTGCCGATTTTGTATTTTTGAAGTATTTTGTCCTTTTCCCGGTTGCCTGACAGCTTTTTATGCATCCAGTTCACCAGAAACTCATTTTTAATCAATTCAAAATTCAGATAATTAAAATGCAGGTCATTTACTTTAGTATTGGTTTTAGTACGAATTTGAGTGGAAAAATAAACAGTAATGAATTTGTTACGATATTCGTTCCCTTTGATAACCTCCGGATTAATATAGGACATACCCTTTTTCCGCATCTCAATCACTTGATCTGTTTCCAACTTGCTGTCCGACAAGGTTTGAAATAATTCTTTGCGATATTCGGATTTAACAAAACGGACGAAAAACAGTTTAAAAATCTCCTTTAAAGTGCCTAAAAATTCAGTTTGCTCTTCGACTGTAAATAAGGAAACAAAGGGTTCATCGGATTTGACGGATTTCTGTAGAGTGGTGATGGTTTCAATGGTTTTTTTGACTCGGTATAAATCAAAAAGAATGCCGACTTCTTGTTCAAAATCCTTTTTTTTCCGGTATCGTAATCTAATCTTTTTGAATACTTCTACATCAAAATAATGCCCCATAAATCGGGATATTCCATCATCTGTATAAAACGGTTCCAGGTATTTCAAATATTTAACCTGCATATCTTCAGGATACCTGGTGATATTTTCCAATCGTTTTGTCAATCGTCCATTTAAAAAGGTCGTTAAATGATTGAGCTCTGTTTTTTCCTCCTCAATGGTGGGCGATTTTTCATTAATTTTTTCCTGTAACAGTGAATTGACACGCTTGTCCCAAACAGCAATATTGTTTTGATAAGAGGCCAGGATGTCAGCTGAAGTTCCCAATCCATCGAGATTAGCGTTAGTTGACGACATAGGTGCCTGTTTTTTGTTGAATTGTTAATACCTTTTATATAAATGATTTACATTTTAGAATTTTTCATCCTTCCCCAATGACCGTGAATTTTTGGTCAGTCGGTTAAAAACTTTCCTGTTATCCTAAGGGTGAAGCGAAATCCTGAGGAGGAACGGCAAAGGATCGCTCAAGGCCAGAAGCAAAAAATGTTGCTGACTATTCTAAAAAAACATTTGCCGTAAGTCCTGCGAAATCAGTGATAAGAAACCAATCTGGAATCACTGAGATTCTTCATGTCACCTTGGTCAGGCTCCAAAATAACAATATCCTGATTATTGCTCTCAATTTGATGATACTGGGCCTTCTGACATAACCACCTGAGGATTTGCCAGGGAAAAAGTCAGTAAAATATCAAAAATGGTATAGATAAAAGACGGACTATTCGTCTGTGCCATTGTCAGGATTCTGTAATGAAGGATTCTCCATACCATTAGCCGCTAAAATTTACCGATATCTTCATCACCGAAAGAGATCGTTTCTTCACTGGTTGTTAATGCGGGTGATGTTTTCTTGTCATAAAACATAATTTCAGGGGAAACCTTCAATATATTTTCTTGCTCCTCGGTCTGCATAATTTGTTGAACAGGTTCGGTTTTCATAAAATTAATCTGTTGATCTGCTTGTTTTTCCAATTTGAAGCGGTTGACCATTTGTTTGAGCATATGGGCTTGCCGATCAAACATTTCACTTGATTGGGCGGATTTTTCTGTAACGGAAGCATTGCCTTGTACAACTTCGTTTAATTGCGCCAAACCTTCATTTATTTGAGAAGCTCCCAGGGCTTGTTCCTTACTGGATACAGTGATTTGATTAACAAGTTTGGTTACTTCATCTGTATTATTTACAATTTTTTCAAGCGATTGGGCGGTTTTATTGGCGATTTCGACCCCGGTTTCGATTTTTTTAATAGAATTCTTAATCATAAAGGTTGTTTCTTTCGAAGCCTGTGCACTGCGCTGGGCCAGATTCCTTACTTCTTCTGCCACTACAGCAAAACCTTTGCCGTATTCTCCGGCCCTGGCAGCCTCCACAGCAGCATTAATGGCCAGGACATTGGTTTGAAAGGCTATATCATCTATTGCCCTGATAATATTAGATATCTGTTCAGATGTTTCATTGATTTCATGCATGGCCTGTTGCATATCGTGCATATGAATATTTCCCGATTCCGCCTGTTTTTTGGCAGATTCTGCTTGTTGACTGGCTGCTTGAGCATTTTGAGTATTAAATCGTGTTTGGCTTTCCAGTTCCTCCATTGAAGCGCTGATTTCTTCCAGAGAAGCTGCTTGCTGGGTGGCGCCTTGGGCAATATTATGATTTGTGCCGGTAATTTCAGCAGAGCCGGCCGCCAAGCGATCCGCTGATGACGAAACCTGCATCAGAAGGTTATTGAGATTTTCTACCATTGTCTTCAGTGTGCTTCCCAAAGTGTCATCTTTCGAAGCCATGGCAACTTCTATGGCCAGATTACCCTGGGCGATCTGTTCAGCCAGGATAACCTTTTCAGACAGGGCTTTGATCATTTGTTGAAGAGCTTTGCCCAGCACATCTTTTTCTGATGCCAGAGATATCTCAACTGATAAATTACCCCGGGCAATCTCTTCGGTAAATTGAACTTTTTCTTTTAACGCTGTCACCATCTGTTGCATGGCGACTAAAAGATCCCCGACTTCGTCGGTTTGGTTGGTATTAATTTGCACGGAAAGATCACCATCAGCTATTTTTTGAGCAAATTCGGCACTACGGGTGATAGGTTGGGATATCTCCCTGGCAATAAACCAAAGCCCGATAAAAGATAATACTGATACTGCTATAGCAATAAAAAAGATTCGAATTAATAGTTCATATATTTCCTGGTCGATTTTATCTCTTTTCATTTTTACCATTGTACCAATGTCATCCAGATAAACACCAGTACCGATAATCCAGCCCAATGGTTCAAATTTTCGAATGTATGACAGTTTGGGTTGATCTTCAGTCAATCCGGTTTTTGTCGGTTTTGGCCATAAATAATCAACAAATCCTTCACTATGATTCTCAGCAACATCCACAAATGCCACAAAAAGGTTTTCGCCTTTTCCCCGTGCACAATTATATTTTGGATCATCCATTATATTGCCATTTAAGGCCGGTACTGTCGGGTGAAGCACCATTTTGGGAATTGGTTTGCCCATGTCATTGATCCAGAAATAACCGGCACCACTATCATAACGCATATTATTGATATCTTGTTTTATTTTATCAACCGCGTCCAACATGGCGTCGTCAATATAAATGCCGGTACCGATAATCCAGTTCCAGTCCTTAATACGCCTGACATATGACAGTTTGGGTTGATCTTCAGTTAGTCCGTTTTTGATTGGTTTGGGCCAGAGATAATCGACAAATCCTTCACCATCCCTCTCTGTTACATCCACAAAGGCCAAAAACAGGTTTTTCTTTTTTCCCAGGGCACAATTATATTTAGGATTATCAAGAATTTTACCATTCAAGCTCGGAACTGTTGGATGCATAATCATTTTAGGAAATGGTTTTGACGTATCATTGATCCACACATATCCTTTTCCCGAATCGTATCGGATTTTTTTTATTTGCTCGATGGCTTGTTGTTTTGCCGTATAAAGAGATATCTGACCTTTTTCGGCACGATTTTTGGCTTCTTTAATAATATTATGGGCTATATCAACTGTATTTTTCAGTCTTTGCCCATACCTTTTTTCCAAATAAGCCGAATTTTTGGCATCCTTATAGTTCGAATCTATGGTTTCGTATGCAATATCAACATAGTTTTTCAAATTGGTCTTTACTTTTTCCGTTTCAGCGAATTGGAACTGATCAATAGTTCGATTGGCATTTTTTTTCATTGTGATAATGGTAAATACGGATATAGCTAGCGTTGATATAAGCAATATTACAAATGAGCTGGAAATGATTTTCCAACGTATCTTAATATTTCCCAACATAATATATTCCTCCGACTAAAAATTGAACGTCCCAACTTTAACTCCTCGGGATATTGGGCAGGGAGTGATTTATGGACCAAATCAATATGATTAAACCAACATTGAGAATCGGCATGTTCGGTTAAAAAGGATATCCACCATTTTATTAGAAAAGAGAACAAATGTGAAAGAAAAAATATTATTGATAAATATTTTTGTGTAAGAATCACTCAGTACATATCCCTTTAATTATATGCAAAATTCCGCCGGTAATTCACTGAAAAGGATCTGCCGGATGCGGCCAGTCGGTGAAAGAGTTTGAGGTAAACCGGAAAGACAACCTCAACAGGATCTGACATTGTATGTCGTCAGGCAGTTATTTTCCACTATCGGTAATGAAAGTGGAGATTCCCATAAAATAAAATTGATCTGAGGTAAATGCAATTTCTAAACGAGCGTCCCCAATCTGATAGCATTATCCAAACTCTTATTCCATTCTGATAATGGCTCTAGGGAAGAGGTCAATCAGATAGTGTCGGCTTTTGGGGATGGGGAATTCTTTTTGGAGGATACCTGACATGACAATGGAATAGCTACCGTTTCGCCATAAAATTCTTTTGATGTATTGCCTGTTGATCAAGGTGGACCGATTAATCTTTATAAAACGGGGAAGCAGCTTTTTCTCATAATCGACCAACTTGCCCTTTACGATCAGCTTTTGAAATTCTTTATTTTTCAAGTAAATAAAATAGAGGTCATAATTCTCGACATACATTACCGATAAATTAGCTACATAAATTTTCTCCATCTGATTTTTATTTGTACAGGCTAAAATATACTCAGGTTGTTCACGGTTAGCTCCCTTTTCCAACGTATATCTAATCCAATTATTCTGTTTCCGGATAACAAACTCATAAAAGCTGGTAATATATACAACTGAATTAAGCACCAGACAAATAATAAAATCCGATACAATAAAAGTAATTTTAGAGATAATATTATCTTGTAATGGTTTGACAACCCAAAAGGCCGAAACCGTAACCGCTGCCGCCGTAAGAGCATATGGCATTAGTCCTTTTACGCTTTTTTTTGAGGGCAATAGACCGTTATACACAAACAGCAGCAGAACAATAATATGCATGACGAAACCCAAAAGAGTATACAGGCTTAGGTGGATGATATCTAATAAAATCAGCGACATGATGAGGTCATTATAATTCATTATACCCGAGACTATCAGGACAATGGTTACAATACTTCCCAGAATTAAAAATATCCAATGAAGTTTTTTCATTTTATCGTTTTATAAAATGGTCTCTTCGGACAGTATTTTCTGAAAAGCCTCAGGCAGTATTTTTGTATCAACCTGTTGTGCCTCTTTTTCCAGATTGACACCATTATAGGTATGCCAGAACAATATCGGTTCGGTTTTATCCTGGCCGCATTGATCCAGTACAGCTGCAAATGCCTTGGCCGTATAGCATGGATCTAAGGTGATATTTTCCTTCTCTTTTAACATCCGACTGGCAATCTGCCCCTTTTCTGTCGGATATCCATAACCCTGTCCATAATAATTGTCGTTAATGACGGGTGTTGGGATGTTTATTTCCGGTACTAGATCACATTTATTTTTCAACGAACCATAGGTTTTTTGCATCAGTTTTTGAACCGTCTCAGGTGTACACGTTTTTAATGGTCCAAGGTGGGATGTGGATACTCGAACACCGATGACCTTGGTTTTTATGCCGGCCAGTATCGTCCCCAGCGCTAATCCTCCGACGGTCCCGCCGGTGCCAATGGGAGCGATAATATATTGGGGCTCTGGAAGGTCACCAGCATCAATTTGATTTTTAAGTTCAAAAGCCGCATTGACAAACCCGAGAACACCCAGAATATTTGATCCACCAGCGAATAAAAAATAGCTGGAAGGCGTCAGCAATCGTTGGGTAACAAAATAGGTCAAGACGGTTTTTATCAAGCTCTTTTTATATTTAACATCTGCCCCATAGTGAAAAAAAAGTCTCACGTTTTGTTTAACATTAGGGGTAATCGGTTGTTTAAACACTAACAATGTACAATCCAGATTCAGTTTTTGGCAATAAATAGCCGTTGCCAATCCGTGGTTTGTACCAACAGCGCCAAAGGTAACCACTCGCTTTTTTTTCTGTTTTTTAACTTCCGCCAAAACAAATTCCAACTTGCGCACCTTATTCCCGCCGTATTCGGTAGCTGTCATATCGTCCCGTTTGATCCACAGATTATCAAACCCAAGGCCTTTCAGCTGTTGAACAGGTGTGGGATAGATTCCCAGATTTATCCAACCAACCTCTTTTTCAATTCCAGGGTATCGTTTAAAAAGTGGTGGCAAAACAGGCGGTTCAGGCATATAATCACTCCTTTTTTGTATTTTTTTTGAACAAACAAATACTCTACCGGTTCGATCAAGAGTCGTCCTGACTCATAATGTCATAATTCTATCGAATATTCCAGTCCATCGATCAAATGAAGCAGGGTAATCATATGTAAACGTCCTACCGGCAGTCATCTTGAAGGACCCTTGCTGCGAGCCTCGCAAATTAAGTGACGAAGGATCTTTCAAGGCAAAAGTAAATGACGTCGCCTAAGACTCACTCAAAATGACAATAAGTAAAAAAGTTTTCCTTAATAAAATTGCGCCCTATGTAGTCGTAAAAAGATCAGCGTTCAGCCGTCCCTGGATAAATTCATTAACCTTCGGTTTATTAAAGTAAGATTCACTGACTTTTTTTGAAAGTCCTCCCAGTAGATGAAGGATGTAATAACGGCTGGTTTTTTCCACCCTAACCACCTGATTTTTGTTAATGGCATAACTGTTATGAATTCGCATCAGATACCGGGAAAAAACATGATCAATAAATCCCAGTGAAATGTCAAACAGATCAACAGGTTCATCTTTTTTTTGAGTGTGCATTAAACAGTCTTTTCCCTTGGCTTCAATCCAAACAATTGAATCGATTGAATTGACAAGCAAATCCATAGACTTTTTTTTATCCCGGTTTTTTAAATGTATATAATACTTGTCTTTTTGTTTTTGGTGCTCTTCCAAATCCTGTTTTAGCTTTTTAATCTGTTCATCCCTTGACTGAATCGACAGATCCTTGTGTTCTATCATTTCATTAGCCGTTTGGATGTTTTTTTCCAAGCCACTCAATTGGATAGATTGAGAGGAAATGGTATTCTCTTTTTTTTGTATTTCAGTGTCAGCTTCGGTGAGTTTTTTCCGGGATTCATGCAATTGTGTTTGGACAATCCCCCAACGAACCGCCATCATATTGGCGTAAGCACGGATACTCCTGTGGGATATGAATTGCTGGGAAATAAAAATAATCGTTAAGGAACTGATCAGGGTGATCATGGGCAACATGACGCCGAACCACATAAAAAATCCCATAACAAGACCAAACATAACCAACTGCAATAGAAAAAAAAGCAATAGCGCCTTAAATACTTTAAATCGGGAAAAAAACCAACCGGCCAGACACAGCAGTATAACAGACAGTATATAAAGAATCGATCCCGGGGGATGAACCAGGTAGTCATTTTCCAGCATCATATCGATTGTATTGGCACAGATATCAACTCCAAAAGCCGGTAAATAGCCGTTTCCATCATAACTGAAAGGTGTTTTATAAGCATCACCGGCTTCCTCCAGACCTCCACCTATGAGAACAATGGTATCTTTAATCATAATATCAGGAATTTCATCCAGGGCATGGGCTTCAAACACCCTGAAAGCAGGGTGTTGGGTTTCCAATCTGGATGGATACCCCCGAAAATTAATCCTGACCCAGGAAGTTTGGTCAATATCCCGAATCACGCCCCGAAGTTTTGGATAATCCCCTGTGTATAAACGGACAATCTCTTCGGCAAATGAACGAGTATTATTGGCAGCAGGTCCAACTACTCCCATCCACTTGGCAACATCTCTTGAATCGTTGGCAACCATGACATATCCCTCCTCATTCCCTTGTTTAAATTCGGGCAGGATTTCAGGCAGGTTTTTCCCGGTTGTTTCCTGAACAGCCAAATTGGCAGAAGCCAAAACCACTTTTCCTTGCGCGTTTTTCAGGGCTTCAGCCAGGGAAATATCATGTTCTGCCAGATGATACCGATCCAACAAAATATCCAGACCAATAACCTTGGCTCCTTTATTATTTACCTTGTTGACAATATCGGCCAGGAGCTTTCTGGGAACGGGATAACGAAAACCATAAGGCTGAATGGATGTTTCCGTTATTAAAAGGATGGTAACAGCAGCTGATTGTTTTTTGGGTCCACGGAACAAATATAGCTGATCCCAGGACCACTCCTCCAGCATGGACACAAACCCGGGTGGCGATAACACTGACAACGATGTTAGCAGAGAAATGAAAGCAAGAATAGTGAACTGTATTGTTTTTGACATAGTTTGGATTTAAAAAACCGGTTTTCAGCAAAAATGGTCGTGTTATTAACGACATGCTTCAAAAAACACCGTCGGGCGACACAAGGTAGGAGATATATTTTTGATATCCGCCATGGTTAGCTTTCGTGATTGAGCGATTTGAGTTACCTGCTCAAAAATAGATTCACTGAGATCCACCGGACCATAGCATGTCAACGCCCAAAAATAGGAGCCTGCCTTGGCTATAATCGCCTGATTGTTCGGAACAAGCATCAATGTATCAGGTGAAAGGTGTGCATTATCGTCCTGTGGAAAAATCAGCGTTGATTCCCCGGCATCAGTGGCAATCATATACAGATAACTTTCATTTTGGGTTCGATATCCGATCTGAAAAAGATCTTTATCCTGTATAGCATTTGCTTGTACGGCTTTTCGTCGGCCATTTTCATATTTAAATACTGTCCAGCGGATGGGATTACCATACTTTTTTTTGACTTCTTCCAATGTGGGGGAAAAACCGCAATCCGGCCATTTTTCATCCAGCTTTATCAACAACGAAATCATCCGATTATAACTTTTCTCTTCGTAAAATCTCTCTATTAATTCCAATGCATTATCTATATTTTTCAGTAAAAACTGATCATCAGCCAATAGTTTCAGCCAGAGTTCATGAGATATATCATCCCTGATAGCAGGGAGCGATCGTCGCTTCATCTTAAGGCTATCTAAAAACTCATTCACATCGCTGTATGTATTTTTTAGTTCCAGTTCTGAGTTTTCAGGAACATTCAACAACCTGCCATTAAAAATCACCTGGGCATAAGATTCCGATAAACTTCTTAGCCTGTCGCCCAAAAACACTGTCTGCCCGGTTTCTGCCATAATCCATTCAACACGTCCTTTCCGTAGATATTGAACCGATCCCTGAATCTTGATCAATACCCCATTTGCCAGCAAAACATCAGCTATTAGAATGAATACTATTATAACAAATAGTCGTTTCATGATCTCACCTTTGGATAAAGCGTAACCGAAGAGGTTCAATTGCATTGTGTTGTCATTCTGAAGGGAGCAGTGGCGACATGAAGTATCTCTGTCGAACCTGTAAGTTATGCTTCCCATCCTCAGGATGACAAATAAAAAAGCTTAGGGAGCGTTAAAAAATAACTCCACATAATCTGTTTACAATAGTCCCCGGAACAATGAACATTTTGTAAACAGAATGTGAACTGATTTTTTAATCGCCCCTCAACCTGATGATATTGGGCCCAACATGGCCAAACTTATTAGAATTTTTTAGTAAAACGCACAATTTGACGATTGTTTTCATAGGCCAATTCAAGTTTCCAGGTATCGTCCCTGGGTTTTTTGCTGGGGGTTGATGCTGCCAGATAGATCTCCCAGGCTACGGATGCGGTAAAAATCAGCCCGAATAGATTAAACCGATTCTTGACATCCGTTGCTTCCTCTTTGTTTGCATTATGTTTATTGAGTATCTTTTCCTTTTCCGCCTCACTTAATGCGTGTTTGTAATCTTCCTCCAGCGCTTCATTCTTATTGGTCAGGTCCTGAAAATGATCATAACTGGTTTTCATCCCATAGGCTGATATGCCAATACCCGCCAAGGCCATTATTTTATATGGAAATTTTTTATCAACAATTTCACTGTCCTTTTTATATTGCTGCATCTTTTCTACAAAATTTTCACCAATCCCAGGACTAAGAGCGATAACAAATTCCCCCTGACTCAACTCTTTAATATTAACTTTGCCATATTGCGGTGACTGATCCTCGGTTGTGATTCTATTCTGAATATACTGTCCAATTTCCGAACCGGTTAAATATGCGTCACTGTTCAAATCCCCCTCACCCTGTAAAGCTGCAATAAAAGCCTCACGAAAACTACCGTTGTCCGGTACGGTTTCATCGTGCCGTCCGGCTGTAATAAATTGTCGTACCGCTTTTTTCGCGTTTTCCATTATCCTTTTCGGCGTACCGCTTTTTTCTATCTTAAAAATCCCCCCGGAAAAACAAAAATCCAACACAAACAAGACATGTTTTGATTTGATTATTTCAGAGTAATAGAGTAATCGATTCAGATGCATGGCGTTTTTTAAAAAACCGATTCTATCAATATCGGGATTAGGTGCATTCACCGGCACGATAAAATGATCGACCTTATCGTTTTCCTGTTTTTCCTCCTCGTCTTCTTTAGTGAATAACCTTTTCCCATGACCCGAGTAGTAGATGATCAGACGATTTTCCGGGTCCATGCCAAATTTGTCTACAAATCCATCAAAAGCTTGTCTCAATTTTACATGATCCGGGTCCATAACAACAAACGTTTTAAAATCGTAAAGCTTTAGAATCGTTTCGATGGATGCAACATCATCTCGCACTCCATAGATCTTCTGAAATCCATTGGAATAGGATGAAGCACCGATGATTAAAGCATAACTTCCCTTATAAACAGGAACATTTTCCAAGGGAACTATCTGCGTTTTAGCCAATCCGGAAAAGGAAAATAGTATAAAAAAAAGAACAATCAGGAATTTCAATTTTTTCAACCCTTTGTGATAGCCTATCTCGTTACTCGAGATATTTGACAACCGGCATAAATACCAAACATGATTTTTTTGAAAGATGCTGTTGAATACCATACTTCATTTCCAATAGGCAACTCCTATCTCTGCTCAAGAAGGGCAATCGTTTTAAATTAAACCAATTCTAACCCGGCAGAAACATGGTCTTTTCTTGTAAGGATCATGCTGATTAATATCCGTGTTGGTGGGAACGAACCTGTGGTTTTTTCACTCTCTGCAAACCGGTTAATAATACCCCGCAGACACTGTCTTTATCTTCATTCATGCCTTACCCTTCCCCTCCTTTCAATTTGACAGTTTAAAACAAGGGGTTTAAATACAAATACTTAAACAAAAAAATATACCGATTCAATATAAATCAATCAATGAAAATAAACATCAAACTATTAGCCAATTCAATATTGTACATATTGATTTTCAGCTTACTTACTGCTTGTGAAAATCTGGATCTGGAAAAAAACCTGAACGATTTTGATATTCCCACCAGCCTGGCCAAATCTATTCATTTTGATGATATGGATAATGACAAAGGGGAAATAGCCGGGCAGGTCCATATTATGAAAGCGGACAATGAAAACAACATCACTGCCTATGTTCTGTATTTCGGAACGGATGAAAAAACAAAACAAAGCAATACTCCTATTGGAGAAGTACTGACATCCGAAGAAGATCCAACGTTTACATTTTCTGAAAACACACCGTTTCCAATTGAAGCTGAATATCTGCTGGTATTTACCAAAAACCAGGAAGGGGAGTCCAAAAATGGAACAGCCACCGCCCTGGTAGATGTGGGCGTACCGTATCGTACTGCCACCGGGATTTTTTTCACAGATACAGATGTTGACGGTGGAGAATTAGCCGGTGAAGTGACCATCGAAAAAGCCGATAATGAAGAAAATATCAGCCATTATGTCCTTTACTGGGGATCAGACTCCCACCAAAACCGGATTTCCATCAGTACTCTGGCCAAAAATGGCAACGATTTAAAGTTTTATATTGCAGAAAACACCATCATTCCCACCGGTATCACCCATTTGTTGCTATACACCCGTAACAAAGACGGTGAAGCAAAAGTTTTCATCAGCCGAATGATTGACGATACCGCTGTTCCAAATCAACAAGCCGGGGGTGCAACTTTTAAAGACTCCGACAAAGATGGTGGTCAGATAGGCGGTATTCTCAATATCAATAAAGCTGCTGATGAAAAAGATATCACCCATTACATTTTATATTGGGGAACCAGCCCAACAGAGAAAAAAGCCAATGGTTACATTGATACCATTGCCAAAAGCAACAGCAATTTTACCTATACCTTTTCGGAAAATACGAGGATTCCTGATAATGTCGCTTACTTTCTTATTTTCGCTCGAAATGATGATGGTGAGGGGAAAACAGGTATCAGTACGCCCATTGATGATTTAGGCGTTCCCGAATACCCGCCCCTCGGTATTACATTTTTGGATACGGATGAAAATGGTGGAGAGATCACCGGAACTCTCACCATTTCCAGGGCTGTTGATGAAAGCGATATCACCTCCTACGGACTCTACTGGGGATTAAACCCGACTACCAAGCTGGACATCACACCTATTGTTATCATTCCCAAATCAAAAGAGGCGCTTACTTATGTTTTTCCTGCCCACAATAATGTCCCGTCTTACGCCACTCATTTTCTGGCTTTTTCCAGGAACAGTGACGGTGAGATGAGAACCGGCACCAGTGAAGCCATCATTGATCTGGGTGTTCCCGAACATGCAGCAGTCAGTCTTTCATTCGAAGACAGTGACATGGATGGCGGGCAATTAAGTGGAACAATTACCGTTTCCCGTGCCGTCGAAGAAGGTGATATAAGCCACTATGCACTGTATTGGGGAGAAAATGCATTCACCAAACAGGATATGACGCCCATAGCCGTGATATCCAAATCCAGCGATATTATATCTCATAGTATTACGGAAAACACCGCCCTTCCTGACAGTGCTACACATATCCTGGTCTACACCCAGAACAGTGATGGAGAAATGGGTTCGGGCATCAGTTTACTTATTATCGATCTGGGGGTCCCCACTCATGCAGCGGCAGGTGTTTCATTTACAGATACCGATGTCCGCAGTGGTTATATCTCGGGCAATGTCAACATCACCAAAGCAGAAAATGAAGAAGATGTCAGTCTATACCAGTTATACTGGGGGACAGATCCCACCACCAAATACGGTACTACACCCATCCAAACCATAGCCGCTTCCGGGAACAACGTAGCTTATACCTTCATCGAGAATTCTGTTATTCCGCACGGTACAGGATATTTACTGGTTTTCACCCGAAACGAAGACGGAGAAATGGGAACAGGGATTTCAACTATCGTCACGGATTTGGGGCCTCCCAACAACACCGCTGACGGAATCTCGTTTATCGATACTGACATGAACTACAACCAGATCGCCGGGGAAGTGAAAATCACTAAAGCCTCCGACGAAAGTGATGTTAGTCAGTATAATTTATATTGGGGATCGGACCGTTCAACCAAACTTAGTTCAACCCCCATCCAAACCTTCACTGCATCCGGTGAAAATATGGTCCATACTTTTGCTGAAAACACGGCAATCTCCACCGATGCCAACTACCTTCTAGTCTACACTCAAAACGCCCAAGGTGAAATGCCCATCGGCATTTCCACCTCCCTGAACGTAGGCAGAGCCTTATCTATCATTCCAATTATCAATATGTTATTATTAGACGATGATGAGTAGGTGTTAAACAAATACGGTTGGAATTGTAAATGTGACGAATCATTACCCGATCCCACCCGTCCTCTAACCCTTCTGCCTTTGCGCCTCGGTTTGACTCAAAGAATGACTGGCCTCTTTTGCTTATATTTTAATACTCTCGTATCGGAAGACGACACGTTGACAGAATATGACTTCGACAATTCCAGAAAAAAAGCAATCGTTTTGCCGAAGATTGTCATATTGCTATTAAACCTGATCTCAGTATGACTGATGATTGAACACTATTTAAGTTTATAAAAAATCCAAAACATAAGACATTCATACACCTGAAGAAAAACAATTCGATCCGTTGTTACCTCAAAATTCAGGATAAACCGATACCCAAAGAGAGTTTTAATCTTTCGATTCATGATGGTCTTGATTGGAAAGTGGAAAAGTATTCTCTCCCCTTTAATAAATAATCGGTTTCGGTTTTTGAAGAATAAAAACTCAATCAAAATCGATCCCGGAAATATCAAAGACGATATTGAGAAAGTGTGGCTAAAAAGAAGTATTTTGTTGTTGTAAAATTGAAAAAGGACATCAAAAGATTCAATATCCGTCTCTATCCTGAGGTTTGGTTAAAATCGGAATCACCTTGAAAATAATCTCTATAATTCAGTATCAAATTTGGATTTTCTAACAAACTGATCCTTTTTAACCTATTTTTTTCAAATATAGTCAATGTTTCACATTTCAATAGGTTTTCTAAAGTTACCATTATGATAAAAGATACTATTCACTGAAAATAACTGCTTGAGAAATGCTGTTTATACCAAAAAACACCAATATTTTGGAATCATCTATTTTGGCAAATGTTTTCCTCAAATCATCAATCGTCAATAGAAAATAGAAAAAAATTCTTACCAACTCGTTTCGACTCAAATGAAGTCAAATATTCTATAACTATTGGTAAATTATAATTTTTGCAGTTTTTTCTTTCCGATCTATTCCAGCATAATAATCCAAAATAGGCGTAATTCACTGAATATTATAATGATATAAGATAGAATGGAATTTATAGAACAGATCCATTCCATCAATTTTAAAAATCAAATTGATCTAACTGTACGAAATTTAAGCGTATTTGATTAAAAATAGTTCCGATCCAAGGAAAACATGTTGACAGCAAACCAAAACTGTTTTGTATAATTACCCCATCGGAAAGAAATAGATCTATTCACTACCGAATTTTTTTTAAATCCGATTCTTTATATTTATTTTTCTTATTAGGAGGTTAAAAAGTAAAACACGAGCTTTGAATAAAAAGATGACTTATTATAGTGATTTAATTCTGGTCAATTGGATGAAGGCATATAATAAAATCATTGAAATTATAAAGCGGCGTTTCAAATTTATCCTTGTTGGAAAATATGAGAACTGTTTTTTTGGTTTTAAAAATTAAAGGGTAAAGAAGAAGGACTTGCAGTTTGGGTCTTGAATTGTTTCCAGATGAGTCAAAGGCAGTCTCATTTTATAGTTCTGACAGCAGATTAAAACTTGAATAGTTGAGATCAATTACTTTTTTAGTTTCAGATTAATAGTTATATAGCCAGTTTATCACAATTCTGGAAAAATTGGTCTATTATGTTTTAACTTTGTCCTTTCAAATTCCTGTGAAAGTGTCAAAGTAAATTCTGTCATTATTTTTTTTTTACAAACTTTTAATTGAGGAATAAAAATGATAAAAACTTATTTAAGACAAAGAAGATTTATATTTTTGATTTGTACTGCGTTGGCAATTTTTGGAATTCAAAGCACTGTTTATGCTGGGACAAGCTTGAGTAATACTACCATAAAAGGAATTCAAACATATCACGATTCAGAGAGAGTTTTGGGATATATACTCATCGAAACTAATGAACCAGCGGGTTGCCAAAACATTGATCATGTTGAAATTGCACTTGATGGGAAGAACATTCTGTCTTTAGCCTTGTTAGCATATACCAGTGGTGAAAAGGTGCTTATTCATGTTGATGATTGTACTCAAAATCCAGCTATAGTACATACGTTAAGAATTGGTGGGATTTAAATTTAAAAAGACGAGGCCTGGGAGCGGATCTAGGACTGCGACTGCGTTCGTAACTTGGGATCGGGCACTCGACTTGTATGCGACTTTACCGATTTTTAACATTGTGTCGAACCAATACAGTGGATGATTAAAAGGAAACATTGTCCAAAAAACCACCTTGTTTTTAAGCATCAGGGGGCGTTAAAAATTTCACATAATCTGTTTACAAAAGTCCCAAAAACAATGGTTATTTTGTAAACAGAATGTGAACTGATTTTTAGCCGACCTTTAGACGGTACTTTTTGATAGCAAAAAAGTACTTCCAAGCATTCTGGCAATAGATTAAACCTGCTGGTTGGTATGCTTGGAGAAGACTTGAGATCTATCCTGGCTAAATGATCGTTTTCCAATTAACCAGAACCTGAAATATAGCCGTTTTCCATTCTAGAGTCCCTATTTTAGATATAAAATGAGAACTCTAGAAGATCCAAAGTTATTTTCCCATCAGGCTGAACCTGATTTAAAAAAAAGGGGTTGGTTCAGTCTGATAGGTACTTCAACATTTCAAATGTTCATATCAATACGTTACCAATGAAGTGTTGTGTCACAAACGAATTGGTATTCTGGTGCACTCATAAACTGAATAAGTTGTATTTCTCTTAGAAATCTGTTGTTCATTATCAACAGTAAATCAGTGCCATCAAAAGCTATTTTTTTGACATAACACCTCACAAAAAATATATCTTATATTGTCAGTAAGATAGGTTTAAGTTTTATTGCATCCTTATTTTGAGGAGGAAAAATGAATACAAAAAATAAAAAAATATACCTGATTTTAATAGCTTGTCTAACGATTTTTGGAGTATCAACCAATGTTAAGGCGATAACCTGCGGTCCTTACGAGGTGCCTGGATCTGATCTTTTATGTGAAACGGTTAAACAGTGTGAAAAATTGTGCCCTGATCCTTTTTTCTGTCGTCTGGTTTGCCAATATCTTAAACAATGTGAATCAATTGATATTTGCGAGCCGCTGGTTGGGCTGGATTTAGCAGAGGAAACCGCTTACATGGCTTATATTAAGTTTTTTGACCAGGTAAACCAAGGATCAAGCACATATGCTATGCCAACTGTTTTAAAAAACAGAATCAAGCCATACTACCATGTGAATTTAAATGATATCACTATCAAAAGTTCTCCAAATATATCGGGCTTTGCCATTACGGATTGTAAAACTATTTATTTTTCTGAAGACAGCACTTTCATCCAGAACATGTTATCTGACGATCTTACCGGCGATAATATGGAATTACTTCTTCACGAATTGGCACATAGTGATCAGTGTTTAAGTGTTGGTGGTAGAAGAGAGTACGCTGTAAAATGGTTTATTGAACTTACCGGAACAGTTGTTCTCAATCCGGTAGCGGTGATAAACAATATTTTAGACATGAGCGGTAACGCAATTCATGATGCCATGCCAATGGAACAAGCTGCTGAAAACTTCGCGCAGTGGGCATATTATTCCGACAGTGATGGGGATGGTATCGGTTTCCCGGATAAATGTCCAAACCATTATGATCCAGAGCAATTGGATGCAGACAATGACTATTTGGGAGATGCCTGCGATATCGACGACGATAATGATGGTGTAGCAGATATTTGGGATAATTGCCCGAATAGTTCCAACGCATCCCAGGTCAATTTTGACGGTGACGGACTGGGAGATGTTTGTGATTCGGATGATGATAATGACGGCATAAGTGACGGTTTTGATAAGAACCCATTCGACGCATCCATTCAAACCATTCGTACTGAGCTAATCATCCCTATAATAACAAATATGCTTCTGGATTGATGGTTTGTAGTTTAATTCTTCACTCATCAATATAAATTAAATTTGGAGCCAGTACCAAGTAAAATCCAGGACAAGGTTAATAAATGCTGAAAATGATAGCAACCAAATATTTATACCTTTCACTTTGGATTAAAAAGTCAATAAAGACTTATTGGACTTTCATGTATTGTTTTATCTCACATTTTGGTGTTTTTTACCCTTAACTATTCAGCATCACCCTGAACTCTATCTATGTCATTCTCGCAACGGTATAATGTCAAAAAGCCAATCTTTGCCATCTGTCATCCTGAGTTACAAATACCGGCAAGCCGGCAAAGTTTTTGCGAATAACTTAGTTTTGGTATAATGAATGGTTTTACTATTTTATACCTGGTTGAAATTTTTAACAAAAATTTCCAGTTAGTAATAGGAGGGACGACGAAGAATCTCTCAAGCGCAAAAGCAATTGATGTCGTTTGCCATCGTAAAAGCTATGTATAAACAACCAGGTCTATTTAATTTGGAAGGTTATTTATGTAAATCAGGTTATTTCCAAATGTCGCCTGAGCTCCATTGAGATTCTTCCGGTCGCATAAGGGCTTGCTAAAAAATTAGTTCACATTCTGTTTACAAAATGTCCATTGTACTTGGGACTTTTGTAAACAGATTATGTGACATTATTTTTTAACGATCTCCATTACTCCCCCTATCAGAATGACAGATAGGTCACTTTTTTATGCTGAATAATTACACGATATTAATCCCTGAAATGACAACCAACAGACTTTCTACTCAAATCCCAGGTCAACAATCGGTAGATAATCACCCATCTGACCGGTTTGATTTCCTCGGGTGTTCGTGTCTTCCAGTCCTAATTGGCCATGATTATTGTAACCCCAACATTTTACAGTGTCATTATCCAGAACTGCACAGGTGTTACTGCTGCCAGCAGAAACTGACAGTGCGGTTCGTCCCGAACCCAGGTTAATCGCTGGAAGTGCATCTCCCATTTCACCGGAGTTATCTCCACGGTTAGCTGAATCTTCAAGGCCCAATTGACCCAAATTATTTAACCCCCAGCATTTTAGTGATCGGTCATTCAGAATGGCGCAAGTTTGATGATTATTGGCTGAAATGGAAATTGCTGTCAATCCTGCCCCCAAATCGACCGTTGGCAATGCATCTCCCATTTCATCACTGTTATCTCCTTTGTTAATTCTATTCCCAAGTCCCAGTTGGCCATTTGAAGCAAAGCCCCAGCATTTTACCGTATTATTATCCAATAGGGCGCATGTATGGTATTCACCAGCTGCAATAGCGATAGCAGTTCTATCAGTTCCAAGATTAACTATAGGCAGGGAGTTCATATGTCCACTCGCGCTGCCTCGGTTGACTGTGTTTCCCAAACCGAGCTGTCCTGCATTATTGTATCCCCAACATTTGACAGTGCCATTATCCAGAATGGCGCAAGTGTGATAACCACCCGCTGAAATTGCAACAGCCGATCGTTCGGTTCCCAGGTAAATTGCAGGTAACAAGTCTCCCATTTCATTGGCATTATCCCCTAGGTTAGTGGTGTTATCTTGTCCCAACTGACCATAGTAATTATACCCCCAACATTTTACGGAACCGTTGTCAAGAATAGCGCAAGCGTGATATAATCCGGCTTCAATGTCAATAGCTGTTTGTCCGGTTCCCAAATCTACTTCCGGAAGTTGATCCCCCATTAGATTTGACTGTCTTCCCCTGTCTACCGTATTTCCCAAGCCCAGTTGGCCTACCTGATTGCGTCCCCAGCATTTTACCGCATTATTATTCAGAATTGCACAGGAAAAATGCAACCCCGTACTTATGGCTTTAACGGTAATTTCCCATCCCAGGTCAACATCAGCCAGGTTAAGTCCCATTGTATCAAAGCTTGATCCCGGAGAAGCAGACGAACCGGTTCCGGTTTCTCCATAAATATTGCTTCCCCAGCATTTTGCTGCGCCATTGGCCAGATTTGCGCAGGAATGGGTCCCCGAGACTGAAACTGAAGATGTTTTTAAAGGCACATTCACATCTGGAAATTGCCCGGCATCCAATGCATATTCGATAGTGGTATTGCCATCGAGACTATCCGTCACTGCCAATATCAATGTGCCTTCGGAAAAAGTTGTATAATTGCTCATAATGGTTGATGCACTGGTAAACGAGTTGAAATAAACCGATGTGCCTGAAAAATCCCACAAATATGCAAGGCTACTATCATTATCATCGATTTGTGGTGTCCATTGGATGGAGGAATTAGACCGTTCCGCTTCCAGACTGGTGATTACCGGGCTGGTTTGAGCAATTAGTTCAGCGTCACAAGTCGAGTATTCCACGGCCAGTTTAAATCGTGTGGAAACGGCATTTCTCTGGCTGTTGGTTACTTTGAAGGAGTGGATGAAATCACCCTCTTCTGCCGGAGCAGTATATACAATGCCAATGTCGGCGGTAGTATCCGATAATGTGATGGTTCCTGTGGAAGGTGAAAAAGATCCCGAGTTTAAGGATATGGGGCTGACTTCATAACTGATATTTTCCCCGGTATTTCCACCGATGCTTACAATGATCTTTTGGCTTGTAGATGGCTCCATGCTGGATAATTTCTGGATCTTTGTTATCCTGGGCAGATTAAATCCCTTCCCATCATCAATTGGGTTCATATTTAAATAAACACTTAAACTTTTGCGTGTCAGAATCTGATCTGTCTGACCGATAAAAATCATGTCGGCGGATGGGTCGGTGCCATTGTATGCTCTGCCAATGAAAGTTAATGGTTCATAATAGGGCAAATCGGTCAGTGTCCCGGACCAGGCATTGTCACTGGCGTCAAAGGTCAATTCCTGATCGATAATGAAACTGATGTTATTGTTTTTCACTGTTACCTTAACAGATTCAATCTCATCAAATGTGCCGATAAAGCTGAATAAAGATGTATCGGCCAACTGCAACTTCCGGGCGGAATTATCCTTTAGTTTGATTCCCACGGAAGCTGTATTATTATTATTATTGCTGCTGCTGCTGTTGTTTTTATCACCTAACTGACAGCTGGCTAATGATACAATTGTGATAAAACTTGCACATAATCTAAAAAACAGTTTTTTCATATTACTCCCCATAAAATAAAATAATGAATAAAATTATGATTACTTATAAAATAAAAAAAAAGAATTCATCAGTATATTTCACTTTTCAGGATTTCTCAAAATCGCTGATAGCCATTGATACCAGGTTGATTAGTAAAAAAATCCACACAGTGTCAGGCTCATATTCTGGTGTTTTTATCTGTAACTGTGTTCAGGATTATCCTGGACCCTATGTCATTATCGCAAAAGGCATAATGTCAAAAGTCAATCCCCGCCATCTGTCGTTCTGAGAAGAGATGACGAAGGGTCTCTCAAGCTCAAAAGCAGTTGATGGCTTAACATCGTATGGAACCATGTATAAACAACCTGGTCTATTAAGGGATCGTTAAAAAATAACTTCACATAGTCTGTTTGCCAACGTCCTAAAAACACTGGACATATTGTAAGCAGAAAGTAAATTAATTTTTGAGCCGACCCTTACGGTCATTCATGTATTCAAGTTATTTCCAAATGTTGCCTGGGCTCCATTAAGGTTCTTCAGGTCGCCAGGGCTTCCATCAGAATGATGTTGGTTTTGAGAAAATCTGAACAAGTAAAGGTTAAGTCCGAACCCTGAAATGTGAGAGTGTATAAAATGATGAAAAAAACTAAAATAGTTTAAACAAGTTAAACTATTTTAGTTGATCTATTACTTGTAAAATTGCAAAAAGATCAGGAACAAAGATAAATAAATAGTTATTTTAAGTCAAGTAATATTCATAAATATCAAATAATATTGTATAATCACCCAATTTAATTATATCTTTATATTTTTTAACTATATAAGATAATAATATAATATGATAAAAGTATTATTTTATTTTTACTACTTTCCAAAAAAAAATTATAACTACATTCCAGGTTTTTTATCCCATAAAAAAGCTGGTTAAGTGACTGCAAAAACATAACGTTTAATCGTATAGATGGCATGTTGGTAAATAAACACAATAAACTAGCAGCGACCATTCTTATGGCCAATATGAAAAAATCAGTCGGTAAATCTTAAATTCAGCACTTGTTGTAAAATATCTAAGTAAATCCGGTAACCTGGCAGACAACAAACGTTAACAGGCAATGGATCAACTCGGATTCAAAAAGCTGCTGGCCAAGGCAGAACGGAAAAAACAAAAGGGTAACAGCCTTATGCAGGTCATATTTGCCTTGGTAATTTGGCCTTTGCTGGATACCAGATCGATTTCAAATTTCCATGGCTAATTACTAACTGTTTTCATAAAAGGTGGTCAAAATGTATTGTATCGCTTTCAAAAGCGCGATGATCCAACCTGGAGAAAGCTCCGTATGGGGTGCAAAACAGGTTCATAAAAAAAGCAACCTGGATCATGGGTAACAGTTAAGCTGCTATTTATAGTCAGGAATAACCGCAAACCATAACGAAAGACCGGCGAATAACTTGCTCAATTTTCTCTATAAACATCCCATTTAAAATGGAAAAGATAGTTATCCATGCACAGATTGCGGAGACAACCCAGCTTAACCGTTACGATTATGAAGAAATTAAAGCGTTTGTTTTCGATGGGAAGAAGACTCCGAGGTTAAGCAATATATGAAGTTTCTGAAAGAGCAATCCGGCAACCATGCGTATCATTTGCATCTGTACATTTATCAGCCATTCGATATTTATTGTGCTCCCATATGTTTATGCAAGACGGCGAGATTCATTTTGGGGAACATCGGAAAAGCATGTCCGATAAACTTGGAGCTGATGTTCTTTTGCATCTCTACTTTGGGGGTATTCAAAGCCATCATTAGCGGTGTCCTGGATCCGTTTCAAAAGTTAACAGGAGAAGATCTTTTACAAAAGAAAAAGGATAAGATTGATTGCGCAGTAAACGAATTACTCAACCAGGCATTACGACTCGATCCACAGCCGCTGATTGAAGAAAACAGGGCTGACGCAGCTGATGTCCTTGGTTGAGAAAAAAACTGAAATGTGTGGTTTTATGTAAAGCCTCAATAAAACAAAATATTAAAACTTGCCTTCATCTGTATTTATCAGTAAAAACAAATTTTGGTTTACAATAATCTTAATCTTAGGAGTTTATTTGAATAAACCCAATAAGTTAATTAATTGTAATTATATACTAATAAGGAAATTAAAAAATGTAATGGTATATGATTACAAATGATTATGTGTTTTGGCTTATATTCTGCCTGACACCTCCAGCTTTTTTGCTCTCCTTTCTTTAGGCAGTGATTGGAAATCAAGCTGGAGAGCCCGATTGAGAAGTTAGGTTATGGTACAATCAATCTGTTTTTTAACTTTTGTAAAAGATCTTCTTCAAACAATGCTTGGAATTGATCGAGGAAGCGGTTTATGACGTTCATCAAAACACATCGCCCCGTCTTGCATAAACATATGGGAGCACAATAAATATCGAATTGCCAATAAATGCACGGATGCATAACTGGCAGATTGCTCTTTCAGAAGCCCCATGTATTGCCTGACCTTTTTAAAGTATACTTCAATTCCCCACCTAAGGGCGTAAAGTTCAAGTATCTTTTCTGAATGTGACGATGGTTCTGTACATAGAAAAATCGTATATTTATCTTTTTACAATATTAACTATTATTAGGAAATATAGATTAAAATTTAGGAGGCTGTTACTATCATAGATTTTTTAATATAACTTTTTCATTATTATAAAAAGAATATTTAGCTCTTAACAAGTTTATGGTGTTAAGGTCTAATAAGTTTAAATAAATAAGGGAGTAAAGAAGGTATGGAAGAAAAAAGTAATAAGAAAAAATTAAGCACAACAACAAAAATATTTGTTTTACTTTTAATCGGGATTATTGTCGGATTAGTAATAAATTTATCTGGATTAAAGGAAAATGCATTTGTCCAGACCTGGTTGATTGATGGTTTATTCAATCTTTTTGGTCAGTTATTTATGCGTAGTATTAAAATGATTGTTGTTCCACTTGTTTTATTTTCCATTGCCACTGGTACCAGTTCCATATCAGACATCAGAAAAATAGGTAGAATGGGCACCAGAGCTATTATGTTTTATTTGGCCACAACGGCTATAGCAATCACATTTGCAATAGTAATAGCTACTATTATTAATCCCGGTATAGGTGTAAATATAGATAACATTCAAACTAAAGGAGTTCAGGTAAAAGAAGCTATGCCACTTGTACAGGTTATTTTTTCAATTGTTCCGACAAATCCTTTCAAAGCTTTTGCAGAGGGAAATATGCTGCAAATAATTTTCTTTGCTATTTTTCTTGGAATTGTTGGGTCAATGTTAAAGACAAAATTTCCTGACAGGATGAAACTATTCAATGATTTTTTGGAGATAGGCAATGATATAATGCTTGAAATGGTACATATTGTAATGAAGGTTTTTGCTCCGATAGGTGTATTCGGATTAGTGGCAAAATCATTTTCCGAGCTTGGGTTTGATATAATGTTTCCATTATTAAAATATATGCTGGGTGTTACATGTGCTCTTATTATTCATGTATTAATAACTTATCCATCAATACTTTTTGTATTATCAAAACTGAATCCAATAACTTTCTTTAAAAAATGGTTTCCAACAATGGTTGTTGCCTTCTCAACCTCAAGTAGTAATGCCACACTTCCATTCTCACTGGAAACAGCTGAAGAAAAATTAGGTGTTCATAAGGAGATATGTGGATTTACCCTTCCGCTTGGGGCTACGATCAATATGGATGGTACTTCAATTATGCAAGGGGTGGCAACTGTCTTTATTGCACAATTAGCGGGTGTATCTTTAGGTTTAGGCCAGTTTTTAACTGTAATTCTGACAGCTACATTGGCTTCAATTGGAACTGCCGGTGTTCCCGGGGTTGGTTTAATTATGTTGGCAATGGTGCTTCAGTCAGTTGGGCTACCGCTTGAGCAAATTGGTTTGATTATGGGTATTGACAGAATACTTGATATGTTAAGAACAGCAGTTAATATTACGGGTGATGCGGTTTGTACATGTATTGTGGCAAAATCGGAAGACTCCATGGATTTGGACGTTTATAATTCAGCTTGTGAAAATGCATTAGAAAAGGCAGATTATACGTTATAGCTTGATTTAAAAAAAACATCCTGAAATAATTTTTTTATTCCGGGATGTTTTTCTTTTAAATATAGAAAAAACAGCATATTGCCTTTAGTCAGAATTAAGAACATATATGACCCCCTGAAATCGTGTTGCCTTCCCAAAGGCGGAAATATGTTTGTAAAGTATTAATTTTTTCAGAAGATCTTTTCCGACCAGTCTTCCACGCAATTGTAACTGACAGTTTCCAAAGCTTGCCTTATCACATCGGTCGTTATCATCAAAGCTGCAAGTGTCTTCTTATCCTGTTAACTAACTGTAAAATTTTATTAAAAATTTCTACCGGGTATAAAATGGTAAAACCATTATGTAAAAACCAGGTTAGCTGCAAAAATTTTGCCGGCTTGCCGGCATATGTAACTCAGGATAACAGGGGTTAACTTATTAACATTGTCTCTTTCCAGGATTGGATATAGAGTCCGATGTAATACTGATAATTGCTGTATTGACATGTAAAACGGATGGGCATCCCTCCATTACCCACCCGTTGCTCACAGTTCCTGAAATCGCTCCTGGTTCCCGGAACTGTGCCTGGTAACCCGGAACACTGTTATTCTAATTCACCATTTTTGAACTGAATAATACTTTTTGAATGATTTTGAATGACATTTTTGTGCTTTTCCCAACAAAGTGGTATCCGTTTTCTTTATTTTGAAAAAATATCTTTATCCTTTCAGCATCTTCCTCGCAGGCAAATTGTTGCACCATATATGTGATACATTCAATGAATTCTTCTATCAGGGAAGAACACTTAGGTGTTATCTCAATCTGAGTTCTGATTATTTCTGGGTTCAACATCATATCTCCTATAATTTAGTATTACGAAAATTCATTTAGAGCATTCAGGCTGTCGAATAGAATTGTTTGTTTTTTTGTTTATTCTCTATACTTGCACAAATGCCCGGAGATCGGCTAAAAAACAGTTCATCAGGATTAGGCTCCAGCTTTTATTTTACAGTGAAAAAGACGACTGATCAGCCGGTAAATCAAGAATATATTCAAATAGAGGATGTTTCGAGTGCTCTTATGATGAAAACAGAAAAACCAAACAGCGACTTTAAAACAATCCTGGTGG
>JBFFHJ010000051.1:0-55554 GCA_041556995.1 bacterium | reverse complement strand
TTTTGAAAACCGTTTTAATTATCAAAGCGGTCAAAATTATTATAGGCCCGTGTCACCCCAATCATACTCAACGTATTCAGATCTTCATACTTCTGCACCCGATGGCTTTCACGCTTTCGAAGATAAAATGCTTTATCAGAATGATCCTCATACGGGGGGCAGAAGTGATACATTTTCTGTCGTTCCAGGGGGGTTAAACACCCTCTAAAACCACATCAATCCTTCCATTTTTCAAGTCAACGAGACACCACTTCCACGGGACACTTCCAGACAACGAGCTGTAGATTCATCCCACGCAGAATTTTCTGCAAGACCGCCGCATTAATTCCATCCAGTGTGTATTCTCCTCAACGATCTTTAAGGGAGGAACATGATTCGTTCCAAGCACAATCTCAGATGGCTTTTCCCCCCACACCAACGAGGTACTAAACAGCCGTATGACCAATATCGAAGATAGTATTTTCGTCAAAACCCTCCTTTATAACTTTTTATGTCAATATTGAGGTTTTATTGAAATAGTGGCTAATTCCCACGATATCAAGGTTAATTGGACAAATAACCGAAATCAGCTATAGAAGGGATTCCGCAGTAAAATTAAAAATGTGTCGAATTCCAGGAATAATTGTGATATAAAATGTGAGTAATTATCTGACATACAGCTAAAGATAACATTGGGTTATATAAACATCATTAAAAAAGCCAGTTAATTACCGGGTTTTATTCTCCAGCTAATTTAAATCGGTCCATAGACATTGGCTTTTGTTTTTGTTAGTCTTATTTCGTTTTGCATTGAAATAAACTGGATTTTTTTTTCCAGATCAAACGCTGAAAAAAAGGATGCGAAAACCATGAATAAAAAAATCATCGGATTATTGGCCGTTGCGACCATTTGTGTGGCGGCCGTTGTTGCGTATATCTATCTGCCGCTGGACGAACTTTGGAAAAAAAAAGCCAAGGAATTTGCTCAGGAAGAAGCAGTGGAAGTCCCTCAATTTGTGCCCATATCGGAAGATCAGTTTAAAACGGACAAACCAATAGACATCAGCAAACCGGACGCAGTTATCTTAACCAGAAGTTTGTCTCAACTACCGCAGGATATTATTTCCAATCCTTTTCTTAAAGACGTTTTATCGGAAGATTTTTTGTTTTATTACGAAAACAACGAATCGCGTCTGAGTCTGGAAGGAGGAATCCGACGAATTATATATGAACATCGTCAGGACATGCTGGATCGGATTTTACATAGGATCTTCAATTCTCCAGCAGAGATTGGAATATGGAAAGGGGACGACGGCCGATTAACAGATGTTATTATGGTTATGCCCAAAACAGTGTTTTCCGACATAGCACAATTTGCACTGGAAGTGTCCCAAAAGGATAGTTACGTGAACGAATTTCACAAAGTTGATCTCAACTCAGATGAACTGATGATATGGGAATTCCGTTATGCAAGTAATCGACGCTTCTTTTTCACGTCCAACCAGGACAACCTATACGTTTTCACTTCTCCCCGATTCTTTACCGATAAAAGAACGACAACAAAAACAAAACTGAAAACATTGTTAACTCGAAATTTTAAAGATGGTATATTTTCGAGCACATACGGACTAAATGGAATTGTGGGAAAACATGCCTTACTGTTTTCAGTTAAGTATTTGTCATTTGGATATCAAAAGTTTTTCCCTTTTTTTCAGGCCCTGGGATTCTACTTTGACGGCAAACAGTGGGAAACCTGGGTCAATACACAAATGGTACAAAGTGAATCCCAAGCTGCTCCAAAGGTCGATAAAATAACGGGAGAATCAACCCAAGCCACCGATCAAACCCAGCCCCAACAAACCAACCCTATTTTGAGTTCATCCAAAGTATGGGCGGCAGTACCCGGAAAACCCGCATTTTGTTCGGCCGTTCCGGTTGAACCTCTTTTATTGCAGCAAATGCTTGACATGTTAACCGGTGGAGATAAAAACGGGGCCATTACCCTGAAAAAAATCAAATCAGCCACTGCGGTTTGCTGGTATGCCAAGAGTGATGTTTTCACGCCTTTAGTAGTGGTTCATACTGAGGATTTAACCGGGCAGAAACGATTTTTAAAAAACCTGTTTAATGTGATGATCGCTGGCGGTCAAAGCATATCCAAAGAAGGTTCTGACAAGGGATATCTGTATCAAAAAGAAGCTTGGAGTCAACACGGTAGCGAATATTTAGTCAGTTTGGGTTACCTGGATCATTACCTGTTCATGTCATTAGATGGACACCTGGTGGAAGATGCATGGGATACAGTCAATAAAAAAGCTAATTCCGTCAAAGATTTGCTTTCAGAAGGGAAGCAGAATATCAGTTTGATTATTTCACCCAGGCAACTGGGTGACCTGCTTAGGGTTGCAGTGACAGACACCCTGAAAACCTATGATGAGACGGTGTTTTTGGAAAGCGCCTCCAGTCATCTTTTTCCAGTTTTTGAAAAACTGGAAACAACCCAATATAAAACAATTACACTAACCATGCCCCAGGGTAAAACCATACCGGGGTCTAATTGGGAAAAACTGGAATGGAGTACTTATTAAGACGGGTACTACGATTCCGGACCGGAGCCAATATGCCGATAAAACATTTTCTGTTTTATATAAAAATGATGACCGTGATCGGGCTGATTTTAGTGGCCCGCCCGGTCACAGCAGACATTGTTTTAGATTACAATCAATCGCGTAATTTCAGGAGTTGGTTTATCCGTATAATTCACGAACAGTTTCGACAAGGCCCTACACCCCGCTGGACGCATAGAGACTGTGCAGGATTGGTTAGATTCGCAACATACGAAGCGTTTAAAACTCATGATCACTTTTGGCTGAGGGCCAATGGACTCAGCAACCGTTATCTTCCACCGGAAGTGAATTTAAAGCTGGATCAGCAGGGTGTGTTGAACACCTGGAAACTGGCAGGTGGAGAAGAAACGGGGGCATATGTTTCGGCTATTGTTTTGATTCAGGAAAATGCACATTTCATTTCCAGGAATTTTAATGATGCCCTGCCAGGTGATTTGATTTTTTTCGACCAGGGGGAGCATCAGCATCTGATGGTATGGATGCGAACCTACATCGCCTACCATACCGGTACTGTAACCGAAAATGATAATGGTTTAAGAAAAGTAACACTACATCAAATGATGAATTGGAGGGATACACGATGGCAACCAAGAATTGGCAATCCAAACTTTATCGGACTATTTCGATTTTCCTTTTTGTCTCGTTAGTTTTCGGATTGGGATTTGGGAATAGTACTTTTGCCCAGAGGTTAGGGCCCAGTTATTATCAACCGTTTAGTGGTGATAAGTTTTTTCTGTTAACAGAAGCCAGCTTTACATCGCAGGAGATTGCCAAAGTTCGTTTGGAAGCACCGGGCAGAGGGCAGCTGGAAGGGTACTCCGGGGTTGACATATTTGTATATGCCATACCGGACCCGGATGCGTTTCTAACATCCCAGCGAAACCTTCACCGCCCCAGTATCACAGGAAATTTTACCGGGGAAGGTTTGAGTAATCCCATGATCTTTATTTGGGATAACTGGTACAAAAAATCTCGATTGACAATGCGCAGCATCCTTTCCCAGCGGGCCCGAACACTGTTTTTAAGAGAATCGCCGGAAATGCATTATGTTCATCCCGAAAGCTACCAGAGCAAATATGCTCACAACTCACAGTTCGGCAAACTCTCTGATTTTAAGAGAATTGACCGGTTTCGATATCCCATCTGGCATGCCAAGCCCCTGGACCCGGTCGCCAATACAAATCTAAGCGGCAGCAATATTACAAAACCCAAGATGGGTAATCTGTATATTCCTCTGGGTAAAATGAATCCCGGTTTATACTTAGTAGAGGCGATGATAGGACAGTTTCGCGCTGTCACCCTGGTGTTTGTGTCCGACACGGTGGCTATTACCAAAATGTCCGGGGATCAGCAATTTATTTGGAGTGTTAATAAAATCAATGGAAAACCCAGTCCCAATACCAAGATTTTGTTAACAGACGGGATGGGAGTCTTAAAAAGCGGAGAGACTGGAAAAGATGGTGTTTTGAGCCTGAATAAAAAGGATCTCAGTCAAAACTATATTATTGGTCGGGATGCCCAGGGCGGTGTATTTGTATCGGAAAACTTTTACTATGATGCTGAATTGTATGCCAACAAAGTTTACCTGTTTACCGACCGTCCCGCCTATCAACCTGGCGAAACGGTTTTTATAAAACTGATTGGGAGAAAATTCGAGAGTTCAAGCAAGTCAACCGGACTGCCGGCTGGCGAAGGTAGATTGGTAATTACTGATCCCAGCGGCACCCCTATTGTAGTAAAAAAGCTTCAGATCAGTGAAGAAACCGGCGCGGATACCAAATTCAGCCTTCCCTCTTATGCAGGCACCGGGGGCTATAACATCAGTCTGACTTTCCAGGGATCAAAATACAATGGTTTTTTTCAGGTGGCAACCTTTGCCAAACCCCATTTTCAAGTGGAAATCCTTCCGGAAAAACGGTTGTTCAGAACCGGAGAGGCCATAAACGGTCGAATTAAGGTGACCTATCCCAATGGTGATCCGGTTGGATACGCCAAGGTCGAGTTTAAAGCCAGGTCACAAAAACTAACGGTGGTTGAGGATGAAATCAGGTATCTGGGTTTGTTTCCCATTCAACTGAGTCACCAGACTTCCACTGCGGACAAAAATGGGATCGTGCGTTTTGACTTGCCACCCACCACCGACCCCAGTCGGTACATCCTGCGAGTCAGGGTTTCGGACAATAGTTCATACCGTGTCACCTCGGTCAAAGAAGTCTTGGTTCACGAAGGGTATACCTTTTTTACCATGAACAGCGAAAACAATTTTGCCAAAGCTGGAGATAAAGTTACATTCAATCTAAAATCCCATACCTTGGGTAAAAAAGATGCCAAAGATTCAGATGGTGTCGTTCCCGGGGTCTGGGAGGCCATTCGATTGACCGATCAGACAAAAACCACCGGGGACATTCAAGCTGGAGCTGATAAATTTTCCATTCAATTTAAAAAATCCGGTAATTATTCCATTTTTCTGAAAGATGCCAATGGAAACGTTCTGGGATCCAGGAGTTTTATGGTTGAAGGAGAAGATTATGTGGCCGTTCCTGGCAGTATCGACGTGGTGTTGGATAAAGAAGCCTACCGAATCGGAGATAAAGCCAAAGCTCTGATCACTTTCTCCGAACCGATAAATGAAGCCCTGATTACCTTGGAACGCGATAATGTTTCCAGACACTGCCTCATGTCGGAAGGAGCTGATTGGATCTCCCTTGATAAAGCATCGGACAGGCAATGGAAGGCGGAGATCGAAATCAGTGAGGAATTCAGCCCCAATATAACGATCTCTTTTGTTTACGTGATAAACGGCCAGTATGTCTTTAAAAACAAAGGAATCAAAGTGGCTATCCCGGAAGTGGAAATCACCGTTAAAACAGATGAGGTCGAATTCCGACCGGGAGAAAAAGTAACCGTTCAATTGGAAACCCGTTTAAAAGGCAAGCCTGTTCCCGCATGGGTAACCCTTGGAGTGGTGGATGAAATGATATATGTGTTGCAACCGGAAATCGCCCCCAAAATATCCGATTTCTTTTACCATCGCCGCAGAAACCAGGTGAAAACATCTTCCAGTTTGAATTTTCACACCTTTGATGTAGCCACTAAATCGACAGGTATGGGAATGGCCGCCTTGAATAACACACGTGCCCGTCCGCTTAAATTCAGGGAGGGATCTCGACGTGAAGATGTCAATACTGCCTTATGGATTCCCAATTTAAAAACAGATGATTCGGGTAAAGCCTCGTTCAGCTTTATTATGCCGGATTCCATCACTCGTTGGCGGTTAACGGCCAGGGCCATAACAGCTGAAGGCGCAGTGGGCCAGAAACGCAGCTTTTTTCTGACTGAACAGAAATATTTTCTGAAATGGACAGGTCCCACTGTTTTTCGAAATGGGGATCAGCCAAAAATCGCCATGGTAATTTTTAACCACAGTGATGCCATGCAAACAGCCAAAATTTCAGCTGAAGGCATGGGAGTCAATTTACAAAAAGACTTGACCCTGCGTGTGGGATCGAATTTTATCGAGATACCCATAAAACCTCAAATCACAGGCGATGTCACCACTGGTTTAATGATAGACGGAAAAATGGTGGATCAATTGGCCACAAGGGTAACGGTTGTGCCACGGCGCTGGAAGTCAACACAATCTATGGCTGTCGCTTTAGCCAAAGGGGAAACACGTTTTCCAGCTCCATCACGTTCGTTTAATCTAAACCTTAGTTTTGCAGGGAACAGTTCGCAAAGTTTTCTGCAAGTGGCTGACAACTTGATCGATTATCCCTATGGTTGTGTGGAACAAACATCAAGCAAACTGATTCCATTGAGCATTGCCTATATGCACATGAAAAACAGTGGGTTATCCCATTCACTCTTGTATGATCTACATAACCGTTTAAGCACCAGCCGCTTCCGATTGGTACAAATGGCCGGTCCCAAGGCAACCTTTGGATGGTGGGGCAACATGACGGGCCATTCTGCTTTTATGACTGCTTATGCCTATTACGCGGACTGGTTGGCCACCAGGGCATTGGGAATCGATCTACCGCCGGAACATTGGGACAAGTTATTAGAGGTTTTCCGCCAATCACGTGAACCATCGTTGCTGCAACAGGTGTCAATCCTGTGGCTGGCCAACGAAATGAAGCTACCGGTGAAATCACTGGTGGAAGGGATGGCAAACAGGCTGGGTTCAAGGGCAAATGATCTGAAAACATCGGAGACGTTTAAACCAGCGCGAAGTTATATCATCGAAGAGGAAATGAGTGCCGTAAATTTCAAACTGGGTTTGGGATTATTGGCTGTATTGGCAAAAGACAAAAATATTTCGTTGGGACCTCAATTTAAAGGGCCAATCGATACGGTTTTTAAAGAATTTGAAACCAGTAATTTCCCCATCGCCAAAACAGTCTGGTTACTAAAAAAAGCCCAGAAAAATTTAAACGATGAGGATCGCTTAACAGCGGAAAAACTTCTGCGAGAAATCTCATATGAGATGGCCACGGTTGACAGGGCGTTTATGCTGATTTTTATCAATAAAATCCTGGGATGGAATAAGGATACCGTTGTGGCCGATATCAATCCGGGAGATAAATGGGAAAAGACCAGCAGTCACTTGCTTAAAAATGTCTGGAAATATACCGGCAATACCAAGGAGGATTTGGTGATTCAAACCTCAAACAGTGATGTCTCCAAGATGTTTGGCCGGTTGGTGTATGATACTTATGCCAAAGAAGTAAGCAAACTGCCCATCGAAATCAATCGCCGTTTCCATCGATTAAGTCCGGCTGAATATGCTAATTATGCTTATAATATCAGAAGCGTTTCTGGAACAAAGGTTGATTCAAAAGGTCTGTATGTGGATGAAATTACCATCCGTCCATCATACAATGGAAAATATAAATTCGGTCTGCTGGAAATCCCCATTCCCCCGGGAGCGGATATTGAGCAACCAACCTACGGTATGAAAATCATGTCGGGGGATAATACGGTAGGCATCTCTTCAGCAAAATTCGTCACCGGAGATCGCTTTTATTCCATTCCCATAGAAGAATTGGATTCAAGCATCACCTTTCGGTTTTTAATTCGGTTTTCTCAAAAAGGAAGTTTTGTGTTACCACGGACACGCTATTTCAGGATGTATGACCCGACCATGAAGGCCTTTGAACAAAATGAACATCGAATAATAGTGCAATAGAAACAAGGTGTTGGCAGGTTAGTTATCATTCTAAATAAGGCCTGAGGCGGAAGGGTCTCCGTGACTTCAAAGAGATCCTTTATTGCTGACATAACGACACTTGCTGCATAAAATTTACCAGGATGACTGGAAAAGTTAATTGCCTTTGGCCTGGAGAAATTCTTCGTTGTCCCTCCTCAGGATGACAGACAGCAAGGCTTGATTGACATCGGCCCCTACGGCCGCCAAAGGTAGAGCTTCAGAATGACAAAATTAAGTTAATTACAGTGTGCCCGACATGGCAGCCAAACGAACTATTAAAAAGCACTATATCCTGTTTTTTATAACGATATTTTTCACATTATCACCTGTTGCAGGGGTGGCCGATAATCATTTACCAGATGAGCAAATCCCGGTTGTTTTATTTAAAGAATCAACTGGTTATCGATTGTATAACGTCAGTCAGTCGCAGGTTATGGAAATAAAACCGGATGGCAACCTGACAACTCCCATGGGAAGCCTTTGGAAACTGTTTGTTTATCTATACCTGGTTGGGGAAAAAATTTATCCGCCGCCTTATCAATGTAAAGGGCACGACATCGATGAAGCCTTTTGCTGTCGGAAGGACCATGCCGTGCAGATGGACCGATCGCTAATTCAATCATGCGGTTTATACTTCGATATCAATAGACTTAAAATCAAACAGGAGAATTGGCAACCTTTCTGGGAGACAAAAATAAAGGCTTTTTATCCCTGGCTGATCAAATTATCGGATTTAAAGCCCGAGGCTAATATACGCGTATCAGAGTTATTGCAAGTATTGAGTCTAATAAATAAGCATGAGACTATTCACCAGAAAACAACGTCGGTTTTGAGTCAGGTAACACTGAACGGCACTGCCAAAGGTGCATTTCGACACTTGGGAACCCTGGCGAATATCAAAACCTTTACCTGGAATGACCCAGATGATGCCGAAAAGAGGGTTGGTGGGTTTGCCGGTTGGTTAAATGATGGAACCGCTGTCTGGACTATGGGGAGTGGTACCAGTAAACAGTTTATGGATCGATGGAGTAAAGCCTTACAGACGGTGCTGGTGAAGAGACTGTTCAATACTGCCAAAGAATGTGTCAAAGTTGATTTTTTCACTCAATACCCCATTGAAAAAATTACGGAATTGTCAACCAAACAAGAGGCTGAACCCGGCTTGTTGAATGGAAAATTCAGGATCGATTTTTCAAACGGTAACCAGCTGGTATTCAAATCCAATCGGCAAATACGATATCACCGGATACATAATAAAAAGAAATTAAGCGGGATATTTAACATCAATGATTATGTGGCCAGGGTAATGGATCGGGAGGTCGCCTTTGATCCCCCTGAAGCAGCTAAAGCCTTTGCTATTGTTATTCGGACCTATTTATTTCAAAACGGCCGCAAAACAAGCCAATGTTATCGCATAGATGACTCGACACGCTATCAGCGGGTTGCCATCAATCCGCCCACTGAGGCATCCAGGCGTTTGAGTTACTGGACCGGGAACCTTGTACTACACGGAGCTAGCGCTGTTTATTATCATGGTACTCAAATGTCGCCGAACATGCTGAGTTGGAAGTTTGCCAAAAAGATGGCTGCCTCGGGTTTATATTATGATGAGATTTTAAATTCCGTCTACCAGCAACACCGAATCGGCAAAATTGAAACCGGTAAAGAGTTTCGTTGCCAACGGTTACCGATCATCGAAAAATGGCTCACCGCACAATCCGGGCTGTGGGATAGGGATTTAACATCCATCAACGGATACCAAAAGCCGAATCAAGTACAGGTATGCAAAATTGACTATGGAACCGCTTTTTCGGACTTAAATCAAAATAAAATATACATCACAGACGTCCGCAATTACGAGGACAAGATCGCCATGGCACATGAGTATCTACATTTATGTTTTAAAAATCACCCGTTAACCATGGACGAGTTTTTTATTGAACGTACCGCCAGGAAACTAATCTTAAGCCAAATGGGGACATATGAAAGCTTTTAACCGGGTTTTAATAATTTTTTCTCTATTCATAGCGTGCTTTTTGGGTCAACCTGTTTTTGCAGATGACATCATTCTGGATGCCCCGGTTGGCGGGTGGCGTAATACAACCGGCAAGAAGGCTGAATATACCCAAAAAGTCAATTATCCTGCTGCATCGGTGAATGTTCAGGAAAAACAAAGTAAATTTGCCTTGATCAAGGGAAGAGTGACAGGTGAATTAAAAAAGGAAACCAAACCTTTTGTGCTGATTGTTAATGGAACAGCCATGCCGATAAAAGTGGAAAACGGTGTATTTGCACGGCCCTATTCTTTTGGTTCCGGGTCGAATTACGTTGAAATCCGTGATCCATCACAAAAAGTACGATCCAATATTCAGTTTTATGAAGCCTATTCCGGCCGATCCGAAGCCAGATTAAGAGTCGTGCTTTCCTGGGAAACCGATGGTACTGACCTGGATCTGCACGTAGTCACACCCGACGGAGAACATGCTTATTATGGCAGACGAGTGCTTGAAAACGGTGGAGCATTGGACATTGATGTGACTACCGGATACGGACCCGAAATTTTTTCATCTGCATCTCCCATAAACGGCACTTATCTGGTTTATGTTAACTATTACGGTTCAGGATCTTCACATGATATTTTCACCGCCACCGTTACCACCGTTACGCACGAAAATACCCTGGACGAAAAAACAGAATCCGTCACCATTCCCATGAGAAACCCCGGAGAACTGATGCTGGTCCACTCCTTTGTGTATCCTTAGGTTGATGATCCGGTTCCCGCATTTTTGATTGCCCAAAAATAGAATGGAAACGGGCGCAGAGTTCGGAACAGTTGCAACTCTATGCCATGTAAATCTATCATAATAACAGCATGTTCATTTAAGATTTACTTTTAAAAAACAATAAAAAGGGGAAAATTATATTTGACATTTTTTTAACTGTGAGTTAATTTTATTCTTTCGTAGCATTTATTGATAAGAGTTTCGTAACTAGCTTTAAAAAAATGTAAAAATGCAAAAAACATTGACATGCAGAGATTTTACGCCCACATGCGCGATTTTTTACACTGATATTTTTTATTTTTACGTGTAAAAAAATTGCGTGTGGGGAAAAGTTGAAAACATTTTCCCGGAGGCGTAAATGAAAATCAAACTTTCCCGATCCATTCCCGAACAACTCGTTCACTGGATCAATTGAAAGATGGCTTTATCTATTCCTCATACTCTAATAAAATTGGCGTATTCCGCATAAAATGAACCATTGTCTGAAAAATCACACAATCTATTGATATTTAAATAGTATCATTACAGTACCACTGTTGGTCTGATCCGTACGGGCCGCAAGGATATTATGATTTGAATTTCAATGAACGGACGTGGGATTGGTACGTCTAAAACAAACTCTAAACTCCAGTTAAAAAGATTTAAACCAATTTAAAACCGTTGTCTTTTCTTTAATATAATTTGCTGGAGAATCAAACGAAATCGCGGTAGGAATGCCGGGACGATGGACTTTTCCAATACATGACAAAAGTAAGATCCATTAAAAACAAGGAGACATTATGAATGATAAAAATAAGTCAATTCATGAGTTTGATTTTGAATTGATCTGCGGATATTTTGCGAATTTGAAACGACAGGGACCAGGTAGCCCTGAAGTAACGATCAAAGCATTGAGTTTTATTGATAATCTTAACGATAGATCACATATTGCCGATATAGGCTGCGGATCAGGTGGACAGACAATGGTATTAGCGCAGCATGCACCGGGAAATATTACAGGTATCGACATTTTTCCTACTTTTATAGACCTGCTCAACCGGAATGCCGAGAAACTGGATCTTCAGGATCGAGTCAAAGGTATTGTCAATTCGATGGATGATCTTCCCTTCCAGGATGAAGAATTGGATCTTATATGGTCGGAAGGAGCGATCTACAATATTGGTTTTGAACGGGGGCTTAATGAATGGCGGAAATTCCTGAAAACCGGAGGTTATATTGCTGTTTCGGAAGGAACATGGTTTACAGAAGCACGCCCTGCCGAGATCGAGGAGTTCTGGATGGATGTTTATCCGGAAATAGATACTATCTCCAATAAGGTAGCGCAAATGCAAAAAGCCGGATATATTCCAGTTGCCGCTTTTATTTTGCCTGAAAACTGCTGGACGGAAAATTACTTTGCTCCAAAAGTAGACGCAGATAAACTCTTCCTGGAGAAAAACGCAGGCAATAAAGCTGCCGAGGAATTTATCGCAAACCAACAGCATGAGGCTCAACTGTATGAGAAGTACAAAGAGTATTATGGTTATGTTTTCTATATAGGTAAGAAAATCCAAACCATTTCTTAACTATTCGATTCGATGGAAATTGAGGGGCCAGGTCTTCGTTTGACTTATTAAGTTAAGGGGAACGATGAGCCAACCGCACCTGATCATCTCTACAGATATCAAATTACCTTCGGAACAGATCCTCTAATACTATACCAAAAGGTGGACAACCGAGCCAAAGTTCAACCTGTTCAAAAACCATTGGGGCTTGAATACCACCTGGCAGCAATACAGGCAAACTTTCTGTCGTTGGATCCAGATTTTATCCCTTGGCGCTGCCTCAGATGTTTGCTGAAAATTGTCCGCTTTGCCATGTCAGGATGGATGGTTATCAAAACTTGACGCCCCTTCATAGACATTCAGAGAAACTAACCATGAATTCACATACATTAAAAGTTCTGGAATATCATAAAATAATCCAGATTTTAGCAAGCTATAGTTCATCCAGTATTGGCAAAGAAAGGATAAAAAACCTGAAACCCCTGACCGACTATTCTCAAATCAAACAATTGATCGATGAGACAACGGATTTAAAGGAAATGCTGCATCCCAACCGAGCCTTTCCCATATCGGGAGTGTTTGACATATCTCTGATTCTGAAAAAACTGGAAAACTGGAGCGATATTTTAAGCATCGATGAAATCAATCAGGTTGGCTCATCCGCCCGAGTAGCCCGAGTGGTAAAGGAGTGCCTGGAGGAAGATAATCGTTATCCGAGCCTGATAAAAATCGCTGAAACGATTACGGTTTTTTCTAAATTGGAAGAGATCATTGAAAAAACCATAAATCGAAATGGAGAAGTCAAAGATAGCGCCAGTTCACGGTTAAAATCGATTCGAAAGAAGATTCAAATTAAACGAAAACGAATTCGTGATAAAACAAGTTCTCTTGTAAGATCCGGTAATGTTGGTATGTATTTACAAGATGAAAACATCCGTGAAAATCATAATCGTCCCACAATTGCAGTAATGGCAAGTCATGCTGCCAAAGTTCAAGGAAAACAACATGGCCGGTCAGACAGTGGAAAAACGGTTTTTATTGAGCCGGACAGTATTCGACACCTGGGTGATGAGTTAGAAGCGGCGCTTTTTGATGAGAAAGCCGAAATAAGACGTCTGCTTAATGAAATTACAAAGGAAATTGCTGAACAAGCACCGAATCTGAGAAACACCATGGAAGTTTTAACTCATTTGGAAGTAACCTATGCGAAAGTTCGCCTTAGTCGCAATTTTGATATGCATCCTCCGATGCTGAATTTAGATGGCATCATCAATGTCCGGGATGCACGTCATCCGATATTGATGGATCTGGAACAACGGGGAGAATTAAAAAAAACCATTCCGCTTGATGTTCGACTGGGAGAAGAGTTCCACACCCTCATTGTCACAGGCCCCAATACCGGTGGAAAAACAGTGGCACTCAAAACCATTGGATTATTAACTTTGATGGCGCAGTCGGGCATGCATATCCCGGCGAATTCTGGTTCAAAGGTAGCCGTTTTTAACAGGGTCCAGGCAGATATCGGCGATGAGCAGAGTATCGAACAAAGTCTCAGTACATTTTCCAGCCATTTGACACATGTCTCGGAAATTCTGAAAAGTGCAGATGAAAAAAGCCTTGTTTTGCTCGATGAACTGGGAGGTGGTACTGATCCGACTGAAGGAGAAGCACTGGCCAATTCGATTCTGGAATATTTACATGATAGGAAAGCCCGCACAGTAATTACCACCCATATCAGTCAATTAAAAAATCTGGCTTTCACATTGGAAGGAGTGGAAAACGCCTCCATCGAATTTGATCTGGAAACACTTCATCCAACCTATCGACTATTGATCGGTATTCCCGGGCAAAGTAATGCGTTGGCACTGGCAAAAAGATTGAACTTACCTGAAACTGTAATCGAAAAAGCAGAACACTATTCAAGTAAAGATGAAACCGGGAACCTTCTGAATAACCTGCAAGCAGCACGATCCAGAATACTGGAAAACCGTGCTTCAACCGAAACTGCCCTACTCAAAGCGAAATCACTGGAGCAAGAGGCTCAGCAAAAACTAACTGAATTAAACACTCAGCTGGAATTAGCAAAATACCGGAACGGCGAACAAGCTTACGGAGCGATACGGCAGGTTCGGAAACAAATTAAGAACATATTGGAAATCGAACCTTCAAAGAAAATACTGATGACGTCTCTGGCTGAAATTATGGATACTCTGAGTCTAAAATTAGATAGTAAAAACAAACCACTCAAGAAAAAACCTTTTCAAATTAATGACAAAGTACGAATCAAAAGCTTAAACAAAACAGGCGATCTTTGCTCATTTAATGACAGTAAAAAAACAGCCGTTGTTTCTTTGGGAGTAATGCAAGTGGAAGTGTCGCAGGATGATCTTTGCTCAGATAAATAGTGCCTGAACAAAAATTATCCAAATTGCTCTCGCATTGGTATTACGGCAGTACCAAGTACATTGTATTGTGATCGTTAATGGGATTTTGTTTCTCACCGCATTTGATGAGTCGTATGATAGTGAGAATGATAAAAATAACTGAGGGGAAAACTATGTAGAAATTGAACAATCAGGGAGGCTTATCCCTCACCTACAACAAATGGGCCATTAGGAAGGTGCCGCCTCTCCATCTGAAAAAAGTAACGTTACCTCAAGGGGGTAACGGAGTTCTGAAAAGAAAAAGTAACGTTACCTGATTAAAGAACTGGATAAGCTGATTTCGTAAAAGCTCAATTAACTTTATGAAATAACACACATTTAGGTTAGATAGTCCCTGTGAAAAAAACTCCATGGCATGGCCTCTGCAAAATGTAATGGTTTGTTGAGAAACCAGATTCTATATGTATTGATACACAGTTATGGAGAAACACAGTGAACCCAAGAATCAATCATGAATACAAACCCGAACTATATAATAATTTTTTTATTAAAACAGAGAGAACCTTCACTAAGCTGAGAAAGTATGCCTGGTTATTTCTGATAATAGCCCCCCTGGGAGCTTGGTGGTATCCCACAATTGGTCTGATCATAATTCCGCTGATGCTGGCACTGACTGTGATTGCATTTTTCAATGGTAAATACTGGTGCGGTAACATCTGTCCTCATGGCAGTCTGTTTGATGGTGTAATCTTGTCAATCAGCAAAAACAAAGCAATTCCCAGACTGCTGAAAAACCGGTTATTTGCAGGTGCCGTTTTTACATGGTTCATGGTGATGTTGGGAATAAGGTTGTACAAGGTAATGTCCCAATGGGGAGACAAGGCGTTTCTCGAAAAGTTGGGATATATTTTCACTATGAATTACACGGTGGTGACTGTTATCGGTATAGCACTGGCTATAATAATCACTCCCAGGAGCTGGTGCTCTTTTTGCCCCATGGGAACAATGGAAAAGCTTTCCTATAAGCTGGGAAAATCTTTGAAATTGAACAGTTCCACCGATCGCAAGATTTCAGTTACTCATGAAGAGATGTGCCATAAATGTGGGAAGTGCTCCCGGGTTTGTCCAGTTCAGTTAACACCCTATCTGGAGTTTGACGAGAACGGTCAATTTTCCAATGAAAATTGCATTCGCTGTGAAACCTGTGTTAATAATTGTCCAGCGAAGATTCTCTCCATCAAGAATTCTAAAATTGCTCTTACTGACAGGGAGTTGGTCAATTTGGAAGGTTACGACAGGAAGATTAATACAGAAGCAGAAATCATCGAAATCCAGAACCTGACAGAAGATACCAGAAAGTTCACCTTCAGGCTGCAAGCTGGAGAAACCATGGATTTTAAGGGCGGACAGTTTATTCTGTTAAAAATCCACAAGGAGCCAGAGATGTTCAGAGCCTATTCAATAGCCGGATTCAATGATGCAGGGACTGAATTCAATGTGATTGTAAAAAAAGCACCAAATGGATTTGGAACCGGTATTATTTTTGACGCATTCCATGTTGGCGATCAGATTGAAGTAAACGGCCCCATGGGAGATGAAATTGTCATTAAAAACGGGTATTCCAAATTATTATTTATTGCCGGCGGTATTGGTATCACTCCTTTCATCCCTTTGGTGGATGAGGCATTGAAAGACGGAACAATTGAATCCGTAAAGTTGGTGCATGGTGTCAATTTCAAAAAAGACTTTTTATACCAAAATGAGTTCGAAGCCAAATCCGAAAATGATCCTCGGTTTGAGTATTTACCGGTGGCCGCCTCTTGCGATACCTGGGAGGGAGAAAAGGGATTTGTGACCGATATCATTAACAAGCTGGACGTTAACAACAGCCACAAAGTCCTGATGTGTGGACCTCCCCCAATGATAGATGCATCTCTTAACGTATTGCAGATCAAGCATGTGGATCGGGAGAACATCTACTTTGAAAGTGCCTGATCCTGTTAAAGACAGATCTGACTTTAATTCAGATCTGTCTTTAACTCAACTGGCCTCGAATTCTGAGAATTGCAATAATGATAATTACAGTAAAACACAGATTTTTGTGTATCTTAATGCCCTATTCTATTTATGCTTGGGATAATTTCTCGGTATTCACTATAAGAGATATTTGCCTTCCAGTTATCCGTCACCCTGGCAACTCCGATAATCAAGAAAAAACATATATAAACAAACAGACCATAAATTAAAGAATTTATAGCTCTTTTTCCTAACAAACTAATACCGAGAGTCCCTTGTGACGGACACACACTAATACAGCTCTGACATCCGTTACACTCCGGCGAATTGATAACTGATTTTTTCGAGACTTGTATTTGATTTGGGCATATTTGTGTGCATTTATCGCACTGAAGACAAGTTTTTTTATTCCTGGAGATCATAAACGGGCTCAACATGCTTAATAGACCAGTTAAAGCGCCATATGGACACAAGTACCGACACCAGAAATTCTTAAAAAATAAAGAAAAGATAAACAGGCTTGTTAAAACGATCAATGTCACTTTGCTCATGTTGATAAAAAGCAATAGCATTTTAACGTCGGCAATTTTCCAATATTCAGTATTTAAGAACACTTTTATAGCGATAACATTCAGTTTCAAAAAAGATAAATACAATGTGAATCCAAGAAAAATATATTTTATCGACCGAAGTAAGATGTCCAAATATGGGTGAATTCTATAATTTTTACCAAAAATTTTGGATCCAGTTTTATAAATAAGCTCTGAAACCGTCCCGATAGGGCAAATCCATCCACAAAAACTTTTTTTAAACAGTAAAGACACTGTTAATGCCGATAGGAGAATTATAGCAGCAGCAGGGTGCACAGGGTGTAATATCCCTTCTTTGATCCACAGTTTAAAACTCAAAAGCGCCCCGATGGGCAGAAAGCCGTCAACCAATGTCGGACGTTCCACAAATGGAGACATCGATGTAAAATGTCGGTAGAATAAATAGAACCGAACCCCCGCAAATATTGTGATGAAAAAAAGAGCCCATTGGAAATGGTATCTGATTTTACGAATATTGATATGTTTGATGTAGTACATTTAGTTACCGTTGATTTTTTTATTGAAATGAAAGCGATATTGTGTCGGAGTTATACCGAATCGACGCAAAAATGCACGCCGAAGTCTTTCATCTCTTTGAAAACCGCTCAAACGGGCAATTTCTTCAATTGATTCTTTGCCGGATTCCAACAATTCCCGAGCAAACTCCACTCGTAGCGATTCAATATATTTGCCGGGAGATATTCCAGTATCAGTTGTAAACACTCGTGAGAAATTACGCGGACTCATGCCGACTTGGTTAGCAAGTGTATCTACTGTAAGAGGAAGGTGCATTCGTTTAGAAGCCCAATGATGAAGATCGGAAAATCGATTACTGGTACGGACATTTAATTCCAGTGGTACACTGAATTGGGTTTGAAAACCAGGTCTTCGTAAATACAGAACAAGCAACTTGGCAACTTCCATGGCCAATGTCGAATCAAAATCCTCCTCCACCAAGGCTAAGGCCAAATCAATCCCAGCCGTAACACCGGCACTGGTTGCTATTTTTCCATCTCTTACGTAAATGGCATCGGGAATTACATTGATGTCTGGATACTTGTCGGCAAGCTGTTTTGTTGATTGCCAATGGGTTGTTGCCTGCTTGTCGTTTAATAATCCACAGGCGGCCAGTATAAACGCTCCTCCACAGACGGAGACGACGAGCCGCGATCTTTCTGCCACAGCCTTTATTTTCTTAAGTAAACCGGAGTTCTGAACCACCTTATCTACACCCATTCCCCCCGGAACCAAAAATACGGAAGAAGGCATACTCGTTCCTATCTTTTTATCTGCATGTAACTCAAGACCGGACGACAGTTTGATCTTTCCAACTTCTTCGGCTGAAAAACAGAATTGGTATATCTTGCTTTTTTGACCGCGTTCCATTAGCAACTGGGAAGCAGATGAAAAAACCTCAAGCGGCCCCACTATGTCTAAGCCAACAGCGTCAGGAAATAAAAAAAATTCAATTGTCCGTTTCATAAAACATGTAATTTTTAATAAAAAAGCTGGCTTTGTAGGATGGAAAAACAATACTGTATCTCATGAAAACTCGATATGGGAATCAAGATAACACTATTCTATTTTGTCAGCAATGACACAATACCAGCATTTTATGCCAAATTACACTCAACGTTATCGATTCAGCCACAACTAAAGAAAAAAATAGATATGGATTTATCATAGATTTTGAGATTTGCAAAAGGCGGGGGCAAAACAACAGGAGTGGCTGGTTTTGCCAAGCTTCAAATGGGAGGGCATGGAGCCGATCCCTGTCTCCAAGTTGTACCCTGGTTTTTAAACTTTCCATTCTTTTCCTTCTTTTTGGAATCGAGACTAATGATCGGAATACCTTTTTTGGTTTTTGTTTTTTTTATCTTGTACTGTCAGCTTCTTTCCTCCAGAAGCAATTTTCTTATGATTGACTCTTAAGAAAATCCAATGTTATTGAGCAGTCTTCCAACAGAATGAAACGGCAGAATAAAGAATCCCAATCTTATTCATTTTCCAATCAGGTTGCCAAATGGCCGTATTCTTTAGATCCGGCCATTTGGCAGTTCCTTTTCCATAATCGATTTGTGTTGGCATTGTCCCTATTTATAAGTGGCGGTTAAGCGAGTTATTATCTGCTTTGATTCCATAATTATCCGTTCGATCAGTTCTTGACAGGTTGGGATATCTTGAATCATGGCCGAGGCCTGGCTGGTAGTGATGGAGTTGTGTTCCAGATCACCGTTGATATATGCGGCCACGGTACGGTGGCTTTCCGAACCGGTTTCAGTCGATTCATTTGCCTTCAGGATGTCATCAAAGGAGACAACGTTGCCTGTTTTCATCAAGATATTACGTAAATAATCATTTACCAGCATCCTAACCGAACCACGACGTTCTTCCACAAATCCTCTACTTTCGCCTGATTTCGGCATTTGTTGCACATGGCTACCATGCTTTATGGGCATAGTACTGGTATCAACGGCTGCTAATATGGCTTGTTTGACATTAGGATGGGCCGGACATTCCTGAGTGGCCATAAATCGAGTGCCCATATAAATCCCTTCCGCACCCAACGATAGTGCTCCAACCAATCCACGGGCATTCACTACACCTCCGCCAGCAATGACAGGAATTCCAACCGCTTCTGCTGCCTGGGGAACCAGACAGAAAGTAGTTAATTGATCGAACCCGCTGTGCCCACCACCTTCTGTACCGGAGGTAATTACAGCATCCACTCCCGACTCCTCAGCTTTTTGAACATGCCTGACGGTTGAGCACACATGAATCACCTTCATCCCGGCGTCTTGCAACCGTTTGGTGTAAACCGTCGGGCTACCCTGGGAGACAATGGCCACCGGGACATTTTCTTCGATACCAACCTCAACACAGCGATCACTATATTCTCTGTCCCAGCCGATCACCCCTACCACAAAATTGACAGCAAAGGGTTTATCTGTTTGTTCCCGGCATTTTTTGATTTGCAACCTTAATCTTTCACCTGTTTCGTACACATCGGCTGTTACGGTTTTCATTCCGGCATTGGGTCCAATGGTTCCAAGTCCCCCGGCTTCCGATACGGCGGCAGCCAGTCTGGCGTCGGTAATCCAGGCCATGGGTGCTTCGACAATAGGGTATTTAGTCCCTAGTAATTGGGTTATTCTGGTTTTCATGATCTCAATTCCTCTCGGTTTTAATTATTCAGCATAAAAAGCATGACCTACTTATCATCATGATGGGAGCCTCAGGCGACTTGAAGAACCTCAATGGCAGCACCCAAGCGACATACAGTCAACATTCTCTTCAATAGCTATTTTTTATGTCCGGTAATTCGACTGAGAGAACCCGGAATAAAAGTATGAACAGCCACATCTGTAAAACCGGACTTTTCAAGATAATCGATAACTTCACTTTCCGAATGTGATCGCCCCTCACTTTCAAATAGTGCTTCATGAAGTCCCCAAAGAGCTGGTCCCAAAGGCCCCTGTTTTTCGTTGTCCAATGTTTCTCCTACCAGGTGAAATTCCCCGCCGGGCAATAGGACCTCATAAGCATTTTTAAACACTTTTAACAGCACATCGCTATTGTACTGGGGCAAATTGCTGGCCATAATCATAACATCAGCACCGTCAGGCAGGGGATCACTGGTAAAATCTCCGGGCAGGGTTGAGATGCTGTTCTGTAGGTTCCATTGAGCTATAAACTCTTCAGCCATTTTACAGACCGGTTCAAAATCCAAAATAACAGCTTTTAAGTGAGGATATTTCTGCAAGGCTGCTATGCAATACGCACCTGATCCTCCGCCCAAATCAAGAATTTTGGAACGATTGCTCATGTCCACATCTCTCGAAAAGAGCATTCCTGCACCCAGTCCAACGCTATAAGTGGCTTCATGATATATTTTGGCCATGCCGTTATCCAATGTTTCGTATAGTCCCAAGATATTTGGTTTTTTTTCTGATTTCAGATATTTGGCCAGATCCTTCCATTTCTCAAAATCCATTCTGGAAAAAAGTAACCAAGGTCCGATATAAGTTGGCTTGCCTTTAACCAGAAAGCGTTCCACATCGGGGGCATTCCTATAAATATCGTTGTCCTTTTTAATCAGCTCCAATGCATTACAGGCTACTACCAATCGTTCGGTATTAAGCAGGCTTATCTCCATTTTTTCTGATAGTTTCGGAATTCCGTCAGCGCCATTCGAAATATGGGTAAACAAATCAAGCTCCACAGCTGCCATCAAGGTGGAAGCTTGTTTATGTGCATAACTCAGATTTTGTAGACGAATAGTATTCACTTTCTGTGATGGTTGCTGCATGGTTACCTCCTTTCATGTTCATGATGTAAATAACTCCGTGCTAATTTGAGTAATAAAAGTCCCGCAATGCATGGTTTCCATTCCTGGGCTACTTTACCTTCCTCCTCCAACATAGATTGGACATCTTTAGCTCAAATCATTCACCGCCTATGAATCAAAAGCTGGCTGACCCTCTTTAAAAATACTGCCGGAGCAAATCAACGCTATTCGTGTTTTGGAGAGCGATTTTTGGAAAACGGTCCAGGGACTGGAATCGAACCGCGACCATCGATAAGGCGGAAAACCCTGTTCCTGGTACATTTTGTTTAAACAATCCACACATTTAATATATGCCAAAACCAACCTCCAATGTAATTACTCAGCATTACCCTGGACTCTATGTCATTTTCGCAAAGGCATAATGTCAATAAGTCAAGTTCTGTCATCCTGAGGAGGGGCGACGAAGGATCCCTTAAGGCTAAAAGCAATTGATGTCGTTTAACCTCGTGTAGAGCCTATGTTCAAACAACCTGATCTTTTATATAGAAGGGCTTCATGTTCATTTAAGCAAGTTATTTTCGGATGTCGTTTAGGCTCTCCATTGAGAATCTTCAGGTGGCCCAAAACTCCCATCAGAATGACAAATAGGTTATACTTTTTTATACTGAATAATTACTTTTTAATAAGAGCAATAGTAATTGAATAACAGGTGAAAAAATTGAGACATCTTTTTTTTTCATTAATTCTTGCGAATTGCAACTGTTTTTCGAAAAATTTTAAAAAGAAGAAAGTCAAACTTGTCCACAACAATGGATGATATAAGGGTCTGGCCAGTCGGAATGTAGAAAGACAAACAATGAACTGTAAAACTGATAGATTTATGAAAATTTTAAAGATATATGGCAGGAAAAAGTAGAGAGCAGTTTTTGTTTGAAAACCGCCCTCTATTCTGAAGGTTTAGGTCGGGGTTTTATGCGACTTGATTTTCTGTTTCCAGGAGAGCTTTAAAGACATCTGCTTCCATCACTTCAATTTCCAACAGACGTTTGGCTACTTTATTCAACAGATTCAATTTATCTTTCAACAGATTGAGTACCAGTTCATACCTGTCATTAATCATTTTTGCGATCTCTTCATCTATATATTTCTGAGTGGCTTCCGAATACTCCTTCCTTTCAGAAGTTTGCATTCCACCAAGGTATGAAGTTTGGTTACTACCAAGATAGACATTTTTAAATTTTTCGCTCATACCGTATTCGGTAATCATTTTACGAATTGTGTCCGTTGCTCGGGACAAATCATTTGAGGCCCCGTTCGAAACCTTTCCAAAAATTATCTGTTCAGCAGCTCGTCCTCCTAACATGACATCAACTCTTCCCAGTAGTTCTTCCTCGTTAATCAAGAACCGATCTTCGGACGGAAGCTGCATGGTATATCCTAGTGCCGCCAAACCACGGGGCACAATGGAAATTTTTTGTACCGGATCAGCATCGGATGTAAAAGCAGCCACCAAGGCATGACCTGTTTCGTGATAGGCAACAATCTCTTTTTCCTTATCATTGATGATTCGACTTTTTTTCTCTAAACCTGCTACCAGTTTTTCAATTCCTTCGGTAAAATCGGTCTGAACAACCTTTTTTCGATCTTTACGGACTGCCAAGATGGCCGCTTCATTTACCAGGTTGGCCAAATCAGCACCCGAAAATCCGACAGTAGCCGCAGCAATTTTGTCATAATCAACTTTTTCATCCACCTTCACATTTTTTGAATGAATTTTTAAAATCGCTTTTCTTCCTTCCAAGTCCGGTCGATCTACCAAAATCTGCCTGTCAAAACGTCCCGGTCTTAACAATGCTGGATCAAGAACCTCGGGTCTATTGGTTGCAGCCAGTATAATAACACCACCTTTGGAATCAAATCCGTCCATCTCAACCAGAAGTTGGTTAAGTGTCTGTTCCCGTTCGTCATTACCTGCTATTGCTCCTCCCCTGCTTTTTCCAATGGCATCCAACTCATCGATAAAAATAATACAGGGTGAGTTTTTTCGAGCCTCTTTAAACAGGTCCCTTACCCTGGCGGCTCCGACACCGACAAAAAGTTCAACAAAATCCGCTCCACTCATTTTGAAAAAGGGTACACCAGCTTCGCCGGCAACTGCTTTAGCCAGCATTGTTTTACCGGTACCCGGAGGACCAACCAGGAGAGCGCCCTTAGGCAATTTTCCACCAATTTCATCAAATCTGGCTGAATTCTTCAGGAAATCCACCACTTCCATCAACTCTTCTTTTGCTTCATCAGCACCGGCCACATCTTTGAATATCACGCCGGTATCACCTTCGGAAATCAATTGTGCTTTGTTCTTGCCAAATGACATTACACCTCCAGCGCCGCCTCTTAACTTGTTCGATAGAAACCACCAAAGGCCTATCATTAAACCAAACGGTAAAATCCAGGTTAAAAGAACACTGCCGAACATCTCTCCAAATGAAACCGGTCGTGTATAATATTCAACCCCATTGGCATCCATCAAGGCAATAAAACCGGAATCATCAACCGGAACCGTTCTATATACTTGTTTTGAATAACCACTGCCATTTGTTATGTTCTGATTTTTCTGTGCTTCTTCCTTGGTTATCGGTGAACCCACGTAATATTTGCTTCCCAGCTCAACCCGTTTGATTTCTTTACTAACAACTTTTTGTTTAAATTCACTAAATTCTATTGTTTGTGGTTGCTCACCCAAAAAAGCATTTACAACACTAATTAAAAGGAAAAAACCAATAAAAAACCAGATGTTAAACCTGCTCGGATTTTTATCATTCATTTTTTTAAGGCCCGATTTTTTTTGATTTTCCTTATCTTTAATTATACGTGAAATAGATTCACGTCTGATTTTAGCCTGATTTTCCGATTTAGGCTGTTTGATTATTTCTTCCATGGTCCTCCTCGATTAAATAAAAATACTTTAAAATATTAATATAGATCTATAAATTATGATACAGAAACTACCGACTTCAATAAAATATGTGATGATCCTTAATGTCTACTACCAGAATATAAACTCCAATATAACAAAATAGAAACAGGTTTGGCAAAGAATGGCAAAGTCAGTATGCGGTGGGAAGCGGACCGCAGAAAGCCATCCTTTATAAACCAAACCTGTTTGGGGTAGCGTTAATTCTTTTGGATACTTAATTAATCTGAATCATTCTAGGTTGCATCTCAGGCACTTTAGGCAATACCAGTGATAATACACCGTCTTCAACTTTAGCTTCGATTTTGGATTGATCGATTTTGTTAGAAAGCTCAAACCGTCTGGAATAATTGCCAATTTTATACTCTGAATACAATGGTTTAAGGTCGGAATATGGTTTGGAATCGATTACACCATCAATATTGAGTATGTTTTTCTCCAGTTTAACTGTTATACTTTCCTTGCCGATTCCCGGCACATCTAAATAAAGCAATAATTCTTTTTCTGTTTCCACAATATCTGTAGCCGGCGTATAACGTTTTAATGGAGTAGTATGTTCCATTTTTATTTCAATTTCCTTTTTACCCTGAGCAACAAGATCTTTTTTTTCTTCTTTCATTTTATTCTCTACATTTATTAAAATTTTAAATTATTTATTTTATATGATCTAATTAACAGTCCTTAGGCCACCTTGATCTGCTTTGGTTTATCGCTTTCGGCTCTCGGCAGTTTAACCGATAATACACCATTAACATAATCGGCTTTGATTTTGTCCACATCAGCTCTGACAGGTAACCTAATAGTTCTATCAAACTTGGTGTTTCGCCTTTCTACCCGATGAATACTTGTATTATCAGGGTATTCAAGTTTTCTTTCACCATAAATTCGAAAGAGATTGTCTTTTACTTCAATATGAATATCTTCTTTTTTGACACCTGGAATCTCTGCTGTTAAAACCGTTTCATCACCATTTTGAAAAAGATCGATATATGGTAAACTGCATCTGCAAGTTGTTCCCAATTCAAAATAATCATTTTTACGTGCAGCTTCCACAGCGTTTTGAACAGCTAAAAGAGAATCAATAGCACTTGACAATGTTCCAAACATGATAACCTCCAAAAATTTTATTTGTATTTGAGTTTGTTTTATGGGCTGCATTGAATGTGCCACCATCATTTTATCAAATTATTCAATGAATTATGTTCACCTGGATAGTTGCTGGGCCAAAACGGATTAAGCGCAATAGATAGATAGCGATTAACTAGGCCGATAATGATAAACGTCATATCAAAATGGCCTATTGACTATAAAACACTTTATTCTTTTTAAGAATACAGGGAAAAGGAAAGGGGAAATAGACAGAGCAAGCTTCGTTTTTTCCATCTGGAGCGAGTTTTGACAATTGTGTTAAGAATTACAAAGGCAGAAAAGGATTCATCAGTAATGCAGGAGCAGAAACGGATGGCTAACTAAATGGTTCAATTAAACATCAAAAAGATAATGACAAGTACGACATCCTTCAGGAGCTTCGGGCATGGCATCAATGGCGGCTTTAAAGGCTTTTTTCAGTTTCATCAGAGAATGTCCATGATCACACAAAGCCAAGACTTTATCATGAGTTTTTAAACGTCGTTCGAACATCTGTCGGTAGTTTTTACATTGTTCTGACTGCCAGAGATCAGTCGGATTGTCTTCTGGCAGCTTACCGTAGTGAACCGTTGGAAAGCAGACATCCTTACCCATAAAAGTGGATGCTCCGCCCATGGCCAGGTTAATACAGGGTGCTACGGAACCATCGTATCGAATAAATAAGGAATCCCGGGGATCTTGATCACAAACTGGTTTCTCTTCAGGCAGAAAGGAAAATGCGGTTGTTTTGATATTCAGTTTTTTAGCCAACCGGAACACTTTTCTAAGCGTTTTTTGTATTGTTTTTATCTGTTTTGACTCAATGGATGAAAACAAACCCAGATTTTTACCAAAGTCATCTCTAATCACATCGCATTGTTTAAAATTAATTTGATCGACTCCTAATAGCTCTGCCAACCTTACCATATCCTCCAATTGATGAAAATTTGATTTCATCATAACAAAATTAATCATAATAAGAGGCCGGTGATTCAATCGTTTTTTACTCAAGCCTTTGATATGACTGCAAATTTTAAAGAAATCTGATCCTCGTCGAATCTCTTCGTAGGTTGCCCGATCAGCACCATCAATGGAAAAACCGATCCAATCGATTCTGTTATTGATCAATTCTTCGGCTACTTCATTATTCAACAGCAGACCGTTGGTAAGGAATCCCACCTCACAACCGGCTGTTTTGGCTTGTTTCAGCCATGACATCAGATTTTTTTGCAGCAATGGTTCACCGCCACCGGAAAAATCAATGGATTTTACATCATTCAGATACGGCACCAGGGAATCCCAGACGATCTGTGACATGTGCCCCCGACCCATCAATGTATCACGAATTCCTTCCCACGGGCACATGACACATTTCAAATTACAAGCCAACGACGATTCCACTTGCCACAACCGCCAACGGATGTTTTTCTTCGAATTTAACAAGACGTCCATTCAAACCACATAGAGATGTTTGGATTTTTGCGACCGGCATTAAAAACCGGTAACTATCAATTAACTAAAACAGGATGTAATTTATTAAAATATTTAACATACATAAAATGCATGATAGAAGAGAAGGATATTACCCATCTGATATATTCTTCTCCAATACCGGATTGTCAGTTGTCGAATGATAAAACCCAATATCGAGTCTTTTGAAAGCGACACTACCATGTATCGATACAGGGACGTTTCTTGTGTCGCCGTGGCTCGGGACTGGGAAGAGATTTTAGAGAACGGGAAATAATGTGTCTGGAATCCACCGGATCGATGACATCGTCAATTTCGAAATGAGAAGCTGTGTTCAAGGCTTTACCATGTTGATATGCCATCTCCACCATCTGATCAAATGATTCTTTTCTTTTTTCCGGATCTTCAATGGCAGCCAATTCCCTGCGAAAACCAAGTTTGACGGCACCTTCCAGTCCCATAGCACCAAATTCGCCTGTAGGCCATGATACTGTAAATATTGGTGCTTTATGACTGCCGCCAGCCATCGCCTGAGCTCCCAGACCATATGATTTGCGAAGTACAATGGTAAAAAAGGGAACGGTCAGGTTTGAACCAATTACAAACAAACGGCAGCAATGCCTTACCAGGGCTGTCTTTTCAGCTTCGGGTCCCACCATGATGCCAGGCGTATCACACAAAAATAGAATTGGAATATCAAAGGCATCGCATATTTGCATGAAACGGGCAGCTTTATCAGCTGCTGTAGTGTCAATGGCACCTGAAAGATGTTTAGGATTATTAGCAATAAGTCCCAAGGGGCGACCTTCGATTCTGATAAGGCTGGTAACCATACCCGGACCAAAATGGCGGCGAAGTTCAAGAACTGAATCGGTATCGGCCAGAATATCAATCACTTGACGGATGTCATATATCCTCAACCTATTTTCCGGGATAATGCTGCGCAATCGCCTTTGATCGGCGCAATTCCATTGATCAATTGAACCCTGGAAATAGGATAGATATTTTTTTGCCATCATCACTGCCTCCGCTTCATCTTCCACGGCAATATCCACCACACCGTTTGGAACTTGCACTTGTATCGGACCAACCTCTTCGGAACGAAAAACTCCCAATCCACCGCCTTCAATCATGGCCGGGCCTCCCATACCTACGTTAGAATTGCGGGTGGCAATAATGACATCGCTGCACCCCAGTAGGGCCGCATTCCCGGCAAAACACCGGCCAGCATTGATACCAACCAGGGGGACCAGACCACTGAGTCTGCCAAAAAGATGAAATGCCAAACAATCAAGACCAGCCACAACCGGCATGTCCGTGTCACCCGGACGTCCTCCCCCGCCTTCCGTGAAAAAAACAACCGGTATTCGCCATTTTTCTGCCAGTTCAAATAAACGATCTTTTTTACGATGATTTTGCATACCCTGTGTCCCTGCCAGAACAGAATAATCATAGGCCATAACAACGCACCGGGCATCTTCTTCTTTAAACATATCACCGTTAACAGTACCAACCCCGGCGATCAATCCGTCCGCCGGGGTTCGTTCGATTAATTCTTCCACCGATCGACGACTTCGCTGGGCGGCAATGGCCAGAGAACCATATTCTACGAAAGTATCCTTATCACACAAATCATCCACATTCTGGCGGGCAGTTCGCTGCCCTCTTTCTTTTCTACGTGCCACAACATCCGGTCTGGCATCATCCTGGAGAACGTGATGGCGGTTTTTCACTTCAGCCAAATCAGGGCGGATAGTATCCAGATCAATCTCTTTCAAATCACCGGTTTCCACTTCCAATCCATCCTGTTTTTCAATAATCACAAGCGGCTGACCCTCCAATACAGTATCACCCTCTTCTACAAGTATTTGCCTTAACAAACCACCTGCTTCAGCAACAATCACATGTTCCATCTTCATGGCACTCATGACCAGGATTTGTTGACGTTTGTTCACAACATCATTTTCCTGGACATCAATACTGACGACTGTTCCCTGCATAACGGATTTAATAACAGTGCTATTTTCTGACTGCGGCAGGGAGGATGAAAAATCCAAACCAGGATCAATAAAAGCAGCATCCATAGACATGGATGTGCCTGTTTTTTCATATTTCAACACAGCCAAAGGATCGGTTTCATCCAATTTTGCCCCGACACCTTTGAATTCTGGAAGTTTTTCATGATAAAGCTTTTGTTTTTGATCCTCGTTTATCACCGAAAGCTCCTTGATAAAATCATCCACAAAACGCGTATAGATCTTATTCTCTAAAAACAAAGTATGAGAAAGTATGTTTTTTAGCAGGGAGATGTTGGTGTTGAGTCCCTCGATTTTGAACTCACTCAATGCCCGGATTGTTTTTTTTACTGTATCCGAAAAATCCATTGAGGAGGAAAATCCAATGACTTTAGCCAATAACGAATCGAAGTTGGGATTTGTACGAAATCCGGTATATCCATATGTATCAACCCGTACACCTCGACCGGATGGAATATCAAAAGCTGACAGAGCACCACTGGAAGGACAAATAGAGCCGCTGGCATCCACTGTTTCCATATTGACCCTGACTTGTATGGCATAACCTTGAGGTTTCGGACCATTTTCGTTACTCAATCCCAATTCTTTTAATCCATCACCTTTTGCCAGCTTTAATTGGGTTTTTACAAGGTCCACATCCATTACCTCCTCGGTCACAGTATGTTCTACCTGTAATCTGGGGTTGGCCTCTATAAAGGCATAACCGGCATCTTTTTGATCAATATTGGAGTTCACTAAAAACTCGAAGGTGCCAATACTTCTATATTTCAGTTCTTTAGCCATTCTCACGGCATCGGTTATTATTCGATGTCGCAACTCCTGGGAGAGGCCCGGACAGGGCGCTATTTCGATCAGTTTCTGATGTTGCCGCTGGATACTGCACTCACGTTCACCCAGATGACATATATTTCCTGTACCATCACCGACGATCTGTACTTCTATGTGTCTGGCCCGTTGCTTATACTCTTCCACATAAACATCTCCGTTGCCAAATGCCTGTAACGCTTCCGAGGAGCAACGTGTGTACGCTTCTTCCAATTCATCCAATGAAGTGATAACTCTCATTCCACGACCACCACCACCAGTTACCGCTTTGATCATGATCGCACCCGATTGCCCAAGGGATAATAGAAACTCCCGGACCTGTTCCAAAGTGGTTGAACCGGATGATCCTTTTAATACCGGAACTCCACAACGCTCTGCCATAGCCCTGGCCGAGGATTTATTCCCCAGCAGGCATAGTGTTTCTGGTGTAGGTCCCACAAAAACCAAACCTGCCGCTTCACATTTTTCCGTAAAAACAGCATTTTCACTTAAAAAACCATATCCTGGATGAATCATCCGGCATTCCCGTTCTTTGGCAATAGATAATATCTGTTCCATGTCCAAATATGCCAAACTGCCAGTACCGGATAAAGTCTTTGATTCGTCTGCCCTGGCAACATGAAGCGACTGGGTATCGTCCTCCGAGCAGATAGCAACTGTTTGTATATTAAGTTCGGCGGCAGCTCGCATGATACGGATGGCAATTTCACCGCGATTGGCAATGAGTAGTTTCATAATAATTCCCTTTTTCAGTCCTTTTTTTAAATTGCTAAATGCAATAACATCCAACGACTTCTTGTCGATGGTTGGGAAAAACGATTTGTCTTTTCTGATACCTATCAGAAAAAGGATTGTCAAGGGATGAAAGGGTGCCAGACAAGACAATCGCATGAAAATGTCCCACCAGCTATCATTCTGAAGAGCTTGCGACAAAGGATCTCTCAAGACTAAAAGCAAATGACGTTACTTGACATCATACCGGTTTCTGTATAAAAAAATTTGCCGACTCAATAAGGTATCTTCTTAAAACCGGGGAAATTTTTACTGTCGTTACCGCTCCCCCTCGGAATGACATTTAATTTCATACCCTGGGGGATTGATGCTGGTATTTCCCCACGCATGACCCATGCAAATTCCCTATACTTAAATTGTTTAATACTGCATCATATTTTAAAAATACTTTAAATATTAACAGTTGAATAGAAATGGAGAATAGTTATGACAGCAAAGAATATCGGATGGATAGGTACTGGTGTTATGGGAAATGCCATGTGCAAAAATCTCATTAATGCAGGAAACCAGCTTTATGTGTATAATCGAACCAAAGAAAAGACCGGGGAGCTGATTGAACTTGGTGCCACCTGTTGTGAAACAGTGGCCGAGGTGGCAAATTCCAGTTCCGTTATTTTTACAATGGTGGGATATCCCAGGGATGTAAAAGAAGTGATTCTCGGTGATAATGGAGTCATTCCCAACGCTGGCAAAGGATCGATAGTTGTGGATATGACCACATCGGAACCCGAGCTGGCCAAACAGATTTTTATGCAAGCCCAAAAAAGAGATGTTGAGGCTCTTGATGCACCGGTTTCCGGAGGCGATATCGGGGCAAAAGAAGGGAAACTGGCTATTATGGTGGGAGGAAAACAACAGGTGTATGAAAAAATACAACCACTATTTGATATCCTGGGAGAAAATATTGCGTATATGGGATCTGCCGGATCTGGTCAACATACTAAAATGAGCAATCAGATTCTTATCGCATCCACTATGATCGGCGTAGTTGAATCTCTGCTTTATTCATTCAAAGCAGGTTTGAATCCGGATGAAGTGATTAATGTGATCGGGAAAGGAGCTGCCAGTTCCTGGTCAATCAACAACTTAGGAAGACGCATCATTAAAGAGGACTTTGACCCGGGATTTTTCATTAAACATTTTATAAAAGATATGGGAATCGCCTTAACGGAATCAAAGCGCTTGAATCTATCGCTTCCTGGTTTGGCACTTGTACATCAGTTTTATATTGCAGCCGTTTCCATGGGATATGAAAACCTGGGAACGCAAGGATTATATTGCGTCTATCAAAAAATGAACGGCATACTTTAACATCTCTTTTAATAGAAAAGCCAATTAAAAATTTGACTGCATCAGGTAGAGAATGTAATTTTATCAAGAAATCAATATCTTTGCCTGTAGAATCATTTTTAACATATTACAGCCTTAGGTTTTTCTGCATTTACTTATTTGTAAAAAACAAAGTTAAACTCTTTGTAGAAACAGAGTATTTATTCAACATAACGCTCATAACGTGGATCAATATTTTAAGTAGAGACCGAGATACGACCTGATTGCTTTTTTTGAACATGGATCGGAGAAACTGCCTTTAAACACCAGCATAGGAACCAATATAACTTGACTCGGAGGACTTTATGAAGGTAACAGTTATTGGAGCCAATTCAGCCTTTTCAGTAGGTGAATATGTAGATGCCATATCAGTGGATACATTAAAAAAGGCCATCCCTGGTTTGATCAAACAAGCGACCGGCAAAAAAAATCCCCTGGGAACGTTAAAAAAGCAATTGGGAACATTTATCGATCAAAATACCGAACAGCTTTACTCATCAGCCTGGCAATCCAATTTTCTTATTGAATTTGATCAACGGAATATCAGAGGAGGAGATTCTCCTTTCAGATTAATGCTGGATTTCGGCAGTGATGTGAGGCACGCCTTAGCCAGAACCGGACTGGATTTTAAAGATATTGATGCATATTATGTTTCTCATCCCCATGACGACCATATCGGCGGAGTTGAAGCCATTGCACTCAAAACATTCTTTAATCCCTTTTTCACTAAAAACAAAGTAAAGTGGTTGAATGGCGACAATATTATTGAAAAGATAACCTATAAGGCGGCCAAAGGGCAGCTCTACAAGGTCCCCAAAGGTGTAAAACCATTAGTATACGGACATAGAGATATACTGAATGCCCTGTGGCGAGCGGCTGAGCCCGGCCTGCTGACACTACAGCAGGTTCGAGAGGTAACCCTGGACACTTATTTCGAAACCAGGGTGATGGTGGAGAATGAACCCCTGGTGCTGAAGGATGGAAAAAGGACATGGAACGCCTATATTGTATTATCTATGCATGTTGTGTCCGGTGATTCAACTATGCCTTCGTATGGATTAATTTTTGAATCAGATGAAAAAATCGTCTTTTTTCCCACCGATACTCAATTTATGGTCCCACCCCAATTAAGAGGACACTATATGAAATCGGATTATATTTTTCACGATACAGAGACATCCCCATTTTCCAGCGGTGTGCATACACGGTTGGAAGAACTGAGAACACTTCCCCCCGAATTAAAGCAGAAAATGATCCTTTATCACTATGATTCGAACAATCCCCCAAAAACTGAACCCAAGGAATTCCACGATATCGCCTATGCCGGTAGTACCTACGAATTCTAACGCTCACATATATTTCGGCTGAATCCATCTTTAACATCTCTTACTTTATGCCCTGAGAGATCCTTTGTCGTTCCTCTTCAGGACTTCACCTCACCCTCAGGATAACGGAAAACCTGCTTATTGACTGACCAGGAATCCGTGATCATTGGAGTAGGATGAAAAAAACCAAAATACGAGTTATATAATGTAATATCTGTTCAATATGTAAGTAGGATAATTACGATGAAAGACGGTACTGTCATATCAGTGTAATTTTACAAATATATTGACTTATCAGCCTATAAATCGGTATTTTATCAACAGTAAAACCTTACTCTTGTTCATAGTAATCATTAAATTGCACTAATACTCTAGCCGATTAATCAAGCAGAGGTAAGCAAAAATGAATATTCTAGCAAAGTTTACCGAACATCGAAGAAGACACTTACTGGCATATAAACTACTGGTTTATATTTTAATCTGTAGCTCGTTTTTTACTCTGATTGCCACCAGCATCCAATTATACTTTGATTATCGGAAAGATATCGGCTTGATTGAAAAACGGATGAAGCAAGTGGAGGAAAGTTATTTACAGGCCATTGCATATAGTGTCTGGGATTTCAACACAATTCAGACAAGGTATCTGCTTAACGGTGTATTAAAATTGCAGGACATTCAGTATGTCAGCATCGAAATGGAGATTAAAAGTGAAGAAGTTTTTGTAGGTATCAAAAAAGAAGAAAAAATTCTGAAATATCAATTTCCCTTGCATGTAATAAATAGTTCAGGAGAGAGAAATCATGTTGGAGAATTAGTGGTGATAACTGACCTGGCAGCTATTTATAGAAGACTATTTGAAAAAGTGCTTGTCATTTTAGGCACTCAGGCGTTTAAGACATTTATAGTATCCGGTTTTATCCTTTTTATCATTCAATATGTGGTAACTCGTCACCTTAATCATATGGCTTTGTTTGCAGATAGTCTCAATCTGGAACACCTGGATAGTAATTTGACCCTGAATAGAAAACATCAAAATTACAATAATCAGGACGAACTGGATAAAGTTGTTTCCGCTATTAATAACATGCTGGAAAAGCTGAAACGATCTTCGATAGAGATGAAAGTGAAGGCCAGAATGGAAGGCGAGTTTAATGCAGCGGCTGTGGTTCAGCAATCGTTTTCGCCTGAAATTCCCCAAAAAATAAATGATTTTGAAATCGCCTCCAGTTTTTTCCCTGCCCGGGAAATCAGCGGCGACTATTACGATTTTATCCGTATTAACGAGCGGTATATTGCCCTGATCATTGCGGACGTATCCGGCAAAGGTATATCAGCTGCACTATATGCCAACATTGCGCGTGTGTTACTACGTGATAAAGTACGGTTATTGAAAAATCCCATTGATCTGTTATCTTCTTTGAATAGCAGTCTGACACAAGAGTTTCATGCACAGCATTTTTTGACACTCTGTTATTTGCTGCTGGATTTAAATGAATCCAAAATGTATTACGCCAATGCCGGGCATGAACCCTTTGTTTTGGTGAAATCGGAAAGTGAAAACTATACACTTTTAAAACCCAAAGGATATCCCTTTTGCGAGTTACATTCAGATCGATTTGATACACGACTGCAACAGGGTAGTTATGAAATTAAGACAGGCGATCTTGTTTTTTGCTATACGGATGGTTTGACGGATACGATGAATGAAACGGGCGAGATGTTCGGCGAGGAAAGACTTTATGAAATGGTAAAGGATCTTCGTAACCACAGCGCCCAAGAGATCAATGACCAGATTTTAGAAACTATCATGTCCTTTAAAGGTTCAGCAGAACAAGTCGACGACATAACCATGCTGATACTAAAACGAGTGTAGCAACACTGTGTCTCATTCCGCACTCCATGTAGAATCCCTGCCCATCCTTATCCTTCCTTGATAAATTGTACTAATTCATTAAAAGATCAGATGCCTTGGCTTTTTGCACTAACAACAATTTATTCTCACAATGTGATACCACACATTTTAGGGTTTGAATTTACCCTTTACTTGTTCGTTTTTTCTTAAAAAACCGGTGTCATTCTAATAGGAGCCCTGCGACCTGAAGGATCTCCATGCTTTTAAAGAGATCTTTTGTTACTGTTTTTACAGGGCTTGAAGCAACTATATTTTCAAATAATCAGCAACATCTCTTGCTTTTACCCCTGAGAGATCCTTCATCGTATTTCCTCAGGATGAAAGGAAAGTTGCTTACTGACCAACCAGGAATCCGTAGTCATTAGGGTAGGATAAAAAACCTGCAATATTAATTATTAAAATCAGTTTTCTGTTTCGCAGATGGGGGTTGTTTTGAGTATCATCTTGAAATTTTTAATAATATTAATATTAATTAAAAAGCAATATACAATAAAAACCACTCTTTAGATGACATTTAATGGTCTTTGATGTATTGAATAAGTTAATGAAACCGGTAACAAAAAAGTGTACGGTTTTATCCGGTCTTGGTATTAAAAAACACAAAAGAGGCACTATGTTATTAAAATTCTGGTTGGCATTTATAGCATTTTTCTATCCATACGGAAAAGACTTGGAATTCGATATAATGCAACGAGTAAACATATCCATAAGCATATGTTACATTGGGGCTGCGTTTATCGCTTTCAATGCCTATATAGAATTTGGTTCCGGTTTATATGTAATCGGCTCAATAGACATCATCGCCATCTGCTGTTTTATTGTTTTAAGTCTGTTATTCAAATACCGCATGATATCTGTTACCTGGTTATACAACCTGGTATTTACTATACTATTTATCAATACTTATTTTTCTGCTTTTTATGCTGGGGGCGCCATTACCATCAACATCTTATGGGTGATCATGCTTCCTCTACTGGCTCAGCTTCTCTTACCCGAGCGATCAAGCAAAATATGGTTTGTCATCATTATGGTGAGCATGATCGTGTTATTTATCCTGAACTTGAACAATTTTGATTTCCCTCTTAAACCCGGTATAAACTCCAGTACCGTCTCCTCGGAAGGTCATTTTGAGGACAGGCTTTCAGCTTTGATCGGCTTTATGTTCTCCGTTTTTATGTTCGCCTTACTATTTCGGGCAGGTATCGATGACTCTATTGATCAAATGAAAGATGCCAAAGAACAAACTGAAAAAGTATCCGATAATCTGAACCAAGCATTGAACGATATTAAAGACAACTCTTTGCAATTAACCCGGTCTTCCATCGATCTGGCTGATTCTGGAAAAAAACTTGAACAAAACGCCGCCACAACGATAGCAAAAACAGCCAGCGTTTATGAATCGTCAAAATCCATCAAGGAAAAAATGGACCAGATGGAATCTCAGATTTCGGAAGCCGACGTACGAATGGACAAAATTGCCAATATCGCTGAACATGCAAAAACTGTTGGGGAAAAAGGCGGAGCTATCGCACAAAAAACATTCGAATTGATGGAAGATTTGAGGAAAAGAGGTAAGGACTCCATTGACATCACCAACGTGATCCAAAAAACAGCCAATAGTTTAAAACTACTGGCATTAAATGCTGGAATTGAAGCCGCCAATGCCAAAATACATGGCCAGGATTTTAAAATTGTTGCCGAACAAGTAAAAAACCTGGCAAATCAAACAGCGAAGGCAACCTCTGATATTTACAGAATTCTGAAGACTCTTCAGGACACTACGGACGGTTCCATGCATTATGTATTAAATCTGGTGGATATCGTAAAAACCATCCTGGACTTTCAACATTCCATTGCCTCGGCAGTGGAAGAGCAACAGAAATCCACCAAAAATATCTCCAGACACTTGTCGGAAACCGCTTCCATATCGGCCTTTATCATTGACAGTATTAACGAAGTGGTAACTGCCTCTGAAAATACCCAACAGGAAGTTCAAAAGACGTATTCGGAAACCACCTCATTAACTAAAATGTCCGAATCATTATCATCCTTAATCGAAATATCAAGCGAACAAGCAGGAGAAAAACATGGCGCTTAAACCCCTTGCAAATGTGATCGCCTATTTTAATCCGTACAGGAATCAATCCCTGGATTATGATACAGCCCAGCGGATTGGCGTTTCGATCTTTTTATGCCTTGTCATGCCCCTGGTCATTATTGGTTACGATACCCATTCCATACTAATTGGGAAATACGAAAATCTTTACATTGGTGTACCTTCACTTTTCGGATTCATCATCCTTGCTCTTTTATTCAGATCCAGAGTGTTGTCACTCGTCCAGTTGAGCAACGGCATCATCTTCTTACTGTTTTCATTTACGTTGTTTATCGTTTTCATGAAAGATGGATCACGCTCTATCAATATTGTCTGGTTACTGATGATACCTCTGTTTGCCCAGATGTTGCTGAAAGGACGTTCGGGAATAGTATGGTTCTTATTAACCCTGTTTGCCATTATTGGATTGTTCATTCTAGAAAAAAAAGATTACCCGTTTCCAACCAGTGACTCAATCATCCAGGAAAATTACACGTGGGGATTATCGATTTTTGGCTGTATGATTATACAATATATAACAGCAACGCTGTTTCGAAGGGGGATTTCCATCTCAGCCATACAAATGAAGGAATCCAAGGAAAAAGCGGAACAGATGACAAAAAAACTGAATCATGTTCTCAATAAAATTAAAGAAAACTCCACCCAGTTGGGGACATTTTCAGCTGACCTCACCGAAACCAGTGATGAGCTTGATAAAAATGCATCGACCACTTTTAATAAAACTGTAAAGGTTTACGAATCGTCTCAGGACATCAGGCAGAAAATGGACTTGGTTTCAACAGAAGTCACCATCGCCAACCAGCGTATGCAAACCATCGCCAAGACAACCATGGAAGCAAGAAAAATTGCAGAAAAGGGAAACCTGATCTCCCAGGATACGTTCCAATCCATGAAAAAGCTCAAACAGGATGGTCAGAACTCCATGAACATTTCAGACCTAATTCAGGAAACATCAAAACTCTTGAAATTACTTTCGCTGAATGCAGCCATTAAAGCGGCAAATGCAGGGGAGGACGGCCAGGGGTTCGCTATTGTGGCCAACAAAGTAAAATCTCTGGCAGAACAAACTTCAGTTGCAATTTCTGATGTAACAACTGTTTTTCAATCTATTCAAGAAATTACTGATCAATCAGCCGATTTTATCTCCGAACTAGTGCAGTTAATCCAGTCCATCAATGATTTTCAGCAATCCATTGCCAGTTCAGTGGAAGACCAACATCAAGCCATCCAGATCATGCTGGAACATATCAATGAAACTGCCAGAATTTCGACGTTTATCAGGGATAGTGTTGATGAAGTTGTATCCGCTTCCAAGAGTACACAAAAGGAGGTAAAAAAAACGTTTTCAGAAGCTTCGGGATTAGCCAACATGTCCGATGCTTTGGCAAAATTGATTCATTAAGCCGTCTTTTTATATGTTTTAATGGCAATCTTAATAGATTTTTCCAGCTCGGAATGTTGACAAAAATGGATCATCTCTTCGCGTCTTTGAGGGGTAAGCGCCTTTAATTCAGATTCGTTTATTTCAGTTTTAAAAACCTTTACACAACTGATTGCAATCTTGATAATCGGCAGACCGGAAGCCAACAACGCCACCCTTTCTCTGGTATCACGCACTTTCTGAATCAAATCCAAATCGGTCAACACTTCCTGCAACTGAGATACGGTGATGTAGTTAATGGCATCTTCCTTATGGGGATTGAGTTCGATTTTGGGACATTGTTTTTTCTTACGTTTATCAGATGCCGGTACTTTCTGATCAATCAACAATTCCCAGAAATCCAGAAATTGATGGATGGTATTGCGCCGTTTGATTTTATTTATTTTTGCTATGCTTTTTCTAATATTGGGAACAAAACTCAGTGATTTTAACAAGTCTCTTCTCTCGCTTGGCTGCAACTCACGACGCCTGATTTTTTTCCGCATCTCAAAATCTTCGAATTTTGCCTTGATTCTCAAGTCCTCTTCAAAATTCTTAAATAATCCGGACACGATATCCATCAAAAATTCCTCCACCAAAAACAGGTTGGATTCAGGGAAAAGATCATAACCGGCATCCATTTGCTTTTCCAAGGTATTCAGTTGTTCGGGACTGATATACTTCATCATGGATCTTTTCTCTTCTTTGGAATATTTTCGGAAACGACCCCTTTTGCCTTGCCCGGGATTGATCTGCTCCTGAATAAGGTATTGCCAAAACCGAATCACTTGATTCAACTCTTTCTGGAATTTCCGTTGCTCAAGATAAATCATATTATTGATTTTTTTCTCTTCATTGTCGATTCTCTTAAAAAACGGCTCCATGCATTCCTGAAAAAACTTACAAATATTGCTTATAAGCTTCTGACGTTCCTTTTTTTCAAAAGCCTTTTCTAAAATGTAACTTCCGGATGCAGCTTTAAACTGTAAAACTTGCTTGTTCATGCCTTTGATATCGAGCAACAATCTGCCATATGGGGAATCCAATTGAAACTCATTTCTAGGCAAACCAGGCAATAAGCGGGAAAAGCTCTCTATTTCCTGGGGAGTAATATTGGCGGCAATAAAGGCAACGATAATTTCCCTTTCTGTCAATTCAGCTTTGCCCAATAACTGTTTTACCTTAGGTAAATCTTCTCTTTTAAAGTCGCGCAGTTCTTCAAAATATTCTCTTTTTACCAGACGAAGAATGAAGAGATCACTCTTAACACTTTTTTCACCATCTTCCTGAATTTTAATGAATTCTTTAAGAATATAGATGAATTGTCCTTGAACTTGGGGATATTTCTGAACGTCCAGGAGAATTTCCTTTTGAAAATCCGTCTTGACTTTCAGATGAGCCATGGCTTGAATCTTTTGCTTGTTTACTCTTTCACCGAATCGTAATAAAAATCCTCGCTCGTAGTCTTCTATAACATTTCGCTTGGTGGAAAGAAGATTGTTGAATCCTTTTCGGACTTCGGCCCCGGAATGAAGGTCCCTTCTCAATTTTAAATAGTAGCTCAATTGAGAAGTAATCTCGGTGGCGCCAAGGTCTTCACCTAAAAAAGTAAAAAAGATCTGTTGGATTTTTTTATAGCTGGTTTTGACCTTTAAATGCAGATTATTGATAATTGCAGTTTGCTTATTTAAAACAGTCCGCAGGACTTCCAAGTCCGCATTCTGTTTATATTCAATAAACGCCTTGTGAATTTCATAGTTACTTTCGTTCATTTTTGCAATATAACCGTGCATCTCAAGAACGGCTGTGAAAACTTCCTTTTTATGAGGGTCAGTTTCCAATTGTTCATTAAATTCTTTATCCGATAAGGTTGTAAAACGTTTTCGGAGTGCCTCCCGAATATCGGATTCAATTTGAACACTGGCATAGTAATAATGAATAGATTCATACATATGAGATGTCCCGTTAAGTTTATATTTTAAAAAACTGATCACGGTAAACGATGTAAGATCATATTTTTTAAATATATGGGACATTTCTTCATTCACTTCGTCCAGAAACTTCATTACCGCTTTGGCCTGGTAATAACTTTCTGCAAACATATCCATTTGTTTTTCCAATTTTGGAAAACTCTTGGATAAATTTCTTAATACTTTTAATGGCTTAATTCGCTTATCACAATTTTCGGCGCCTTTTTTTAATATTTCGATTTTAAGGTCATAATTGATAACTTTATAAGGCTTTTTATCTTTTAAGGATATGGTTTTTAAACGATAGGTTTTCCTTAACTTTTCGAAAGACTCAACCATACCATCCAAATAGGGACTTTCATCCAGTTTTACCAGGTTAATATCTTCAGAGATTTCACTTTTGATTTTTTTTTCCAACTCGTATAATTGCAAAATCGTATCGTATTTTGTTTTATCATCAGATTTGTTATCTTCAGTTGCCACATATTCATCGGCAATTCCTTTAAAACTTTTGCAGATATCTACCGCAGAAGGCCGTAATTGCTGGGTTTGTGAATGGATGTTTCTTACTATTTCGTTTTTCTCATTTTCTATTCCGGGATAAAGCAAGGCCGGTCCATCTTCATCTTTATCTCCGTCGGCCACTTCTTTGGCATTCACAATTTTAAAAAATACGTCCCGTTGCAGAGAAAAAACCTGTTCATTAACAATTTCCGTCGCCCGGCTTTGAATAACCTGTTTTTCTTTTACTTCAAAGGATTTCTGACTTAACAGGGTGGCCAACCGAGTTTGAATGCTATACGTTTCCTTGTAAATATGAAATAGACGAAGATATATTTCCTCCTGGTCGACTAAGGTTAATACAATATTGTGAACCTTGGCGGCATCGTCCTTGTTGTCCAAGCTGTTTAACAGGATGATCATCGCTTCGGCTGTGCGCTCAATATTTTTGATGACGCTTTTTTCCGCGTTTAACTCTGTTTCTAATTCGTCTGGATCGATAATGTCGAATTGTTCATCAGACATGCACTACACCTCAAAAATCAAGCAAAAATGAAAATCGACTCCTGGGCCCTTTTTTATTGGATTAAGTTGGTCTCAATAACAGCTCATTATCCAAAAGGTTCAAACACAGTTTTTTGTCAAGGTTATGTCTCCCTGATTGACAGCCTCAGAAGTAGTATACCACTTATCCACCGATATTAAATGGCAAATGATAAAAATTCCATTTTGATTATTATATTAACAGGAATTGTAAAATTCGTTCCATATATGCTTGGAAGTTTTAACTGATTTAATAATATTGTCAACATAATTTGATCTTGAAAGAAACGATGCCAAAGTGATTTTATTTCACACTTCAAGACCCATTGATAGGTGCCTTATAAAAATACATGATTAAATTTTTCATTATTGATTGGTCTTGGGAAAAAACGGGTATTTGAAATATTATAAAACAACCTACTGATTATTATTCCTGTAGCGGATTTGATTTTCAACAAATTCTTGCCTGAAGAGGCAGTTATTGCGACAGCTGCAACCTATGCTATTCCGTCTGTATCTCGGACTACATACCTTTGAAAGAAAATCAGCCGGTTACCTTGGGTAAAAGTTGTTTTTTCTTTTCCAAACGACACCACCAATATCGATGCAATTATGTCTGCGGAGGATTCACCGAACTTCATAAATTCGGTAAATGGTCGACCTATTAACCCGGTAGGTTGTCCATTTAATAAAAAAGATGATGAATTTTCAGGTGCAATCATCAACACTGCTACAGCTTACCGTAAACGACCCAAACTTAATGTAGGCTCTTATCATTTCCTGACTTCCAAGTACCAAACCATTTAACATATGGCAACTGCACCATTATTCGAATCGCTCGTTGGGAGCGATGTTGCCCAAAGAGACGAACAAATGAATTAAAATGAATCCTGAGAACAGGGCATTTTATTAATAATTATAGTTCGAAAATCCTGGCCCCGCTTTCAGCTGATGTTATGTATACCTTTGCAATTAAACCGGTGGCTTGATGATATCGGCGGTGTAATTCCGCAGTAAAATATTCAGTAAACGATTTGTCGATCAAAGCCACTGCACAACTACCAAAACCATCTCCGGTCATTCTAGCGCCGTAACATCCCTTAATCTGTCCAGCACATTTCACCATGTGATCCACAGTCGAATCAGAGATTTCTAAATCATCACGAAGACTGAGATGGCTTTGTTCGAGCAATCGCCCTATCTCTTCCAACGATTTCCCTTCTTTCATTGCCCCGGCAACATCCAGGGTGCGTTGGTTTTCCGTTATCACGTGCCGGGCACGTTTTCTGATAATCTCGTCCAGATTCGATTCCATGCCAGTAAACATCTGGTAAGATACGTCACGTAGGGTTGAGACATTAAACGCGTTGGCAGCAGCCTTGCATTGGCTGCTTCGTTTATTGTATTCCGAATTTGTCAACTCCCTGCGAGTTGAGGTATCAAGAACCGCTATCAAACACCCAACTGGTAACGGAATGAATTCAATTTCCAGTGACCGGCAATCAATCAATAACGCATGGTTTTTCTTTCCGGCAACACAAACCAGCTGATCCATGATGCCGCAATTCAAACCGATCCAGTTCTGTTCAACTTTTTGTCCCAGTTTAGCTGTGATCATATCGTCCAATGTAAAATCAGACACACTCTGAAACGCTTTAATAACAGCAATCTCCAGCGCTGAAGATGAAGATAGCCCGATTCTCATCGGCAAATCACCGGAAATAACACCACGCCATCCACTTATTCGCAATCCCTGTTTCCGCAACACCCACGCCGCTCCTTTGATATACTCCTTCCAACCTGTTTCATCTTTTTTAAAATCGGACACATCAAATTCAAATGATTCACCGAAATCCACCGAATAAACCGACACCCGATTACTACGTGAAGGCGTTAATGCGATTTGAACGCCCATGTTAATGGCCATCGGCATTACAAATCCAAGATTATAATCGGTATGTTCACCAATCAAGTTAACCCGACCGGGTGCTTGAACCTTTATGGTTGGAGGTTTATTGAATTGTTTTTGATAAACATGTTCGATCAATTTTGGCATATTACTTTTTCTCCTTCTGTCTCGGCAAAACGGCTATCATCCTACTCAATTTACTCCTCAACCAATGGGCAGGGAAAAACAGATAGTTACGAGCACAAAATAATCAGTTTTTATTCTTGTTGTCAAACCAAGAATTGATATCAGATGTATTATCTATAACAATAACATACTTCCCTTGAATAAATAAGTCCATTTCAGCAAATTTAGTTTTGCCCATCATCTGAGTATATATGCCGATTGGAGCATAGACAAACTGTGGGGCGGCTCTATGTGGACACTAAAAAGGATCTGGCAGTCGATGACATTGACATGGATCTACTCCTACGGATTTCACCTGATATAAAACGGTAGGAACAGACATAATATCTATTTGGTTTATCATGAAATTCATTTTGGAACAAACAGACAGGTCTCTCCAACAGGATAAATGTAACAAAGACAAATCTACAATAGGGCAGAGCTGCGTCTTCACCGAAAAGGTTGTTGGGGTTAGTGTATCACAATGTGATTCATTTGCCGGTCACGTTTATCGGCGGATGTATGCCGCCATACAATATACTTTATTAATTTGATGCAATCGTCCTGAATCCCAAAAGAATTAAATTCATGAAATTTGCAAACACGTGAACAACGTTATTATTGACAGAACACTCGTTTTAGTGAATGATCGTTCATTAACAAGATATAAAATAACCAGTAGATTTTATTTATATGCTATCCCGAACATCCACTTAAACTATTAAATTGAGATATTTTAAGGAGAGATATAATGTCATTAAAAACTCCAGAACAATATATTAACAGCTTACGAGATCTCAACCTAGTTGTTTATATGTTTGGTGAAAAAATAGACAATGTGGTGGATCATCCCATTATCAAACCATCCATGAATGCCGTGGCTAAAACGTACGAACTGGCGTTAAAACCCGAATATGAAGATTTAATGACCGCCACTTCACATCTTTCCGGCCAGAAAATCAATCGATTTACCCACATTCATCAAAGCAGGGATGACCTGGTTAAAAAGAGTAAAATGAATCGTATGCTGGGTGCGAACACCGGATGCTGTTTTCAACGTTGTGTGGGAATGGATGCCTTAAATGCTCTTTCCATGACCACCTTTGATATCGACCGACAACACGGAACCGAATATAATAAACGGTTTATCAAATATCTGGCATATATCCAGGAAAACGATCTTGTCTGTGACGGTGCCATGACCGATCCCAAGGGGGATCGATCCTTACCACCTCATAAACAGGAAGATCCCGACATGTTTTTACATATCGTTAAAGAACAGGAAGACGGCATTGTTGTCAGAGGTGCCAAAGCCCATCAAACCGGAGCTGTGAATTCTCATGAAGTCATTGTTATGCCCACCATATCCATGAGAGAAGAGGATAAAAACTATGCGGTTTCGTTTGCTCTGCCTAGCGATGCGGAAGGTATTACATACATCATGGGACGTCAATCGTGCGATACCCGAAAATTGGAAGATGGTACCATTGATGTGGGCAATCGTATCTATGGTGGACATGAAGCCCTGGTGATATTCGACGACGTATTTGTTCCCTGGGAACGGGTATTTATGTTTAAGGAATATGATTTCTCCGGACAACTTGTGGAGCAATTTGCTTCCTATCATCGACAAAGTTATGCCTGCAAAGTAGGCGTGGGAGATGTTCTCATCGGTGCAACACAGACCATTGCCGAATACAACGGAGCAGAAAGGGCTTCACATGTGAAGGATAAAATTATCGAAATGAATCACCTGAATGAAACACTATATTGCGGCTGTATCGCCTGTGCTTCGGAAGGTCATCGCGAGCCCAGTGGGACGTATTATGTTAATACACTGCTGGCCAATGTCCATAAACAAAATATCACCCGTTTTCCATACGAAATTGCTCGTCTGGCCCAGGATATTGCCGGTGGTTTAATGGTGACGCTTCCTTCAGAAAAGGATTTGAGATCACCCGAAGTTGGGAAATGGGTGGAAAAATACTTTAAAGGAAAAAGTCAAATCCCCATCGAACATCGGATGCGGATTTTACGGTTGATTGAAAACATCACTCTGGGAACTGCGGCGGTTGGTTACCTGACAGAATCCATGCATGGAGCCGGATCACCGCAAGCTCAGAGAATCATGATTTCGCGGCAGGTGAATATGAATGAAAAAAAGAGGCTGGCCAAAGAACTCAGCGGTGTGGACGAAGAGAATTAAGAAGAAAAATGTTATTAATCAGAAAGGATAAGCCACAGAGATTCCGTATCATGACCAAAGCCAGCGTGCTGTTTTGGAAAAAAGGATATTCCGAAACCAGTATGAAGGACATAGCTAAAGCATGTGGATTTCAACCGGCCAATATTTATAATTTTTTTGCTAACAAAGAAGATATTTTATATCAGATCCTGCTGGATGAAATGAACCAGATTCTGGACGCCATCAAACACCTGGAACACGATTCCGGGGAGGATGCCGCTGTTCAATTGAGACAGTTGATAGAAGGCCATCTGGTTCAAACCCTGGGCGCCAAACGTTCCTCCATGCTACTTTTTGATATGGCCCTGGGAAATCTATCACTCAATAATAGAAGAAAAATTATTGCCTTACGTGATAAATACGATACAATCGCAGGAAAGGTAATAGAGCGGGGAATAGAACAAAAGATATTTAAAAAAGTGGATGTGAAACTGACAGTTTTTTGTATCGCTTCCATGATCGCCAGAAGCAGAATCTGGTTTTCGCCCAAAGGGCGGTCAACCATCCAGGAAGTTGTCGATTTTATTTACAATTTCTCCCTTAATGGTCTGGTTGTGCCATAATACAACTAAACCTCGTTCTGTCATTCTGAATGGAGCCCTGCGTTATGAAGCATCTCTGTAACTTCAAGGAAAACCTTTCTCGCTGGCTCCTCAGAATGGCAATTGCAAAAACTCATATGAACAATATAGGCTTATATCTTCTATAGTAACAAAAATCTATAAACCTGTTTTATTTCAAGCAACTTACTGTTTCTGCTTGTCCTGGCAAGTCATGGTGGCAGCCACATAGGACTGCCGTTAGACAGCGGATACATCCAATTCAACTAAGCATCCATACTAACGGCATACCCACCAAAGACGCCTAATCACACAACTCAAACAGCGCAGCAGCCCCCATTCCACCACCAATACACATGGACTCGACTCCGTACTTCACACCGAGTCTTTGCATATTGGCCAGCAAGGTGGCAGCCAGTTTTGAACCGGTACATCCCAGAGGATGGCCCAGTGCTATTGCACCGCCATTGATGTTGATGATTTTATCCGGGCTATCGGACGCCCAGTATTTTTTATCACTTATACCGATGACTCTCGCGCAGTAAATACATTGGGAAGCAAATGCTTCATTGAGTTCCCAAAGACCGATATCCGAAGCTTTTAAACCGGCTTTTTTCAGCAGTTTCGGCACAGCATAAGCCGGTCCAACCCCCATTTCATCGGACTTACAACCGACAGTGGTATACAACTTAAGCTTAGCTATGGGTTTCACGCCGTATTTTTTAAGAGCATCTTCACTCATGATAACGGACGCAGCCGCGCCATCGGTGGTTTGAGACGAGTTGCCGGCAGTAACGGAGCCCATGGCGGCAAAAACCGGGCGCAATTTTGCTAATCCTTCAATTGTAGTAGTCGCTCTAACACCGTCGTCAAAATCATGCATACCGGTTTCTTTTACAATCAACCCACATTCCGTTTCAACGTATTTAACAATGGGAGTAGGGACAATTTCTGTAAAATGTCCGTTCTTTTGGGCATCAACGGCTTTCATGTGAGAATGATAGGCGAATTCGTCCTGATCTTCTCTATTGACATCGTATCGTTTGGCTACGTTCTCCGCCGTCACGCCCATGGATACGTACATTTCCGGATAAGTGGCAGAAAATTCGGGATTGGGTCGAGGAATATTTCCACCCATGGGTACAATACTCATACTTTCAACACCGCCAGCCATGGTTACGTCCGACCAGCCAGCCATCACTCTCATGGCTGACTGGGCGATTGATTCCAATCCAGAGGAGCAGAATCGGTTAACAACAGCTCCCGATACAGAATCTGGGAATCCTGCCATTTTGACAGCAACCCGTCCCAGGTTAATTCCCTGTTCCGCTTCCGGGAACGAGCAGCCAAGCATGAAATCATCAACCGCTGATGTGTCAAGATTGACTTTCTCAGCAGCAGCTTTAACGACGTGAGTAATCAGGTCTTCTGGTCTGGTTTGTGCCAGGGCGCCTTTTTTTCGTCTGCAACCTGGGGTTCGTACGGCGCTCACTATATATGCATCTCTCATTATGCTTTCTCCTGTGAATAAGTTCCTTGATAATCGATTAGATAAACAACGGTCTTCCGTTTTTCAACATATGCTCAGCCATTTTCTGTGTATTTTCAGTTTTCCACAGCTCAACAAATGCGTCTCTTTCTGTTATCAGCATCTGCTCTTCCGTAATCTTCATACCGGCCATTACATCACCGCCGGACAATACGAAAGCAATCTTTCTGGAAATAAACGCCATATGAGGTGGTACAAAACCGCCTTGTTCCATGTTAAACAAGTTAGAGTTCGCCATACCATGAGCGTCTCTTCCCATAACAGGAATACGTTTTTTAGCCGGAGCTACATATCCTTCATCGACCATCTTCAGAACTTCTTTCTTTGCCTCACCAATAATATAATCTTTATTATAGACAATTCGGTCTTTAGGCCCAAGAAACCCTCTTCTACGTGCTTCCGCCGCAGAGGTGGTTGTTGCACCCTGTCCAATATTTGTAAATAAAGTAATAAAATATGGTGATAAATCAGTCACGGAGATATCTTCAGGAATAGATTCCATGACCTTTCTCCAGTACATCATGTTTCCGCCACCGCCCGGTAACAGGCCGGCGCCGATTTCTACCAGACCAATATATAATTCTGCATGAGCCACAATTCGATCCGCAGCCAATACTATTTCACAACCACCACCCAATGTTAAGCCAAATGGAGCTGCTACAACCGGAAAGGGTGAATAACGGATTCTTTGGTTGGATTCTTGAAGCGTTTGAGCACCTTTTTTTATGTCATCGAACTTCCCTTCACGTGCTGCTGTCAGCATTTGGGCAAGATCAGCCCCGGCGGAGAAAGCACCCGGCATTCCAGTAGCCTGGTTTCCGATCACCAATCCAACGCCATTTTCATTCACATAGTCTAAACTTTCTCCAATAAATTCAACAATCTCAAAATTCAAGGCGTTCATTTTGGTATGAAATTCCAGGTTAAACACACCATCGCCAAGATCAATCAATGAGGCAGAATCATTTGATTTAACTGTTTTATTGTCGGCTTTTAGATCTGCCAGAAAGATAATATTCTCGCTGACTACTACCTCTTTATAACTTCTGGAAGCAAAATCAAAATATTGTTTCTTTCCATTTTCGATGCGATAAAAGGTGTCGTTACCGCTATCCAGCATTTTTAATACATTTTCCGGGATTTCTAAACCATCGGCTTCCATTTTTTTAACCGATTTTTTAACTCCCAGCAAATCCCACAGCTCAAATGGTCCGGTTTCATAGTTATAACCCCATTTCATAGCATTATCGATTTCCACGATAGAGTCAGCAATTTCCGGGATTCGATTAGCCGAGTAAATCAATGAAGCAGCTGTCATTTGCCAGGCAAATTTACATACCTTTTCATCGCCATATAAAATCGCCTGAACTTTATCTGCTGGCGTTTTTGCGCTTTTAGCGGCTTTAAGACAGGCAAGATTCGGTTTTCCGGCAACCGGTTCGTATTCACCGGTTTCAAGGTTGTATTTATACTTCTTTTTGCCTTCGGCGGTAAATTCTTTTTTGTAAAATCCCTGTTTGGTTTTATTACCGAGTATTTTATTGTCGATCATCTTTTGGAACCAATCCGGCACGGTATAGACATCCCTGGCCTCGTCGTTAGGAAGCAGTTCGTTGGAATTTACTAACAGATGATGCATGGTATCCAATCCAACCAAATCTGCTAAACCAAATACACCAGTTCTGGGTCGCCCCATAGGAGGACCAAAAACAGCATCCACTTCTTCCAGCGTCACGCCGGAGTCCTTAATGGCATTTAACATAACAGCAGAACTGTGAACACCAATTCGATTCCCGATAAAATTGGGCGTATCTTTGCCAATGACAATTCCTTTGCCAAGAATCTTCTCACCCCAAGCTGAAATCATTTCGATAATCTCCTGCTTGGTGTCAACGCCCGGTACGATCTCAAGCAGTTTCATATATCTGACAGGATTGAAGAAATGAGTAATCAGAAAATTCTCCTTAAACTGTTGACTTCTCCCTTCGGCCATCTTGGCCAAAGGTAATCCTGACGTGTTTGAAGCAATGATAGTTCCCGGCTTCATTATACCTTCGATCTTAGAAAACAGATCCTGCTTGATCTTCAGATTTTCAACGACAACTTCAACAATTAAATCGCAATCTTTCAATTTATCAAAATCATCATCCAAGTTACCAATAGTAACATTGGCGGAATCAACCTTCTTATCCATATAAGCTGCCGGTTTGGCCTTCATCATACCTTCCAAACCTGCTTGTACAATTTTGTTTCTCGCCTTTGGATCTGTCTTTTCCTCATCTGTTAAATCAAAAGGAACGATATCCAATAATAATGTCTTTATTCCGGCACTGGCACATAAAGCGGCAATTCCTCCACCCATTATACCGGAACCGATAACAGCGACGTTTTCAATCCTTTTCAGCATAATCTCCTCCTTAATAGGTTCTAACTATATAAGCATGATTTTGCGACAATCAGTAAAAGACAAATAAATCATCCGTTCTATCTTTTACTGCATTTTTATCTTTTGTGGGATAAATCTCTTCCTCTTTCCACAGACGAACAATTCAGTAATATTCGTCATCAAGAGTCCTCTAATTTCTTCTTGAGACGGAACGCTCCAATCACTCCGTTCAAAAAAAAACTTATTATCGCACGATGATTAAATTTATTACAATAGAAAGGAAAACAAAAAAGTGTCATTGGTGACTGGAATCAGTAACAGCAAGAGTCGACGAAAAAAGGATTAATCATCAAAATTATCAAAAGCTAATAACGCTTGGATAAATTGAAATAAAAATGACATGTATCAACCTGATACATTTACACCGATACGATATACTCGGGCAAGCGCAAAACAATATCCCACCAGCTTTTTCAGTAGCCTAAATGGGCAATGTGGTATTAACCGGGCAATCTGCTTTTTTTCCTACAGGCTTTTCGAAATGTAGGCTTGATTCCCGATGGCGGAATTACATGGCTGCTCCCAATATTAGTCGGTTTTGGCAAAGCTATGGAGTTGCCGTTATTGGCCGAACGGTTACCAGCGGAATAAGCGATGGAATGGGGTTTAATTAATCGGGTTGTTGATGACGAAAATCTAATCCCAAAGGCATTGGCGCCGGCAGAGAAGCTGGCAAATGGCCCGACCATTCCATGGGTCTAATGTGTCAAGCCTACTGAAAAAGCAGCGACAATTCCCATGAGCCACAACTACACCTGGAAAACCTGGGACATTTACAAGTTGCTGTTAGTGAAGATGCTTTGGAAGGAAAAACCGCTTTCCTGGAAAAACGGAAACCGGTTTTCAAAGGAAAATAAAGTAAACTAGAATTCCAGCTCATTTCTTAAACCCAGAGGTTCCGCAAGAACTTCAGACAGAACAATGGCCTTCTTTAAGTCAATATCGGTCATTAATTGTTTGATTGGGGAAACCCCTTCATCCTCCATCCCTGCAACAGTTTCCTTTATAGCTGAAACAGAAATATCACGAGTTTTTTTGTTAGCAGGTTTAACTATTTTTTTTGTTGCCTTAACCTGTTTTAGTTTTTTTTCTGGTTTCGCTTTTTTAATGTCGGCATCTGCTGTTTTTTTCGCAATGGTTTCCAGGACGTTTCTTACCAAAGCTTCAGGGCTTTGATTGTCCTGACTCATCACCGGCATTATCCGCTCAGTTTCTTCACTTTTTTCCGGGACATCATCTTCATACGCTTCATATTCATAATCATCCCGATCATCATAAGTATCCACTTCCGGGGACGGTGGGGGTACTTCTTGAGGTTTTCGCAGTTTGGATATAAGATTCCCGCCCACAATAAAAAAGATGATAATGGGAATAATATATTCGAGGATAGTTTCCATCTTTTTACCTGTTTATCAGGGTCATTGTTTTTCCAATAAAATATGCAGTACTCGTGCGACAATCTCTGGGATCTTCGCCTCTATTAATATGCAAGAATATCCAAATTACTCAGATTTTGGCTTTTCAGGTGTACTGATAGATTCTCTCATTTGGGTATCCGCCAAAATGTTTTTCATTTTGTAATAATCCATTATCCCCATATTCCCAGCTCTAAAAGCTTCTGCCATGGCCAATGGTACTTCAACTTCTGCTTCCACTACTTTGGCTTTCATCTCAATGACCTTGGCTTTCATTTCCTGTTCAGCAGCAAATGCCATTGCTCTGCGTTCTTCAGCTTTGGCCTGGGCAATTTTTTTATCGGCTTCGGCTCGGTCGGTTTCCAAATCAGCACCGATATTCTTTCCGACATCCACATCTGCGATATCAATGGATAAAATCTCGTATGCAGTACCTGAATCCAATCCTTTGCTCAATACTGTTTTTGATATTAAATCCGGATTTTCCAACACTTCTTTGTGAGTCTTAGCGGAACCAATGGTTGATACAATCCCTTCTCCAACCCGTGCCAGTACTGTATCCTCACCAGCCCCACCAACCAGGCGATCAATATTGGCTCGAACCGTGACCCTGGCCAACGCTTTCAGCTGAATACCATCCTTTGCCATGGCAGCAATTAAAGGCGTCTCGATAACATTAGGATTCACACTCATCTGAACGGCTTCCAGCACATCACGCCCCGCCAGGTCAATGGCTGCGGCACGATTAAATTCAAGATCAATATTGGCCTTATCGGCGGCAATCAACGCCTGAATAACGCGAGAAACGTTTCCGCCTGCCAAATAGTGGGATTCCAGATCATCGGTTGATATTTCCAGACCGGCCTTAGCAGCCATAATTTTGGATTCTACAACCAGTTTTGGGGGAATTTTTCGAAACCGCATAAAAATGATGTTGACCAGTCCGACATGAGCGCCGGAAACAATGGCCTGCAACCACAGGGATATTGAAGACCCGATATAAAGTACAAAAATGAAACCTAAAACAACAAAAATACCAATAACAATGTATGTTTCCATGAATTATCTCCTCAATCGATTTTAGCAACAATAACTTGGTTTCCCGTAACGGACTGAACTTTGATAGGCGAATCCCGCTCAATATATTCTCCACTGGTTACTACGTCAATTCTTTTTTTATTAACAATAGCCGTCCCCGCCGGGCGAAGATCGGTTACTGCAATTCCTTCCATTTCTAAATATCTTTCCATTTCTGTGTCTTGCGCCGTAACCCCCTCTTTTTTTGAAAGTTGCTTTTTCAGCGTTACCGGTGACTTGGCCAGAACTTTTAATCCTATAATAACCATTATGGGAACAATAATAATATCTGCTGCCAGAAATAAAAATCCTGTAGAGGCCCCGACATCGTTAAACACCATGAATAACGAAGAACCGAAAAGGATGGTTGCAATGATGGCCAGAATACCGCCTGACGGTATAATGATTTCTGCAATGATAACAAATATAGCCAAAATTTGTAAGATAATTGCCAGAGTTAATCCATCGTTCATGTTGTCTCCCTTTTGGTTACAATGATTTTATTCCCCCTGATTTTCGTTATTACTATCGGCGTATTCTTTTCCAGAAATTCTCCTTCGGTAAGGGCGTCAAATTTATTGTCGTTGACTTTAATCTTTCCTGACGGTCGCAAGTAGGTCAACGCCGTTCCCGTATCCCCGATCTTTGCCCTGTTTGCCTCTTTGGAATCTGCATGTGATTCCTTCAAGGTTGTTTTCAGATATGGGCCGAAAGAAAGATTTGAAAACAAATAACGGACGGACAACATGGTTAAAATAAACGCACCAAAAAACGCTGTCAAAACCTTCACTAAATTTATGATTAAAATATCCATCTGCCAAGGCAGGGACGGATCGGGAATGACAAAATCCTGAAGAGTGAGAATCATTCCGATGGCAATACAGGAAATGCCGGCAAAACCGGCGATCCCAAAACCGGGAATGACAAACAACTCAAACCCCAACAGGACAATCCCCAGAATGATAATCAGCAATTCAACGTAACCAGCCAAGCCAATCAGGTATTGACTGCCGAAGACCAATGCCAGACAGGCAATCCCAACAATACCGGGCAACCCGAATCCCGGGGATTTTAGTTCCATATACACACCAGCCAAACCGATCATTATCAGGATGGATGAAATGGAAGTGACAAAGCGAACCAGACTTTCAGACCAGTTTTCATCCAGGCGAACAATCTGATAATTCTTAATAGCCATTTTATTCAACATCTCCTCAATACTGTCCACACTCATTTTGGAAAAACCAAGCTCCACGGCTTCAACATCAGTCATGGTCAGCAGTTCATCTTTGGCCACTACGGTTTTTTTGGAAACAATTTTTTTCTTCTCCTCGGGACTAAGGTCGTTATATGCCCTGGAGTCCATATAAACCGTCTTTCCATCCATATTCAACCGGTACACTTCCATCTCTGCTGTCACCATGGATTCGGCCAGATCCTCCGGGTGGCCGTTTAGCCTAGCCAACAATCTGAACTTCGCTCGCAACGGAGATTGGAACTTCTCACCCATCATTTTGGGACCTCCATCGGAATAAGTAATAGGCGCACAATCTCCAATGGTGGTATTATGCTTCATCACCAGGGAATCAGCTGCCAACGAAATCAGTGCTCCTGCTGAAATCGCCTTGGTTTTAACAAAAGCAATGGTTTTACCTTTTTTCACATTCACCAGGGCATCGACCATGGTCAACGCTGCGTCCACCCGTCCACCAAAGGTATCTATCTCAATTACAACCAATGGATCAACATCGTTTTGGGTTTCTTTCAGCGCTCGTTCCAAATAAGCAGCCATCCCGGGCTCAACATCTCCAGAGATGGGAACAACGTATACTTTGCGGCCGGTTTTTGACTGATCGGATGAAGATGCGATCAAACCGACCGATATCAATCCTATCAGCAGGATTATCAAAAAGGTGAGTTTTTTTATATTAGCCATTTTTCGCTTAAACCTTTGTCGTTGGTACGTTACGGGATAAGACCATGGACACAAATTGATCATCCCGGTTTTTCAGATTTCGTTCGAATATTCAAAGTAAACAGCTTTTAATATAACTGTCTCTTTATGTTAATTACTAGCATAATGCAAGTCAATTGCATTGATTTTCAGAAACGGGGATCTTCCGCCATAATTCGGTTTGACTGTTGATAAAACAGCAATTTCCATTAGGATTTGTATTACTATGAAAAGACGTATCCAACCCTTCCCTTACATTTTTCAAAATGATATATCAATCCAATGATCCATCTTAAAACACGTTTTTCAGATGACATGTATAACTAACTTTCCGCTTCTTAAAATCTCATGCCGAGAAAGCCGGGATTAACCCATGACAGTTATTTTAAGCGCCATTTCAGTCGCATTGAATTGGCAAACTCCTTTTTTCAAAACTACCTGCCTGCTGAGATACAAAAAAGAATCAGATGGGA
>JBFFHJ010000050.1:0-56514 GCA_041556995.1 bacterium | reverse complement strand
GAGGCAGCAAAATCAACAGGCCCGAAAGCTTTTGAAAATATAGCACCGATAGTCATTTCATCATGAGCATCACCGGTAGCATCAACAGGAAGTCCCTCTTCGTATTTCTGTTCTGCTTTACCATAATGATTCATACCGAAAATAATGGTCAGGCCTACACTTTTAATATCAGCTGTCAAATAATCGCTTCTTGGATTGTTGACGTTCTCACCTGCCCAATAAGAATCACTTATCGGTCCGATTTGATATTCCATTCCTTTAGCGATTCCAAACGGATACTGACGACCAAATTTAATGGCAAACGCATCATTCTCCAATCCGACTTTCGCATCTCGGTATGTGATATCCATTGTATCATTATCCAAGTTCAATTCAATCTGTACATCAGCAGTTCCAGTGAAACTGCCAGCTTGACCACTAATAGATGCACCCCAACGACTATCGGCTTTCATTTCAGTCGTGGTTACGGTGTCATCACCATCATCCACATTTGCGCTTTCAATCCAAGATCTGACACGCCCTGTTATTTCTGCTTTAACATCATCAGCATATACAGGAGCAGTCATAGCTGTTGCCAAAACGACTGTCAGACATCCTTTTAATAATTTCTTAAGCATTTTAACTCCTTTTTAAAGAAATTATGTTCAGTTTTACACAAACTAAAAACTACCTCCCAAAAGGAGGCATTTCTCCGAAAAATCCTTTGGTAACCGTCAGATTTCCTGAATGGTCCCAAAGGAACGCTGAAAAACGCTTAATAAGCGTTTTCATCAAGTCCGGCAGACTAATCAGGGATACTAAACTAAAAAGAAAGGAGAGTAATAAACTTTAAGAAAAATATCCTTCCTGATCTGTCTGCCGGTTTCACTCATTCCCTATATCTTCTGAGTTGAAGATTTTTGGGATGTTGTGAATGTAAAAACAGCCCGAAATAACTCCCGGGCTGATGTTTTCAGTTGCTTTTCCCAGTAGGCTTGTCTGACGAAGAACCCTTTAATGATCCTGGTAGTTTGTCAACTTCATCTAAACGATAATGCCGGGTCTTTGGAAAAGCTTTGCTGAATCGTAACACTGTGTAACAAAATGTAACAAATTTCTGGCAAATCTATTTAACTCAATTACTGACCTTCAGGTCTTATTCGTTGTCATGTCGCAGTTACTCATCCTTTATAGTCCTAACAAAAGGCGATGCTAAGATATTTATTTCGAAATATCAATACCCCAAAGTGGTTTTTTTTTTGGAAATACCTGTATGTAAAGCCTGTTGCCCCAAAAAATGGGCCTCTAAAACGCCTATTTTAAGGGTGAATATTACATTTTTTTACATTGTTTCATAGGTTAATAACGGTGGCGGTTTGAAATCATTTAAGAATATTGATGAAAAACAATTTTCGAATCATCTTATATGCCAAAGGAGCTTTTTAAAACTTTCCGCAATTTGTGACTGTCCCTATCAGACCGAAAAACGAAAATCAAGAGGATAATTAAAAAAAACTGTGGATAACGTATTTTATACAAAAAAAACTGTAACGATTTAAAAAGAGTATTTTTTAATAAATACAGAGTGATGTATCACTGTGTGATAATAAATCGAATTTTTTATAATTTTTATTGGTTCCATTCATAAGATAGCGTTTTAAATCTCAATGATTTCGTTGGTTTTTATTCTAAATAGTTCTTTAATGAAAATTGTTTATATTGATTTTTGTCATTTTTAATAGAATATCAGTCAGCCATTCGATAAATATCCTTTTCATTTGAATATGTGAGATTCAGAATGGAAAACTCCTTAGTGTAATGACAGCCTTAGTCCGATTTTGTGAGTTTTCGTTAAGGTGAAAAATTGTTATCCCTTTGTTTATGATATCGGTTTTAAATACTAGGAAATTGGGTGATACATGTTTTGTACCATTTGCTGATACTGCTTTATTTAAATATTGGATTATACACCTTGTTTTTTTGGCTTTTCTCCATATATATATAGTTCAATATCTTTTCCCCGAAGACAAACTATTGCCGTATTATTCGGTGTTGACGTCTGTTGGCAAAGTGTCAGAAGAAAGAACCGGATTTGGTGCTTTTATTTAAAATCAAAAAACCCAGGCTGCTTTCAGATAATTATATTGTGGGGATCGTTGGAAGGACTTATCAACCTACTAATTAAGCCGGACCAAATTCCAATCCAAATTTTCTCAAGGTTTTTTGCAGGGGCCAACCGAACAAAAAATCTGCCATATTGGCGTCAAGATCTGGCTTTTCAACCATCATCCGCCTGATGGTCTTATCATACCGGATCATTTCCAGAATCTCTTTTAGAGGCTCTCTATCAAGTTTTTCCGGGTGATTGTCTAAAATTACCTTGACTTTTTCGTAGGAACATTTTTCCTGATGTTCCTGGACAATTTCCCACAAGCCATCAATATGCCCGAGAATATCTTTGCGTGTCAATCTATCTTTATTATAAATCCGCTCAATCTCTTTCGTATCCCAGCATTTCAAAGTATAGCACTCAAGCGGTCGATGGTCATAAATATGGCAGGATGTGTTATTCATGTCCACGTACAGGCAGGCGGTGGAATTATCTTTTGATTTGATTTTTATAATGTCCGAGTCGGCGAAAACAAGGCCGCCTTTTATATTGTCTTCTGCCGGTTCTCCTTTTCTGATAGTAAATAAGAAGCGACCATGCAGTTTTCCCTGGTCGATGAGAGGTTTGTCAGCTTTGTGTAATGCCGGTCCACCTTTTGTGCAGCAGGTACAACAGCGAATGCATTTGGTGATTCTCTCTTTGGACCGCTTTATTATATTGGATATGTCAGGTTTATTACTGGATTGGTTCATAATGATTATTCAAAATTAAATAGCAAAAGAGCAAACGTCTGTTTAAATGAAGTACTTATACGAGAATTTATTAAACGCCATTTTTTGGCGTTGAATTTTAATAATAATTCTTATTTGGATGGGTTACAAGGGTAGTGTTGGTTGTTTTTCGACAAGAATCAAAGGGACTGGGTGTTATTGCCGCAAGCGATGGATAAAAAAGGATGAGAAGTGAAAAACGTGTGCGATCGGATAAAGAATCATTGAAGATAAACAGCGGAAGACGTTTATCACTACTTAAGGAGATTTTTTACTATAATCGTTTATTCAGAATTTAAAATCACCTTGAAGGAATGCATTATCTTAATGTCGCTTAGGCTTCCATTCTGAATAACAATATGAGTTTGATTAATCTTAACTTTATTAAGATCAGATCCTGCATGGCCTTTAAAGTACTTGCAAAGTAAAAAAACTGTATACCTTTGACAGTAAAACGAGTGAGCATTATTGTCTTATGAATGAAAAACAGAAATCCAAGAAATTTTGGTTTTGATCTAAAAAATAATTTAATTCATGGAAATATTTAGTCTTTTGTTGTTTTGCGATTTTTTAATTTGTGTTGAGGAGAGAAATGGCATCAATCAAATGAGATATTTGTCAAACATGGAATAAAAAATATTTCAAGAGCCAATAAGTGAGTAAATACAGCAACATAAAGTACTTATGCAAATTAAGAGTAGTACACGCTATTATCAGAAGGATTATTGATGAAATATATCAAAGTACTAGAGAAAGCACATATTTAAATAGAACACCATGCAAAATATTGATATGTTAAAACAAAAGTACCCTCTATTTGTAAACAGTATCTTCCTTACTACATTTATTGAGAAATATCGCAAATAGGAGAATACTCTCATCCTTCTTCTTGATTCCCGCGATCCAAATGTCTTCGTAACTATCAGAGAATATTAGCAAAAAACTTGAAGTGGAAAAATGGCATTACAATTGCTGTGCTATCTAGTTATCGATAATTATTTGTATCTAACAGAAGGCAGTACGGGATATTCAGTAGTATTTCAATTGTAGATTATGCTATACTATCAGCAAATCTCCTTTAAATAATTTACATGGTAAAAAAATGATTGAAATCAGATTTCACGGCCGAGGTGGACAGGGGGCTGTAACATCGGCTGAGCTTTTAGCTATCGCTGCAATTAATAAAGGGAAATATGCCCAGGCATTTCCGAATTTTGGTCCTGAACGTAGAGGTGCGCCGGTAACGGCATTTTTAAGAATTGATGATAAGCCCATCAGGACGCGAACTATGATTTATCAACCGGATATGGTTTTGGTATTGGATCCGTCGATTCTTAGATTGGTTGATGTTACAGCCGGATTAAAAGAGGACGGTATTTTGGTAACTAATTCTAAATATACGGGAAAAGAACTTCAAAAGGAACTGGACATCAGAAATAAAATTGTTTCTGTTAATGCCAACGCCATTGCACGCGAGGAATTAGGTCTACCTATTACTAATACCACTATGATTGGGGCCTTAATAAAAATGAACCAGTTTGTCACTTTGGACGATTTAATTGATCCTTTTAACGAGCGATTCGGTCGTTTGGCTGAGAAGAATATTAAAACGTTAAAAAGAGCATACAAAGAAGCCAATGTAGCTGAATGTGTTCAGAATACGAATGTCAAGGTTGACAGTGTTTTGTTCACCAATGGGCATATGGCCAATCATAGTTCAAACCATTCCCACCAGAATTTATAATTAGGAGAATAAGGTGACAGATATTAAGTCAGAGCCGGGTTGGAAAGAATTGGAAGTCGGCTTTGCCATTAGCCAACCGGGAACTTCACGAGAGTATAAAACCGGTGATTGGCGATCTTTACGCCCAGTTGTGGAGAAAACTCAATGTATTAGCTGTGGTGTGTGTTATGTCTTTTGCCCGGATATGGCTATTCTTAAAACCGAGGATAATTATTTTGAAGCCGACCTGTTTTATTGTAAGGGTTGCGGGATTTGTGCCCAGGAGTGTTTTACCGGGTGCATATCGATGATAGAGGAGGAGGAATAATGGGCAAAAAAGTTGGAGTAGAAGTATCTATTGCGGCGGCTCATGCTGTAGCCATGGCAGATGTGGATTTGGTATCAGCTTATCCCATCACTCCTCAGACTCATATTGTGGAGCATTTGGCTGAACTGGTTGCTGACGGGAAGGTCGATGCAGAGTATATACCGGTGGAATCGGAGCATTCAGCCATGAGTTTGTGTTGTGGGTCATCAGCTACGGGAGCTCGGACCTTTACCTGTACCAGTTCCCAGGGATTGGCTTTGATGAATGAAATTGTTTTTTTGGCCGCTTCGCTGAGACTACCTATTGTTATGGCCTTGGCTAATCGATCCCTATCCGGTCCTTTGAGTATATGGCCAGATCACTCTGATGTAATGTCAATACGGGATTGTGGATGTATTCAGATTTTTACTGAAAACGGGCAGGACGTCTTTGATCATATGTTGTTTGCCTTTCGTGTGGCTGAAGATCCAAAGGTATCGCTGCCAGTAATTATCAATCTGGATGGTTTTTCACTGACCCATATGATTGAACCGGTTGAATATTGGGAACAGGAGATGGTAAATAAATTTCTGCCGGAGTTTAAACCTGTTAATCGATTACATCCGGATAAACCTGTGACTTTGGGTGCTTTAGGAATGCCGAATGTGTTTACAGAAGCAAAAAAAGCGCAAGATGAAGCTATTATTAATTCCAAAGCTATTATCAAAGATGTGTGGAAAACAATGGGCGAGATAACCGGTCGTCATTACAACCCGGTAGAACTTTATAAAGCAGAAGATGCTGAGATTGTCTTTCTCAGCTTGGGAAGTATTGGCGAAATAGCATCGCTGGCTGTTGATGAATTACGAGCTCAAGGTAAAAAGGTAGGATTAATCAAACTTAGATTATGGCGTCCGTTTCCATTGGAAGAATTGAATGAAGCGGTTCAAGGCATCAAAAAAATCATTGTTATTGACCGGGCAGTTTCTTTTGGTGGTCCGGGTGGGCCGTTGGCATCGGAAATTCGATCAGCCTTATATCATAGAAAAGATGTGCCGGTAGTGGTGAACTATATTTGTAGCCTTGCCGGACGTGATGTTACACAAGAAGACTTTGTTGCCATATATGAAGAATCAAAAACAAATTTAACCGAAAAAGTCCGCCAAACGGATTATGTTTACTATGGAGTCAGAGAATGATGGAGCCGTTAAATGTATATGCCTCTCGTTTGGTGAACACGAAAGAGTATTTCACGCCGGGACATAAAGCGTGTCAGGGCTGTGCCGAGGCCTTAGCGGTACGGCTAGTAGCCAAAGCGTTGGGTGAAAATGTGATTGTGGGCTGTGCCACTGGGTGTATGGAAGTGGTTTCTTCCGCATATCCACATACTAGCTGGGATGTTCCCTGGATTCATGTGGCTTTTGAAAATACCGGGGCGGTAATTTCCGGTGTTGAAGCAGCAACCAAAGCGTTGGTTCGAAAAGGAAAAATCCCTGATAAAAAAACTGTTTTTCTCGGTATGGGAGGAGATGGTGCTACCTGTGACATTGGATTTCAAGCTTTATCCGGTGCTTTGGAGCGCAGACATGATTTCGTATATGTTTGTTATGATAATGAAGCGTATATGAATACCGGAATACAGCGATCCTCAGCCACACCATTTGGTGCTAGAACAACCACTACACCGAATGGAGCGTTAAGTTTGGGGGAATCAAAGTGGAAGAAAAATATGCCGGAAATAGCCGTCGCGCATGATATTCCATATGTCGCTACTGCCTGTGCAAGTTATCCTCTGGATTTAATAGAAAAAGTAAAAAAGGCAGCCAGAACCAAAGGTCCGGCTTATGTCCACATTCTTTCAGTCTGTCCCACAGGATGGAGAATACCCACTGAAAAAGCGATTTGGATAGGGAGATTGGCGGTTGAAACAGGAGTATTTCCATTGTTTGAGGTTGTAGACGGTGTTTATGACATGACCTTTAAAAATTTGGAACTTCGACCAGTGAAAGAATACTTGAAACCCCAGGGGCGATTTCGTCATTTAACTGATGATCTGATTGAGCAATTCCAGGATCAGGTGACGAAAAATTATAATAAACTAATAAAGAAGGCAACATCTTAATTGTCTGAATTTGTTGTTAAACTTTTTTAATTGGTTGGCTTCTAAGCTGATCAATACCAAAAAAGACTGGATCGAGATATGCAAAATCCTTGATCCAATTTTTATTGATGAACTAATGTTAGTTTTTTCAATTTTAATTAAAGGGGTACCGGGCATCATCCGGAAATCTTTGGTTTGTTGTAAAAATATCCAAAATTGTTAACTTGGTTGAAGCATCATTTTGAGTCCTGACTTAGCCTTGTTTGAGAGATACAGCTGTTTCGGCTTCCTGTGAGAGTTTGGTTGGTCTTTAATATAAACAAAACTGTCCTGGTTTTCCAAAATTGGTTGAAGGTTTTTCAAGAAGGGCCCTTTTCAGGGCTTAAGTTGATATTATTAGAAGACAACTATCTAAAATTAGTATTTGGAAAATGGAAGCGATTATCACCTCAATTATTGAAAGATATAATTCCGACAAGGGATTCCTGGTGCCTGTTCTTCAAGATGTGCAAAAGGAGTTAAATTATCTTCCCAGGGAAGCGCTTGATATTGTGAGTTCTCAGCTGGAAGTCCCTCTAAGTCGGATATTTGAAGTAGCTACTTTTTACAAGGCTTTTAGTCTTGAACCAAGAGGGCGGAATCAAATTAGTCTTTGTATGGGAACGGCCTGTCATGTTCGTGGTGTTCCGTTAATAACGGACCATATTGAACGAACTCTGAATATCAAAGCCGGTGAAACTACCCCTGATTTGGAATACACCTTTGAAACCGTTAACTGTCTGGGCGCATGTGCTTTGGGACCGGTTATGGTTGTAAATGAAGAATATCATGGAAAAATGACCATTTCCAAGACGGATAAACTTCTGAAGAAGATTGCTAAAGAAGGAAAGGAATAATGGAAAAAATCAAATCACCTAAAGACTTAAATGCCGTTCAAAAGAAAATAAAAGACCAAATCGATCCCAATCGACAGTGTATTGTTATCTGTGCAGGTAGTGGGTGTTTGGCCTATGGGACAAAAAAATTGATTGACGGTTTTAAGGAAGAGATAGAAAAACGGAATTTGCAGGATAAAATGATTGTCCGAACATCCGGGTGTCATGGATTTTGCGAAAGAGGTCCCATTGTTGTTCTTAACCCAAAACGTATATTTTATCAAAGGGTTGGTCTAAATGATGCGGCAGAGATCATTGAGAAGACATTGTTGAATGGCGAGATTATAGATCGTCTTCTTTATACGGAACCGACCAGTGGTGAAAAAGTTGTCTATGAGAATGATGTTATATTTTATAAAAAACAAGAACGTAATATCTTGGGAATGAACAGTCAAATTGATCCAACCAAATTAGAAGATTATCTTGCAATTGATGGATACAGTGCATTAGCTAAGGTTTTGGACAAAATGAGCCCCCAAGGCGTTATTGATGAAGTCATCAGTGCCAATCTTAGAGGGCGTGGTGGAGGCGGTTTCCCAGCCGGATGGAAATGGGACTCGACTCGTAAGGCTGAAGGAGATCCAAAATATGTGATTTGCAATGCGGATGAGGGAGATCCTGGGGCGTATATGGACAGAAGTGTGCTGGAAGGAAATCCTCATTGTGTGTTGGAAGGGATGTTGATCGGGGCTTATGCTATTGGTTCCAGCGAAGGTTATATTTATGTTCGAAACGAATATCCCTTGGCAGTAACCAACATTACCATTGCCATAGAAAAAGCCAGGGAAGCGGGACTGCTGGGGAAAAACATACTGGGTTCCGACTTTAGTTTTGACATAAAAGTCAATCGTGGCGGTGGGGCATTTGTCTGCGGTGAATCATCAGCTCTGTTTGCTTCAATCGAAGGTCGATCTGGTGAACCCAGGGCAAAATATGTTCATGCTACCGATAAAGGACTATACGATAAACCGACCAGTCTGAATAATGTTGAAACCTGGGCCAATGTTCCTTTAATCATTAATAAAGGTGCAGAGTGGTATAAGGGGATAGGAACAGAGAACAGTAAGGGGACCAAAATCTTTGCCCTGGTGGGTAAGATAAATAATACCGGTCTGGTGGAAGTTCCTATGGGTATCACCTTACGGGAGATCATTTTTGAAATTGGCGGTGGGATTCCGAATGGACGAAAGTTTAAGGCAGTCCAAACCGGAGGACCTTCCGGTGGTTGTATCCCGGAAGAGTACCTTGATAAACCAGTGGATTTCGATGAGTTGACCAAACTTGGTTCTATGATGGGATCGGGTGGTATGATTGTGATGGATGATCGCAATTGTATGGTCGACGTGGCTAGGTATTTTCTACAATTTCTGGAAGAGGAATCCTGTGGAAAATGCACACCTTGTCGGGAAGGGGTTCATCAAATGCGGGTGATTCTGGATAGAATTACAGAAGGAAAAGGAAAAAAAGAGGATCTTGATACCCTTGAATGGATGGGACAAGCCATTGCCGATGGATCATTATGCGCTTTGGGAGGTTCCGCGCCGGCTCCGGTACTGAGCACATTGAAGTATTTTCGAGACGAATATGAAGCGCATATTAATGAAAAAAAATGTCCGGCAGGTGTTTGTAAGGCATTGATTACTTATACCATTGATTCGGAAATCTGTAATGGGTGTCATTTATGTTTTAAACCGTGCCCAACATCGGCCATTTCGGGCGAGAAGAAACAGCTTCATACCATCGAACAGGATAAATGTATCCGGTGTGGTGCTTGTTTTGAAGTATGTAAATTTGATGCGGTTATTGTCGAGTAAGTATTTGTATGATTTAACATAAGAGAGAGAATTATGTCGGAAATAGTAAACCTGACAATCGACGGACGAGAGATAACAGCGCCGAAAGGAACAACGATAATTGAAGCGGCCCGAAGTGCAAACATTCAGATTCCGCATTTGTGTCATAATGAAGAATTACATCCTTATGGTGCCTGTCGATTGTGTCTGGTGGAGATCAGCCATAAAAAAAGAACACGTATTGTGGCCTCTTGTATTTATGAAGTTGATGATGGTCTTAGTGTACAAACTGAAACAAAACGGGTTTTGGACGTGCGGAAAATGGTAATTGAATTGATGCTGATTCGAAATCCAGAACATCCTGTTTTGAATAACATTGCCCAAAATCTTGGCATTAAATCCAGTCGTTTTGATGTTGAACCCAAAGGGTGTATTCTTTGCGGTATGTGTGTGCGAGTTTGCCGAGAGGTGGTTGGGGTTTCAGCCATCGGGTTTAAAAGCCGTGGATTTTCCAAAGAAGTGGCAACACCCTTTGATGATTCACCGGCTGATTGTATTGCTTGTGGTTCTTGTGCCTATGTCTGTCCGGTAGATTACATACCGATGGAAGAGAAAAAGGATGTCCGAACCATCTGGAATACAGATTTCGAACTTCAGAAATGTAATGAATGTGGACGAGTCATCGCACCGGTGAAACAGTTGGAATATTTTAAGAAAAGAGCGAGTTTGTCGGACAAGCAGTTTGAAAAATGTCTTCATTGTCGCTAACAATATCGTTTTAATTCTACTATTTCATTTCCAACAACGGAAATTCCCGCCTCACTACAATTTGTACCTATATGCTGAAAAATGGAATAAAAACAGCGTCATAGGTACAATTGCCCAAGCTAGAATTCAAAATAGAATATTTTAATAGTTGGTTCATTCCGGAAAAGATCACGAAACGCCGAGTTTGTGAATAGGATTATGTTGAAAATGTTCTTTTTTGCTGCGAATCTTTTTTTGATTTGCTGACAGAGTTCATATGGCATTCAAATATCGTTTCAGTAATATCAATTATCACTGATTTATCGGGGGATCTAAAAACCTGGTTGATTTTGGTTTTTAGGGAAAGAATGATGAATTTGGTTGGAAAATGCTTGGTCTGTCTTTTTTGTGATTAATTCCAATATCAACTTGACTTCTTTTGAATTGACTTTCAGAAATAAGGAAACTAACGTTCTGTTATCGAAAACTATTTGAAATATGTTAAGTTTTTTGGAAATATCAATCATAAGAATGATTAATGAGAAAGACGTTAAGTCACAGAATTATTGAATCAAGGGGAAATTTAAAAATTGTGGGATTAAAAGAGAGAAGAGAAAGAGAAAAACAAGCGAGAAGGGAATCCATTTTAGTTGCGGCTCGTGAATTACTGCACCAAAAAGGGATGAATGGTGCTTCTATGAACCAGATTGCTAAAAAATCAGAACTGGGTGTGGCAACCTTATATTCATATTTTAAAAACAAAGATGACCTATTTGCCACACTGCAACAGGAAGCGTTCGATCTGCTAAAAGAGATGGTCGCGAAGATTCTGGAAAATGAAGAAAATCCTCGTAACCAGCTACGAAAGATAGCCTCATCTTTTCTTGATTTTAGTCAGGCGCGAAAGAATTACTATTACATTATCAATTATTTTATCTCCACATCCGAGATAATTTTTGAACCGAAGTTAAAGAAAAGAATCGATCAGCAAGGAGAGCAAGTATTACTTTTGTCTGGCAACATTATCCAGGAGGGGATTAATAAAGGGGTGTTCAAAGCAACAGATGTAAAAAGAAGTTCCATTATGTTTTGGATTTTGATCCACGGTTTGACTAATTACCGAAAATTCGAAACGACAGTTTTAAATGCAGATAATTATCTGGAATTTTTTAAATCTTCGGTGGATCAGTTTATAGATTCTTTATGTTGAAAGGTTTTACGGTTTTTTAATCATTATGGACAAATGAAAACCGTAAGATATAACCTACTTGAACTTTAAGTATAATTGCTTATTCGATCCCAAAAGAGAGTAATGAGAAATCAAAATCAGATTATTGAGCCTTGCAACCTTCTTGATGATAGTGGTTTATTGATAAATCCGGGATACGCCGTCAAACCTTTTTGGCAATACGACCGGCGTAAGATCAAAGCCGGTTGGTATCGAATTAAAGAATGGGATTATTATCTGATTTTGGCACCCGACAAGGAATATGGTATTGCCTTAACCCTTTCCGACCTAGGCTATATCGGATTTATTGCTGTGTGCTGGTTTGATTTTAAAAACAGATCATTTTCTCAGTTTAACCATACATCCATCTTACCTATGGGACGGATGAAGTTACCGCCGGGTTCGGACCAGGGAATTTCAGCATTTGAGAATAAAAAAATTAAAATAAATATTGAAGTATCAGGCAATCAACGAGTGATTTCTTTTGATGTTCCGGCATTTGTCGGTAACAAGATGGAAAAAGGATTAAAAGGAACGTTGATTCTTTACCAGGATCCTGCCATGGATAGCATGGTGATTGCCACTTCATGGAAGGAGAACCCTAAAGCTTTTTATTATAATCAAAAAATCAATTGTATGCCGGTTGAGGGTGTTATAACTGTGGGTGAGCAGAATTATGAATTTTCCACTAAAACAAGTTTTGGAACCCTGGATTGGGGACGAGGAAACTGGACATATAAAAACAGATGGTATTGGGGATCAGCTTCCGGTTTTTTAAATGGTGAATCTTTTGGGTGGAACTTGGGATACGGGTTTAGTGATAGGAGCCCTGCCTCGGAGAATATGGTTTTTTACAAAAACAAGGCTCACAAACTCGATGAGATTGTTTTCCATATGGATACAGAGAATTATGTGGCACCATGGAAGATCACCAGCAGTGACAATCGCTTTGAAATGGAATTCGAGCCCATATTTGATAGAGCTTCCAGCACTGATATCAAAGTAATGAAATCGATCCAACACCAGGTTTTTGGATATTTTAACGGTCGAGTGATTCTTGATGATGGAACGGTCCTACAGGTCAAAGATTTTTTAGGTTTTAACGAGGATGTCCTCAATTGGTGGTAATAGTATTCTAGTTACGATAAAAATTACAGTTTTTTATAAAGGGCAATAGAATAATCAAGACTGGTCAGAGAAATCTCATCACAGATGTTACCGATATTTTTTTTGAGGTTGGAATGCGAATCATGATGGGCTAAGAAGCGGTGTAATGGTGATTAAACCTGATGAGCTAGTGATCGCTTCTATTGATGTAAGTGGCGGGTTCGGGGTGCGTTTGTATTGTCTTCCGGAAAGCGATTAATTACCGATCCAGCAATCACCTTCTCCAAGTTGGGAATGCTGACTGTGTTAGCCGGGCTATTGCCAGAGGGATGTTGGAAATAGAGAGCCTGGGAGATTTTAAAAGTTATAAATCTCTGTATGGGTCGTTTTCCCAATACTATTCATCATACAAATCATTTATTGTATACACTGGTTGATCTGAAATTTGGTCCCAACCTTTGTCGTTTGTGATGATTATATCTGCACCGCATGAAATTGCAGTGCCGAGTTGGATGGCATCAGGTGTTTTTATTTTATATTTTGCTCTCAAGCGGACAGCCTGTTCGGAAATGACTAGGTCAATGGGAAACAGGTTTATATTTTGTGAATATGTAAAATAATCTCGGTATTTTTTAACTAACTGGTAGTTATTTAATCGAGCCGGCAGAGTTGTGATTTCCATATACGTGATAATTGATGTAAAAACCTGTATATCCTTTTCATAAACATCATTAAAAAAACGTTCCATGAAGGATAAATACTTGGGATGTTTCTCAAAAAAGTAGATAAAGGGTGCTGTATCAACAAAAACCAACTCTGATCCTTCAAGCTTCAATCCCATGAGTTTCGCTCATCTTGCAAGTATTCATCAATATCTACGGTATTCCAGAGTTCTTTACCTAAACCGACCGCTGTTCGAAAATCCAGTTTTCCCTGAGAATGAGATTTTGGTTCCGTAGCTTTGGTTGAAACAAGTTTTGCAATTTTCTTTCCTGACCTTTCGATGGTAATTACCTCATTTAACAAAGAAACCCGGTTTAGAATTTCTCCGAATTTTTGCCGAGCTTCCATGGCAGAAATCGTTTTGCCCATTTTTATACTCCTATAAATTATATCAATTGATATGATGAGCATAATTCACATACTGTTTTTCGTCAATAGTGATGATTCGGTCTTTTATTGTGTTGAGAGGGAATTTCGAAACGGTAATCGAAGTATATCAATTACCGCAGTTTTTAGTGGAGGTGGTTTTGTTCCAATTTTGATCAAATAACTTGAAGGCTGGTGAATATATCAACAACTTCGGGGCCAAAAGTTTCGTAATTGTCAAGTTCTTTGGTTATAGAAATGTCTTTTTCTACTGTCAGATCAATAAAAGTATGATGCTTCAAATCTTCTCCTTCGGCATTGCGAACGATCACCACTTGTGGTCGATCAAGGTCGGTTTCCGGGACGCTGATAACGAATGCCTGAGATCCATCATTTAGCTCGACAGCCGATCCCTTGGGGTAACGCCCCATAACTCGAAGAAAAGCACTCCAAATATCGAGGTCGTATTCAATACCTGCCAGTGTGTCGATAAACTTCATGGCCGCAGGAGGTGCCCATGATTTTTTATAACTCCGCTTTCCAACCAACGCCTGATAAATATCGATGATTGCAATCAGTCTTGCTTCTAATGGGACATTCTCGAACTTAACACCTTCAGGATAACTGGATTTCATTGTCGGATCGAGTTTGACATGATGATAATGAGCCATTTTGACAATATGATTCGGCATGTTCATTTTGGTCAGCATTTCTGCTCCGTAATCGGGGTGTTTTTGGATCATTTGCATCTCTTTGCTATCCCTGTCAAAACGTGCAGTGCTGTCGATAATTTCTTTAGGCACTTTGGCTTTTCCAAAATCATGTAAAAAAGAACTCAATAACACTTGCTGTTTGCTGTCAAAAACGTTGGTGCCCGATATATTTTTAATAATGTTGATATAGCAGGTATGAAAAATGGCACCCACGTCAACACAATGAGCATATGTCTGGTCACTTTCTTTCAGGTTGGCGATGGCTGATATGGCATCAGTAGATTTTGATCCGATGATGTTGTCAACACATTCCATAACTTCCTTTGTATCGGCTTTCCCTTTGCGGGAGTTGTCCATCAGAGCCTCAATGGCATCCGTCGTATTTTCTCTTACTTTGATACTTTCTTTAACTTTTTCTATGAAAGCACCAGCTTCACGAACACTTTCTTCTCTCTTTATCTGGACGGAAGTCTTTGCGGGGGATCTTAACCGTACTTCAAATCTGGAAAATCCTCGATCGGATAGTTCCTTGACCAGTTTGCTGTTTACAATCACCAGTTTTTCCAATTTCGATGGGAATTTGCTGATGCGATACAAAGTGTCACCTGGCTGTAATTTTTCAATTCCGACTTCAAGTTTTTTGCCTTGTCTACCGATGGCCACGGCAGTACCTTTAAAGTTTAGCTTTAACCATTCACAGGTTTGGTCATCAATGGCATCGTATTTAGTACTAAACCCCGTATATGCCTGAATCAGCATTTTTTGATTCAAATCTTCCAGCATTACGGTTTTTGTTTTTAAAGATTCATGTAACATAGTTTTGATTAATTTAATTGTTTATTCTGCTGAGATTTAAACAAATACAACAATACCATAGAGTGCTTACTTCATTTTATATCATTATGCCATGAATTTTGTTGTTTAAAAAGTTTTTTTTATCATTCACCTTGACCCATTTTTATGACAAAACAATTGTAATGACCCTTCCAATAGCGGATCTATAACTCCTCATAATGCAATGGTTCTTTTTAATGACAATCAGTTGAGCGCATTCCAAAAGATAATTGTGTTATTTGAATGTTAGATGAAGATGGCTAATTGGTTTTTTAAAGATGTAACATGAAAAGAGAGGGGGGTGAACGAAAGGTTTATACTTATCAAGTTCAGTACCACGATGAGTATCACTCAATGAACTTTTATTTTGGTGTTGGCAAGCATATGCTTGCCCTGTAAGCAAAATGTTTAAGTAAATGGGGGATGGGTGACGGAGAGTAATAAACACTTCAATTTATTGTGCTAAATCTATTGATATCTCATAAGGAGATATCGGATTCTAATCCGGGAACAATAAGGATGTTGATATGCGGTGATGGAAACATAGCTGATAGCTGTGTCAAACTTAGTATAAAAGTCACGTTTGTGTCTGTGGTTGGAGATATGATTTATTTGGGAGGAATATTGTTAAAGATTGTACCAAATTGGATATCGATACCTCGTTGTTTAAAGTTTGTAAAAGGACAAAGCAGTTTCGTCTATCTATCAATTCTGGATAAAACCGGTGATTTTAAATAAGGCCATTTCAGATACAGGGGATGCTTTTATGGCTGTGATGGTGTATGGATATTTAAAAAAGCTAGATGTCTATGAGACTATCAAATTAGTGTTGGCTGCTTCGTACCTGATTTTTTAAAAGCGCTGATACATCATCCTCTTCACATTTGTCGTTAGAAGCGATTTACAGAACAATCAGGGAGCTGAAGTAATGATAAAAAAATACTTGGAATTCTCCCCGGAAGTTATAGCCGGGAAAAATGATGGCAAACCCTTGGTGGCGCTGGAGTCGACCATTATATCCCATGGAATGCCATATCCGCAAAATCTGGAAACTGCTCATCAGGTAGAGAACATCATTCGGGAAAAGGAAGCGGTCCCGGTCACTATTGCTATTTTAGAAGGAAGACTCAAAGTTGGATTAACCGAAGGTGAGCTTGAGAGTCTGGCTAAAGCGGAAAATGTAGTTAAAGTCAGTCGTAGGGATTTACCTCATATAATATCAGGAAAACTAAATGGAGCGACTACTGTTGCTTCAACAATGATTATTGCACATCTGGCTGGGATTAAAGTGTTCGTAACCGGTGGTATTGGGGGAGTCCATCGGGGAGCAGATAAAACATTCGATATTTCAGCTGATTTGCTGGAATTGGCTCAAACAGATGTGGCAGTAGTGTGTGCTGGGGCGAAATCGATTCTAGATATTGGGGCGACTTTGGAATACCTGGAAACCCATGGAGTACCTGTGTATGGATATCAAACAACTGAATTTCCAGCTTTTTATACCAGGCGTAGTGGTTTTAACGTTGAATGCAGTGTTCAGAGTACTTTGGAACTTGCTAAATTATTGAAAGTAAAGTGGGATTTAGGCCTAAAAGGTGGTGTTGTTGTTGGAAATCCGGTTCCTGAACAATATGAAATGGATTATGGTATTATCACAAAAGCCATTGATTCTGCTGTTCAAGAGGCTGAAAAGAAAAAGATTTTTGGAAAGGAGGTAACACCGTTTCTTTTGGCAAAAATCGCTGAACTTACCGGAGAAAAGAGCTTGGCTGCAAATATCGAACTTGTTTTCAACAATGCCCGTATCGGGGCTGAACTGGCGAAGGATCTTGCTTCACTGAAATTATAATTTGGTGTTTGAAAACCGATTCTCAGATAAGAGCAATTCGCTCTGTTGCTTTATCAACCGCTTTGGTTTAACATCGGACACATTATAAAACGGAAACAAGTAGATAGAAAAAACATTTAACTGTGTAATTACATCTTTTTTCATATGGAACCTATAAAAAAGCAGTTTGTTTTTGACGAGAATAACCGTAAAGTTGGCGTTCAAATTGATCTTCAAACATTCGAAAAAATTGAATTGATATTAGAAGATTATTCCATGGAGCAATTGATTAAAAAAAATACAGAAACTGAAACGCTGGATATTATCGAAGCTGAAGCGTTTTATGCCAAACTGGACAAAGCACTATGAAGATAGGATTTAGGAAAAAATTCCTGGAGGAGTTGTCGAAAATCTCGTCTGGAACCAGGCAGGAAATCGAGGATTTTGTATTTGAAAAACTGCCTGCTAATCCCACACTTAAAGATTGGGATAACATAGAGCCGCTAAAAGGCGATCTCACATTTAAAAAAGCCTTTTTCGGTGAATACAGAATCGGTATCCGGATTGTAGGAAATGTAGTAATTTTTGAAAGGGTGAGACATCGGAACGATATTTATCGTATTCATCCCTGATAGGAGAGATACCATTTAGGGACTAGGCCCCTTGTAACTTTCTTTAATGAGCTAGGGAGGATTGACGCCCAGTTGAACTGTGCCGGTCCCTTTATTCATTCTCCACTCGATATAGGCTTTCCCTTTCACACTTTGCACGGCAATGGTTATCCATTCGGAATTCCAGTTTTTCTCAACATCAACTTACAAAATACGCAGCCATGCAATCTCCCCACAAAACTTCAATACAGGGAGATTGCTGTGCTACGTCGCTCCAATTGAGACAGTTGGGAATGATTTTTTATAACTGGAATGAATACCAAACTGTGCTTCAATGTTTTACACCTGGTCTTTCCAATTACATTGAAAGTGTCAGGGGCGCATATATTATTCTGCAAGATGCCTGCAAATATTAAATATAGCAATAATAACAATGAGCTATGGTGCTATTGGGTGTGCCAGAGTCGGGAAATGAAATATAAATGTCCGAAAATGGTTGAAAACACAAGAAATTAGCATGCTGAATAATCGAATTTGAGTGAAAAATAGGATTTTTTATTAAGTGTGATTTGAAATAATGGAAAAAAAATGACGCGCCATGCAACAATATAAGAAGCAAAGATTTATGATCGGTCGTTTTAATAAATCAATGAATAAGAGTTTTTCTTTTTAATTTCAGTATATTCTGCCTTATATAGGTGCATTAAATCGATATTTTTTATAAAGTTAGTACTATTGGTGTAACTACGCTTGTACAAAAGTTGGCGGCAACCATTTGCATTGAACAAATAAAAAAACTAAAAAATTCTTGTAACTGATCGTTGTTAGCGCTATAATCGACGTTACTTATTCTAGTCTTACCTCACAAATGCCTGTTAAACGTCGATAAGAGAGTGTGACGATGCAATTGACAAATATGGATTATGAGTCTTGGAAGGGGATCAAGGAGATACTAATGAAAGAGCGGCGAAAATACAAAAGATGGCTTTTGAGTTCCTATTTCGATACCTATGAGGCGAATACGAACTCTGCCATGGGTTATTTGGCTGATGTTTCGTATGGGGGAGTTATGTTGATAAGCAAATACCCCGTTCAGACAAGTATTGTATTACCGCTGCGGATTGAATTGAATTCCCAATTAGATAATAACGGACAAATGAAAATTGTAACACGAAGTGTAAGATGTCAAAAGGCCAAAGATTTCGATTATTATAATATTGGACTAAAACTGATTGATCTTTCTTCATCCAACTTGGCAATCATAAAACGAGTAATTGAAATGTACTCAATGTAAACGATTGTTTTTATACCTGATTTAGCTTTTCCTTTAATTTTTGATTAACCAGAGGTGGAACCATACTTTCAACATCGCCACCAAATGTAGCAGCTTCCTTGACAATTGATGAACTGGTGAAGATCCATTGCAAACCAGTCATCAGGAAAACTGTTTGTACTCTCCTATTTAAGCGCCTGTTCATCAACGCCATCTGAAATTCATAATCAAAATCTGAAACAGCTCTTAATCCTCTTAAAATTGCGTGGGCTTTTTTCTTTTCAGCATAATCCACAAGCAGACCGGAATGAGAATCGACTTCTACATTTTTGTATTTTTTTAACAACTCTTTCAGCATATCGATTCGTTCCTCAACAGTGAACAAAGATTTTTGTTTGGCCGGATTATGTAATATTCCTACAATTAGCCCGTCAAAAAGCCTGAGGCCGCGCTCTATCATATCCAGGTGACCGTTGGTAGGGGGATCAAATGAACCGGGGTAAATGGCAATTTTTTTTGTCATGGGCCTGCTTCGGAATAGGGTTAGTGAAAATAGGGCATTATTTCATTTGTCTGCTATTTTTCTACAGTATGCAATTTCTGAAATCAATAATGGGTGGCAAAAACTTTATGGTTTTTCTGTTGGATGTCAATATGAAGGATCAAGCTCGCGTTATTGTGATAACGGAAAATTATAAACGCAGTAAAGCAAATCTGTCCCCAATTTCAATTCTTTTGGTTGCAATTTTATTGAAATCATGGAAACTTTTGCCGAAAGAGGATTTTTGATCTAAGCTAGCTGTAATGTTGATCTTATAGGAGAAAGGATGAAATTGGCATTGAAGGTTACCATTGGTTTGATGTTGTTAGTCATCATCTTATCGGTATCGGTATGGATTTACCTGAAAAGCAGTTTACCACAGATCAATGGTGTATTGGAAATAGAAGGATTAAAAAATAAAGTTGAAATTGTTAGGGATAGTGACGGAGTACCGCACATTTTTGCTTTGAACGATTACGATGCACTGTTTGCCCAGGGGTATATTCATGCTCAGGATAGGATGTGGCAGTTGGAGTATCAAAGAAGGGCGGGGGCAGGTCGATTGTCTGAAATTCTGGGAACAAAAACCCTGGAGTCCGATAAATATATAAGAACCTTGGGGTTCTATCGATCGGCAAAAAGCGCTTATTCAGTATTGGATAAGGACACAAAAATGTTGCTGGATGCCTATGTGGCCGGCATCAACGCCTGGATTGAAGAGGAGCATCCCTTACCAATAGAGTTTAAAATTCTTGGATTTAAACCCAAAAGATGGAACCCGATCGATTCCCTGGTTTGGGTTAAAATGATGGATTTGGATCTTAGTAAAAACTACAAATCTGAATTACGTAGAATTCGGCTTATCCGAATGTTTGGCAAAGAACGGGCAGCGGATCTTACGCCGGAATATCCAGAAGATGGCATCAGTATTATTTCACCCGAAGAATTGTCCATGAAATCGTTAAACAGGCTTATTTCATTTCATTATAAACTGGAAAACTGGTTGAATATGGGTGGGATTCACAAAGGAAGCAATAACTGGGTGATATCCGGTCAACATACGGTCAGCGGTAAACCGGTATTGGCCAATGATCCACACCTGGAAGCCGGTATTCCTTCTGTTTGGTATTTGAATGAGTTAAAGGGTGACAGACTTCATGTTGTTGGGGCCAGTATCCCGGGATTGCCGGGAATAGTCATCGGGCATAATGAGGATATTGCATGGGGCATCACTAATTTCGGACCCGATACTCAGGATTTGTTTATTGAAAAGATCAATCCTGAAAATCAAAACCAATACTGGGATCGGAATAAATGGGTAAATATGAATATTATAGAGGAAAAAATCTATGTTAAAGGCAAAAAAAAACCGATTCGATGGGCTGCCAGAAGTACCCGTCATGGACCCATGTTAAGTGATGTCATCCAATCGGCAGATCTATCCTTGGCATTACGATGGACAGCTCTTGATGAAGGGGATACTACTTTAAATGCTTTTACCGGTATCAATCGGGCCGGAAGCTGGCAGGATTTTGAAACAGCTTTGAAAAGTTATGTAGCTCCTATTCAGAATTTTGTTTTTGCCGATAAATTGGGAAATATCGGTTATATAGGCTATGGTAAAGTTCCTATCCGCAAAAGAGGAGACGGTTTGTTGCCCGTACCCGGTTGGAATGGAAGGTATGATTGGAAGTCCTACCTTCCGATAAAACAGTTACCCAAGGTCTTGAATCCACAAAAAGGATTTATTGTAACTGCCAATAATCGAGTAGTGCCCAAAAATTATCCCTACTTATTGTCAAAAGAGTGGGCAACTCCACATAGATCCCAAAGAATTACTGAATTAATTGAAGAGTTTACCAAATACGGTGACAAAATTAAGTTGGAGGATATGGCAAAAATTCAAGGCGATCAAATGAGTTTACAAAGTCTGGAATTATTACCTTACCTGCTCAAAATAAAGCCAGACAATGTGAAACAAGCAAAAGCCCTGGCTTACTTAAATTCCTGGGATGGTGTGACGAGCAAACGAAGTATCGCCACCACTATTTACCAGGCATGGGTTAATCATTTGGGTAATCATATTATTAAGGATGATTTAAAAAAGAACCAGAATAACGATTTATATACTTACTTTTCAGACAGGCGGTTGGCATTGTTTCTTTTGGATGTGTTGGAAGCGGAAAAGAGTGCCTGGTGTGATAATGTTTTTACTCCCAAAATTGATACCTGTATGGATGCTGTAAAGTGGGCTTTGAATGATGCTATTCTGGAACTGGAAGAACGTATGGGCGAAAATATGACGGAATGGCAATGGGGGAAAATCCACAAAACACAGTTCCCCCATCGTCCATTCAGTCAAATTTTTTTTCTAAAACCTTTTTTTCATCGAGAAATCGAAAACGGTGGGGCTCATAGTACTGTCAATCCGTCACCGCCCAAGTATTCAAAAGGGTATAAAAACTATCTTGTTCCCGGATTTCGAATGCTTATTGACATGAACGATTTTAACCATTGTTTTTTTATTCAAACACCGGGACAGTCTGGCCAATTTTTAAGCAGGCACTACGATGATTTAATGGAACGCCACAATAATATTCGATATTTGAACATGACCTTCGGAAGAGACAAAGCATCCGGAGATGTTTTACAATTGAATCCTGTAACTGGAGTTCGAACTACAAAGGATTATTTTTTTAAAAAATATGAAGAATAGTAAAGGTTAGTTGTCTATTTCTTCCTGTTCTTTGATTCTAAACCGATCTGGAAGCAATCATCATAACCAGGCCTTGCCCCGTTGCTCTTGCCTCTGTCTGCTAAAACAAGTATACGTTCCGAAGCCGGGTATTGTCCTTTGTTATGGAACTCACTACTAAATCGATTGTCTGCTGGAATAAATTTCTCCTTTAATTGAACCTTGTTGGATAAAGAATTCCATTTTTTTGTAAATAAGGTCTTTAACCGCCAGTGCAGATTTGCTTAATGGGCGACTTTGAGGCCAAACAAAAGAGAGTACCCTTTTTATCGGTGGATCAATAATTTTCTTAGCGGCTAGTTTTCCCTCTTTGATCTCTATGGAAAATGTCGCATATGGTACTACTGTATATGCCAAGCCAGCTAAAATAATACTTTTTACCGCATCAAATGAGTCCTGTTCAATTTTTATATTGAGATGTCGGTTTTCAAGAATGGCAATATTATCGAGATCTTTTCGAAGTGCAGATTTCTTAGTACTCATGATCAATGGGTATTTTGACAAGTCTTTAAATCTAACATGATTCGTTGTGTCCTGTATATCAAATTGTCTTCCCACTATATATAGATCCTGAGTTATCGCCGGTTCGATTTTTACATTTGATAAGCTTGTAACGTTCGGTAGAAGGCCAAAGTCAAGTTGCCCCACTTCAACCAATTTACCTGCAACAAACCGAATAACATCTGTTATTTTAAGATCGATTTTTGGGTAGCATTGCTGCACTTCCCAAAAGAGGACTCCTGTCATAAGGGAGGACATTGAAGCGGCTATGGAAATGCTGATTTCTCCCGTCAATTCTTTTTGTTTTAAAATAATGTCTTTTCGTACATGGTTCATATGCCGCAAAATTGCCTCAGCGTGCAAACGCATATCCCTACCTGCTGAGGTTAAGCGAACGCCTTTGACACTTCGTTCAAAAAGTTGTACTCCGAGATCTTCTTCAAACGCGCGAATATGTACGCTAAATGCGGGCTGTGCAATATGAACAGCTCTGGCAGCTGCCGCGAAACTTTTGTGTTCAGCCGCTGCGAGGAAGTATTTGAGATGATGATATTTCATTGCATATAAAACTAAAAGATGGAAGAAATACCAGATATTTGGTTTTAGCGGTGGATAAAATTTTACCTCATAAGTTTTTTTAAATAGAATATATTTCTTAACCCCTCTTAGCGGAGGTTTTCTTGTCAAAGAGCCTAGGTATACGAAAACCGTATAGCTGATATAGTGAACAAATAATTTACATAACGCAATATTAAATTTAACTATGAAGCGAAGTTGATAAATGATTCAGCAACTGTGAGTTTTGTTGGAAATTATAAATCACTTAATTCTTTGGAGGAAGAAAAATGAGTATGTTAAATCTTGTCAGGACGATTATCATGGGTATTGCTTTGGTGAGTACAATATATTCATCTGCCATTGCAGGAGAGTATCCTGAACGACCTATCAGTGTAATTGTTGCTTTTGGGCCAGGGGGTGGTACTGATGTTGCCGCACGAACAATTGAACCCTTTATTGAAAAATATTTAGGTGAAGATTTGATCATTCTAAATAAACCAGGTGCGGGCGGAGAAATTGGTTTTTCTCTCCTTGCAGCGTCCAGGAAAAATGGTTACACCATGGGATTTATTAATCTCCCTGCTATGTTTGCCTATTCTTATGATCGAGAAACAAAGTACAGTCTTGAGAGTTTTGCGCCGGTTGCCAATCTTGTTTATGATCCCGGTATCTTTACCGTCCGGGAAGATAGTAATATCAAGACGCTAAAAGACTTGATTGATTATGGCAAGAAAAACCCTGGTGCACTGCCAATTGGCACAAGTGGGTCAGTTGGATCCAGCGAGCATCTTGCTGTTCTTCAGGTAGAAAATAAGACGGGAGCTAAATTTAACCATGTGCCTTTCGGAAGCACATCCGCATTGCGTACGGCATTATTGGGTGGTCATGTACCGGTTGCGGCATTTAATTTGAGCGAAGCGGTTGAATACCAAGCAGAAGGAGCGATTCGAATTCTTGGTGTTATGGATACAAAAAGGAGTAAAACCGCAGTTGATGTCCCTACTTTCAGAGAACAAGGAGTGGATGTAATTTCTGGATCATCTCGTGGTATTGCGTTTCCGAGCGGGGTTCCAAAGGAGATTGTTACAAAGCTAAGTAGTGCTGTAAAAAAAGCAATAGAAGATCCGGAATATATCAAAAAGGCAAAAAAAGCTGGTGTACCATTGGCCTATATGGGACCAGAAGAATATGCCGAGTTTCTGTTCAACACTAATAAAGAGTTGGCAGAGGCATGGGCTAAAGATCCATGGGTTAAATAAAAGTCTTATAGTATTAGATAATTTCTAAAATGCTGTGGTTATTTCTTTGTAATTATTCAGCGTCCCAACGAGGCGACCCCGTCCAAAATTGTAGTATTTGACAATATATTCAACAGATTAAGGAATACTGTAGCTTAAAAACAATAAGTTGGAGATTCACGTTATTCCTGTGAAGGTGGGAATCTTTCGCCATAAACAAATAGGCGGTTCTATTAACAAGGTCCCGTCTTTGTGAAGAAAATGGGTCATTCTTTAATTATGGTGCTGAATAGCTACATTTTTTAACACAGCTTCACAAAGGTTAATATACATGACTTATAAAAAAACAGAAATTATTGTAACCTGCTTTCTATTGTGCTTCTGTGCGTTCGCTTGGCTGTCACTTTATCATTTACCAACCAATGCTAAGATGTTTCCCAATATAATAATTGGGACAATGTTTATTTCATTACTCATCCTTCTTGTACGATCAGCATTTGGTGTTTCAGAAAGAATTCAAGGTTCAACCATTGCAGGGTGGAAATTTTTTGTTCACTACAAACGATTTTTTTTAAGTGTATTTCTGTTCTCTTTGTGTTTGTTTGTCATTGAGAAAGTTGGCTTTTTCATTACCAGTACGCTGCTGATTTTTAGCATGGCGTTTTTGGTCGGTTATCGTAAATATGTTAGTCTGATTGCGGCTACCATCGGATTTTTGGTTTTAGTCTATATCGTTTTTGTACTTGTTTTTGAGAGGCCATTACCCAAAGAGTTTTTTCTTACTGATATAACTGAAAAATCTTGCATTATTGGAGACCTTTATGTTTGATTTTCTTACTCCTTTATTTCATGCATTACCGATCGTTTTAGAACTCGAAAACTTGATAGGTATGGCTGTTGGTCTAATAGCAGGAATGGTTGTCGGTTCTTTGCCGGGATTAACTGCCACTTTGGCAATTGCGGTTTTAATTCCCCTCACTTTTTCTATGCAACCATTGGTAGCACTGGGGATGATGGCAGGAATCTATAATGGTGCCATGTATGGCGGTGCTGTTCCGGCTATCTTGCTTAAAATTCCAGGCACCCCTCCGTCAATAGTAACAACTTTTGATGGATATCCAATGGCTCGGCAGGGTAGAGCATCCTATGCTCTGAAAATCGCATGCTGGTCTTCGGCTATCGGTGGTGTTATAAGTGCGATCTCCCTGATGTTGTTCGCCCCGCCATTAGTCAAGTTAACTTTGTTGTTTGGGCCGGCAGAATATTTTTGGGTCGCTGTGTTTGGGCTATCCAGTATTGCAATATTATTGGGAAAAGACCCTGTCAAAGGGCTGATCGCTGCTTGTATCGGTCTGTTGATAGGTACGGTTGGCTCTGATGTGGTAACAGGGCATGAACGCTTCACATGGGATCTCAAATATTTGATTGACGGTATTGATCTGCTTATAGTTTTGACTGGAATATATGCCATCCCGCCCGCCATTGAAATGATTGAGAAGGCAATTCTGAAAGGTTTTTCTTCAGCAAATCTCAGTCTAAATCCGGAAGATTCAATTCTAAAGAATTTGTTTAAATTTATTCCGGTATGGCTAAGAGGTGGACTCATAGGCATTGTAGTCGGCATTCTACCGGCCACAGGAGGCTCAATGGCTGCATTCATCTCTTATAATGAGACTAAGAGAGTTTCGAAAGAGCCCGATAGCTTTGGTGAAGGTAATCCATTAGGTGTCGCAGCAGCAGAATGTGGAAACAATGCTGATAATGCTGCGGCCATGATTCCTGCCCTGGTTTTGGGTGTACCGGGAAGTGGTGTTGCTGCCGTAATCTTAGCAGGAATGTTGGTTCATGGCCTGCAACCCGGCCCACAACTATTTCGAGATACACCAGATATTGTTTACGGTTTCATGTGGCAGATGCTTTTCACTTCAATACTACTGATTGCATTTGGTGGCCAAATTGCGATCCGATTGTTTGCTCAGGTTATGCGACTGCCTTCAGCGCTTCTGGCACCCATGATATTGTGTCTCACTTTTGTTGGGATCTATTCACTTGGCAATAACATGTTTGATGTGTGGATGATGTTTGGCTTTGGCCTGTTTGGGTATGTCTTAAATCGCTTGCATTTTCCTTTGGCACCCATTGTGTTGGGGTTGATATTGGGAGGAATGGCTGAGCACAATCTGAGATTGACTTTGCTGCTGAGTCAGGGTGACTGGACAGCCTTATTTCAAAACGGTTTGTCTAAATTTCTCGTTCTGTTAACAATACTGATACTCTCTATCCCGGTTTTGGGTGTAATCAGGAGTAAAAGGAAGAATAAAATGAATGAGGCAGTATGACAGGACAACAAGAGGCACAGGAATTTTGTCAAAAGTTTAGTTTTCATCACCGCCTGATCAAAGCAACTTTGCCTCTTGGTGATACCCGCTTATCTAAAATTTTGATGCTTAATGACCATCGATATCCTTGGGTATTATTAGTTCCAAGACGAGAAGGGGTAGAAGAAATCTTTCAACTCAACTCTGAAGATAGAGTTACTTTGATCGATGAAATTTCAGAGATTTCTAAGGGTATGGTTGCCTTTTTCAAGCCATTTCGAATCAATGTTGCCGATATTGGTAATCAAGTCGCTCAAATACATATACATATCGTGGCACGCAAAAAGGATGATCCCGCTTGGCCTGAAGTGGTTTGGAGTAAAGAACGTTTTCCGTATGAAAATATTGAGAAAGCAAACGAAATGAGAGCAAAATTGATGAATGTTTGCTCAGAACTTGATCACTTCCTCCCCGAAAAAATATTAAAATCTAAAAAGCAATAACACTGCGAACAGATGGCTTGAAGCCTTTACACGGCTATCTTTCGTCTGATTCGGATAATACTAAATATCTTGGAGACTTGGCATGAATTATAATCAAGAGGTTCGGTCTGTCTTTGGACTTGAGGCTGAAGATCGCCGCCCCTTGTTTTCTTTTTGGACACATTTCCCTGAAATCGATCTTGATGCACGGAAACTGGCCAGGGCATCGTTAGATTTTCATCAGCAATACCAGGTTGATTTTCTAAAGACAATGCCAAATGGCATGTATGCTATAGAGGATTATGGTTGTGACATAGACTACAGTGAAGTAAGCAAAGGTGGTGTCGCCAGTATAACTTATACCCCTTTCCATACTGTTGAGGATTGGTCCAAACTAAAGTCGGCTCCACCCACGCAAGGTGCACTAAAGCGTGAACTTGAATCACTAAGTCTTATTCTTAATAAAATCGGTAAGACACCTGTTATTTTTACTGTGTTCAGCCCCATGACAATTCTCAATAAACTGTCACAAGGGAGGATTTACGAACAAATTAAAAAACGGGAAAAACTTGATTTAATTCACTCTGCATTAGCACTGATAGCACATGATGTCAGGCAATTATGCGATGCGGCAATAGAATCAGGTGCTACGGGCGTATTTTTTGCCCATCAGGATACAGATCGCCAAATACTCGATTTGGATACATTTAATGACTTTGCAGTGCAATATGATTATGAAGCAATATGTGGTGCTCGGAAAGGACAATTTAATATTCTGCATCTGCATGGGGACTCAGTACGTTTTTTAGAAGTTTCTGGCTATCCGGTTAATGCCATCAACTGGCATGCATGGGAATCCATGCCATCCGTTTCAGCCGCATGCTTGATGACAAATAAGTGCTTGGTCGGCGGTTTAAACCGCAAGTCTATAACCCATGGTGACAGATACGCCCTGCAAAACCAAATTGATCGCACTTTGAAAGATTCTGCCGGGAATAATGTCATTTTATCACCTGGTTGCACGATCCGGCATCCGTTTAATCAAGAAACTCTTCAGTTCGTAAGAGAATACATCAATGTCAAATGTCATTAGGCGAGTGCAGAAAACGTCAAATAGGTGAGATACTTCGTTTATTTTTTTTACGTCTGAAATGATAAGAATAATGATCTATTTGTCTTATTTGGTGAAAATACAGATATTCACTGAATAAGACAAATATATTATCAGACGGTAACATCCGCCCAAAAAGTCTGGTAAAAATTCTGATTTTTACTCAACCGTCAATTTCATTGTAGTTAATTCAGTTGGGTTATCTTCGCTGTCGAAGAATATTTTGATTTCCCAATCTCCTTTTGAAGGCGGTGTGAATTTTGACCAGGTTCGGTATCTCAATGCTCCCTTAACGCTATATTTGCTCGATACTCGTCGTGTAACACCATCCAGATTGTAGTTTAAAAAGATCTTCTCTTCAGCACCCATGGGAACCAGGTAATTCATCCAAACATAAATGGCTTCACCATTTTGAATCTTATGAAAAGATTCCGGAGCAGAATTGGTATCTTTTATTTCTCCGAATTCAATGAGGTCATCTTTGCATTCATATTTATTATTTCCTTCTTTATAAATGTCGCGGCAGATCTTTGATTCTACCAGAACAATGCCATTTCCTTTTCCATTATAATAAAAATCAAGCACTTTTTGCGCTTCTTCTACACTGGGGATGTCTTGTGCAACTAAAAAAAACGGTGCAAAACAACCGATTAAAGCTGTAAATATCACTTTTGATATTCGAATCATGGTACTTTTCCTCATAAAAGTTGAAAAAATGATCTTCTCTAAATTAATTCATCTGAAATTATTATCAACCTGTGTTGATTTTTCAAGATAAAAAATAGCTTACAGATGATATTGTTTTTATATAACACCAATCTATTGCAGATGAATCCGTTTATCTCACCTTTTACTCTTTTTTTGCAACTCTTTTAGTGTATGCCATAAATCTTCCACCTGTTTCTGAGTGTCATCCAGGGATTTATCATTGTAGATGATATAGTCGGCATACCCGACCTTTTCATCAATAGATATTTGAGATTTTAAAATGGTTCGGGCTTGCTCTTCCGAAATGTTGTCCCGTTCCATCAGGCGTTTGATTTGAACTTCTGAAGAAGTATGGACCACCAGCAGCTTATGAAAAAGGAATTGTAAGCTACCTTCGATTAACAGTGGAATGACGACCTGGATGATGGCATTGGGATCTTTGGTTGTGATATCGTGCAATTGGACAATAAATTGTTCCTGAATTCTGGGATGGGTAAAACTTTCTAATTTCTTTCGTTTTTCCAGGTCATTAAAGACAATATCGGACAATTTTTTTCGATCCAGGGTGTTGTCCTCCTGTAGAATTTGTCTGCCGAAATATTCAACAATGTCTTTCCAGGCGGGTTTCTCCGGTTTGACTACGTCCCTGGCTAAAATATCAAAATCAATGATGGGAGCTCCCATTTTCTCCAACATGTCGGCGACTGTGCTTTTTCCGGTGGCGATGCTGCCTGTTACACCTATTAACAAACGGTTGTCGTTTCCCCGGACGAATTCCAATTGAGATATTTCGCCGTAATTACCAGGAAAGCATGATGTTATGTCTGTCTCAGCACCTGCATAACTTGTGGGATATCGAATACCGCGACGGTATAACGCTTCCATGCCGCTTAATGCCTTTTCCAGTTTGTCTGCTGGTAAAGCCATGACTAAATCTTCATCCTGAGCATGACCATATCGTCGTTCGCCATAACAAGGGATAGTCATTGACGGTTTACCGGTTAAATAACATCGGGCAATAGCATCCGAACAGGACGATTCTCCGACGCAGAAGAACTGCATGACTTCATATTCTTCGAACTGAAGGGAGTTTATTAACAGCATCATCTGGGCCGGATTGGCATAGATTAAAATAATATCAGGATCAAATGGATTATAGACCAGGGGAGCCATGACAACTGCTTCATATTTATCGGTTGGTAGACGTGGTATGGATTCTTCGAACTTTTTGCCGTCTTTACGGGTTTTAGTCCAGACAATGCTGCGGAAGGTTCCATCATGAAACCCGGTGTCAGGCAATTTTGCCAGACCGATGATGGATGGGCACATGGGGCCCAAGAAATCATTCACATCCGCTCCTACCGTCCAATCGAAATTTCTTACCTGGGTGATCAGTTGGCACAAGCTGACTTTTTTTTGAGGTCTTCTGATAAAGGGAATTGTATCCAGCTCTTCCGATTTTTCCAGCATCTTATATGCTACGGGAAAGGACTTTAGTCGCATCAATTGTTCAATTCGTTTTACAAGCTTTTTCCAGTCTGTTTTTTTGTTCATTGATGATATCTCCACTTTTTGGTAAGAGTTGATGCCTTTGTCGTCGTCTAAGGTTTGTCGGCAAAAACGGTATTTTATAAACCATGAATTTATCTTAATTTAACGCGGTATTTATTCAAGAGTTTATCCGGTTTATACGAAAGTTTGGTTTGTCGAAAATTGGCTTTCCCCAAATCTTGTTCAAAATTATAAGTGTCAAATTGCCCATCATGGGCATTGGCATGTTGATTAAACATGTATTGAAAAATGCCCTTGAATTTGCGTTTCCCTTTGGCAAAATGAAAAACACACATACGGGGAATGACTTCCCTGGTTAATACAAATCCGCCGGGTTCTCCATCGGCATAGTAGATATGTCCGGAAAGATCAAGTGATTCGATTCGATGCAGGGCTTCCAGGCAGGGGTGGAAATCTGTTTCCGTTGCTGGTTTTGCTGTATCTTCTTGCCACTGTTGGAGAATTGCCAGGGCATCCTTTTTTGTATCCTTGTTTAGAGAGGTGATACTGGGAGTATGGTTTTTTAGAAATTGTCTCATGAGGTTTTTTTTGACGGCCAGTTTTCGCCCCCGGTATGTTTTTAATTTATCTGTAGTATAAACATAATCGGAATCGTCTGTATTAAAATGGGCGGTGAACTTTTTCCGATCGAAACAGGACAACATGGTTTCACTGATGGGAAAGAAATAATCAAAACCATTGATAATTTCAGCCAGGTATTCAGAGTTTGTTTTTTTTAAGTCGAAAGCAGGCATGAGAAAGGAAAAACCGTCGTAGGTTTTTCCATTAACAAAGAAGTGGATATTATCATGGGTTAGTATGTGATAGTTATGAACTTCACGAAACAGGTATAAGTTTGAGAAACAGTACTCAGAAAGACCGTTTCCCAGCATTTTGAGCTTTTTATCGAGCAGGGGTTGATGATTAAAACTCAGAGGTTCCCGTTTCATGCGTTGTATAGGTTTTGTATTACATCATTAGTTTAGAAATAATCTCTTTCATAATTTCTTGTGTTCCACCACCGATGGAAAGAATTCGATTATCTCTATATAGTCTTTCCACCAGGTATTCGCGAATGAATCCGTATCCACCGAAAATCTGAGTGGCATCATATGTTACCTTGTCGCTAACGCTACAGGCGAAATTCTTGGCCATAGAAATTTCTTTTGTCTGGTTAACGCCTGCGTTCATCTTGGCAGCAACTCGATAAGTGAACTCTTTGCTAGCTTCCAACATGGTGGCCATGTCGGCGAGTTTATGACGAGTTACCTGAAATCCTGCCAGTGGTTTGCCGAATGCTTCTCGTTTCTTGGTGTATTTAATGGATTCTTCCAGGCACATTTCGGACGTCATATTGGCCATAATACAGAGATGAAGTCGCTCGGATTCGAAATTTTCCATGATATAATAAAATCCCTGGTTTTCCTCTCCTATCAAATTTTTAACTGGAACACGGCAATTATCAAAATAGATTTCAGCTGTGTTTGATGCCCACCAACCCATTTTTTTTAACGGTTCGGACAATGAATACCCGGATGTGTCTTTTTCAATAATTAAAAAACTGATGCCGTGGGCACCTTCGCTGCCAGTTCGTACAGCGCAGGTGATTTGATCTGCGTCTATGGCGCTGGTAATAAACGTCTTACTTCCATTAACAATATAGTGATCCCCATCTCGCTCGGCAGTTGTTTTCAAATTTGCCACATCCGATCCGCCACTGGGCTCTGTTATAGCTAATGCTGAAACTCGATCGCCAGCAATAACAGGACGGACATATTTCTCTTTTTGTTCTTTAGTTCCATGATTAATAATTGGAGGTAAAGATATACCGTGGGAACCCAATGAAGCCGCCAGACCCATTGATCCGCTGCGGCATAACTCTTCAGATACAGTAATATTTTCAAATATGTCGCCGTCCGATCCTCCCAATTCTTCTGGATAACTAATGCTGTTGTAACCGACGTCGGCAATTTTTTTATATAATTCACGTGGAAATCGTCCTTTCTCTTCCCATTCATTCACGTAAGGTACGATCTCCTTTTTTACAAATTCCCTGACTGCTTTTCTAAGCAGATCATGCGCTTTAGTAAAATATTCTTGGTGAGGGGTTCTTTTTTTTGAAGCCATTATCTTTTCTTTAAGTGATTTATCGATGTAATTAGTATTTTATAACACGTTGTCCGGGCTTGGGCGGATTTTCAGGTGGACCGGCAAAAGCCTGGGCAATTTCCATCCATTTTTTTGAGGCCTCACCCTGTATGATCAGTTGTGTATCCGCTACATTTCTTCTTTGTGTGACTACCAGGCAGAAATCTTCGGCATTTCCTTTAACCGTTTCTTCAATACCTTCCGGTCCCCAAGTCCAGATTTCACCGGATGGGCTATTTAGTTCAACTCTGACAGCCTCGGTTGGGATGTCCAGCTTACGATTTGTAAAACTCCAGCTGTATGTCGTTACACCAATGTGGGCAATATGTTTTAAGCGATCAGACGGAATGCGGCGAGTTTTCAGTGTATCAAAAATATCCTGTCCATGAGCCCATGTTTCCATCAATCGGGCAGTTGCAAACGATCGAGCACTCATATCCGGTCCGTACCACGGCAATCGGTCTTTCGGGTTTAATACTGCTAACGCCCGAATTAGTTTTTCTCTTTGATCTCGCCACCATTCCAACAGTTCTGCCGTCGACTTTTTTTTACCTACTGCATTTATTGCATTGAAATAATTGTCACCCGGCTTTAATGTTTTAAAAAAGTCCTCTGTATCAGCCTGAAATTCTTCCCGACTTGTGGCAGCTAATTTACCGGTCGCATCAAAAAAAGCGATATGTGAAATTTCATCTTTGATGGTCCAATCGAAAAAGGGAGTTACCATGTTCCACTCCTCTTCATCCAGATCGGAAACAATGGCGTCTATTTCGTCATATTGGTCGGTGAGGTCTTTGCAAATATTTTTCATTACATTCCTTCAAGTTTGCTGATGATTTCACACATGACTTCGTTGGCGCCACCACCGATAGCAATTAGGCGAGAATCTCTAAACGCCCTTGATATCTCCATTTCATTCATAAAACCAGCACCTCCATACATCTGTAGACAACCATCTGTAATTTTGCTTGAAAGCTGACCCGCCAGCAATTTACCCATGGAGATCTCCTTATCTGCGTTCATCCCGTTCATCTTCATACTTACAATGTGATAGGACAGTGCTTTTAAGGCTTCAAGTTCCGTTAACCATTGGGCGAGTCGATGTCTTAATACTTGTTTGGCAATTAACGGTTTTCCAAAAACAATCCGTTTCTTAAGATGTTCGATGGTCATTTCAATGACTTTTCGCATCCTGGTGTATGTAGTTGGTAGAGTACAAAACCGTTCATGTTGGAATTGCTGCATTTGGTAGATAAAACCTTCACCCTCTTCACCGATAATGTTTTCAGCTGGAATTTTCATATTGTCAAAGAAGAGTTCTGCTGTATCGCTGCTTCTCATACCAAGCTTGTCCAGTTTTTTACTAATATTAAAACCGGGTAGGTTCGTAGGAACAACAAACAGTCCAAATGAATGATAACCGGGGGCATCACTGGTTCTGGCCAACAATGTCAGAAAATCCGCTTGGGTTCCGTTGGTGATGAAAGTTTTGGAACCATTAAGGATGTAAAAGTCGCCTTCTCGGGTTGCTGTTGTCTTCAATGAGGCAACATCGGAACCGGCATCCGGTTCAGTAACAGCAATGGCACTAACCATATCACCTTGAACGGCGGGCTTCAGGTATGTTTCCTTCAGGTAATCGGAACCAAACTGATAAATTGCCGGTGTGGCCATATTGGTCTGAACAGTGATGGCCATGGAGACGCCACCTGCATCGATATCTCCAAGTCCCTCTAAAAACGCAAGTTCATACCAATAATCAAGACCTTCACCACCCCATTTGGGATCATAACGAATTCCCAGAAAGCCAAGATCCCCCATTTTTTTGAAAATCTTATGCAGCGGTGTAGTACCTGCTGCTTCCCACTCATCAACATAGGGATTAATTTCTTTTTTGATAAAATCTTTGACAGCTCGTCGAACCTGTTCATGTTCCTTGGTAAAGTATAAATCTTTTGCCATGATACACTCTTATTTTTCGGTTTTGAAAATAAAATCCAGGGGTTTGATGAGTAATAAAATCGGCGATATTGTAAAAGCTATAGTTATGATATTGTTTCCAAACCAAGTCCATTTTTATTGTGCCGGGTATGAACAGAATGGTATTTCCGTATCCCTTGTCAACTGGTAGTTTTGTAATTTAAGTGCAGTTGACCAATATCACTGTCTTTCTAAACCTGATCCGGCATCAGGTATAAAAAGATTATAAAAAATCAATGAACTTCGGATCATGTTTGGGGGTGATATCAGGGACTGAACGTTTGTTAAATTGAGAAAAATCATAGATTTTTCTATGGAAACACAATGTGCAAATTCAATATGACGAGCTCTTTGTATCTATTTAATGATAATGGATTTTGGCATTTTAACTATCTTAGCCCGCAGGTATTCACCCAGGGTTTTGGCTTGGCCGTCGTCTCTTACGGATGCTGCTATACCTTCTCCCAGCAGACCTTTGATGTAAAAATTCACAGCAAAAAGATTGGGCAATTCGTATCTTTCTATTTCGTATTCCTTCAAGTCTTGAAGCAGTGTTTTCAGTTTATCAATTGTTAAGAACTCTTTCAAAAAGGCGTAGGCCTCCGGTGTGGTTCCCCAGATTCCAAGGTTAGCGTTTCCGCCTTTATCACCGGACCGGGTTGCAAACGCACGCCCCAGGGGTGATTTTACCATTTTATCCTGTGGGACTGCTGGAATTGCAAATTGTGCCGGAGCTTCCGGTGGCTTAATAGTATCGGCGTTTATGGCTTCTATTGTCGTTTCCTTGCCATCAACCACTACTTTTTGAGTGATATTTTTCTGGGAAACTGTGGACGGCCAGTGCACAATTGCCGGCATTCCTTTGCCGGGAGGACTGGTCATGGTAAATCCCGGAATGCTGACCAGGGCAATTTCAATAGTCTTGGATGAAAACGCGCGACCGACTTTATTGGAATCGGGATCAAAAACTGAAATTTTTAAATGGGCGCAAGCCTCTTCATTTGTTTTTGGGTCTTCTTTGTCAGTGCGGATGAGCTGAACATATACTTGTTCAAATTGCTCCTTGCCGCCCAAACTGTTAAACAAGGTATCTTCAATAATTTTTGCCTTAGCTTCGATATCCAATCCTGTAAGAATGAATGTCATTGAGTTTTTATGTCCACCAATGTTGTTCATGCACACTTTGGTAGTGGGTGGGGGCGGTTCCCCCATAACACCTTTAATTTCAACTCTGTCCGATCCCTGCTGGGAAATATCTATGGTATCAAATCGTGCGCCGACATCTGGTGTTAAATACAGTGGTTGCCGAATTTCATATAATAATTGCGCCGTAACGGTGCCCACGGAAACCAAACCACCAGTGTTCGGATGTTTGGTGATCACAAACGATCCATCATCATGCATTTCTGCAATGGGGAAACCAACATTGTCCCAAGAGGGAACTTCGTCGATAAATGAATAATTTCCTCCAGTTGCCTGCCCGCCGCATTCAATGATGTGCCCGGCTGTAGCAGCCCCGGCCAGTTTGTTCCAGTCGTCTTTTTTCCAACCAAATTTCCAAGCGGTGGGTCCCATAACCACGGCGGCGTCGGCTACTCGTCCAGTTACAACAATATTAGCTCCCTGTTCAAGCGCTTCCACAATTCCCCAGCAGCCCATGTACGCATTGGCGGAAATTGGTTGGGCTCTAGCTTTTTTCAAGCTGATACCTTTGTCCAGGTGAATGAATTGTTCCCCTTTTTCTTGAAGTTCATCCAGGCGATTCATTAGATTATCGCCTTCGATGTAAGCAATTTTTGGTTTGATACCCAAAGTTCCAGCCAGGGTTTCCAATTTTTCAGCCAGGGAGCTTGGATTGAGTCCACCTGCATTGGTGACCACACGAATATTTTTATCCATACATTCGCCCATGACTTGTTCCATCTGTTGCAGGAAGGTGGATGCGAATCCTGCATTGGGGTTTTTTAAGGTTTGTCGAAACAGAATCGCCATTGTCAGCTCGGCCAGATAATCACCGGTTAAAAAATCGATGGGTCCTCCTTGAACCATCTCTTTGGCTGCACTGAAACGGTCGCCAAGAAAGCCGCTGCTGTTGGCGATTATCAGTTTGTTGTCGTGTAGTGTTTTTTTATTGCTCATGGGATTCTCTTAAAAGGAGATGAGTTGTTATTTGCCTGCAAAATTAGGCTCTCGTTTTTCCAGAAATGCAGTAATACCTTCTTTTGCATCTTCTGTGGCGGCAATGACTTTCAATTGTTCCGACAAAAAGTCAAGTGACTCCTCAAAATCCATATCCATGACTTTATAAAATGCGTCCTTCCCGATTTTCATTCCAATGGGGCTCTTTCCGACCAGGGCTTTGAGAACTTTGTTAACCTCTTCATTCAGTTTATCAGCCGGGAAAATATCAGTAACCATGCCCATATCCAATGCCTGTTCAGCTGTGAGGCGGTCACCCAGCAAAGCCATTTTCATGGCTTTCTTTTTGGGTACATTTCTAAAAATAATAGCCCCGATCATCATAGGAAATAAACCGACATTTACTTCGGGTGTGCCGAATTTGGCGTGGTCAGCGGCAATTACGATATCACAGGCCAGCATAAAACCGGTTCCTCCTGCCAGACAATAACCGTTAACTTTAGCAACTGTGGGCTTAGGACATCCAGCCAGTCTTTTGATCAAGTTAGCGTATTTTTTAAAACCATCAACGCCATCAGGCGATGTCATGGCACCACTCAGATCTGCTCCTGAGCAGAAAGCCTTTTTGCCGGCCCCAGTAATTGATATTACTCTAACATTTTCATCATTTTCAGCTTTGTCCAGGTATTTGAAGAAAAGATCAATCACTTCGGGACTGATGGCGTTTCTTTTTGATTCCCGATTGATAGTGAAATAAGCGACTTTATCTTCAACACGATACAATAGATCCTGCTCTTCCATGTTATTCTCCGTTTTGAGTGTTGCAGCTTTGTTTAGTATCGCTGTCTTCCTGATCTTCTTCAGTTTTTTGTATATCAATCAGAATATCTCCTGGGGCGACTTTGTCGCCGTCTACAGCGTTGACGGCTGTGACTGTACCTTTGAATGCAGCCTTTAGGGTGGTTTCCATTTTCATAGCCGAAAGCACAATAACCCCTTGTCCTTTTTCGACTGTATCTCTTTCTTTGACCAATACGGATATAACGACCGAAGGAGTAGCCGGAGTAATTACTGTGGGTATGTTTTTTTTGCTTCGTTTTTTGGATCCTTGTTCCAGGGTATCGGCATCTTGTACCAGGTAAGGAGTACCATTGATCAATACTGTTTTTCCATCAGGACCATCCGCTACAAAGGCGTTAACACTTTGACCGTTGATGGTCAGATAAATCTGGTTGTCCGAGATCAGGGAATAACTGACTTCAAGCTCATTTTTATCAATTGACGCCTGTAGATTGTTCTCATCAATGATATCTACTTCTGCGGTTTTGATTTCCTCATTGATTATTAATTTATATTCCACTTTTTCCCCGATTGATTGTCTGGTGCCTGAAATCGCTGTTAATTGCACCTTGTAAACCTATATTCGCCAGTTCCCCAGTGTTTGGAATGGTGAAGTTATTTCGTTCGACGTGTCAATGACCACTTTTTTTCTACGGTTGGCGTTTATCTCGTCAACGATAAAGGCTATCCGTGCGATATCGGTCTCTTTTAATTCAGGCGTCCATTCCGAGAAGTGGGTCTCAATAAAATCAGTAAAAACGTCTCCGTTTTGGAAGGGAGCGGACTCCAACACATCAATCAAAAACGGGATCGGTGTTTTTATTCCCAGGAGGACATATTCACGCAATGATTTGATCATCCGCTGTAAACATTTTTGTCTATTTTCAGCATGAACAACTAGTTTGGAAAGTATCGGATCGTAGTTCACCGGCACTTCAAAACCTGAATACACACCACAGTCATTTCTAACACCTGGACCGGCCGGTTCTTTCATATAAACAATTTTCCCTGGAGACGGGTAAAAATCATTTGCCGGGTCTTCAGCATATACACGACATTCAATGGAATGACCATGCCCTTTGATGTCTTCCTGGGACAAAGTCAACGGGTTTCCTGACGCAACTTCCAGTTGTTGCCTGACCAGGTCGATGCCGGTAATCATTTCGGTCACCGGATGCTCAACTTGGAGTCGAGTATTTACTTCGAGAAAGTAGAAGTTCTTGTCGCTATCCAATAGGAATTCAACTGTTCCAGCGTTAACATATTTGGAAGCAGTGGCAGCTGCCACTGCTGCTTTACCAATCTCAGCTCTCAATTTTTCATCCAGGGCTGGTGAAGGTGTTTCCTCAATTATTTTCTGATGCCGTCGCTGGACAGAACATTCTCTTTCAAGCATATGAATGGCATGTCCTTGTGTGTCGGCTAGAATCTGGAATTCAATGTGTTTGGCTTTATCAAAAAACTTTTCCAGGTAAATAGTGCCGTTGCCAAATGCCACGGTTGCTTCCCTGGCGGCTGCTACACAGGACTCTTCCATTTCTTCGGGGGTATTAACGATTCGAATCCCTTTACCACCCCCGCCGGCGGCTGCTTTAATTAAAACCGGATATCCTATTTTTTTAGCCATTTTGGCCATTTTTTTTGGATCAGCTTCGGCTTGTGTCATTCCGGGGATAACAGGAACCCCTCCCTTGATCATGATATTACGAGCAGTGATTTTATCTCCCAGATCACGAATCACTTGGGCAGGCGGACCTATAAAGGCAATTCCTTCTTTTTCACATCGTTCTACAAAATCAGCATTTTCAGCCAGAAAACCGTACCCTGGGTGAATGGCTTCCGCTCCGGTGGCTTTGGCAGCGTCTATTATTTTGTCGATGTTCAGATAACTTTCTGCCGGTTCGGCTTCTCCAAGGTAAACTGCCTGATCTGCTTCCAATACATGTATGGCTTGTTTATCGACATCGGAATAAACGGCAACAGTGGCGATACCCATTTCACGGCAGGTGAACAAAACCCGTCGAGCAATTTCACCTCTGTTAGCTATCAGTACTTTATTAAACATTCTATTCCTTTGTTTGATTCGCTTTATGTGATTGATCGGCGTTATATTTTATCCTTTTTAGTCCTTACATTCTGAAAATACCATGACCGTGTTCGTCGTTTCTGATTGGCGCGTTCATGGCTGCGGATATTGCCAATCCCAATACGTCCCTGGTTTTAGCGGGATCGATAATTCCGTCGTCCCACAATCTAGCTGTACTATAATACGCGCAGCCTTCCTTTTTGGCGTTTTCTATAACCGGTTGGCTAATAAATTCCACTTCTTTTTCGGTCAAAGGTGGTTTGCCCAGTCTGGCATTTTGTTCGTTTGTGATAGAAACTAAAACATCGGCTGCCTGTTCACCTCCCATTACCCCAATTTGTGCGTTTGGCCACATCCAGAGAAATCGTGGGGAATACGCTCGTCCGCACATGGCGTAATTACCGGCTCCAAAGGATGCGCCTACTATCATAGTGAACTTGGGAACAGAGGCGGTGGATACAGCGTTGACCAGTTTGTGGCCGTTTTTAGTTATACCTCCCTGTTCATAGGCCTTTCCGATAATAAATCCGGTGATGTTTTGCAAAAACAGCAACGGAATTCCACGTTTGTCACAGATTTGGATAAACTGGGTGGCTTTTAATGCACTGTCGGAGAATAGAACGCCGTTATTAGCCAGAATCCCAACCGGATACCCGTGAATATGAGCCCAACCGCAAACCATGGTTGTACCGAACAGCTCCTTAAATTCAAGAAACTCGCTTCTATCCACTATACGGGCGATGACTTCGCGAATATCATAAGGTTTTGTCAGATCCGGGCTTACGATCCCATAAAGCTCTTTTGGATCGTAAATCGGTGGTTCCGGATTTCTTATTGTTAATTTTGCTTTTTCTTTGACGGGCAGATTTTTTACAATTTTGCGAATCTGGGCAATTGCGTCGCTATCATCTTCCGCAATATAGTCGGACACACCGGATTCCATACAATGAAGATTTGGACCTCCCAATTCATCCGCCGTGACTTCCTCACCTGTAGCTGCTTTGACTAACGGCGGTCCACCCAGGAAAATTGCACCGTGACCTTTTACGTGAACAACCTCGTCACACATAGCGACTCCGTACGCACCACCGGCTGTACAAAGGCCCATTACCGCAGCAATTTGTGGGATACCAAGTTTTGATTTCATGGCTTGGTTGTAAAAAGTCCGTCCGCCGTGCCATAAGTCAGGGAAGATTTCCGATTGTAAAGGAAGAAAAGCACCAGCAGAGTCAATCAGGTTTACGGTGGGAAGACGGTTTTCCAGCGAGATGGCCTGCAAACGGAGTCCCTTTTTCACACCTATTGGATACACAGAACCGCCTTTGATGGTAGCGTCATTAATACTAATCAGGCATTCCCTACCTTCTATCACACCAATTCCTGCCAATATCCCTGCACGATGAATCTTTCCGTCGTACATATCCTTGGCCGCAAGTGGTGCGATTTCCAGAAACGGTGTATTTTTATCCAACAGCAGTTCCAGCTTTTTTAATGCCGGGATCTTTCCTGATTCCTTTTCACGAGCGATGGCTTTTGGGGAACGATCCTCAGCAGCGATTCTTAATTGTTCCTTCAGATCCGCTACTAGCGCTTTCATATCCTCATAGTTCTTTATATACTCGTCCGAATTTTTATCAATTTTTGTGTCAATGACATCCATGGCTTATCCTGATTCTAACATACTGTTTTTCTGTGAGATCAACACGGGATCTTGTTACAACTAAAAAACATGTCTTCTAAATTTTCAAAGCAGCCAGAAATCCACCGTGAATTGCATCGTTAATCTTGCCGGGTTGAACGGCGTCTCCTATGGTTGTAAAAGGAATGTCAAGCTTTTCGACTTCTGTTGAGAGTTTTTTGACCGATTTGGAGCCGGCAGCCAGTACAACAGTGTCGAACTGTTCCTTTTTCTCCTCACCGTCCTTCTCAAAGGTGATCAGTCCGTCCTTGATTGAGATAACTTTGGCTTCCGTATTCACTTTAACTCCAAATCGGTCCAGATTACTCATAACAACCCATTTAGTTGATTTTCCTATATCTTTTCCGACTTTCGGTAACATTTCAAAAACCGTTACTTCGGATGTTCCCTTGAACATCAACTCGCGCAATCGTTCCACACTTTCCGCTTCGTAAGTAAATAGAAAATGTAACACATCTGGTGTTAACGTCCCTTGCGCAGCGACAAACAGTGCCGATTCCAGTCCCACTGCTCCACCGCCGATAACGGCTACTTTTTTGCCGAGAAAAGGGCTCTCTTTCAGCAGTTTCCAGGCAGTTATGGTGCTGGGATCATCCGTTCCCTTAATAGGCGGAATCAAGGGTTCGGCACCTTCGGCCACAATGATGTGATCTGGATTTTGTTTTATGATGAAATCGGTATTTACCTCGGTATTCAGATGAAGCGCGATGTTGTGTTTTTTCAGCATAGTCCGATAGTACTGGATGAACTCCAGTAATTCTTCTTTATGCGGAGGTGCGCCAGCTATCCAAATTTGACCTCCGATGTCAGAATCCCTTTCGTATAACTGTACATTGTGCCCTGCCTGACATGCTGTTATTGCTGCTTCCATACCGGATAATCCGGCACCGATGATCATTACATTTTTAGGTGAATTGGTTTGGGTAATTTCTAAAACTCCCTCGCGACCGGCCATGGGATTGGCTACGCAGGACAATCCCTGTCCCGTCATAATGCCATCCATGCATCCCTGTAAACAGGCAACACAAGGACGAATTTCATCTCGCATTCCCTGTTTGGCCTTGTTGGCCCAGTGAGGATCAGCTATCAAAGCTCGTCCTACGCTGACCATATCGGCAAACCCGTTTTTTAAAACAGATTCTGCAACCTCCGGAGTGTTAATTCGATTTGAGGCGATGACCGGTATTGAAACCACTTGTTTTATGTTATTTGCCAGGAATGCAAAAGCGGATCGTGGTAGATTGGGTGTCATTTGAGGGACATTGGTTTCATGCCATCCCCCGGTGACATTGATAGCATCAATGCCCGCTGTTTCATATACTTTGGCGAACTCTGGTGTTTCCGTATCCGTATTGCTTCCATGGACAAAATCGTTGCCTGCCATTCGAATTGTCAGGGGAAAATCAGCTCCAAGTTTTTCCCTGGTTTTTTCAATTACTTCCTTTGGAAATCGAACCCTGTTTTCGAAACTACCGCCATATTCATCCGTGCGCTTGTTTTTTAACGGAGACAGAAATTGAGTAATCAGATATCCGGCGGAACCAATGATTTCAACTCCATCAAAACCAGCTTGTTTTGCCCTGTAGGCTGCACTGACAAATGCTTGTTGAACGTCTTTAATGTCGTTCTTTGACATTTCCTCTGGAGTGGTTTTGGAATATTTTGAAAAAACAGCCGAAGGAGCGATGGGGTTTTTTCCGTCAATCATAAAGGGATGAGAATAAGCGCCGGCGTGAAAAAGCTGGACCCAGGCTCTGGCGCCTTCCTTTTTAATCAACGTTGCCATCTTTTCAAATGCTGGTATCGCGTTGTCTTCTCTCAAAGACATAGTAAGTACACCGGAACCCAATGCATCAATACCGATGGGGCCGACTGTCACAATTCCGGTTCCACCACGGGCTTTTTCCTGAAAATAATTGTAATAACGATCATTCAATTTGCCGTCGTGTGAAAACATGGTTCCCAAAGCGGGATACACGATGCGGTTTCTGATTTCCAAATTATTGATGGTGATGGGGCTGAAAAGATGATCGAACATTGACTCCTCCTTGATAATATATTCCTGTGTATTGTTGTTATTCTGTGTTTTTAAGTTATTCCGCACATCTGTTTAACGCCGCCCACCAGAAAATTGACGGCATCTTCACCAATTTGTTTGATGTTTTTTGGAACCTCCTGCGAGACCAGATAATGTGAGGCAATACATTGATAGATGCCCATAATGCTGACTGACAAAACTTCGGCTGAAACGTCGCTGGGAAATTCAAATCCCATTTTTTCCTTAATACGCAATAATGCATCATGGACATCAGCAATCATTTTATCCTGAAGTTTCTTACGGTGTTTATCCACCAGTGGGCTTTGTCCGATTGCTTCCCGATACATTATAACCACTTTTTCATTATAATGATTACAAAACTCATCAAAGAACATCTGGCCAGCTCTCATGAATCCTTCCAGGGAAGATTCGGAGTTTCGAAATTCAGCCCCAAATCGAGACCGAAAAAGATAACTGATCTCATCCAATAATTGAATTAGTAGATCTTCTTTGTTTTTAAAATAAAAATAGACAGTACCGACCGAAACTTCTGCCAGGTCCGCAATTTGATTAATGCTGGTCTGGTGATATCCATTTCTGGCAAACAAGGTTTCAGCTGCTTTTAAGATTGTCTGGTAACGCTCTTCTCTTTCCCGTTGCCTCCTTAAGGCACTTCTGGAAAGGTTTTCGCTATCATTGCTTTTATTTTTTGTTGCTAATGCTTTGCTCATGATAAAACGTTGACGCACCGTTGAAACCAGTTATATAAAGCATGTCAACGGTTGCCAGTTAATATTCAATGTTAAGGGTAAACATCTGTTTATAAAGAAAAAACAGATGTTTTAGTTTGCAGGGTGAATGGAAATTTTATTTTGAATCAGGTTCAATAACTGAACAAACTTTATTCTTTGAAGGTGATTATGTCAAGAAATTTTTAAAAAATGAATATGGTTGGGATATGTAATACCCACCGTCGTTTCGGCAGAAAATAAGAATCTTCTATTCCACCAATGTAAAGGTATTAGGGGCAGTTCTTTCAAACATTAGACTGGCCTTGATCTTTTTGACCAAAATTGAAACGACCGAGTCCAGTTCCAGACGTATCTTCAAATCTTTTTGAGCGATTTCGATGATATCAGGTATGTGTAATGCTTATTTTTCTTGTCTAAAGCACAATTTGGAGATTTCAGGCTACATCATTTTCGGAGGTGAATATATAGATTTTGCTGTTGTATTTGAATCTATGGTGAGTAATGATTACGTTCTGAATGCAATGACAACGGCACAATAAGTGCCGTTTGGTTTTTAGAAAATATCTTGAACAAAGAAGATCCCCACGATTCTAGTAAGACAACCGTCCCATACTTTGGAATTGCTTCAGGTTTCCATATAAGGAAACCAACCTGGAGTATTCCTCCTCATCGTAAAAAGCACATTTTCCATCGCCATATTTTTTTGCGGTTTCTATTGCAAATCGGCAGGTACATTCAATATCCAGGGGATGACTGGCACCGGTTGCACAACCTGCAACCGCTGTTTTGGTTGTAACAGCTACTCCAACAAGCGGTGCAGAAGTAACAATTGAGGGCTGAAGAATACTGTTTACATGACTAACCCCGTTGCCATAGGGGGTGAGGTCCTGTTGAGAAATGGGAAATACCATGGGGTGTTTACCCGTTGTCTGACTCATTATATTTAGAAGATCTTCACTGGGTTTTAAGATGTATCCTTCTTTGATCGTTGGTGTAATTGAAAAACCCATTTGGTTAAAATAATTATTCCCCTTGGTTGTGTCGATGGAAAGAATCGCGTCCATTTCCGGTAAAACCTCCTTGTCATGCATTGCGCTTAGTTCTACCGGGGAATCCATAAAAGGAACAGGATGATGTTCCAAAGTCGGAGCATTGGGGCAAATGTGGGTTGTCACGATGACATCACCGGATAAATAGTCTTCATAATATTGCATATCCACAAGTTTCAAAGCTATTGCTAGAGCCGATAAAGCACCATCTCCGTCTGAAACGAAACCTACAACTTCGGGCCTGGCCCCGATACCACCCAGTTGACCAAGTATTCCCAGGGTTGGACTTGTCCCATTCTTTGATTTTCCGTTTTTTCCTTCAATTAGGACTTTTATGAAATCAGTTGATCCTTTATTCCCTTCCACTTTTTCTACGGTGATATTTTTTGCTCCTCGCTGTTTCAGAAAATTGCCAATCTCTTTGCCATTTGCTGTTGCTCGATCCAGTAGGTCGAACATTTCTAATACTTGTTTTAAAACCATTCTGTTTCCTTCTGATAAATACAATATTTAATGTTAATTCAATTATTCTTAGATAATTTGTCGGTCTATCTCTGAAGGCCACTGCTCAATTGCAGTTGTTTAAGGAGTTAACAGGACCGAAAAACGTATCGCAAATTCTGCTAAGGTTTATTAATTCGATGACATCTAACCAACCTGTTATCTGTGGGAACAAGGTTTGGCTTGATGTGACATTTTTCATAGGCTTCCGGACACCGGGTAATAAACGGGCATCCCTTCGGAGGATTTACCGGACTGGGAATTTCTCCTTCCAATGGCATGATTTCCTTTCTTTTCCCTATTTGGGGAACGGATTGTAACAATCCCCTGGTATAAGGATTTAAAGGGTTTTTTATTATATCCTTTGTTGGGCCGATCTCCATAATATGACCCAGATACATCACCATGGTGCGATTGGCCAAATACTCGACAATATGTAAATCATGTGTGATAAAAAGATAGGTCAGTTCATGCATATCTCTTAAATCGAGCAACAGGTTAAGAATTTGAGCTTGCACGGAAACATCCAAAGCTGATGTCGGTTCATCCAATATGAGAAGTTCCGGTTTGAGGACCAGTGACCGTGCAATGGATACTCTTTGCTTTTGTCCGCCACTGAGCTCATGCGGATATTTTTTTAATACATCATTTTTTAAGCCGACCTGCTCCAGAACCTCAACTACAATCTCTTGACATCGTGACCGGGAGACTTTCTTATGAACTTTTAATCCTTCACTAACAATCCATTGAATGGTTTTTCTTGGGTCCAGGGCGCTATCCGGATCTTGAAATACCATCTGAATCATTTTTTGCATCGATTTTTTACGATTCATGCCGGTACCTTTGAAGGTAACGCTCCCTTTATTTGGCGGATACACCCCACTGATTATCCTGGCAATTGTCGATTTACCGGACCCACTTTCTCCAACAATGCCAAATATTTCCGATTTTTCCACACTAAAAGAAATGTCTTCAATCGCTCTTAAAAATTTGATTGGTTTTCCTAAAATATTCTCTTCGATTGGGAACGTTTTTGAGATCTCTTTAAGTTCTAAAAGCACTGTGTTGCCTCTTTTTTTATACAAATGGTTATTTAGCAGGATGCCATCACTTTCAAGTGGTTTGATATAAATGGCAGAACACTTTCGCTCTCTGAACATCGGTTTGGGTTGGTTCCACTGAACGGCATTGATCCATTGCTTGGGAACAACGGGGATGAAAGCGACATCCTTCAGGGGGACTTATTAAATCCGGGATATTGCCCGGAATTGAATGCAACCGCCCACCTTTATGGGTATTCATTCCCGGTACGGATTTTATAAGCCCTTGGGTATACGGATGTAACGGTTGGGTAAAAATATGGTCAATTGAAGCATCTTCTACGATCTTGCCACTATACATGACAATAACACGGTCAGCCACCTGGGAGATAACACTTAAGTCATGGGTAATATAAATGATGGATGTCCCAAACTGATCCCGCAGCTTTAGAAACAAGTGCAACATTTGAGCTTGTATTGTTACGTCAAGGGCAGTTGTGGGTTCATCCGCAATCATTAACCTGGGATTACACAACATTGCCATGGCAATCATAATTCGTTGACGCATTCCACCGCTGTATTCGAAAGGGTATCTTTTCATCAGGGCTTCAGGCTCTGGTATTCCCAGTTGACTCATTATGTGTATAATCTGTTTGGTCGCATCATCCTTGGAAACATTCAGATGAGCATCCAACACCTCTTCCAGCTGCAACCCGATTTTCAAAGAAGGATTTAATGAATTTAAGGGATTTTGAAAAACCATGCTGATTTTTTCCCCACGAAGCCTTTCGATATTCTTTCTCAGATCCCGACCTTCAAATTTTATATTACCGGACACCACTTTACCGGGTGGTTTGGGGATAAGGCCCATTAAAGATAATGCGGTGACGCTCTTACCTGAGCCGCTCTCACCAACGACTCCCAGGATCTCATTGTTGTTGACATTGAATGAAATGTTGTTAACTGCTCTTATGGTTCCCTCATTAATGCGGAAATCAACGATAAGGTCCTTTACTTCCAATAACGGCGACAAAAAACCTCCTGTTTTTCGGGTGAAGATACGTCGAACAATAGGTTAATAATCAAATTTTTTACTGATCACAAACACCTGTTTTCCAGCTCCTTCAAGGAGGATTACCTGAAGGGCTGAATAATTGGAGTTCTCAACAGAATCAGTGTTCAGGTCTGTTTTCTTTATAAAAAGAATCAACCTCCCTAAAGAAATCCTGATTGCTGAATATCTCATAAGAAGTTAAAGCCAGGGCTTTTATCGAACGAATCATAGCCTGATAGCCATATTCCGAATCGGAGGCGCTTTCAAAATCCCTTGTGTGAACCGGAATATCTTTTTCACCGGTGATGTTGATATATCCCTGGATCGCCGGAACCGCGTATGTTACCTCTCCTACGTCGGTTGAACCGACTCCCTGTTCGTAGGTTCGCATTGTTGTTTTTTCTCCCACTGCTTCAAAACACTCAGTAAGCTTTCCAGCCAGTGGTACGTTAACAAACACATCAGGCATTTCATTCTTCAGGGTTATTTTATAGGAACACCCGGTCATGAGTGCGGCCCCTTCTGCCAGCTTTTTCACTCGTTGCGAAATATCTTTAACCTCTTTGAGTTGCAGGGCACGAATACCTATATCAGCGCTTGTATATTCGGGGATTGTATTAAAGGATTGGCCTCCGTTTGTAATAATTCCATGTAACCTGGTTTTTTCCGGAAGCTGCTGCCTGGTCAATGCCACTCCCTGGAAAAATGATACCATGGCATCCAGGGCATTGACCCCTTGTTCAGGACTGGAAGCTGCGTGGGTCGATTTCCCAAAAAATTCAATTTTGTAGGCCTGAATGGCGTACGCAATATCAAAGCCGGTACTCATTGAGGCGGGATGGATAATCATGGCGGCATCGATATCATCAAATATACCGGACTTAACAATTATTCCTTTGGTATTACCCTTTTCTTCAGCCGGGCATCCCACCAGGGAAATTGTTCCGTCATATTCAGGTAAAACGCCGGTCAATACTTGTGCGATGGCAGCTCCGATGCTTATGACTCCAATCATATTATGGCCGCAAGCATGACCTATTTCAGGCAATGCATCGTATTCGCAAAGCAAAGCAAGGTGGGGTTTTCCGCTGCCGAAAGAAGCAGAAAAAGCTGTATCCAAACCGGCCACGGGAATCTCTGTCTTAAAACCATATTTCTCTAAAAAATTAACCAGTGCTTTGGAAGATCGATACTCTTCAAAGCCAACTTCATTATAACCGTGAAGTTTTTTTGCTAAATCAATCAGCTCACCGCTCAGTTGATCCACAGAGCTCAGGATTTTTTCCTGTTTTTTACTCATTATCATTTTTTGTTTTTGAAGTTTCGCCTTTAAGCAAATTGTTGTCGAAGTCGTGGGTCCAGAACATCTCTAAGACCGTCACCCAGTAAATTAAATCCCAGGCAGACTACCAATATTGCCAACCCCGGGAAATATGCAATATGGGGTGCAGTTTGCAAATAAACTCTTGCCTCACTCAACATCACTCCCCAGGAAGGTGTTGGTGGCTGAATACCAAGCCCGAGAAAACTCAATGTAGCTTCACTGATAATTGCACCCGCAAAATTTAATGACGCGTAAATAATAATGGTAGGAAAAATGTTGGGTAGGATGTGATTGATGATGATCCAAATATGCTTAACTCCCATGCACTTTGCTGAAATAACAAACTCTTCATGGACAATGTTCAAGGTGGCACTACGAATCACCCTGGCAAAACTGGGGACCATTACAATTCCAATAGCTAGCATGGCGTTAAACAGTCCCGGACCTAAAACCGCCATCATGGCAATGGCCAGTAAGACATATGGAAAGGACAATAGTGCGTCCATAAACCGCATGGTTACAGTATCAATTATCCCACCGACGTAACCGGCTATGACTCCAATGACAGTCCCCAGGAAAGCACCGATACCAACTGCAATAACGCCTACCATTAGAGAAATCCGGCTTCCATAAACCAGTCGGGAATATATGTCTCGGCCGAAATCATCGGTTCCCAATACATGCCCTCCCACTCCGGGTTTGGCAAAAATATTGAGAAAATCCATATCATCAAAAGCACTCGGTGCAATCAGGGGGGCAAAAACTGCAAAGATGATATTGATAAAAATAATCAATGCTCCTACCTGAACCTGTCTGCTTTTAAAAAGATGTTTTATTGCCATAATCTACCACCTGACTATGGGTCGGCTTAAAAATTAGTTCACATTCTGTTTGCAAAATGTCCAGTTTTTGGGACGTTAGTAAACAGATTATGTAAAGTTATTTTTAAACGATCCCTAACTACGATAAGATTGTCGAATTTTAGGATTCATGAAAGCATACAGGATATCTACGGACAGGTTTACAAAGATGTATAAAAAAGCGATAAACAGTACCTCTCCTTGAACCAGTAAAAAATCCCTGCGCAATATTGCATCTACCATTAATTTCCCTAATCCGGGTAATGCGAAAATAGTTTCCGTGAGTACCGCCCCGGCTAAAAGACTGCCCAATTGTAATCCGATTACTGTAATAACCGGAACCAGTGTATTCCGCAAGGCATGTCGGTATAAGATTAACGGTTTTTTTAGTCCTTTTGCTTGTGCGGTTCGAATGTAATCCTGGCGCAACACTTCCAGCATACTTGATCGTGTAAACCTTGTTATGGTCCCAATCGAAAGCATTCCCAGTACTACGGAAGGCATGATCAAATGACTGACGACGTCCCACAACCCTTTTGACATCTCTCCCAATCCGATTGCGGGAAGCCATCCCAAATTCAGGGAGAAAAAGACAATAAAAACCATCCCCAACCAGAAAATTGGAATAGAAAGTCCGACCAGTGCCAGAACCGTTATAATCAAATCAGGAAGCGAATTGTGTTTTGTTGCCGCCAGAATGCCCAGCGGAATTCCTGTAACTGTTGCAAAAAAAAGAGCCAGGATACTGATAATCATAGTTGTGGGAAACCGCTCAAGAATCAGGGACAAGGCATCTTGTTTATAAATCAGAGAATTCCCCAGGTCCCCGGTAAATATTTTTTTCAGATAAATCCAGAATTGCTCCAATATCGGCCTGTCCAAACCCAACTGGATTCTATAACGCTCGATATCTTCAAGCCGAGCTTCCGGACCAAGCAAGACTCTGGCCGGATCACCGGGTATAAGTTTCATCAACAGAAATACGGTTAATAAAACAAAAAACAGGGTGGGAATAACCTGAAAAATACGACGCAGGATATATTTTCTCACAGTATGTTATTAAATTATCGATTATATAACTTGGCAGTTCTAAGGGTCGGCTCAAAAATTAATTTACGTTCTGTTTGTAAAATGTCCAGTGTTTTTAGGACTTTTGCAAACAGACTATGTGGAGTTATTTTTTAACGATCCCTAAGTTCTCTTGTCATGGCAAGATGCAAGCGACGAGTTGATATCAATTACTTATGGATCTGTTTTTTTGAGCTCCTTAAAAAAACCAGGTTTTTAAGGAGTTCCGTATAACCCGAACAGGTGAAAATAATCGTGAATACTTAATCCACCCAAACATTAGTTCCAGGAGCGTTAAGGCGAATAATCAGATCCGGGGAAACTTTATAACCACGAACCTTTTTGTTAACGCCGGTGATAATATTCTTGTGAAACAAGGGGAAAAATACCCGATCGCCCATGATCAGCTCTTCGGCTTTTTGGTAATAGGAAGTACGCTCATCCTGATCAATGGATGATTCTCCTTTACTTATGTATTCATCAACCATGGGATTGTTATAACCTCCCCCATTTCCATAGGTTCCCTTTCGAGCTGAATGGAACATGTAATAGATATAATATTCCGGGTCAGGATACCAGATCCAACCGATGGTATACATATCAGCCTTACCTTTGGAAGTGACTTCTGTAAAACTACCCCATTCAAGTGACTGGATCTTTAGCTCTATTCCCACTTTCTTCAGCATGGATTGAACCACCAGGGCCGCTTTTTTTCTATTGGGATCCTCAGGCGTATAGACTGTCATTGAGATTTTTTTACCAACTTCAGCAAGTAGAGCTTTAGCTTTTTTAATATCATAGGCTGTATAAAACTGCTTCACATCAGGATTGTACGCCCACGATCCGGGAGGAATCGGGCCGAAAGCAGCAACACCACTTTTGTTGGGGAACAAAACTTTAGCGATTTGATTGACATTGATTGCATGAAAAATCGCCTTTCGAATTTTTGGGTCAACGGTTGGTCCATTAGTGGAGTTCATATACAGCGCATAGATGTTACATCCAGGAGTCATAACAGGATCGACATGAGAGGCAGCAACCACGCTGGGAAGATCCGGGTCAAGAACATCTGTTGTGATTTCAACTTCTTTACTTAACAAAGCAACGCTTAGAATCGACTTGTCAGGAATAAATTTGAACGTGATTTGTTTAAGATAAGGTCTCACTCCCCAGTAATCATCATCTCGCTCAAACGTCATATGGTCATCTTTAATCCATTCAACCATTTTATATGGACCTGTTCCCACCGGGTGCAATAAAAATTTATCACCCCATCCTTCAGTTTCTTCTTTGGGAACGATGGCAGCGCCGATATCTGTTAATACAGTTAGAAAGGGTGCATAAGGATTTTTTAATGTGATCTTAACCGTATATTTATCAACGACTTCCGTTTTTTTAACCATATACAGACGAACCATTCCCGATATTTTGATCTCTCGATCAAAACTATATTTAACATCCTCAGCTGTTACTTCACGCCCGTTTTGGTATTTCCCTTTTTGAAAACGTACTCCTTTTTTCAATTTGATTGTCCAAACCGAAAGATCCTTGGAGGCTGTCCAGGATTTTGCCAATAAAGGTCTGATATTCTTAACTTCAGCATCGTAGGCTACCAGTGTTTCGAATACGTTACGCATGACCTGGTTTGATGCCAAATCCTGGTACAATGCCGGGTCCATGGTAGTTGGATTTTGGTCCGAACCGATCCGAATAACCGAATCATAATTTGAAGCACTTGCAGTCTGTATACTACAAATCAAAATTGTCCCAAAGATCATTAAACTTAGATTAATAAAACTAAAAAATTGTCTCATGATATTCTTCTCCCTATAAAAAGATCTGCTATTGGAATTCCATTTAGTGTTTGGAAAAACAGAAAAGAACACTAATAATGCTATTCACCATAAAGCAGACTCACACTAGGATTGTTTTATGTATATGTCAAGATTTATGTTAAAAATTTATGTATAGTTCGGTTTTTATATTGATTATTGAGCTATATGAACATAATCTGAAAAATGGTAATGGCGAACCAGGCAAATCGTTAGTTATTCAACTACAACTAAGCATTCTAATTATCTATAATTTATAACCATTTCATTTATATACCGTTGCTGAAATTAGTTCAGAAAATCAAGATCTTGACACTGGCATGAATGATATTGTATGAACCTAAAAGTGGTAGGGTGCCCTTACATGGGTGATGAGACACTACTTCTGTGTCATGTTTTTTGCAAAATAACAGCCTTACTGAGAAAAGACTCTTGCAGCTTTGACCCGCCCTTGCATAAAGGGTCGGTTTAAAAATTAGTTCACATAATCTGTTTACTAAATGCCCATTGTTTTTGGGACGTTAGTAAACAGATTATGTGAAGTTATTTTTAAGCGATCGCAAAGAAAGGTAGTGCCCACTCTTGTAAAATTAAGTACATTAATTTGTTTCCACGATTTGTGCTGAATGAATACAACGTGATTTGAATCGATAAATAAAAATTCGAGTGGAATGTTGATGATAGGAAACAGTCATATTTGCATCCAATGGTGATAATATTAATATAAAGAACTAATGAAACGAACAAAAAAAACTCTTGGTATAATGATTGACAATATCTATCTGAAGATAATCAAGCATTTGTACGACGGACGAAAAAAGTTCAGCCTGATCGCGCAGGATCTGGGGATATCAGAAAATACAGTGCGTTCACGGGTCAATAGGTTGATAGATGAGGGGCTTTTACGCATTGTAGGTCTTATTAATCCGGAAGTACTACCAGGGCACTATAATGCCTTTATCGGTTTCAAGACCGACCCTAAGCGTGTTCAAGAGATTGCTGAAAGCATTTCCAATACAAAAGGTGTTATTTCTTCATCGTGTGTTTCAGGTCGATTCAATATTATCTGCTTCGCCTTGTTTAATGATGATTACACCATGAATGATTTCCTTTATGGAGAGTTGAACAAAATCGATGGAATCTATGCAATCGAACCCTTCCAGGTCTTAAAGGGGTATAATTCCAGATGTATATATGTGCTGTAGCTATGAGCTTCTATTCTATGGCGTTATTACGAAGATGAATGCTGTTAATTCCTTTTTTTACTATCAAAAAGTGTAACTTAAGAAATGATATGGGGGGGGGTGGGGTTATATTCCCATTTTAATGTTCATTGCGTTGATCTGATCCGATTATTGGATTATTATTACCGATTATTACGCCGACCTGATTATTAATAATCGATTATTAGAGAATCAAAAAAATGATATCGAGTAAGCTTAGCAGTATATTATTTTTTTTATTATTCCTTGCTGTTGCCTTTTTCCTGGAATTCATCCGAAGAAATTATCAGATACCTGTGACAATACTAGATGTATTATTGTTTCCGCTGGCTATATTAATCACTGGCTATAGCTTAAAGAATCTTATTTTCAAAAGAAAACAAAAACTATCGAATTATCCCACTGATGATTCAAAATTGAAGTTAGTATTCAGCCTGTTTTTTTGTTTAATTGTTATGATTCCACTTGGTCTTTATACTGCATGGATGGGTATACAAGAGCCATTTGAATACTTTAGTGGTGTAAAAGGTTCAGCCCATGGATATACTTTGGTGCCAGTTGGTGCACTAATTGCCGGTCTTGGTGTTTTTGTAGTATTCAAGATAATTCAAAACCTTATTCCAAATACAAAAATATAACAACACAACAGGATGCGCCGAATCTGATAGGCGCCTTGCAGTACGAAAGGCCAGTGTTCCTGGCAAAGCTTAATCATTAATCAACCATCGGCGTAAGGAAAGTATCTGTAATTGATAAAGTTCAAACTTTACTAAGTATTCTTGAAGTAAGAGTAGCCCTATTTAATAGACGTCGGTATTATAAATGGAAAGTTTTTTTACAGCCCTGGCGTTAATGACAGAATATGTGCACAAAGCACCACCAAGAAGAGGTAAAAAATGGGATATTATGTTGATTTGAAGAGTATAAGTATCGATAAATACAAAGAGATATTAAAAACAACAGAATTGATACCAAGTTGGAAAGTATTGGGGGAAGATATTGATAAAAATTTAGATATTATTAAACAACACAACATTAAGAATCTTGATGAATTGTTAATAACCCTTAAAGACAAAAGTAAAATCCAGGAGTTTTCAGAACAAAGTGGTTTGCCAGTAAATTATTTAGAAGTACTAAAGAGAGTAGTAAACGGGTATCGACAAAAACCAAATAAAATAAAGGATTTTCCTTGTATTCCTGAAGATATTATAAACAAACTTGAAAAATTGGGAATAAAAAATACATTAAAAATATATGATAAAATTCTGACACCTCAAAAAAGGAATGAATTTTCAAAGAAAGCAGCGATTAGTAAGGATGAATTAGTGAAACTTACTAAATTAACTGACCTTTCCAGAATAAGATGGGTAAATCATACATTTGCTTATGTATTATTGGAATCTGGCTATGATACGGCGGAGAAAGTCGCGAATTCGGATTACAAAGAATTATACACGATTATAAAACAACTTAATGAAGAAAGAAAAATTTATAACGCTCATATTGGAGAACGTGATATGAAAATGGTCATTGAATCGGCCCAAGGACTAGACTTTGAAATAGAATACTGATTCTGAAAAGAAGTGGGAAAGTGCATCGTAGAAGCGATTTATCATTATTGATGTTTCTAGTGAATACAATGCAGTTTTACTTGGTTGAATCAATTACTGCTCTCAGTACGGGATCACGGATAAGACCAGGTCTTCCAGGCGATCGGGGATGGTCCAGGTGCCGTCGGGCGATGACATGGAGTCATAGTCGGTCTGACAGGCGGTCAGGAAAAAAATACAGATAACGGGCACAGCGGCGAATCGTTGCCACAGGGCAAATCGAGAATTGTATCGGCCCTCCTCCCGTTTCCAGTTCAGGATAATCAGGAATATAAAAATACTGATCAGCAATACCTTCAATCCCTGTTTGACAGCTTCACCGGTATCGGGATGGATGGCCAGGGCATGGCCGTAAACCAT
>JBFFHJ010000049.1:0-57339 GCA_041556995.1 bacterium | reverse complement strand
GTTTTTGTGGGCATCTTTTGGTTTTCACTCCAATACATGATTGGCCTTTTGGCCTTTTGGCTGGAAGAAACATGGGTGATTGCAGTTATGGCGGAGATTGTGTTTCAGTTATTGTCTGGCAATATCATCCCCTTGGATTTGTTCCCCGCATGGGCTGTTGAAATCCTGAATTACACGCCATTTCCCTTCATTACGTTCATTCCTGTAAAAACATTTATGGGAACCGGCGGTAACATGATTGCCGCCATCTGGAGCCTCTCTTTATGGATATTGCTTCTAAATGCTATATCCTGGATAATCTGGAAAAAAGGTCTAAAACTTTACACCGGAGCCGGAATGTGAAACTACTGAAAAAGATCCAATACCATCTGGTGATATACAAAGAATTTGTCAGAACCTGTTTTATCCAGGCCATGGCGTTCCGTACTCATTTTGTGCTATTGATTATCATGGATCTGTTCTATTATGCGTCCACTATCGCCTCTATTGATATCATTTACAATCATGTTGAACAAATCGGCACCTGGAACCGTAATCAATTAATGTTTTTCGTGTCATTCATGCTGTTGGTCGATAACATGCATATGAGTTTTCTGGCCAATAATTATTGGCGCCTGTCATTGCTTATTCGAACCGGTGAATTGGATTTTTTGCTGGTTAAACCGGCCAGTTCTCTGTTCTCGGTTTATTTAAGGTATTTGCAACCGGGAAGTATGACCATCTTTTTCATCCCAGTAGGTTTTATCATCTATTTCGGCATTCAACTCGGATTTTCCTGGTCGGTGTGGATAATTCTCCCATTCTTGATAGTGCTTGCATTTATCCTAACCGGTTTAATCGAAACAATTATCGCTTGCGGTATGTTTTGGATGATTGAAGGCACCGGTATTAATTTTTTACGTATGCAATTACAGCAAGTGTCTCGCTGGCCTGATTTTATCTATTCCGGTTTTATCAGAAAAATATTGACGTTTGTTATACCCATTTTGCTCATTTTTAATGCTCCCAATCGCTTTATATTCGACCATACAGACTGGTGGCCATTGGCGGGCATGATTGCGGCTATTGCCATCGCCTGGACAATTCTTCAGGTGGTTTGGAAATTCTGCCTCGATTCTTATGAATCCGCCTCAAGTTGACAGAAGATCTAATGATTGAAGTATTTCGAAATTGGTTTTCTAAGTTGGAATTCTGGTGGGAGTCTTTTATTGATAACTAAATCAGTGTGTTATTTTAAAAAAGGTAGGATAAAAACAATTCGGTTATTTTTTGTAATAAAACCGCTTATCCCCGTATCGTTCATGTTGATAATAAGACCTGTCATGTTTTAGTTCAGTAATCTTATTTCTGATCTCAACTGTTTTTTGAGACCAATAAACCAGTTTCTCTTTTCGTGTTCTTTCTTTCTTTGTGTCTTTATAAAAACGAGCTTTTCGCCAGAATTCCGCCTTTCTGTCGGCAACAACCAGTTCCTGTTCCAATGCTTTAATTTCCATTGATATATCATGCACTTCCAGGGGAGGCTTCCAACGTTGGTTTATTTGTTGCTGCAATTCTTCGTCACTTTGACCATTAACGGTAAATAATACACATAGTAACGAGATAAAAATATATTTCTTCATATTCATTTCTCCAGTCAACAATGTCGCTTCTCAGAACAAATAACCAGTTATCGGTGGTTAAACGTCAGAAAAACAGCTGAAGACACCAGTCATCGGAATTCATTTTTATGAGCAGATATGTTTAAGTGACATTAAAATGCCAAATTCATACCTTTTTGCATGAAAGCTCTCACTTTTGCTTTATGGGACTAACTCTTAACATCCCACTTACTAATCAGCTTATCCAACAAATCAGTCTGATGTCGCAATTCATCGGATAGATCGTTTATACTCATAGCATTTAGTTGATCAGAGGATTTTACATCATGCTTTGCGAATTTGTGGATGGCTTCATAGGTTGCGGATATTTCACGTATCAGTTTTCCTTTTGTTATTTGCCAGGAATTATCGCTTGAATTTCCTGCATCATTTTTCATCTCTTCAGTCATCTTTTCAGTCCAATAGGCATAAATTTTGGAAAGTACAGTATTGGTAATTTTAAAATATTGAGTTAAGAAAAGATCATAAAAAAAAGGTCTTCAGCCTATAACATGTATACCATAACTACTGGTTTTGTCATTGCTACCCCTCCCTTGAAAAGATGAACATTAATGTATTTCAATCAGTTGGCTTAATATTGCAAACAGCCAAAGCTCGATGAGCTTTTAGATACATTTTTAAGTCCGGAAACTGATATCCCAGTTTATATGTAAAAACACTCGCTGAAATATCTTTTACTTCAGAGGACCAAACCCAACTACATGTCAACTGAAAAACCGGTTCAATATGGGGCGGCGTATATAGTATACCGTATACCGTTATTTTCCCTTCTTCATTACTATCTTTATGTAAAGACTCTTCAATTATTCAATAGTCGGTAATCTCCAATCATCATATCCCGGTCCGGCAGATAAGTACATGAAGGTAAACTTTACCAAATTTGCCGCATCTCTCCAGTTAATACTACTTTGATTGTTAATACTGCCTTGATTGTCCCCCTTTGACCACATCAATCCCAATTGATAATCAGTCACCGTACCATCACCATGTCGATAAATCATAATACTGTTAAAGGAAAAATAAAAACAATCACCGCTGTTCGGTTCATACCCGCCATTTTACCTCCCGTATTATCAAAACCATGAATTAACTACAATCCACTCATACAGCGATGAGTAACGATTAAAAAGTCTTAACAAAATAACATTAAAATGTCAAAAAAATAGATAGTTATGGTTATTTTGTAGAAAACAAGCTGTCAAAATAGCCAGATTCACATCGGCGATGCCTCTTTGCTATAATCGTAATATTATTCGCATCTTAATGTCATTAAATTAATAAAACCTCAATCCATATGATTGTTCCAAAAGGAATCTTTTTGATTTATCTGACTAATACCAAAGCCCCCTGATAAGAGTAATACGTAAGGTAAAATGCCATTCAAGAGTAAAATCTAACTTAAGATCATTTTCTTTTTTAAAATATCCTGATACAAACGAATCTGTTAAATAAATAAGAAAAAGCTGCTTAAACTACTATATTTTGATCGTTCCCATTTATTCAAACGCATAAATTAAAATGAAAATCCAAAAAAAAATCCGGTTATCACATTTTGGACCATTGTTATTTTTTATCGTTTGCTTCATTACATGGTTTTCGGGTTGTGACTATTTACGTGATAAATTCTATGATAAAGCAGAAGACGATCAACAGGTGAATATCACAGAAATCAGTTGATTCACCAACCTGGAGATAATAACATGGCCGCAACTTTTTGGCATTTATTGATTGCCAACCAGCTGATCCATTTTTTTAAGTCTGAAAAGATACATTTACAATCTACTGATTGTATAGTTGAAAATAAAGAATGTTTTCAGGCCGGATCATTGGGACCGGATATAAACTTTTATCCGGGTGGAAATGACGAAATAATCAGTTTGACCCATGGTGATAAACCAGCCGACCTGGGACGCTCACTCTTGACAAATGCAGTATCGGGTAAGGAAAAGGCATATGCATATGGCTGGTTATTGCATATTACCACTGATAATATTGTCCATCCGTTAGTGAATAATATGGTTGTTAGTAAATTTCCCGGCAAATGTCCAGGAAACGATTTTGACATGTATCCTTTGGGGCATCATCGCATCGAATGGGGAATCGATCTTTTTCTCCTTCAGGATAGTCGGTTTAAGCACATTATACCGGATATGGACATTGCGTTGAGATCAGCAGAAGATCTTACACCATTTTTAGCCAAGGCGTTTAAACAAACGTTTCAGTTTGATCTACCGTTGGATAAATGGCAGAATGCCATGGAAAATATGATAAAATATACAGGATTGTTCCAGAAGTTTTGGCGGGTATCCGGGCGGATGGTGGATTCAAATATTTTTATACAGAGCATCAAATCGCTTTTTTATCATATAATTGTAAAACCAATAGCCCATGGAGCGGCCTTACGGGGTCACCCAAGCGAAGCCGGAATTTTCATTCCTGTAAATCCAACGGAAAAAGACAAGCATGTAATAATAAATTTTACTGAGAAAGCGCGTATGGCTTATTTGGATCATCTGTCGGAGAATTTTACAAATCTGCCTAATAACACAGGATAAGTGCCAGAAAACAGAGAGCGCAACCCTTTGAGAACTTTTACCACTGCGACGTAATACAAAAATCATTCGGATAATAACATCGTAACGTGGATTAGAGATCGTCAAAAAAATAACTTCATATAATCTGTTTACAAAAGTCCCAAAAACAATGGATGTTTTGTAAACAGAATGTGAACTGATTTTTTAGTCGACCCTTAGTCCAAATATTTCTCCAAAATCATCTGCAATTCATCCAAATCCACCGGCTTGCACATATAGTCATCCATACCTGCTGCTATGCACTGTTCCCTGTCTCCTTTCATGGCCTTGGCTGTTAGGGCAATGATTATGGCCTGTTTATTGGGATCGATACTTCTCTCAAATTCTCTAATGCAACCAGTTGCTTCCAGACCGTCCATGTCCGGCATTAAACAATCCATAAATATTAAATCATATGAAAACTGCTTAATCCTTTCCAAAGCATCCTTGCCGTTTACCACTACATCCGCATTATATCCAAGGGTTGTCAGCATCCCGGTGATGACAGCCTGACTAACAGGATCATCTTCAACCACCAACAAATGGTGTTTTTGACTTTTTGCAGAATTTATAATAAATCTCTTTTCATCCATATCCTTACTATCCAGTCCTCCCACATTTGCAAATAAAATTTGAACCCAGAAAATACTACCCACCCCTGTTTCACTTTTTACACCGATCATACCCTTCATTATATCCAGAATTTCATTTAAAACCTTTAATAATGTATATTCCCTGAACCTAATACACTTTCGGCAAATCTTCACTGGTTAATATCCAGTTATGAATAAGATAATAGTTTAGTCGTACTTTGATTTTATCCATCTCATAGCACTGTTTTTATACTCATACCTTTATTATCCGAATTTGAATGTATCCATTTCGCTATTTACCAAATTCTTTATGTTTTTGGCTAGATGCTCCCCTATCATCAGGATGAACTAATTTAAACATATCCATTGAAAACAAAGCTTCTGGGGACATAGGCATGATCTTCTCCATACACGTATTGATATTAGACCACTCTGTTATCCTGAATAATAATACTCTCTCAAGCGTTCTCCACCACCAATCAAAATTTCTCTCAGCCTTGTTTGTGCGAATTCTCGGCTTGCAAGCATTTTGAGATGTCTCTGCAATTAACAATAATCTCTTCAATATCAGAAGTTCTGGAAAAATAGGAAATGATCACATCAATATGAAAGATATCCTTATGATGTGTAATTTTCGTATCCTTTATAAAAAACATATTGTTGGGATTATCAATCAGCTCACAATACTGTCCCCTGGGTTAGAGGTCGCTCGGAATGAGAGTGAAGAAAGAAACATCATCAATCTAATTGCTACGACTCTTTCGCTTTCGTTTAATGACTTTATTAACAATATCAAAAATTTCATTTATATTAAAGAAATAGCCCAATAAAATAAGGATAAGCATAAACAACAAAGAGATGATGAAAACAATGCCGATGTTTCCAAGTAACGTCGAATTGTCCACACTGCTCAGAAGCGTTTTTTTAAACCAGTAAAGCCCCCCCCCTATTCCCATACTTAGAACAATCATCTTGAGATAAAAAAGATACACTGACCCGCTATCTTCATTTCGACTTTTTCTATTCCATAAATAAAACAATAATATCACCTGGAACATAACCGAAAGTGATAATGCCAGGGCAATTCCATTGACTCCCATGTATTGCATGCCGATAAAGTAAAAAGGCAGGGTGATAAATACGGCTATGGTGACATAAATTGCTGGAAACAGTGTACTCTGCATGGCATAATATCCCCTGGTAACGATGGTTTGAGCAGCAAAGGCAAAAGCTCCTATCATCAGAAAAACCAGAATGTTGGCTGTCATCTCTGTTGACGTTTTGTTGAAATTCCCCCTTTGAAAAACAATAAACACTACTTCATAACGCAGTATTACTACCAATACCGAAAATGGAATCACTAACGAAATATGTCGCAAAGTGGAATTCAACAATTGATTCATTTCAGTAAATTTGTTTTCAGTGGCCAATCTAGCCAAAAAGGGATACGAGGCTACCCCCACTGCCTGGCCGAAAAGTCCGACCAGCAAAAACATAATACGCAGTCCATAATTAAGACTCGATACACTTCCTTCCGGTAAGTAAGAACCAAAATATTTTGGAATCACCTCGGTTGAAAAAACCATAGTCAAACCAACCATCAAGGGTAGGGTTAAGGCAATATATTTTTTTAAATCCGGATGGGTCACTTTGATAGTTGGAATAAATCTCATGCCCACCTTATGGGCTCCCCAGATTTGAACAACAAAATTTCCCAGAAAAGCGCCCCCTAACACACCCCATGAAAAACCGGCCATACCATGTTTGGCTGAAAGTAACATTCCACCAACAATAATACCCAGGTTGTATATCAACGGTGCCAATGCAGGAACTAAAAACTGTTCTTTGGCAAACTGTACTGCCATTAATAATCCACCAACAAAAAAGAAAAACTGGGCCGGCAGAATAATTTGTGTCATTCGAACAGCTTCCTGCATAACTTTGGGATTTGATATCCCCGTCAAGGATATCAAATCCTCCGCAAAGAAAAATGTAATGGTTATCAATATAACCAGCAAGATACTAAAACAGGTTAGAATATTGGAAAATACCATCCACCCCTCATTTTCATCATCTTCAGACAGGTAATGGGTAAAAATCGGAATAAAAGTAATGGATAAGAATCCGCTGGCCAGAACATGATTTAGAATTTCAGGTATTATGAATGAAATCTGGTAGGCATCCACCGATCCACTCGTTCCATTTAAATAGGCAATAACCATTTCTCTGACAATTCCCAGCAAGCGGCTCAATAAAACAGAACTCATCATGATGATGGAAGCGATACCAACTTTCTTGTGTATGGATTTAGACATAGGACATTATAATAAATAGGAAAATACAACTCTTATTCGTCTCTGGAATTCCAGTTCAATTTTTGTAACTACACCTGGAGTTTGCCGAACCAAATATTAAAGATCAACTTCAAAATGAGGCGCCATTCGACAGAATTATGGATGGAAATGATTCAAGCGGTTTTTTAAATGCGGGAAATGCTATATCAGCGTTGTTTTCTGACCTGGGAATGCGGTAATATAAATTTGAATATCGCACCGCCTTCCGGATTGTTTTCCGCCCAGATTTTGCCGCCATGCGATTGTATAATTTCATAACAGATAGCTAACCCCAGCCCCGTACCTCCGGCGCCAGTTTTAGTTTTACTGCTTTGGATAAATTTATCAAAAACAGTAGAAAGCTCATCTTCTGGAATACCGATTCCCTGGTCTGTTACCAAAACAAGCAGGGCGTCCCGATTTTCTTCATAAATTTTGGATGGCTCAGTAAGCTTGGTTGATTGAAACGAGACGCTGATTTTATTGCCTTTCGGTGTGAACTTAATGGCATTGGCCAATACATTACGTACTACCTGTCCCACTTTATAGTTGTCACATGTCACCCTGGTAGAAACTTCCGGCTCAATAATTTCCACTCTGACTCCCTTTTCCTTAATGGTGGGCTGTAATTCGGTAATGCAGGTATTAATGATCTGCCGAACATCATTCCACTCCATTTGATAGGACATTTTACCTGCTTCCAGTTTGGACAAATCAAGCAGATCGTTTAACAAAGCCAGTAATCGATTACCAGCCTTATTTATCTGGGTGAAATAATGAAGGAGCTTCTCCTGAGTAACAGTATTGATTTTTTTTACGCCAAATTTGGAAAAACTTAAAATTGCGTGCATCGGTGTTCTCAGCTCATGGGACATGTTGGCCAGGAATTCCGATTTTGCTTTATTAGCAGCCTCTGCCAATTCCTTTGCCATGGCCAGATTAGCGTTTGCCCGTCTTAAATCATCAATATACTTGCGTGATTTTCTGTGGAGTGAACACTTTTGAGTTAAGGCAAGCGCCATTTGGACCACAGTAATGGTGTCAAACGGTTTTCTGATAAACATCAACTGATCGGTCAGTCCCAATTCAGCAATTATATCGTTAAGCGTATATTCAGTATGAGCAGTACATAACACCACTTCAATATCGGGAAATTCCTTCCAGATGCGGGAAACGGTTGTAATTCCATTGAATCCAGGAGGCATTCGAATATCCATAAAAATCAATGAATAAGGGAACTTTTCCATTGCCGCTTTACGCACCATTTGAAATGCCTCATCTCCCTGGTAAGCATGATCTAATTTGAAATTGGTCAATAGATCATAAGTGCTTTTTTCACCGGAAGATTCAATCCCAAAAAAATGCTCCTCAAAGCTTTTTATTTCCTTGCTGTCATCTGATTTTTGAGAGAGAATTTTCCTAAAATCCTCATGTATGCTCTCATTATCATCTGCGATGAGTATCCTATGCATAATTCTTTGTTAGTAACCGCAATTAAAAGGCAGTTCAAGTTTTTCTTGACAAATTGTTCAAACAAGATAGTTAAGGATACCGTACAATCCATCATACCGAACTACCAAAACTTTCAAGCTCTTGTAAGATAAACGATATAACAATACCATTTATCTTACAAGAAAAAGATGTATTTTAAAACAAAACTATATTGACTAGTATGCGTTGGCAATTATCATGTTGATGGTCTTCTCGTATGAATTAAGGAAACAAAAATACCGCTTTTTCGAGTTTTTTTATCTCAATTTTGTTGACACCCTGCCAAAAGCTGTTGTCTTGTTCCAGACAGTTTATTAAGTAATTTTACAGGCTTTCCAAGAAGGTATTCAGCCTTTTTTTTACATCCGCCATGATTTTCCCGGGATTATCCAACAGATCCTGCAATGTAATTTTTTCCAATAAAAAACCCGGATGGACTTCAAAAAAACGCATGAGGTCGTTTAAATCATCTTCAAAAACAGCATGTTCCCTGGGACTGTAAAACAAGGGAATCAAGCTGATCAATTTAATTTTATCCGGTGAAAATCCGGGTTGATAACGGGCTGTGATACCCCTTCGACCCGTATCCTCATCAAAAACAACAATCATTTTTTCCTGTTTTAGTACTTCAATGATATACCCCAGTCGCTTCCTGTTCATTCCCAGCATTACCTGAATATGTTCAAAATTTGGTGCACCATCTTTATCTTGGAAGGATTTGGTCAAATACATCATCACCAAAAGCGCTGAACTAAGCAACGATTCATAGTTGTACATACCCTTAGTATCCATATAAGCAGTATTTTCATGATAATGAATAACAAACGTCAAAGCCGCACCGGTTAATACCACTGTCCAAAAAATATACACCCAGAGCAAAAAAATCGGAATGATAGCCAATGATCCGTAGAAAACATCCAATTGAGAAAAGGATTGAAGATAGATGCTGAGAAAAAAGTTGCTTATTTGAATTAGCAGGGCGGCGATCAATGCACCTCGAATCGCCGCTGTGTATTTTACTGTTATAACCGGGATATAAAGATAAAGAACAAACAATCCAATAGATGTAATAAGAATAGGAATAAATTGCGAAAATAATGTTTCAATATGAACAAAACTCACCACTTCTTTATAATAAGGAAGTGTCTGTAAATACGGTGGAATGGAAAACATCAGCATCAAAATCATAGGTCCGAAAAACAAGGTCATAAAAAATGCCAGTCCGTTTTTAAACCATTTTCTCTTTTTTACAGACAGCCAGATCTCATTAATAGATGAATCCACTTTTGAATACAAAAATATTCCCGCCAGAAATATAGTCAAAAAACCAATAACCCCAAAAACAGCTGATGCTTTCGATATTTTTTCCAACTGGGTAAAAATGCTGTTAACATATTCCGGAAACAGGTAAACCGAAATAAACTGTTCAATGTTCCACTTGACTGTCTCGTCTTTTACTTGCCATCCCAATACTGCATAAAAACCAGCCAGGATAGGAACCAGAGTAAAAATTGTTGTATACGCCAGTGATTGGGCCAAGACCGGAATTCGTCTTTCCCAGAAAGTTTTCCACAATAATGCTAATATTCTGCCGCCCATAAGGAAAATATTCCCGGTTTTATGCTCCACAAACTTCTGTAGAAAATACGATTCTGAGAAGTTTACCAGCCCTGTTTTTTTTGTTGTCTTTGGTTGATTCACTTTAATTTATATATAAGATATGATGCTGTTTCAACCATTAACCAGACCATGACTAAATATATGGAATCAGGGTCGAAGGTTAATATCTAAAGCGTTTATTGTGAATTATTATATTGAAATAAATGACGTTTTTAGGCCATCACGATTACATTCCCTAAAACGAAATACAAAGCTCCATTCAATGTTTAAACAATCTTTACACAATAACGATGGAACTTAATGCACAAAAATTTTCTCTTTTATTTTAACCATAATCACTTCACTAAGCAACGTTTTCTTTAAATAATGAGTTATATCTCCCGAACTCACTGAGGCGGAATTGCAGATATAATACCAGATTCAACACACTACATTTCAGATTATTTAAATTGCAGATGTTTATCTTAATAAAACACCATCCCAATGTCGTTTACACAAAACAAGCAAAAAAATCGCCAAAACGTAATATATTAAATCCGCCCCAACTTGTCGTCTTCCTTTTTTAATAACCTCAAGATCAACAAAAAACACGATGCACTTTTTAAAAGAATCCATATTGTTAAGCTTTCAACATCCATAAGAGCTCAAAACGAAGTTAGAAATCCATCGCCATGATAACTTTCATTTGAATCCTTTTACCGATATTGTGTTCGGATTCCTTTTTACAATACATGCTCTGTATGCATTGATTGAAGCGGTCTCTACAGCAAATCGATCTGGCGATAATCATATTGTTAGCCGGCTGAAGATGTCGACAAGATCAGCATTTTCAGGAAAATCAGGTTGATTTTTCCTTCAATTTCATAAAAAATTATAAGTCACCGAATAATAGACCATCACTCTATATACATTTCGGGATACCTATAAACTTCTACCTGCCGAGCATTAAAAAAAAATTCGTTGGCATTTGGAACGGTAATTATTTAGTTGATGTGATCGAATTCATCATCAGCTCCATTCTAACTTTCTAATCAATCAAGGTTGGTACCAGGTGGCAAAAACAAAGAAAAAACATAAGGTTGTCGTTAATACCGAATTCTGCAAGGGATGCAATCTTTGTATTGAGTTCTGTAAGGAGAACGTACTCCAACCATCGACGGATCTTAACAAAATGGGATACAACTTTGCAGATCCAACTCACATGGACGAATGCAACGGATGCATGGTTTGTGTTCTGGTCTGCCCGGATCTAGTACTTGAGGTATATAATGAATAAGATTTTTATCAGTGGTAACCACACATTCGCAGAGGCAGCCATCAGAGCGGGATGCAAATGTTACTTTGGTTATCCTATCACCCCGCAAAATGAATTGGGAGAGTATATGGCGGAAAATCTCCCCAAGGCAAACGGTGTGTTTATACAATCCGAAAGCGAAACAGCCGCCATTAATATGGTCATTGGTGCCTCATCAACCGGTGCCAGAGTGATGACCTCATCGTCCAGTCCGGGAATCAGTCTGAAACAGGAAGGACTTTCGTTTTTAGCCGGTTTTGAATTACCGGCGGTTGTTGTCAATGTCATGCGCGGAGGCCCTGGTCTGGGAAACATTGCCCCCGCCCAGGGAGATTATTTTCAAGCTACCAGAGGCGGTGGACACGGAGATTATAGAATGCCTGTGTTGGCACCGGGCTCTGTGCAGGAAATCGCCGACATCACAATGCTCTCTTTTGATCTGGCAGACAAATATCGAACACCGGTGATGATCCTGGGAGACGGTATGATGGGGCAAACCAAAGAGCCGGTGATATTTCAGGAAGCGGTTAAAGATCTTCCGGAAAAAGAATGGGCTTTAAAAGGCAGAGGAAACGGTCCCAGTAAATATTTGGCATCACTCATTTTGGACCCAGCTGAGATGGAACGCCATAACTGGAAACTGGAACGTAAATATCAGCAAATTACGGAAAATGAAGTCCGATACGAAGCTCATCGCATGGAGGATGCCGAAATAGTTATCATTGCTTATGGCACCACTGCCAGGATCGCCAAAGGCGCCATTAACCGGGTGAGAAAAGACGGTATTAAAGCCGGTCTTATTCGCCCGATTACACTTTGGCCTTTTCCACGCAAAAAACTTCAGGAGCTGGCCAGAACCATCAAACATTTCATTGTATTTGAGATGAGCACCGGTCAAATGTTGGAAGATGTTCAGCTGTCAATCATGGGCAAAGCCGGCATTTCATTTCACGGCAGACCCGGAGGAGTGGTTCCAACACCTGCTGAATTTGCCAGATATATTTTTCGTGAGTACCAGGAAAAAAAGGATTTGACCTATGAAACTTAAGAATAAATGGCCAAAATACTATAAAAAGGATGTGGCAACGCATTATTGCCCGGGTTGCGGTCATGGAATCGTACACAGGATCGTGGCGGAATTGCTGGAAGAAATGGACCTCGGTGATAGAACCATAGGCGTTAATCCGGCCGGTTGTGCCGTTTTGGCATATCATTATTTTGATTTTGATATGATCGAAGCTGCCCACGGAAGGGGAACCGCCTTGGCTACCGGAATTAAAAGAGCCAGACCCGACATGTTTGTATTGTCCTATCAGGGAGACGGCGATCTCTCCGCCATTGGCACAGCAGAAACCATTCACTCCGCCAGTCGGGGAGAGCTATTTACCCTCATCTTTATCAACAACGCTGTTTACGGGATGACTGGAGGACAAATGGCCCCCACCACAGTTGTGGGACAAAAAACAACCACTTCCCCTTTGGGACGAAATCCAAAGTTTGACGGACATCCGCTACACATAACAGATATCATCGCGTCATTTCCGGGTGTGGCATATGCGGAAAGGACATCGGTCAGTTCGCCTAAAAACATCCGCAAAACCAAAAAAGCAATTAAAAAAGCCTTTCAAACTCAGATAGATGAACAGGGGTATTCCGCTGTTGAAATATTGTCCCCATGCCCGACCAACTGGAAAATGGACACTATCAATTCGTGTAAATGGATCGATGAGGTGCTGGAGAAAGAGTTTCCATTGGGTGTATTAACCGATAAAAGAGGAGATCAATAATATGTTGGCAAGACTACTTTTTGCCGGCTCAGGTGGTCAGGGTGTACTGACAATCGGCAATATTTTGGGGAACGCCGCCATGCTTCAGGATTATCATGTGACTTTTCTGCCCGAATATGGTGCAGCCATGAGAGGCGGGACCGCAAACTGCACCATTTGTGTTTCGGATGAGGAGATCGCTTCGCCGGTAGCTTCCAATCCCGACATTGTCCTGGCCATGAATCAGCCATCGGTGATTTCCTTTATAAATCGACTGCAATCCGGCGGAAAAATGCTATATAATTCAAGCATTGTAGATGACTTGCCCCACAGGGGTGATATCGAGGTTTTCCCAGTACCGGCCAGCACATTGGCCCAAGAAATCGGAAATCCCAGGTCCGCCAATATGATTATCCTGGGATCATTTGCCAAACTGGCAAACATCATCACAGTCGAAAAAATTCATGAAAGTATCGATATGTTAATGGGGAAAAAGAAAAAGGTTGCCCAGGAAGTCAGTAAAGCAGTTACCTTGGGTTATGACAAATTCCCGTTTGAATAAATTTACATATAACATATATAGGACAATACAATGCCAATCAGACAAGTTTCAGTAGCCGTACAAAATAACCCTGGTGCGGTACATGAGGTCTGCGAAATCCTGGAAAAGGAACAGATTAATATAAAGGCCATCATGGGAACCGCCAAAGGTAGCGGCCCGCCTCAGCTTCACATGGTAACGGATAATCCCGATAAAGCTATCAGTGTGCTGGAAAGTAAAGGTTTCACCACTTCCTCCAGAGAAGTATTAGCCGTTACAACACCGGATCATCCCGGCGGATTGGGTGCCATTTTAAGAACTCTGTTTGAGGTTGGGGTCAATGTTGAGTTAATATACCCCTTTATTTACCTGAATAACAACGAAGCGATTTTAATTCTTGAAGTGGATAAGGTTCTAATCGCCAAAGAGGTTTTAAAGAAACACTGGATCAAAACTGTAGGTCAGGAAATCTATAAAACCTAAACCTTATAAAGCTGGCAAAATGAACATATACTCTTCATCCATAAGCAAAGAGTTGAAGAGTATCAACCAGTTACAATATAACTTCAATCCTTGTTTTTCTCCGCCAGGTTCCTGGACTTACAAAAAAACCAACTAAATCAACAAGCCCATATAGTGTTGTTTTAATTTATGGTTTATTTGTTAAATATACTGACCTCACCAAAACATCAAACTTATTTAACTCCTCTGATATTGAGCCTTTATAAAAATACCAGAAGCAAGACAGATGTCGCATATTGCTGAATGTTGGAATAAAGATAGCTATTTAACTGGAGCTTTGTCGAAATAACCAAAATAAAGATCAAAGCTGTCAAACAGAAAAATTCTTCATTGCAAGATTGCGAATGTAGTAGGGAACGCAAAATCGGCAATCTGGACAGTACTCAAAATTCCTTTTACTATGATAATTGAGAATACGGCACTATACAGCGAAACACTTCGTGAGTACTGTTTCAATGGGTGTCCGAAGTTTCCCTTAAAAACGTTCATACAACGGACCGGAAGATTGACCGATTCCCCATTAGCCGATCGGGAGAAGGTTGCCGAAAGCACCCTTTACAAAACAGTTGAAGAGTGAAAGGCACATTTTGAACGGATAAAAATGTCCACCGCAGCGGCTTTAGCATCATAGAAGAGATTGAGGACCCAAGAAAAAAGCAGGAAGACCGTAGTACCATTATAATTGCCTATGATATGCCGAATAGACGTCAAAGCTGCCGCACCATCGGCAGTAAGATTTTAACCGAAAAATATAAATCACATGTCACACAAGAGACTTTTTTTTAGATAAAAGGAGGGAGATAAAATGAAAGTCCTTCAGCCTGTTAAAAGAAACATTTTACTGAATCCGGGTCCGGCAACGACCAGCGATGCAGTCAAGTACGCGCAAGTAATTCCAGATATCTGCCCCAGGGAACAAGAATTTGTTGAAGTCATGACCAGCGTTCGCAGAGATCTGGTAAAAGTGGTACACGGAGATCCGAAAAAATATACTGCCGTCATTTATGCCGGATCGGGAACAATTGTCCAGGATGTCCTGGTCAACTCGTTGGTTCCGAAAGGGAAAAAGCTTTGTGTTGTAAATAATGGCGCTTATTCTGCCAGAATGGTGGAAATAGCCCAGCACTACAACATACCTTGTGTGAACATTGAGTTCCCAGCCACTGAGCTACCAGACCTTGATGTTGTCAAAAAAACCATCAAAGCAGACAAAGATATAGCAGTGGTAGCGATGGTTCATCATGAAACCGGCACTGGTGTTCTGAACCCGGTCAGGGAAATCGGTCAGATTGCCCATGACAACAACTGCATATCTGTTGTTGACACCATCTCAACCTATGGGCTTCTTCCCATCAATATTGATGATTTGAATATCGATTTTCTGATGTCTTCAGCCCAAAAAGGCTTGGCCGGTATGACAGGAGCCTCCTGGACCATCGGCAACATTGAAGAGATAAAAAAATCAAAGAATTACCCTACTCGATCCTATTATTGTAATCTTTTCATGCAGTTTGATTTTTTTGAACGGATGGGGGAGATGCATTTTACACCGCCGGTTCAAACCATATATGCTTTGCGTCAGGCTATTGACGAGTATTTTGATGAAGGTGAGGCTGCTCGCTGGGATCGTTTGACCAAATGTTGGGAAGCAATTCACAGGGGCATGGGAGAAATAGGGCTTGCATCTGTTATCGACAAAGAGATCCAGAGCCATCTGGTGGTAACCATTAAAGCACCGGACGACGATCGTTTCGATTTCTTCAAGCTTCATGACTACTGTTATGAACGGGGATTTACCATTTATCCGGGAAAAATGTTCGGTCTTGAAACGTTTAGATTATGCAACTTGGGGCTTATTACTGAAAAAGATATCAAAGATTTTTTCATTGTCGCCAAAGAAGCGTTTAAAGAAATGGGATATAGCATCCCGATTGTTTAATTGGAACATGCATCATTCGTTTCGCCGGCAAGGTTCTGTTTTTCACCTGGCTCATTTGATATAATGCCTCACCTACTGAAGTGAGGGGAAAGCTGTTTACTTTATCACAAACAGACCATTGAATATTATGGCAATGAGCAATAAAAAGGTAATATTTCAATTGCTTATTAGTCGTAAAAATAGGATTTTTAGTCAAATGGACAAACAATTATGGAATAACCTCGGTCGCATCATGTAGTCACAGTTTTCATCTGAAAAACATAACTGAAACAAAAGTCGGAACATATATATGGTAAAGGGTAAAGCAGATTTAAAATTCATCGATAAACCGAATGAGAATGGTCATTCGGATAAGATAGAGATTCAGGCAGTCATTGGTGACGAGATATTCTCGCATACTGTGAAATACTATCCGTCCCCTGCGGAGGATTCATTTCGAGACGATTTGGATTGGTACTTTCAAACGTATTTACATCAACCCTGTGAACAACAGAAGCAACGAGCAACTCGAATTATTCAGAAGATCATTCGGGTCGGCAAGCAAATGGGAGAGCAACTGCTTTCGGACGATTATGTGCTTTACGTAATTTTGGAAAAGCTGGATGAGTATGAACTTAAAAATGTTGTAGTTACTTTTGAATCGGAACGGCCGGATTTTTTTAAGGAACCTTGGGAAATGCTGGTATTACCGGACTCAAATCGATACCTGGCCACCTCGTGTGCTGCATTCATGAGAAATTATCCCAGGAAATCAAGCCCGGAACAGTGGTTGGGGTTGAATGCTGAAAAACCGCTTCAAATTTTATTTGTTGCACCAAGACCGAATTCTTATAAAGAGAATCATCAGCAAATCAACTTTCTTAACTTTTATTATACCCTGCTTCAATCTGAAAACTCGTTTAAAGTTGAGATACTACATTGTCCAACCTGGAAGAATCTTAAAAACAGTCTCGGAGATGCGGAAAAGAGTTTCCATATATTACATTTTGAAGGATACGGAACCTGTCAAAAAACAGAGGGAGAGTCATGTGTTGAACAACTGATTTTGGAAAACGAATCAGGCGGTGCAGATCCCCGTACTATCACCGACTTTTCAAAGCTGCTGAGTTCTAATCAGGTCGACATAATGATGTTGGATATCCATTATGTTGAAGAAAACAAATCTGATCAATCACACGGAAACTATCTTGAAACCGCTGCTCTTTGTTTGATCAAAGGCGGTGTTAAAGGAATCATAACATCCTATCCTTCTGCTTATTCCTTTTCAAGCGCCAGGCTTTTTCATTTGATCTATACTCAAATCGCCGCAGGAAACACACTTGCCCAAGCTGTGGTTGAAACCCGTAAGACAATGCAACTCAACTGTCAGCAAAACTCACTGACAGCCCAGACAAAAGAGCTTCATGACTGGCCATCAGTTAATCACTATGGAATGCAAGACTTCGGTTTTTTCGCAGAGGAAGATATAACACCACCGCCAATGGAATCAAGGACCCTAAACGAAATTAATAAAAACGTTGTTGGATTTTCCGGCGAATTCCTGCCTCCCAGTGAGTTTTTTGGGCGGGACATGGAAATGCAGGACATCAAACGTGCCTTTATAGACAGAAAAATAACCGTGCTTTACGGGCATTCGGGCATAGGTAAAACGCACCTGGTCCATCAATTTGCATACTGGTTTGTCGCTTCAAAGTTGGGGAAAACGGCTTTTTATTTTGATTACCGAAAAGGCGCTTTTTCCAAGGAAATTATTCTTCAAATGATCGGTCATTATTTTGATGGGGAAAAGGCAGTTGCTTTGGAAACGCAAAATAAGCTTTTGAGTGAAGAATATCTTTTGGTTTTTGATAGTTTTTCTTATGTTGATAACAATGATGATATAAAGGAAACACTTTCCGCAGAAGAAAAAAGGGAATTAACTGAATTCATACAAGAAATCGGTAAAGGGAAAAGCCGATTAATGATTGTGGATACCAGTGAAAAAACCTGTGATTTATTTAGCAATGTGCAAGCTATTTCGATTAAAGGTTTATTGTCTTTTGAAAGAAAGCAACTGGCTTCAAGTATCTTGCGCCAGACACAACAGGAAATTAAAGAAGATGAACCGGGATACGATAGACTATTGGAATGTTTGGATGGACATCCCTACCTGATGCAACGAATATTGCCGTTAATGGCTGATAAGTCAGTTCAATCCCTTATTACCGAGCTAAGCGAGATCAAACCATCAATTAAGGATAATCCGATTTTAGCGTTATTCGAATATGGCTGGCGTCACATACCTGAAAATTGGAAACCTGTTCTGGCAGTACTTGCAGATATTCGACAGTTTATTTCCGACAGTTTTTCCATTGCGGCAGAAATGAAAGATGAAAAACACCGATCACCCGGATTGCAACTATGTGATTTTCTAAGCATCCCAAAGGTGGCTGAGATGTCAAAAATAGTGGATGCAGGAACAAAAGCAGGATTTTTTATCGCCAAACCTTCCTACAAGGAAATTTATCCGTTGACACCCGATTACCTTCACCAAAAAAGAGATTCCTACCGATGGTCAAAAGAAACACTCGAAAGAATAAAACTCACTTTAAGCAAAATCTTCTGCCTGGAATTGAAGGTGCTTGATCCCTACCTGGCACAGCAATCAAGTTCGATTCTATACCGCCTTGTTGTGGAACACAATAAAAGGTGGTTCGATAGTTTGGATCAGTTGTGGCAACACAAAGAGTACGAGATTTTTTTGGAAGGCAAAACCAACCTTTCCAATATATTTGTCAGAGCCGGATTAAAAGTACTGATCGATGATTGGAGTTATCGTTTGATTAGAAGTTTTGATATTTCAAAAATGGAAACGCCTTTATCCCCTGATCTGGCAATTGCATGGCTAAGAACAGCAAATGATGCTTTATCTGTCGAGGAAGCTCCGAAATCGGAGTCAATTGTAAATGGTGTCGATTTTTGGATAAACTGGGTACAATCTCCGCATAATGACAATATAACGATATTTAAAAGTGCTTTAATGTTTTTAGAAACCTGTTATCGGAAAAACAACGACTGGGAAGCCCGCCGAAATCTGAGTTTGATATCGTTGGCGTATAGTGAACAAAATGAGGATCATCAATCCATGATACCATCCCTTCAATCACTGGCCCGATGTGAAGAAGCTCTCGGAAATATAAACCGGTGCAAAATCCTGGAAGATAGATTGTTAAATGAAATACCCTATGAAAATCTGGAAACAGGGATTAAAATCAAGGTAATAATCGATATTATACAAAGTCGGATAAACAGGAAAGAATTCGATGAGGCACAAATCCTGTTGGACAATATCAATACAATGTCCGGGAATGATCAGTTACCAGTTGTTGCTAAAACCTTGAAGGGCGATATGCGCTTAAAACAAGGCAGGTTGGAAGAGGCTACCGAAATATTCAGTGAATTGTGGTTGGGAATTATGCAAAAAAAACACATGGTACATCCGGAAATGATCCTGAAAAACCTGATTGACCTGGAGTCGAAGTTAGGGAAGGACCGGTTTTCAGATATATATAAGGTGATAGCGCCCGATCTGCCACTCCCATCAAAAATGGCTCAAAAAAATTGACAATGGTAAAGAAGGGTTACATCAATATCATTAATTACATTCAACAATCTGTCATCCTGAGTTTCTGATACCGATTGAAACAACTGACAAACGACGGCCTTATCTAATATTAAATTGTAACTTTTCAGCATTACCCTGGACTCTATATCATTCTCGCAAAGGCATAACGACAAATAAGAGGTCCGTCTACTTTTGCGGTGATACGTTCTGAACTGATTAGGGATATTGAGACTGCTGGAGAAAGGTTTGAAAGCGTCGATTCAGTATTTCAGCGGTTTCATGCATCAGTTTAATGGCAATTTCATCAACATATCGGTTTCGCCAATTTTCCAGTTCTGTATCTTTTACCCATTGATTGAATGACCCCAGGGCCGGGCCGCAGTTAACCTGGAAATCGACTTTATGTGCTTCATTACCCTCTCTGGCCAGTCTGCCGGAATGACCAAAATACCATCTGAAAATAAGTGCCATTTTCAGTTTTGGATTTCGCTCCGCTCGTTGAATCTCTTCAGGGGGATGAAAGGCTTTAACGTCTTCATATATCTCTTCGAAGCTGCGTTTAAAATATTTTTCCTGTAACTGTTTTTTAGTTTTTTCATCCAACTCGTCAATCGAATTGTAATTCTTGTAAAGTTCATACAATTTATTGGCCCTAACCGGGAAAAATACACCCTTTTTTAAAACCTGCACTTTGCTTCCCAATTCGAACATGTCACCTGCCGGTGCATAATCGGTATCCTGGATATTTATATCCTGTAACATGTCCTTTACTGTGTTGCTGGTGCCAGCTTCAACCGTGCATTGATTGATGGAGCCAGTCAAAATAAAATCAGCGCCCAGGACAAACGCCGCAGCTGCTGCTTCCGGGGTGCCTATCCCTCCTGCTGCGCCGACTCGAATGTTTTTGTCATATCGATATTTGACCATCATGTCGTCTCGCAGTCTTATCATAGCCGGCATTAGGGCATAGGCAACTCCCTGGTCGGTATGCCCCCCGGAATCTGCTTCAACACATAAATCATCAGCCATGGGTATATTTTGGGAAAGTTCGGCTTGTTTCCGGGTGATAATATTTTTATCCAGCAACTTTTTTACAATTTGATCCGGAGCCGGACATAAAAATGCATATGCGACCTCAGGTCTCGAAACTTTGGCCATTACTTGATTTTTTATCATCACTGATCCGTCGATATTGGAGCTTAATCCCAAAAGTCGATATTTTACTAAGGCCGGTGTAACCTGCATATAAGCTGCCGCTTCTATTTTTGTTACAGCTCGCTTCAAATACAAATCAACGGTTGCATCTTCCAACTGACCGTTAAGCAAGTTCATACCATAGGCTTGTCCGTCTTTCAGCTCATTTTGTATAAATTGAATCCCTTCGTCGATTTCATCTATCGAAAATCCGCCAGTTCCAAAATACCCCATAATACCTGCCTTTCCCAACTTTACGACCATTTCTTTAGATGTTATTCCCCGAACCATACCACCGGCCAGATACGCGTATTTAAGGTTATAATCATCTTTAAACTCCTTGCTACCCAACGAAAATGCAGTTATTCGAGAACAACCGTTTAACTGATAATCCAATTGTTTTGTGTTCCCTTCCATATTCATAATCTTTTAAGATTCCATTTCGCTCTTACTGTCTTGTTTTTTAAATATTAAATCGAAACCACAATATTAAACGTCAACAACATTGTGGTTTCGCTTTAAAGGATTTTTTTGTGATAACAGCTGATTAAACGGGCGTTATTTCATCCAGGGCAAAATAACCGTTATAGCCTTCCATATATATTGCGGCCCTGTGACCAAACAATAGTACCGCTTCTGTTCTGGTGATCAGTTCTTCATCATAACTTTCGCAAGTCACCTTTGTTCCGCAGGGATATGTTTTGTTCCAATCGGCAATTTTTTTATGAACGTCTTCAATTTCCCGTTTATAAGCAGCTCTACCAGCAGCTTTGTCATCCGATTCATCCTCGTATTTTCTCTTTTCCAAGACGTCCTCACCCAAACTTACCGATTCCTCGTTTTGAAATAACCCTGTTTTCGATTCTTCATCTTCCTTGTCAGAAGAGTTTTTAAAACCAACGTTCGACTCAGTATTAAGAGTTGCATCAGTGTTCTCCTCTTTTTCTATGGTAGAGGTCGCTTCAGATTTGATTCTTTCAATTAGTTTTGTCAATACATCACCTGGACCCAGTTCTTCAAATTCCATTTCCCCTTGACTAATCAGGTACTGCACACTTCCTGACCATTTCACCGAAGATCTAAGCTGGTCAGCCAGATTGGCGGCGATTTTGTCATGTTTATATGGTCTGGCTTCTACATTAGAGATTACCGGAATCGCAAGTTCGGAAAATTCGAATCCATTGACATAAGTCTCGAATTCCTCTTTGGCTTTTTGCATCTGGCGAGAATGAAAAGCCGCACTGACATTCAGGGGAATATAGGTCGCACCTGCATTGTCAAAAAAGGGTTGTGCCTTGTTAATATCATCTTTCAACCCTGAGATAACAATCTGTGTCGGAGCATTTAAGTTGGCAATATCTATCTCCAAAAGATCGTTCCTCTCCAAAATCTCTCTTGTTTTCTCCTCGGTTAAACCAAGAACGGCTGCCATAGCTCCCCCAGACGCCTGACTCATTAATTCTCCTCTCTTCTTCACCAGTTTCAAACCGGTTTCAAAATCAAATCCACCGGCAACTAATAAAGCGTTGTACTCCCCTAAACTGTGTCCCGCTACAAAATCCGGTGTTTCTTTTGTTTCTTTAACTTTCTTATAGTAGGACAATGCATTAACGACAAATAAAGCTGGCTGAGTATATTGAGTCTGATGAAGTTGTCTGTCAGGATCCTCAAGACAGAGTTTTTTTATTGAATATCCCAAAATTTCATCCGCTTTTTCAGTCAATTCTTTGAACTCATCAAAAAGAGCCCCACCCATTCCTTTAATTTGGGAGCCCTGGCCCGGAAATACATAGGTTTTCATCATCTTTTTCTCCTGTAGGTAGTGACTGGAAAAGTATGCTTTGATTTTATCCAGATTTTTTAAATCTTGTCCAAAAGGTGTTAAAATCGAAAAAACTTCCGACATAGAGTCTTTTTTCAAATTGTACTTAACAAAATTGGCCAGGGTTCCTGACGGACCTAGATCCACATAAACATGGTCGTTTTTTTTCTCCAATGCCTGAATCGTTTTTTGAAACTGAATGGGTTGGCGAAAAATATCCCAAAAACTGTTTTTATCGAATGAACTCATCTCCTTGGCATAAGTACAGGAAACAAGGGGGATCTTAGGATGTTTATAAAGACTGTTTTTGATTGAATCTTTAAACAAATGTTCGACAGTATCCAGCATTGATGAATGAAATCCCAGAGAAACCGGTAGTGTTTGATACTGAATGCCCTCTTTTTCCAAATATGCTTCAATCCGTTTTACATGATTCTGCTCACAAGAAACGACAAAATGGGAATCAAAATTATATGCGGCTATTTCACTGTTTTCGTTCAGAGCTGGAGTTTTTTCGAATAGTTCCGGACTGTCGATAATTCCAATCATTTTTCCTTTTAAACAATTCTTTTCAAATAGCTCCAGTTGTTTGAATAATTCATCAAACAAATCACGCAAATTAAAAACCCCTGCCAAAAGTGAAGCTGTTACCTCTCCCAAGCTGGCTCCCAGCAGATAGTCCGGCTTAATTCCGGCCTCTATCAAAACCTTTGCCAGGGCATATTCCACCATGATGATTGCGGGGCTGGTATCCAATGTTTGGATAAACGCTTCGCTTTTATTTTTGGCTTCATCATATATTATTTCTACGATTGATTTCCCGAAAACACCTGAGGCTATACCGTCTAATTCATTCATCCATTTTCTAAAGGGTTCATTTTTCTCATATAATTCTTTACCCATGTGATAGTATTGCGAACCTTGACCTGAAAACATAAATACCACTGGTTTTGTCATATTGGAACTCCGATAAAAAAAGAATAAGTAAAAAAGAAACGGTTTAGATCGAGGAAAAGAGGTTGGTTTAGATAAACCCAATCAATATCTCAATATGCCACTATTATGAAAAGCTTTATAAAAACAAGTTTATATGTGTTTTTATAAAGCTTTTTATATAATTACAACAACAATGTCAAGCAATTAAACTCTAAATGTAGATATACCGGTCCAGTATGTATGTAATGCCATTCCGCCTATAAAATTATAACAACAATGTCAAGGAGTTAATTTTCAATGGAAAAGGATGAACCCAGGATTATTCTGGAAGAAGATAAACCGATCGGTTGTATTTTTATAATTCGGGATGGGATGGTAGGAAGTAAAATTGAAAAGCAGAAATGTGTTGAATTTATTAACACAATGAATAAAGTTCCTGCCAAATACACGTTCATTCATACTGAACCAGCATCCCTGTTTGCTATGAAAAAAGAATATATTTTAAAATTTGAAAAAAGTAATCCTGCATTATCGGTGAAGCTAGTATAAATTTTTTCATGGCATTGATTCTTACAATACCATTAAATTCTAGACTGAATAAAAATTAATATTAACACGGTTATCGTTATTTAATCGGGGCAACCGGTTAGTCACCCCTGAGCATTAAGCTACTTACATTTTGAAAGATTTAATGCATCTACTTGAAACACATGTACCACAGGATAATCCTTCAATGAACCTAATTCATCGTGACCGCCAATTTCAACAATATACAGGTAATTATGGATATGATCATAGGCTAAACCAATAACAGGATTATCAGTTCTCCGATCAGGTTTGCGTCTTTCGCCAAAATAGTCCCAGAACATATATGAAGTAATATCTAAAGTCGCATATGGTTGCGGTTCATATGACATAAGCTCTCCAGCTGCAACCGCTGCCAGCTCTGCTGTATCATAAAACTTTAATACCAGGCGACCGTTTTGATTCCAGTTAATACCGGCAGCACCATTATTATAAAAAGTGTTGCCATAACCAACCATTCCGGCGACCATAAAAGCCTGGCGGTCATTGCTAACCAACCAGCTTGATTCAAGCCAGGCATCTCCTTGCCCCATATTTTCTATTGTTGGTAACTCCTCCTGATACTGTGTTCGATAATATGCAAGCAGGGGAATATATTGCATTTTTCCTCTATCAATAAGTATATTCCTGTCAGAATCCCAATCGCCCGGAACAACAGAGGCCTTGTCCCAGGGGGCTACGGCAAAGAGGCTGGGGCCATTCTGGTGTTTGCCCACTCCCAGGGTTTTAACGCCGCCCAGGTGTTTGATCGCCCAATCATCTGGAATTAAAGTAGAATGCCATCCGCTTAAGCCCACGCCAATACTGTATTCATCTCCGTCATCATTGATTACACCCAGGCCTTGCTGCAAGGGAGAACCATCACTGTCAAGACCGCCAAGATACCAGAGTCCGTCTATTTCAGGATTGCTCAAATCTCGCTCATACCATCCATGGTAAGGACGGCTACGGTCAGCGTAACTAAATTTTCCCTGGCCAAAGAAAATTTTATCAAGATGCGGCAGGTAGATAATTTCACGAGTTTTCTCTTCACCGACTTCTCCCAGCCTGACCTGGCGGAAAGGTTGCAGCTCGGTTGCAATATTGAGATCGTAAAAATTCTTACTCATCACAGGTTGTGGAATACTCATTTCTGTCGTCCACCATTCGTGTCCGGTAAAAAAGAGTGAGCCTTTAAAGGCATCGCTGCTATTCCCCTCTCCCCCGTCTCCATCAGGGTAATATGCAATGTTGCCCGAGTCCCCCCAATACGGTTTGGTTATATCACTCGCATTGCCCAGATAAGGTACACGAAACGCACCTTTATAGGTAATCTGTTCGGGGCTGATCGTTCCTTCAGGTACTGTTTGAGATCCATCCCAGATTTGTAAGTCCTCTAACGTTTTATAGCATTGAGTCGGATGATATTCGAAATTAACATGCAATGTGTGGTCTTTTTGAATGTCTGTAAACCAGTAATAGGTTCTGGCTACATAGGTCCAGAAAAAAGGATCTTTTTCTAATTCAGCTCCATCCAGATATATGGTTGAACTATAGGTAAACCAGCGTTTTGGAATATACTTGATTTTAGCCTCCTGCCCCCGGTCAACCCTGACCTTGCCTGTAGGTGACATCGTACCGTTGATTCCATGTGTAATATTCAAAACCTGATCCGGCACACTACTGCTGAAAAAACCCACTGCAATAGTATGATCCTTGTTCACATTGGTAAAGGTATAAGTATTATCGTGGATTTGGTTATTTACATTTACTCCATCTACTATGACATCATATTCATCCATGCCTTCCATCATTTCAAAGGTAAATGTAATATCATCTCCTTTTTTTACGTCTACCATCTGGCCATATGCTTCAGAAGGAGTAATTGTTCCCTGGCCGGTATATACATGCGCGTTAATCGTACGGGTTGTACGTTTAAAAGAGTCAAAAGAGTCAAAATCCGTTTCAGGTCCTGCCAGTTCTATTTTATCACAAATAATCTTTGTATATCTGTCTGCCCTGAAAATAGAATCAGCAGCATGTATATCAATATTTACAAGAGAATAAGCTCCTTTGCTGCCATCATCGAATTCGAAGACACTTGTTGCCGTTCCTTTGGCAGGAATTCTGGTTTTAGTCATGCCATACCATTGATCACTGCTTTCACTTTCAAACTTTCCACTTTTTGTAAAACTGATATGCGGCATGATTATCTGAGACCGTTCATGATCATTATAGAAGGTAACTACTATCTTATCTCCGGGCTCAAAGCTATATTCATTTCCCATCGCTCCTGCATGCATGAGAGTAATTTCCCGCCCCATTTTCAGCCCCCCCGGTCCGGTTGCCGTATATGACATGTGGCTATCTAGAATCGGCGATTCCCAGTTGGAACCAAATTCATTCTCTTCCGCTGAAGCGCCGAAATCAATAATAAGGGGAATACTCAATTTGTCCTGGAGTTTCTGATTCGTACTCCCAACCTGGTCTAGGCAGGAAGTATTACCGCTGCTACCGCCGCTTTCCTGGTCTGAACAGGAAGTAAGTAGCAAAGAGAGAGGTAATAAGAAAAAGAGAAGTAATTTCATATCGCTGTTCCTCATCATGTTTTGGTAATCAATATGTAATTCAGAAATTTTAACAATTTCCAATTGATGTACAAAAATAAAAATATAGGAGATATCATTATATGCGTGGCAGTATGATTTTAAAATAATATTTATTAAAAACAGGGACCGTTTACTCTTAATAAAAAAGTATGACCATCATATTTTTTTACTCCTTTACATTCTTAAAAAAAGTACATTGTACTTTTTTATGATTTACAAATAACAAAGAATGTATAAATGAGATGGTAAAAAATCACTTTTTTAGAGTCAAGTCATTTTACTCATTTTTAAAGAGTTTTGTTTCAAAGCGAGGATTTTGTTTTCTTTAGGGAGTCTTAAGAGAGTTAAAATCAGCAAAAATTGATCAAAATGGAGCTGTTTGTGAAAAACCGGATAAACTGGTCCCACTTTTCAAAAAAAACGGTTTTTATAAAATCCAGCTCAGGCAAGAATTCCTTCATAATTTTAGCAGTTTCAAGAATACCAAGGCTTACCGAATAACTATGTTAAGTTGCCGAAGTCAGCAATGCCATGGAGAACTCCAAACTGTCAAGTTAATAAGTTAAGTATATATTAAAAACGTGTGAATTTTATTATATATTAATTTTTTTAAGGTATTCTCACTGCTTGGCCAACTTATAAAAACAGCTATGTTTATTGGCTTCCGGCTTTAACCCTGATACAGAATTCAAGTCTTATAGTTCTATTGGTTTCCGCTTATTATACTCCTTCAGATAATGCTTTTATTTAGCCATCTATTGTTAGAAGTAGAAATTTTCTGAAATATTTTAACATCTTTAATGAGTACCTGCATTTAGCTTTATTTTTAATATTTATCTTTAGGAATATTTGCTGTTAAACAGGCCCAGGAAAAGGATACATCTTATTGCCAATACTCCTTTACTATTATTTCAACATCTTAGATCTTCTTTCTTCAACATCGAACAAGTACCCAAACAGATTTACCGGTATTATTGACAAATAATATTTTACTTAACTCTACTATTTCTAAACTTGACTACATAAGCTTTTTTTTGTAAATGAAGATGTGTTTATTTAATCTACCAAAACAGTTTTTGACAGAAAAATAACAGAGTGTATTATAGTGTTATGTCGTGTGTATAAAACAATCAAGATTCATTATTGACAAAAATCACTATTAGACATTATTCAGATACAAAAAAGCTATAAATAGCGGAAAACATTAAGAACAGATACATTAAAACGTATAATTGAACAAATTAGCTGAAAACATGTATAAGGTTTTTACTCTGTTTGATTAGTATTTACGATATATATTTATTGTTTTTAGTAATGAAGGAGGGAAGTTAACCTCATTTATCAAATACTGTTTCAACAGCAGTTGCCATTTTATTTAAAACATGGTGATGGCATTTTTCACCTTTAATAATACCAGTTTGAAATTCAATGTTCAGCCTGCTGCTGATTAACATAGATCTACATTAATGGCATTTTTATAAAATTAGAACAGAGCAGTGGAACACAACACCTTTGAATGGCTACAATTTGTTGTCCACATGAAGAACAGGAGGGAATTATTAAATAAATATCTAATCATTTTGTAATATACTCCCAATATCTTCTTTTTAGAATTATGTGGTTGTATGATTTAAAAAAGTGACTTCTGCCAAACCAAGCTTACCGGAAAACGAATTAGAAATCACAGGATTTGATCAATATTCAATCGGGCATTATATAGGGTACATTACCAATAAAAAACTGATAACTATAATTAGGACTTAGGGGGATTAATGGAACGGGAAGAGATTTTTGCTGTAATAACGAATCATTGTCGTGAGGTTATCGGAACATTGGACAATCATTCCTTTCATCTAAATGACCGGATGAAAGAACTCGGTGCAAATTCCATTGAACGAGCTGAAATTATTACATTAACCTTGGAATCATTGGCTTTGGATATCCCACGAGTGGAATTATCCGGTGCAGAAACAATAGGGGACTTAACGGAGGTTGTTTATGATGTACTTTCAATCCCCTGAACTGGTCATCAGCGGAATCGGAATCCTCAGTGCTATCGGACAGGGAAAAGAAGCCTTTTGGAATGCATTAATCAAAGGTAACCATGCCTTCGATATTTTAAAAAGAGAGGGAAGAAACAACGGCAGCACTTTTTTGGGAGCCGAGATACCTGACTTCGATCTTCCTGAAAGAGTTTCGAGGCGAAATTCACGTGATTTATCACTCACTGGACAAGCAGCTCTAAAGACCTTAGATGAAATCTTTCAAGATGCCAAACTGGATGAGATTGATTCAAGACGTTTGGGTATTATTATTGGCGGTTCTAATCTTCAACAACGCCAGCTCGCCTTGACCTTTGCTAAATATCAGGATCGTTCTGCATATATCCGGCCTCAATATGCCTTGAGTTTTATGGATACTGATCTTTGCGGACTTTGTACCGAAGAATTCTCGATCAAAGGTATGGCTTATACTTTGGGTGGTGCATCGGCCAGTGGACAGTTGGCGATTTTACATGCTGCACAGGCGGTACAAACCGGCCAGGTTGACTACTGTATCGCCCTTGGCGCTTTGATGGATCTATCCTTCTTTGAACTTCAGGCTTTCCGTTCCATAGGAGCAATGGGAAGTGACCGCTTTCAAGATAATCCCGGACGAGCCAGCAGGCCTTTCGACCTGTACAGAGACGGATTCATTTATGGAGAAAACTGCGGGGCTGTGGTCGTTGAAAGTATGAAATCAGCCATTGCCAGAAAAACAAATATTTATGCTCGTGTAGCGGGAGGCGCCATAGCCATGGATGCCAATCGCAATCCGAATCCTTCCAAAGAAGGAGAGCTTCGGGCGATCTCACAAGCTTTGCAACATGCCAGGTTTTCGCCTAAAGCAATTGATTATATCAATCCTCATGGGACCGGATCGAAGATCGGAGATGAGATTGAACTTGCGGCTATCCAGGAGTCCAATCTTTCTGACGCCGCTATTAACGCCACCAAATCTATCACTGGCCATGGATTATCAGCCGCCGGCACTGTGGAGGTAATTGCCACCCTGCTACAAATGAAAGAATCAACATTGCATCCCACAAGAAATCTGGAACACCCATTGACACCCTTATTTTGGGCTCATGAACAACCTGTTTACCACAATATCAAACGTGCACTTTGTTTAAGTTTCGGATTTGGTGGAACAAATACCGCACTCTGTCTGGAAAACTATTAGCAGTAAGAATTAAGCAATATCATTCGAGAAACTGGAAATGAACGCTGTCGGAATTGAAGACATGAATGTCTTCGCAGGAAACGCATACTTGGATGTAGGAGAACTGGCAGAATATCGAAAACTCGATATCAATCGTTTTGAAAATCTGTTGATGAAAGAAAAAACCGTGCCTTTACCTTACGAAGATCCTATCACCTACGGTGTCAGCGCTGCCAAACCCATCATCGACGCCTTAAGTGCTGAAGAAAAAGAACAGATAGAGATGATAGTGACCTGCACGGAATCAGCCTTTGATTTTGGAAAATCCATGAGCACTTATATTCATGACCTTTTGGAATTGAATCGAAACTGCCGGCTGTTTGAACTTAAGAACGCCTGCTATTCTGGAACAGCCGGGCTTCAGGTGGCAGTTAGTTTTATATTATCCCAGGTTTCTCCTGGAGCAAAAGCCCTGGTGATCGCCACAGATCTTACTCGGTTTTCTACTCCGAACGGTAGTGAGGTCTCGTCGGAAGACTGGTCATTCGCCGAACCGAGTTCGGGAGCCGGAGCAGTGGCTATGCTTGTAAGTGAAAAGCCGTATATTTTTCAGCTGGACCAGGGAGCTAATGGATATTATGGATACGAGGTTATGGATACTTGCAGACCTTTTGCCGATGGAGATGCCGGAGACGTGGATCTATCCCTGCTATCCTATTTGGACTGCTGTGAAAATTCATTTTTGGAGTATTCAAAAAGAGTAGCGGAAGCGGATTACGCAAAAACCTTTGACTATCTGGCCTTTCATACACCCTTTGGTGGTATGATTCAAGGCGCACACCGCAATATGATGCGTAAAATGGTTAAAGCCAAACCGGATGAAATTCTGGACGATTTTAATCGCCGTGTTGCTCCTGGTTTAGCTTATTGTCAAAGAGTAGGAAATATCATGGGTGCAACCACCGCCCTATCCCTTCTCAGTACAATTGAAAATGGAGATTTTCACTCTGCTCAAAGGATCGGCTGTTTTTCTTACGGCTCCGGATGCTGCTCCGAATTCTACAGCGGTACTGTTACGCAAGAGGGGCAAAAACGCCTGTCTCGTTTTAATATTAAGAGCCAATTGGATAAGCGGTATCGACTAAGCATGAAGGAGTATCATTCTATTTCACAGGAAAACAGTGCTGTAAAATTTGGAACTCGGAATACAGAGCTTGATTCAAGTGTGATCGAAGGCGCCAGAAACTCTTTAAATGGAATTCCACGGTTGTTTCTTAAAGAAATAAAAGATTTTCACAGAATTTATGAATGGGTATCGTGAACAATCAAGAAAGCTATCAAACAATCCGGGTTCGATATGAAGACGACATCTGTTATCTGCAATTATATCGACCGGAAGCAAATAATACTGTTAATGATGTATTAATTATGGAATGTGGCCGAGTGCTACAGGAATGTGAGGAAAAAGCGAAGATTGTTATATTGGAGGGATTGCCGGATGTGTTTTGTTTCGGGGCTGATTTTCAGGTCATAGCAGATGAGGGATCTGAAACCAATCAAAACGAACAAGGACCGGGACCTTTATACGACCTTTGGCTTCAACTGGCAAAGGGACCTTATATCACTGTAGCCCATGTTCGAGGTAAAACTAACGCTGGTGGTATAGGATTCGTTACTGCCAGTGATATCGTCCTGGCAGATTCCAGATCCGAGTTCAGTTTATCTGAATTATTATTCGGACTGATGCCGGCTTGCGTTCTACCCTTTTTAATTCGCCGTATTGGATTCCAAAAAGCACATTATATGACCTTAATGACAAAACCGGTAGACGTTGAAACAGCTGAAAAATGGGGTTTGGTAGACGCTTATGAGGAAAATAGCGCCTCTTTGTTACGTAAACACCTGTTAAGACTAAGGCGGCTCGGTAAAACCGGAATTCAACGCTATAAAGCTTATATGAACACACTGGACAATTCTCTTAAAGAATTTAAACCCAAAGCCATCGCAGCCAATCTGGAAGTGTTTTCGGATATGGAAAACAGAGCCAAGATTTCCCGTTATGTAAAAACGGGTCAATTCCCCTGGGAGAACTGACTTAATAGTATCAAAATTTGAAAATTGAAACCTGTGATCATATCGATTTTACTACACATTTTTGATTTTTTTAATTTGAACTCTACTATCTGTCATCCTGAAAAGGAACGACAAAGGATCTCTCAAAAGCAAAAGATGTTGTCGGTTTTAGAGAACACTTGTTGCCAATCTCATAAAATTATTAACTAAGATCTATCTGGAATCACTGAGATTCTTCATGTCGCCTTGGTCTCCAGAATGACATGAATCCTGATTATGGAATGTCTAATAATATACAATAAGACTGTGTCTATTAATGGAGGTTTGATTTTTATGTATGATATAAAGTGTGAGGTAATTGACAATAAAGTCTGCGGAAATGTCCGTGGAAACTATTTAATCAGCAGATTTACACCGGATGGCATGTGCGCGGCAAGTTTTGTGGCAATATGGCCTTTTGTCAGTGCGATGCGTCATAGTGAAAAAACCGACTTTGAAGACCCCAATGGCGAAGTAACATTAACATGTCCCGACGGTCTGGTGGAATTCAAGTTGTCCCGCATAAAACAGCCTGAGTAATCATAAGATCAGGCAAATTATGGTAAAATGGACTGTTGTAGCGGTTGCTAATGTTAATCGTTAGAATCAAAACCATTCAATTGGCAATTAAGTGTAAAATATCAAGGAGATAAAAGTATGTCAATAAAGAAAGTGGCCATTATTGGAGCTGGGGTTATGGGATGTGATATTGCTCTCGATTTGTCGAGTTATAATTATCCGGTAATTTTAAAAGACGTAAATGATGATATTCTTGATAAAGCCAGGGAAAAAATAAAAAAGGATTTTCGGCTCATCAAGATGATGAAAAAAAAACTGACATCAATGCCCTTCAGTGAATTGATTTCGCGAATACAGTTCACCACGGAATACGATGGAATCGAAACAGCCGACTTGATTATAGAAAACATTACCGAGGATTTCGATGCAAAAAAAAATGTCTATCTGGAATTAAAAGATCACTCTAAAAAAAACGCCATATTCGGTGTTAATACAAGCTGCATTTCCATTACAAAAATAGGCGCTTTGTTACCGGAACCGGAAAACGTTTTGGGGATGCATTTTATGAATCCTGTTCCTTTAAAAAAATTGGTTGAAGTTATCCGAGGTTATCACACCTCCGAAGATACCATCGAAAAAATAAGATCATTTTTAGCCAGTCTCGATAAAACAGCCACAATAGTGAATGATTTCCCCGGTTTCATCACCAATCGGGTCATGATGCCCATGATAAACGAGTGTGTTTGGGCCTTACAGGATAATGTCGCAACTGCCAAGGATATCGATAAAATCTTCCGAGACGGTTTTTCCCATGAGATGGGCCCCTTGGCCACTGCCGATTTAATCGGCTTGGATACCATATTAAACTCTCTATTAATGTTATATGAAAGTTATAACGATTCCAAATTTCGCCCCTGTCCTCTTTTAAAAAAGATGGTTGACGCTGGATTGCTGGGCAGAAAATCCGGCGAGGGTTTCTTTAAATATATGTGAATAAAGGATATAACTTATGATATCAGCCAGCAAAGAAATAAAATGTGTTGTTTGGGATCTTGACGAAACATTGTGGAACGGGACGCTGCTTGAATCAGACAAATTGGAGTTAAAACCCCGCATTACAGAAATCATCCAAACGCTCGACTCCCGTGGAATCTTGCAATCACTGGCCAGTAAAAATGATTTCAATAATGCCATGGAAAAGCTGAAGGAGTTCAATCTGGAACACTTTTTTATTTATCCCGAGATTAATTGGAATGCAAAGTCTTCCTCCATTAAACGAATACAAGAGAATATCAATATCGGGATGGATACTATCTTATTCATTGATGATCAGGCATTTGAACGGGATGAAGTAAAAAATTCCCATCCTGAAGTAACCTGTGTCGATGCCGCAGAATATATGGATTTGATCGAGGCTCCATGTCTGAAACCCCGATTTATCACTTCGGATTCCAGCAAAAGGCGTGAAATGTATATGGCTGATATCCGGCGAAATAAATTGGAAGAGGAATTTGAAGGACCGGATGAGACGTTTCTGGCTTCGCTGGATATGAAATTTGATATTGCAGAGGCCAAAGAGGAAGATCTTAAAAGAGCAGAGGAACTCACCGTTAGAACCAATCAACTGAATGCCACAGGAATTACATATGATTATGATGAATTAAATGGTTTCCGAACCAGTAACAATCATAAACTTCTGATTTGTGAATTAAAGGATCGATATGGATCTTATGGAAAAATTGGTTTGGCATTGATTGAGCTGACCAACGAAGAGCATTGGCATCTAAAACTGCTTTTAATGTCATGTCGAGTTATGTCGAGGGGTGTTGGCACCGTACTCTTGTCTTTCATCATGAGAGAGGCTAAAAAAGCCGGGAAAACGCTACTGGCCGATTTTAAAAAAACATCCAGAAATCGGATGATGTATGTATCGTATAAATTTTCCAATTTCAAAGAAATCTCAGTTGATGATAATGGAAAGATGCTTTTAAAAAATGATTTATCTGAAATTCAAGATTTTCCACCTTATATAAACATCAATATCAAATAAAAAAGGAGTACAAATCATGGAAATGAACAAAGATATTAGAAGCTTGATTAAAAGCAACATGGCGGTTTTTGATGATGAAGCAGTATTCAGCGATGATGACAATATTTTTAAACTTGGATTCGTTAATTCAATGTTCGCAATGAAAATCGTAAATTTTATTGAACAGCAATATCAAATTGAAGTATCGGATGAAGACCTTGATATAAAAAACTTTAGTTCGGTTAATAAAATTGCTTCATTTGTAAAAAGCAAACAAAAAAACTAATCGAGAGCCAACATGACTGATTGTACATATCAAGAAAGGATATTAGATGAAGCCCGAAAATTTGCTCAAGAATATATCCGCCCTTACGCAGCTGAATTTGAAAAAAACGAAGCTATTCCCGATGCACTAATAGCTCAAATGGCGGATAAAGGTTATTTGGCATCCGCTTTTCCCAAGGAGTGGGGAGGGCTTGGCCTTGATCCGGAATACTATGGAAGATTTACTGAAGAAATAGGTAAAGCCTGCTGTTCAACCCGGGCTCTATTGACTGTCCATACTTCATTGGTTGGGCAAACACTTATTCGTTGGGGAACTCAATCCCAAAAACAAAAATGGCTCCCAAAAATGGCAAATGGGGAAACCATAGCAGCCTTTGCCCTGTCTGAATCTCAAACCGGATCAAACGCCAAGGGCATCCAAACACGATTTGAAGAAAAAAATAACGGTTATATTATCAATGGGCAAAAAAAATGGATTACCTTTGGAAACAAAGCTGATCTGTTCCTGGTATTGGCAGCGGATGATAATGGAATCACCGCATTTTTGGTTGAAAAAGGGTTCAAAGGGGTTGAAACAAAACCGATTAAGGGTTTGCTCGCCAGTCGTGCTGCTTTTGTTGCGGAGATTTTATTTAAAGATGTTGTTGTCCCGGCAGAAAACATGGTTGGAAAAATAAATAATGGCTTCAACTATATAGCTTCCACAGCCCTTGACCATGGCCGATACAGTATAGCCTGGGGAGGTGTGGCTGTAGCACAGGCAGCGCTGGAAGCCATGGTATCCTATTCTAGAAATCGCTCTCAATTCGGAAAAACCATAAGAAATCATCAACTCATTCAAGGTATCATTGGCGATGCCGTTACCAAGGTACATGCGGCAAGAGCCCTTTGTTTAAAAGCAGCTGCCATGAGAAAAATGAATGCTCCTGATGCTGAAATAGAAACGTCGATCGCAAAATATTTCTCTTCGAAAGCAGCCATGGAAATCGCTATGGATGCAGTACAGGTGCATGGTGCCAACGGTTGCCATGAAAGCTATCCAGTTGAACGATTGTTTAGAGAAGCAAAAGTATTGGAAATAATAGAGGGGACATCACAGATTATGCAAGGAATCATTTCAAATTATGGCTTAAATAGATATTTTCAAGCAAATACGGAAGCTGAAGATGTAATACGCAATTAACGTATTTTGCCAATTTAACATTGCTCAAACTGGATGGTGAGTTCTTGCAGCAAGCCTCGCTAATTCAAAAAATAAGAATCTGTCTAAAATCACTGAGATTCTTCATATCGCTTGGGCTCCATTCTGAATGACATTGAACAGTCGACTGGCCTTAACTTGACGACATTGATATTAAAGCCGCTCCACCATTTCAATTGCATCTGTAACTCAGGATGGTAGCAGAAGGACGAATTTTGAAGATTTTCGTTCAAGCATAAAATTACAATTCCATCAAGGTAGCAATGAATTCCCTTCTTAACTCTTATTATCAAGGTGATAAGGATTATACCATTCGCCTGGCTGAAACAAGTGATCTTAAAGAGCTGTTAAAACTGGAAATCCTTTGTTGGCCCGAGGATTTACGGTCTTCAGAAAAGGACCTGAACAGAAGACTGGACATTTATCCACAAGGCCAGTTTGTCTTAGAGCTAGATGAATCCGTGGTTGGCGTGATTTATTCTCAACGTATTCAGAGCAAGGGAACTATTGAAGGAAACACAGCAGAAAACATTCACTTGATTCATGATAAGACCGGTCCTGTTCTACAATTACTTGCGATCAATATACACCCTGAATCGCAGGATAGAAATTTTGGTGATGAATTGCTTGAATTTTTGCTGCAATATTGTGCCGCTGAAAAAAAAATTCAAGAAGTGGTTGGGGTCACTCTCTGCAAACGATATGAACAAAGCAATGGTTTACCGTTTGAGGAATATATCCACACAACAGACGAATTGGGAAAGATTCAAGATCCGATATTGCGTTTTCATGAGCGTCATGGGGCAAAGATCGAAAAGACCATACCTGGATATCGTCCTAAAGATATCAGGAATGAAGGAAATGGTGTGTTGGTCAGTTATGATATTTCCAAAAGAAACCGTGATGATTTAAAAATCAGAAAAAGAAGCTTTCCAAAGAAAAATCTCCGGGAAATTGAGAGTTTTATTGAACAAATCATAACAAGTTGTCTTGGGAAAGAGGGTGCAGCGGCGTATTCAAAATCCAGGCCGCTAATGGAAATGGGGCTGGATTCCTCTGACCTGGCAAAGTTGAATGAACAGATCGGAAACGAGTTTCAACTGGATCTGGAACCTTCATTCTTTTTTGAGTACAACACGCCTTCTCAAGTTGTTGCTTTTTTGCAGTCGACCCTTCAAGAAGAATCCACCTCCCAAAACAAGGAATCGGAAACATCAAAAGCTGAAAATACTGGCTTGGACTGTCTCAAAAAAAAGGATTCTTCCGATCTACCCGAACAAAAAAACACGTCTGACAAAAATCCTGTCAGGGCTGATCGATCCGATATTGCAATAATAGGGGCTTCATGTTCGCTGCCCGGAGGAATTACCAGTATCCGGGAGTTCTGGGAGCATTTAAAAAAAGGTGCCAGTGGAATCACGGAACTGCCTGAAGGCAGATTTGATTGGCCCACTGAAATTGATCCATTAAGAGAACATCAGGGAATTAACCTGGGAGGATTTCTTGAGGATATCACATCGTTCGATGCTTCCTTTTTCCGCATCTCCCCAAATGAAGCCGAAAGTATGGATCCCCAGCAAAGGATTTTGTTGGAACTGTCATGGAAATGCCTGGAAGATGCCGGATACAATCCCGAAGTTTTATCGAACAGTAAAACCGGAGTTTTCATTGGAGCCAGCGGTTCCGACTACAATCGATTGCTGGAAAAAACAGATTTACCTGTTGAAGCCCATTACGGAACGGGTTGCTCCATGTCTGTATTGGCAAACCGGATTTCTTATTTTTTTAACTTTTCCGGCCCCAGTATTCATGTTGATACAGCCTGTTCGAGCTCTTTAGTCGCCGTTCATTATGCAGTTCAATCACTTCATCTGGGTGAATGCGAACAGGTTTTGGTAGGCGGCGTAAATTTGATTTGTCATCCTTCCAACACGATTGCTTACTATAAGGCAGGGATGCTTTCAAAAGAGGGTCAATGTAAAACGTTCGACAAAGAGGCAAACGGTTATGTTCGCGCAGAAGGCGCAGTAACAATGATGTTAAAACCCTTGTCAAAAGCGATTTCAGAGAAAGACAATATTTACGCCGTCATTCGAGGGACTGCCTGTAATCATGGCGGGCAAACAGCAGGACTAACCGTGCCCAACCCACAAATGCAAGCACAATTACTACTGGATGCCTGGTCCAGGGCGGGGATAAAACCTGAAACATTGGGATATCTGGAAGCCCATGGCACAGGTACATCACTTGGCGACCCCATTGAAATCCAGGGGATTAAAACAGCATTTTCAAAAGCTTGCCAACCGGGAAACAATAAAGAAAAAAGCTGCGGACTTGGTTCGCTCAAAAGTAATCTTGGACACTTGGAAGCAACAGCCGGTATAGCCGGATTATTAAAGGTGGCGCTTTGCTTACGGCATCGGGAACTAGTTGAAACAATCAATTTTAAGGAGCTAAATCCTAAAATCAATCTGGAAAAAAGTCCATTTTACATTATTAAAAACCTCCGGAAATGGACATCTTCAGAACACCATTTAAGACGTGGCGGAGTGAGCAGTTTTGGTTCAGGCGGCACAAACGCTCATGTTGTACTTGAAGAGTATAAAAGCGAAAACAATAAAACACCCCTTCAAGGTCCTTTCCTGTTTGTTCTTTCTGCAAAAGATGAAGTCCGTTTGCGTGCTTTGGTAGATAAATATATCTCCTGGTTAGATACCAGACAAGGAGCAGATGTTTCATTGTCGGACATGGTCTATACTCTCCAGACAGGGCGTCAGGCATTGGAAGAAAGACTGGCTGTTATCTGTTCGGATAAAAAAGGATTAAAACAAAAATTATGTCGGTATTTAGATAATGAAACAAAAATTGAATATTTATGGCAGAACAACATCCGCCGAAGTCCAACTGAAATCAACCTGTTGCTGGATGGTTTATCAGGAGATCAGTTAATTAAACTCTCCATTAACAATAATGATCTGGAAAATATTGCAATATTCTGGACTCTGGGAAAAAAAATAGATTGGGATCTTTTCTACAAACAGACAAATCCTTCTAAAATCAGTCTACCTGCGTATCCCTTTGCCAAAGAACAATACTGGATTCCCAAAACCGAAAAAAACACCTCATCCGGTCGGGTTGACACTCCATTTAGTGTTTCGCAGATTCATCCGTTGTTACATCGAAATACCTCGGACCTGTCCCAACAACGTTACAGTTCCATCTTTAATGGCACTGAATTCTTTTTGGCCGACCACCAGATAAACGGCCAGAAGATTCTTCCCGGAGTGGTTTACCTTGAAATGGCCAGGGCTGCCGTTGAACAAGCTGCTGTAATCTTATTCGACAATGAAGAGTCCATGGGTATCCATCTAAAAAACGTCGTTTGGGTACGTCCGATAACCATCAACAGCGATGCCAAAGAGGTTCATGTTGGACTGTTCGCAGAAAGGAACAACAGGATTCAATACGAAATCTACACGGAATCAGAAAATCCTGAAGAAGAGTATGTTGTTCATGCCCAGGGAATCTGCGAGTTAAGATCATCGAATCTTGATAAAACACTAAATCTGAACCAAATACGTTCTGAGATGAACAGGGGGATTATCAGTTCCGATTTTTACTATCAACATATCAGGCAAATGGGACTCGAATATGGACCCGGACATCGAGGAATTGAAGACATTTACCTGGGAGAAAATCAGGTCCTGGCCAAACTTTTCCTCCCTTCATTGATGCGTAATACGCAAAATCAATATGTCTTGCATCCCACTTTGCTGGACTCAGCACTTCAGGCCGCCATTGGTTTGACAATGGACATCAATGACACACGATCGTCACCCTTAAAACCATCCCTGCCGTATGCTCTTCAAGATCTTGAAATTTCAGCATCCTGCATGGAAACCATGTATGCCTGGGTACGCTGCGTCGAAGGAAACACTCCATCTGATACTGTTCAAAAACTGGATATTGATTTGTGCGATGAGAATGGAAATATCTGTGTTCAGATGAAAGGCTATTCATCAAGAGTGCTTGAAGGTGTGATCGAATCTGAAGATAAGCGACAGGACATTCCATCCAAATCTGTAACCCCCCCTTTTGTTGGCTTGAATACCTGGATTCCAGTTTGGAGCGAAATCCCTTTTTCTGAAAAAGATACCATGTCTCCATCTTCGGATGACCGGATATTGTTAATTGGTGGAACGGATACCCAAAAGGAGAGGGTTCAAACGATTTATCCGCATGCAACCTTTTTAAGCTTTCAGCCCTCAGATTCTATTGAAACAATTGGTTCAGAGTTAAAATCAACCCGGAAAGGACATTTGTTTGATCATATTATCTGGATTGCCCCCGGTTCCTCCTTGACATCTCCGGTAGATGAAACCGTTATTCAAGAGCAGAATCAAGGGGTTCTTCAGGTTTTTAGAATTATCAAAGCCTTGCTTTCCCTGGGTTATGGTAAAAAGGAGATCCACTGGACCCTGATTACCCGTCAAACTCAAGCCGTCAGAAAAAAAGATGAAGTAGATCCCACACATGCCGGCATTTACGGATTAATGGGTAGTTTGGCCAAAGAGTATGCACACTGGAAAATTCGTTTGTTGGATTTGGAGTCAGAAAAGGATTGGCCAATTCAGAAGATGTTTACACTTCCTGCAAACTCTGGAAGCAGTGTCCTGGCCTATCGGGAAAAAGAATGGCTTAAGCGGAAACTGATTCCAACCCAATTGCCTGATAAGGCTTTATCTCTATACAAATCAAAGGGAGTGTATGTGGTTATAGGCGGTGCCGGTGGAATAGGAGAAGCCTGGAGCAGGTTTATGATAAAAAACTATCAGGCGAAAATCGTTTGGCTCGGTCGGAGAAAAATAGATAAGGAAATTCAAAAAAAACTGGATTCTTTCTCAAAACCGGGATCAAAACCCCTTTATATTTCTGCTGATGCGACTGATCTTGGGGCATTAGAAAATGCATATCGAGAAATTAAAAAAACGTTTCCTCGCATTCATGGGGTTGTCCATTCAGCCATTGTTTTACATGATCAAAGCCTGGCCAATATGGATGAAGTTGGCTTTTGCACCGGGTTTTCAGCCAAGGTGGATGTCAGCTTAAGATTGGCACAGGTATTTAAAAATGAACCTTTGGATCTTTTGTTGTTTTTCTCTTCCATGTTTTCCTTTACAACCCCACCCGGTCAAAGTAACTACGCCGCAGGTTGTACATTTAAAGACGCTTTTGCCCATAAACTATCCAATAGTTGGCCATGCACTGTCAAAGTCATAAATTGGGGATATTGGGGGAACGTTGGTATTGTCACTGATCCGTTTTATAAAGATCGCATGGAAAAAGCCGGTATCGGTTCCATTGAAACAGAAGAAGGCATGGAAAGCCTGGAAAATCTGGTTTGTTCTTCCGCAAGCCAGGCTGTTTTAATTAAGACCCTGGAACCCCAAGCGCTGGAAGGGACCGATCCAAACGAAAGAGTTATTTTTTATCCTCACGTTCTTCCTTCTGTAATGCATGATATTCAAAAGCATCTACCCAAAAGGGATTTAAAACCGGAACTGACAACTCAGCAAGACAGGCACCAATACAAGGCAATGGAAGAACATCTTCTCAAACTGCTGTGGGCGTCTCTTGGAACTCTTGGATTTTTTAATGGAACCGTACAGACAATAGCGGCGCTTGACAGTGGAAATCAAGTTAAGAAGTACTATGAACACTGGCTGAAAGAAACCATTCGCTTGTTATTGGCAAATGGTTTTCTTCAGGTTCAAGGGGAGAATTATTCTCCTGTCCGGGCGAAAGAAAAAGTTGATCTTGATTCCTTGTGGAATCAGTGGGAGGTGAAAAAAAGTACCTGGATACAAAATCCCAATCAAAAAGCACAGGTTTTGCTGGTGGAGACCTGCTTGCGGTCACTTCCTGCCATACTTACAGGAAAACAGCTGGCCACTGACATAATGTTTCCCAATTCCTCCATGGAACTGGTGGAAGGAATATATAAAGATAACCCTGTTTCCGATTTCTTCAATGGGGTTTTAGGGGACATGCTGGTCGCAGCCATCCAGCAACGATTAAACCGTGATCCATCAACAAAGATTCATATTTTGGAAATCGGTGCGGGAACAGGAGGAACAACAGCGGGCTTATTGTCGAAGTTACGTCCGTTTGTGGATTCGATTCAAGAATATTGTTATACAGATCTTTCCAAAGCGTTTTTACTGCATGCCGAGCAACATTATGCCCCTGGATCGCCTTACCTCACCACCCGGATTTTTGATGTAAGCAAGCCACTTGATGAACAGCAAATTACGCCGGATCGATACGATTTTGTCATCGCAACCAATGTGTTGCATGCCACCCGCAGTATCAGGGAAACCTTGAGGAATGCAAAAGCCTTGTTGCATAGTGGAGGCCTTCTTTTATTGAATGAAATCAGCAATAAGAGTCTATTCAATCATTTAACCTTTGGTCTGTTGGAAGGCTGGTGGCTCCATGAGGATTTTGCCCTTCGGATCGACGGGAGCCCGGGTCTCTATCCCAAAAAATGGAGTGATGTTTTAGAGGAAGAAGGATTCTTAAAAATATTCTTTCCGGCGAAAGAAGCTCATTCCCTGGGTCAGCAAGTCATCATCGCCGAAAGTGACGGGATTGTGAGACAAAAAACAATCCATCCGCCCATTATTCCAGAAAAGAAAAAAACGCCTCAAGTGAGTCGCCAGGCTTTTACCCAAATAAAACCGGTTATTTTCCTTCAAAATACCTCAGAAGAGTTGCTGAGGGAGAAAAGTACGGCGTTTTTCAAAAAGCTGATCGGAGAAACGCTGAAAATGGCGCCGCACCGGATTGATGCGTTTAAACCATTTAAAGAATATGGAATCGATTCTATTCTGGTCAATCAATTGACCAACAATCTGGATAAGGTTTTTGACAATGTCAGCAGCACACTATTCTTTGAGGTACAGACGATTGATGCCCTGGTTGATTACTTTCTCACCACCGAAAAAGAATCATTAATCACATTATTGGGATTGAGTACAAAAGCGCCCCGAGAAAAAAATCTTCCTGAAACTTTCATCGAGCCTGAACCAACCGGAAAACATGGTTTTTCAAGAAAATCGGGACGTTATTTTTCACCACAGGTTTTAAAGCAGCAGCCATTAAAATCTCAAAACACCAATGTTTTTGATGTCGCCATAGTCGGATTAAGCGGTCGATATCCCATGGCCAAAAACCTGGAAGAATTCTGGAAACGACTTAAATCGGGAACAAATTGTATCACGGAGATACCCACAAATCGTTGGGATTGGCAGAAATATTATGACCCGGAAAAAGGAAAAGCAGGAAAAATTAATACCCGGTGGGGCGGGTTTCTGGAAGATGTGGATCGGTTTGATCCGCAGTTTTTTAAGATTTCTCCCCGAGAAGCTGAATCCATGGACCCCCAGGAACGGTTGTTTTTAGAAACAACCTATCATGCGCTTCAAGACGCTGGTTATACTCCTGATAATTTTGGAGAAAATCGAAGGACTGGGGTGTTTGTGGGCGTGATGAATTTTGACTACGGCAGACAACCGGACTATTACACAATAGCCAATCGTATCTCCTATCTGTTTGATTTTCAGGGGCCGAGCATGGCGATTGATACGGCCTGTTCCTCTTCTCTAACTGCAATTCATTTAGCGATGGAAAGCCTATACAGTGGAATGAGCGAGCGTGCTATTGCAGGCGGGGTCAATTTAATCCTGGATTCGAAGCACTACTTGAGGTTGTCTGCTTTAAACATGCTTTCCAGTGGAAATAAATGCAGATCTTTCGGCGATAAAGCAGACGGATTTGTGGACGCCGAAGGCGTAGGGGCTATTGTTCTGAAGCCCCTGCATAAGGCAATTGAAGATGGAGATCACATTTATGGAATTCTAAAAGGAAGTGCATTGAACGCCGGAGGAAAAACCAACGGATATACGGTTCCCAACCCCAAAGCCCAATCGGAGTTGGTTTCAACTGCTTTTACCCGGGCTGGAATTCAGCCGGAAATGTTAAGTTATATCGAAGCCCATAGCACCGGGACAACACTGGGAGACGCCATTGAGATTGCAGGGCTGACACAGGCTTTTGAGAATTTTTCTGATAAAAAGCAGTTTTGTGCGATCGGGTCGGTCAAATCCAACATCGGTCATTGTGAAAGTGCTGCCGGGATTTCCGGGGTGACAAAAATCCTGCTTCAATTAAAACACGCTCAAATTGTTCCATCATTACATTCAAAGGTTTTAAATCCAGCCATTGATTTTAGTCGTACCCCCTTTATCGTTCAACAGGAGCTGTCAGAATGGAAACGTCCTGTGATCACTGTTAATGGAGAAACCAGAGAGATCCCAAGAATTGCCGGGATTTCTTCTTTCGGAGCAGGAGGGGCGAATGTTCATGTAATTATCGAAGAATATATTCCACCGAAAACCATTCAGCAGACACCCACTGCCACAATCAGCGCAACAAATCCTGTAATTATACCGCTTTCTGCCAGAACAGAGGCAGACCTTCAGCAGGTTGCGAAAAATCTCCTGGTATTCATTAAAAAGGATACCTCAGCTGGATCAGTGAGTCATTCCAAACCAAATATTGCTGATTTGTCTTATACCCTCCAGGTTGGACGGGAAGCCATGGAAGAACGTCTGGGCCTGATTGTTGGTTCGCCGGAGGAATTGGTGGAAAAACTGGAAGGATATCTTGCGGGCAAAGATGATATCGAAGATTTTTACTTTGGGCAGGTAAAACACAACCAAAATACCATGGCGGTTTTTAAAGTCGATGAAGATCTGCAAAAAGCGGTGGAGACCTGGATTGATAAAAGAAAGTACACCAAACTGCTGGACTTGTGGGTCAAGGGATTTGATCTTGACTGGAATAAACTTTACAAGGATATCAAACTCAAACGGATCAGCCTTCCCACCTATCCTTTTGAAGGGGAGCGATACTGGACGCCCGAAACCGAAATTGAATCCGGTTCCAGTATTTCCTCGATGAGAGGCCTTTCGTCTGAAGAAACCACGGATACAGTGGAAAAAGTCTCTTCCCATGGAACAAAATGGAGCTTTATAAGACCGGGACAAAACAATTCAGTTACAAACGAAATTTCGCTGAGTGCAAATGAAAAAATAGAGCTGTTCCTGCAACAGGCAGTTGCCAGGCAGCTTCAGCGGTCTGAGGTTCAAAAAAAGGCCACTTTTTTTGAACTTGGGTTGTCCTCCTTCGGAGTCGTGGCTTTGGTGAAAGAAACCGAGAAGATTCTCGGTGCCGAACTGTCTCCGACCTTGTTATTTGAATATGGTTCCATAGCTGAACTAGCTGAATACTTGACACAAAACCATGTTACAGAAATTGAAGCAATTACTGTTGTAAAAAACAGCATGGAAACCAACCAATCCAATGCGTCATCGGATCAATTACAACCACTTACACGCAATTCCAAACCGATAAACAATGTGGAATATCCAAATAAAAATAATGTAGATCCAACGATCCTGGAAATTCTATCGAACATGGAAAACAAAACCATATCACCTGAAGAAGCAAAATTATTGATCAATGATATATCCAATTAACAGGCAACATGAATAAAAGGCCATAATGACACCGAAACAATTACGTTCTCAATACCAGGCAGGTCTTCTGTCCATCGAAGAGGTAAGGAAAAAGTTGGCGTTGATTGAAAACAACCCGGATAAAAACCGGCTTTCCCAGGGACAGGAAGGTTTATGGGCGCTACAAAAACTCTATCCCGAAATAAGCGCCTACAATTGTCCAATGGTTTTGAGGTTTTTTCAAAAAATTGATTTTAATCTCTTTGAGAAGGCTTGCAGTCTTTTGGTGCAACAATACCCGATTCTGCAAACTGTGATTCGGGAAAAAGATGGACGGGTTTATCAGACAATCGAACCTTCAGACCCCATTTCCATTACAAAAGAGGACCTTTCTCATTTAGAATCCGATCAAATCAATTTATGGCTACGGGATAAAGCCAAAGAACCATTTTCTTTTGAAAAAGGATCTCTGTTTAGAATTCATCTGGTACAAAACAGTGAAAAGGAAACGCTCGTATTGCTTACAGTTCACCATCTGATTTTTGATGGCGGTTCGGTATTTTCACTCTTGAACACGTTGACAACCTGTTACCGGGAGCTATTAAAAGGCGGGATACCTGCACCTCGTCCATTCGCAAAAAGTTTCCAGGATTTTGTTGTTGCTGAAAAAGAAATGATAGAGAGTAAAGAAGGAGAACGACGTTTAAGCTATTGGAGAGAAGAACTCAAAGGGCCGTTTACTACATTGGAATTCCCCACTGATTTTCCCAGGCTGCCGGAGAAAAGCTTTGAAGGAACAACCTTCCGGCACATAATCGATGCAGAGTTCGCTTCTCAAATAAAACAGTTCTCCAAAGAAAACTCGGTTTATTTGTCCACCCTGTTTTTGTCGGTGTTCCAATTGCTTCTTTTTCGTTACACCGGACAAGAAGAGATTATTGTAGGTATGCCTTTTGATCAGAGAGATCAAGCGGAATATGAAGCACAGATCGGTTTTTTTATTAATATGATTCCCATCCGTTGTTCTTTCGCTCGGGAGACCTCTTTTTTCTCGTTTCTTAAAAAATTACAGCTGACTATCATAGAAGGGATTGCTCATTCTTATCCTTTTCCAAGACTCCTTAGAGAGCTGCAAATTCCTCTCAATTCCGCTTTTAGTCCTGTTTTCCAGGTGGAGTATATCTACCAGAATTTCTCAGGGAGTACTAAGTTACAGCAATTGAGTTCCAGGCATTCGGATCTTTTTTCTTATGAAAATTCAGGCGTTATATCTCAGGAAGGAGAATATGAGATGACCCTGGAGGTTTTTGAAGGAGAGGCGGACTTTATGCTGAACCTGAAATATGATCCGAATTTATATAAAGAATCCACAATCTCCCGTTTTCTGGAGCATTTTTGCATCTTGTTGAAAAAGATCCTTCAAACACCGGAAGTTCCCCACACGAAATTTTCATTTTTGTCGGAAACAGAAGAAAAAAAGCTTCTTTCTGGCTGGAACAATACCGAGGCGGATTATCCTGAAGATAGATGTATTCACGAGTTGTTCGAGCAACAGGCTCAAAAAACACCAAAATCCATAGCATTGGTTTTTGAAGGTCAAACCCTGACCTATGAAGAACTGAATCAAAAAAGTACGGTATTAGCCGGCTATTTACAACAAAGTGGGGTTAAACCGGACGATCTGGTGGCGATTTGTGTTGAACGATCCCTGGAGATGGTTGTCGGATTACTGGGAATTCTAAAAGCGGGTGCCGCTTATGTTCCCTTGGACCCTGAATATCCAATAGAGCGTTTAAGTTACATGCTGAAGGACAGTCAAACGCAAATTGTTATGACTCAAGCAAAGCTGGAGGAGAAGGTACATGGCTTGATCAAACATGCAACATCTTCAGCGATAAAGAGCAAGATTCGTATTATAACGTTGGACAAACAGTGGAAAGAGATACAGAACGCCGTCACAGAACAGAAAGAGCTGAAACGGGAAGTAAAATCAACCGATCTGATTTATGTAATGTATACTTCGGGAAGTACGGGCAAACCTAAAGGGGTGATGTTGGAACACAGAGCCATTTGTAACCGTATCACCTGGATGCAAAAGGAGTACAATTTACAAAGTGAGGATCGGGTGCTTCAAAAAACGCCTTTTAGTTTTGATGTATCAGGGTGGGAGTTCTATTGGCCGCTAATAGTGGGCGCAACTCTGGTAATTCTTCAACCCGAAAAGCACAAAGACCCGGAGTTCTTAAGGGATATTATTCAAAAGGAGAGAATAACCATACTTCATTTTGTCCCTTCAATGTTGCAGGCTTTTTTGGCAACAGACAATATTAAAAAATGTCAAAGTATTAGAAAGGTTTTTTGCAGCGGAGAAGCACTGACGCTGAATCAGATCCGATTGTTTTTTAAAAAATTCGTCAATCAGGAACTTCACAATCTGTATGGACCAACAGAAGCCGCCATAGATGTCACCTATTGGAAATGTGATAAAAAAGCGGACCATGTTTCCATAGGCAAGCCGATCAGCAATATAAAAATGTACATTCTCGATACGTTGCAACAGATCGTTCCTGTCGGTATCCCTGGTGAACTTTATATAAGCGGCGATGGACTGGCAAGAGGGTATTTAAATAACCCGGATCTTACTGAGGATACATTTGTAAAAAACCCATTTGATCCGGGAACAAAGTTATATAAAACAGGCGATCTGGCACGCTGGCTTCCTGACGGAACGATTGAATATCTGGGACGGGTGGACCACCAGGTTAAACTACGAGGATTTCGGATTGAACTGGGTGAAATTGAAAGCGTACTGGATTCTTTGCCTGAGGTTGAACAGTCTGTTGTTGTTTTACAAGAGGAACCTGTGGAGCGTCTCATTGCCTACTATGTCCCTTTATCAACCGGAAAGGAAAACGGCAATATTTCCAAAAAATTAACAGCATATGCTCAAAAAAAGTTACCGGAATATATGGTCCCCTCTTTTTGTCTTCCCATCACCCGGATTCCCCTTACACCTAACGGTAAAATCGATCGAAAATATCTGAAACAGAAAAAAATCGAAATCACAACACGTCCCGGCCATCATAATACGGCACTCTCTATTTCCATAACAGAAACAGACGAAATAATTCTTAAGCTGTGGCAAGAGGTATTGCAAGTAGAAGGAATCGGAATCCATGACGGTTTTTTTGAAGTTGGGGGAAATTCAATATTGGCTATTACCCTGGCAAAAAAGATTCAAGAAAGGTTTCAATGTGAGTTTTTACCTGCCGCCTTGTTTAAGTACAATGCGGTACGTGCTATCAGTCTATATATTCTGGAAAACAATAATAAACAGAATGTCGGACCAGCACCGGTTTTAACAACACAACCGGAAAAAAAGGAACAGGATTCAAATTATCCAGCCTATTATCAGGATAGTCTGGCTATTATTGGGATTTCATGCCATTTCCCCGGAGCCAGCGATCATTGGCAGTTTTGGGAAAATCTCAAGGAAGGAAAAGAAAGTGTTCAGTTTTTTTCCAAAGAAGAGCTGCAAAACGTTTCCGTACCACAGCATATTATCGATAATCCCAATTATGTCCCCATTCTGGCGGGGATTGAAGGAAAAGATCTGTTCGATCCGGGCTTTTTTAATATCTCACCAAAAAACGCAGTGATGATGCCCCCTCAAATGCGTTTGTTACTGCTTCATGCCTGGCAAGCCATTGAAGATGCGGGTTATGTTAATGACCAGATCCCCAAAACGAGCGTATTTGTCTCGGCAGGCAATCAGTTTCATCGATTCCTTTCTCAGGATAATTCCGTATCGGAAAAAGAAAAACAACCTTCCGACGATTATGTTGCCTGGATGCTGGCACAAGAAGGAACGATTCCAGCTATGATCTCCTATCAGTTGGGATTACAGGGACAATGCGCTTTTATCCATTCCAATTGTTCCTCTTCTCTAAACGCCTTGTATTCCGCCTATCAAAGTCTGCAATCCAAAGAAGCAAACTATGCCTTGGTGGGAGCGGCCAGTTTTTTCACCGGATCAAACATCGGTTATGTCCATCAACCGGGACTCACCTTGTCCAGTGATGGTCATTGCAGGGCTTTTGACGCTAAAGCTGATGGAATGATTGGAGGAGAGGGCGTCGGTGCTATTTTGCTAAAGCGGGCGACGGATGCCGTTGAAGATGGAGATCATATATACGCCCTCCTGAGAGGTATCGGAGTGAATAATGACGGTTCCGATAAAGCCGGATTTTACGCTCCCAGTGTCAACGGGCAATCATCCGTCATTCAGCAGGTATTGAAAAAAACACGGATTCATCCCGAATCCATTGGATACGTGGAAGCCCATGGTACGGGAACAGCTTTGGGAGATCCAATTGAGTTGATGGCGATATCGGAAGCGTATCAAAAACATACAGCTGACAAACAGTTTTGTGGTATCGGATCTGTAAAACCCAATATTGGACATCTGGATACTGTTGCGGGTTTGGCCGGGTGCATCAAAACAGCCTTGAGTCTCTATTTTGGAGAAATACCGCCTTCAATCAATTATACACATCCAAATCCACAGATAAACTTTGAAAACTCTCCATTTTACGTCAACGACCGGTTAAAACCATGGCCACAAGAAAGCTCACCAAGACGGGCAGCCCTGAGTTCATTCGGCATCGGCGGGACCAACACTCATGCTATTTTAGAAGAGCATAAAACGGAATCAAAAGAGGATTTTCAAAACAGGTTTTTTGAAAAAGAAGGTCCTTTCCTGATCCCTTTATCAGCTAAAAAAGAAGAAAATCTGAAAGAATACGCAAAAAAATTTATAGCGTTTATAGAATCCCGACACAGCCAGTCTGAAGAACAGGAAAAAAAACTGCTGGAACGCCTTGCGTACACATTACAAACCGGCAGAAAAGCCATGGAACACCGGGTAATATTTCTTATCCATAACAGTCAGGAATTCGTCACAAAATTGCGTGCGTTTATAAAGGGGAACAAAGAAGAATCCTGTTTTGCAGGAACGTTTCGCTCTCAACAAGCTGATATTGAACTATTGGAAGAGGATGAAGATGCCAAAACATTAATCCGGCAATGGATTCAAAAAGGAAAACTCAAAAAACTGGCAAGATTGTGGGTGAATGGTACAAATGTCGATTGGAAATTACTGTACAACAAAGGGACTCCGACACGGATGAGCCTCCCCACCTATCCTTTTTCCAAAGAGTGCTGCATAAAAAATCCTGCTGAGGCATCGGTAGCGATGCAACAAACCGCTTCGCCGGTTTCCGCATTCCCTGCTTTACCACGACAACATACTTCCAAAAAACCGTTTGAGATGATGACGTTCGAAGAGGTGTGGCAAGAACAACCTTTGCCCGACCAGGATGCAAACGAGGCAGAAACCGTCATTTGTTTTCTTTCGGACGAAAAAAACCAAAACACTGTTGTTAACGAAATGTCAACGATTCATCCAGGAGCCCGGATCGTTTTTATTTCGCAAAACACGGTTTTCAAGCAACAATCCGCGCACAATTATAGTGTTTCAAAAACCGATCAAAGGACTTATGTCGAAGCATTTAAACAGGTCCAAAAAGAATGCAACGGGGTGGACGCTGTACTCTATCTATGGGCACTTGAGGATTCGAGCTGCATCCAGGATTCATCCGCCATTGTTTATATTCTACAGGCAATGGCAAAAACCGGATTTAAAACAAAACGTTTCATATTAGCCGGTGAATACGAGTCGGGGCTGGATGGCTGCCATTTGGAATCGTGGCTCGGTTTCGGACGTTCCCTGGGGCTTATCCTCCCGCACATGCGGATGGTTGCCGTTCTTAAGGACGCCATTGGAAAAAGAAAAGACGCAGGAATAAAGGATTGGATTCAAATTCTCCTGGCTGAATTAAAAACAACTGAAATAAAAAGCGTTCTTTACAAAAAAGATCGACGACACATCAGCCGGATTCAACCAACGAAAATGGAAAAAGGCGATGACCTTTCGATAAAACCGAACGGAACCTACCTGATTACCGGAGGCCTTGGAGGATTCGGATTCCTGTTTGCGGAACATTTTGCTAAAAAGCATCCGATAAATATCATTCTTACGGGACGATCGCCTCTCGATGAGGAAAAACGGTCTAAAATCGAGATATTGGAAACGTTGGGCAGCCGGGTTGTATACATCCAGGCCGATATCTGTGATAGAACGAGCATGGAGGAAAAGTTATCACGTGTCCGCGAACGTTTTGGCAGTATCAATGGTGTTATGCACACAGCAGGATTCGAAGAGCCCGGAACACTACTCGAAAAGGACAAAATCAGTTTTAATCGCGGGCTCGGTCCAAAAATCACGGGAACCCAAGTGTTGGACTGGATTCTTGATGGAGATCCCCTCGATTTTATCTGCTATTTCTCCTCATCATCAGTATTTACAGGAGATTTCGGAGGTTGTGACTATGCCGTGGGCAATCGTTTTCAAATGGCATACGGGCGCTACCGCAATCGATTATTGCGGGAAGGACAACGGCAGGGTAAGGCAATTGTCATAAACTGGCCTATTCTGGGGAAAATTGGAATGGCTGCTGGCAACGAGGAAGCTCTGAAACTGTATCTGGAACCGACGGGCCAGCGTTTTTTGGAACCGGAGGAAGCCGTTTCCATGTTTGATCAGCTGTTGACTCAAAAACTAACGCAACACTGGGTCATTGTGGGACGATCGGGTCAGGTCAATCGTTTTTTAAATCTGCTTCGCGATTCGTATTTCCCTCTGCCGGAAAGTTCACCTTTATCAGACAAAAATCGCAAAAAAAACACACCTCCCCCGATTGTTTTTATGTTGTCCGGTCAGGGAGCACAATATATTGAAATGGGTAGAGATTTATACCGACAAGAGCCCAATTTCAAATCTTCGTTCGATCAAATGCTGAATTGTGCGGAAGCCCTGACCGGTGAGAATCTGAAATCGGTTCTTCTGTCAAATGGGGATGTTAAAAAAACGGATACCATGGTATCGGGGATTGATACCACCCAACTGTCTTTGCTGGGTGTTGAATATGCTCTGGCCCGTTTGCTGATGAAAGGGGGCATCGTACCCTACGCCATGATAGGATATAGTTTCGGAGAATACATTGCCGCCTGTTTGGCAGGTGTTTTTTCATTGGAAGAAGCAGTGGAGCTGGTTATTTTTAGAAGCCGGTTGTTTGAACGCAGTGCCGAAGGGTCAATGTTAAGCATTCCCTGCCCATCAGAAGAGATAAGACCTTTTCTGGGGCCGGATGTTTACCTGGCGGTTGACAATGGCATTTCCTGTGTGGTTTCCGGTAAACCTGAAGCGCTGGAAGATCTGCAAAACGCATTAAAGAAAAAAAGATACTTCTGTGTTCCTGTGGAAGTCAGCTATGCAGTTCACTCCGGTCTGATGGAGCCGATTATAAGTGAATTCGAGGCTAAATTAGATCAATTCACCCTGAATCCTCCCCAAATTCCATTTGTTTCAAATTTTACCGGGACATGGATTACTGACGAACAGGCAACGGATAAAACCTACTGGTCAAACCACTTAAAAAACACGGTGCTTTTTGCCGATGGTATCAATACGCTTCTCCAGGACAACAATGATTCGATTTTTGTTGAAATCGGACCAGGTCGTGATTTAAGTCTGCTGGTACAACGATACATGGGGCAAAATGCAGAAAAAAGAATTGTGGATACTCTTAGACCGGCTCATCAGAAGGTATCCGACACCGACTATCTTGCGAAGCGAATCGAAAAACTGACGTCATTGGGAGTAGATGTCGACCGAACAGCTTTTAAACGGCTGTCAAAGATTGAAGCCACAAACCCGGTAAGTTCCGATTCCTGTACCACAGTGCCGGTTTCCAGATCGGACGGTAACATCAAAACCAAACCGGGTAAAGGTCGTCGCATCGAGCTGAAAGGGTTGAGCCTGGCACAATGTGTCGAGTGGGAATTAAAAGGGTATGTCAGTCAATTGCTCTGGATTGAACGCGATAAATTCGATTTGGAAACACATTTGGCGGATTTGGGCTTCGATTCCATCGTTTTAGGTGAATTTGCGGCTTTGTTAAGCGAACATTACAAGATTGACTTTACACCGGCCACTTTTTTTGCGTATCCAACCCTGAAAAAACTAACCGGTTATTTTGTCAGCAGTCATAAACAAATGCTGGAGGCATTTTATCAGGATGATATTACTGCCAAGGCAGCTGCTGACGATCGTCCCGTTGTTAAAACCAAACCACATCGTCCCAGCCCCAAAAGATCCTGTTTAGCAGAAAAAAGCCAGGTGCAAAACGGTTTTGAACCCATCGCCATCATTGGCATGAGCGGACGTTTTCCCCAGGCACGAAATATCGATGAATTGTGGCAGATTCTGCTGGAAGGACGAGAGGCGGTTGAAGAAACGCCGCTGGATCGATTCGATTGGCGGTCCATTTCAGAATCCGAAAACATCTCATTCAGATGCGGTTGTGTGCCCGGCGTGGACGAATTCGAATCGCTGTTTTTTAATATCTCCCCCCTGGAAGCGGAAAATATGGACCCCCGACAGCGGTTACTGCTACAGGAATCCTGGAACGCTTTGGAAGACGCCGGTTATGGAAAAACACATATTGAGAACAAAACAATCGGAGTGTTTGTCGGTATTGAGCAAGGTGATTATCAAACTCTGATCGGGGACCGGGGAACGGTCACCTCGAATCATGAAGGAGTGGCTGCGGCTCGTTTGTCCTATTTTCTGAATCTATCCGGTCCCGTCCTGGCGATCAACACGGCCTGCTCTTCCGGTATGGCCGCCGCGCATCAGGCTTGTCTGAGCTTACATGCCCAGGAATGCGATACAGCCATTGCAGCAGGGGTCAATATGTTTCTGACACCTTTGCCTTTTGTGGGTTTGAACCGGGCCGGCATGCTTTCGCCGGACGGCAGGTGTTACACTTTTGATAAACGTGCCAACGGAATGGTGCCCGGTGAAGCCGTAGCCGCACTTGTATTCAAGCGTCTATCCCAAGCCCGGGCCGACGGAGATATAATTCAGGCAGTCATCCGTGGCAGTGGCATTAACTACGACGGGAACTCCAACGGAATCACCGCACCCAGTGGTATCGCACAAACAAATCTTCTGAAATCAGTCTACGATCGATGCCGTGTGAACCCGGAAAAAATCGAATACATCGTAACCCACGGTACTGGAACAAAACTGGGAGATCCCATCGAAATCAATGCCCTTTACGATGCTTTCAAAGGTTATACACAAAAACGAGGCTTCTGTGCCTTGACCTCGACCAAGCCTAATTTGGGACATACCTTTTCACCGTCCGGCCTGATCAGCCTGATCAGTCTTGTGCAATCCTTTCATCACGAAACCATTCCAGCCAGTCTCAATTGTACCGAGGAAAATGACTATATTATATGGAAAGAAAGTCCTTTTTTCGTGAACAAAACCACCAGATCCTGGCCAAAATCTGAAGAACGGCGGCGACTCGGCGCAGTCAGCGGTTTCGGCATGAGCGGAACCAACATACATATGGTGGTGGAAGATTATCCCGATTCCAGGGACGATGTTTCGATTTCCGCTCCTTATTACCTGCTACCGTTATCGGCAAAAACGGAGGCGGCTTTAAACGAAAAGATTAAAGCTTTGATTGACGTTTTTCAAAGGGGCACGTACGAAGCCTCCGACCTGCCTGGAATCTCTTACACCCTTTTTGAAGGCCGGTATCACTTCACATATCGGTGCGCAGTCGTCGTTCAGGATATGGACGATGCAATGTATGTATTGAAACAGGTGGCAAACAGGGAAAAAGTGCCAAATTTGTTTCTGGGAAAGGTCAATCGGAATTTCACGGAACAAAAAGCGATGCAAACCTATATCAATGACCTTCTTCATCAAAACATTGCATTAGTGGACGACACTAAAAGATATAAAGAAAACCTGTACGCTCTGGCCGATTTTTATTGCCAGGGTTACGACATCTCATGGCAGACCATTTATGGTGAGGTTAAACAATCTCGTTTAAAACTGCCCACCTATCCGTTTGCCAGAGAACGACACTGGACGACCGAAACCAGCAGTAAGTCCGTGTCCGGGATTTCCACCACATCCGCTGGCGCTGCGGCCATTCATCCGTTACTCCACCGGAACACCTCGGACCTTACTGAGCAGCGTTTCAGCTCCACATTCAGTGGAGAAGAATTTTTCCTAAACCATCATCGTATTAACGGGGAAAAAGTACTTCCCGGTGTCAGTTATCTGGAGATGGCCAGGGTGGCTGTAGAAAAGGCAATCGGACGGATGCCGGAGGAGACGCAGCTCCAACTTAAAAATGTTGTCTGGTCTCGACCGATTGTTGTGAATGCACATGCCAAAGAAGTCCATATCGGACTTTACGGAGAAAACAACGGTCAAATCCAATTTGAAATCTATACAAATTCAGAGGATTCAGAAGAGGTTAATGTTCATTCCCAGGGAATGGCGGAATTAAAAGCAAAAGAGGAATCGCCCACTTTTGATATCAATGCGCTTAAGGCTCAAATGAAACAGGGTATTGTAAGCAAGGATGCCTGTTATCAGACGTTCAAAAGCATGGGGATGGATTATGGATCAGGACATCGCGGAATAAGCGAAATCTACAGGGGGGAGAACCAGCTTCTGGCAAAACTGGCGCTTCCCTCTTCGATTCAACAGAGTCAAAACGAGTATGTTCTTCATCCCAGTTTAATGGATGCAGCCCTCCAGTCTATTATTGGATTAACACTGGATTCTTTTTCGCCAGCGGATGGTACAGCTGAAGAATCCGACAAAACATCCGGCCCCAAACCCAGCCTTCCGTTTGCTTTGGAATCGTTGGAAGTGCTGAGTTCATGTACCCAGGAGATGTACGCCTGGATTCGTTACACGGCCGAAAGTAAAACGACGGATAAAGTTCAAAAGCTGGATATCGATCTCTACGATAAAGAAGGTAATATTTGCTCTAAACTAAAAGGACTTTCCGCCAGGGTATTGGAAGGGGAAATCGGCACACTTAAGGCAAAAGAACTACCGGTCGGCACCCTGTTAACCACGCCAACCTGGAAAGAAGCCCCCATTCAAACCGGCATTACACCGCAGAAATACACTGAACATCAGATATTGCTTTGTGATGTGGGATACATTAAGGCGAACGAATTGGAAACACTGGTTCCAGGCAGTTTGTGTTTGGAATCAGGGGCAAAAAATGAGACATCCTTTGATTCTCAGTTTTCGGAAAATGCTGTTGGCTGCTTTAAAATCATCCGGGAGATTCTGACAAGGAAACCTCAAGGAAACGTTCTTTTTCAAATCCTGGTCCCTGATAC
>JBFFHJ010000048.1:0-58094 GCA_041556995.1 bacterium | reverse complement strand
GTTCGACTTGCATGTGTTAAGCATACCGCCAGCGTTCGTTCTGAGCCAGGATCAAACTCTCAATTTTATATGGAACGGCGAACCGCTCCATTTTAATCAATTCGTTTGTCCTTTTGAGTTGCACTCAAATTGACGTGTCAGCCTTATCCTCCGTAGAAAATAAAACTGATCAGCTATTTATTTTAGCTGGTTACACGCACTCTTTACCTGATTCAATTTTTAATGAACTAAAGTATCTATTGTAAGAATCTTAAAGACTTTTTGCAAGAAAAAACTGCATTAAAAAAATCTTGTATCTTCTTGTTTTGTTGATGCTTTGTAACCTTTAAAGCTACAACCAAAAAATCAATCTTGCAAGCTTTTTTTTGCATTTTTTTTTTGATTGTTTTTTTTTGGTGGCGAGACCAGGAATCGAACCAGGGACACGGGGATTTTCAGTCCCCTGCTCTACCGACTGAGCTATCTCGCCGACCAAAGATACAATAGTAAAGGACAAAATATTTTCGTGTCAAGCAAAATTGGACAAAAAATTTGTTGATTTAGCAAAACTATCCTGTGTTTACCTCAACTATCTGTAACTTTAAAACTATTAAGATAAAAACATTTCATTAGATAGAAACGCAATTCTTAGCTGCTTCTTTTGTCTCCATGAACAGCAATCTTCATTAGTATCATCATTCTGCCCAACGGTTTGACTTAAGCAGTTCAAAAGTCAATTGATCTGCCGCCAACAGCTTTTTCTCCATACTGTCGAAATACACAGAAGGTATGTTTTTTTGAAACGGAGCAATCTCCAGGCGATTCTGCAATGAATGTCTTAAAAATCCTTTTTCAGTGATAATTCCCATGACAGAACCTTCCCTCACCAGAGCAAATGATTGGTCATCGAGATCAAACAATGATCGACCGAATGAACTGAACTTACTGTTAAGATTCAGCAATTCAATGATGGTGGTAAACACATCCAATTGTGAACAAACATAAGGGTTTTTTTGGGGTTTTAGTATTTTGGGAGCATAAATAATCAATGGAATTCGAAATCGTTCCATAAAAGTCCCACCCTGATAATGGGCAAGCGCGTGATCAGCAGTAAAGATAAAAATCGTATTTTCGAACCATGGCTGCTTTTCAAGACGTTTAATAAACTTTCCAATACTCCAATCGGTATAATTTATCGTGTTTAGAAATCCCTTTTCATCGTTTGTACTGTGGGGATACTTCTCCAATCCTTCGGGCAACCTTGGATAAGGCGTATGGGTAGTACTGGTAATAATATAAGTCAAAAATGGTTTTGTTGCTTTTTCCATCTTCTCGGCCGAAAACATATACGTTTCGTAGTCCCAACCATATTTGGCTTCCTTTGGATCCGGATAATCCAGTAGAATCGGCATATCTTCCATTCCATAATACTCTTGGAACCCTGTTGATCCGGCAATCGCATCAACTCTGAATGAACGTCTTTTAAGACTTTGGACAAATATGGTTGAATACCCGTTATCTTTTGCTATTTGCCCCAATTTGGAATAATTGGCAGGAAGACCAATACCGATGGTAGGCAATCCAATAATGGAAGGTATACCGGTGAGAGTTGCCTGGATACCTTCTACACTTCTTTGCCCGACAGCAAAAAAGTTTTCGAATTGAAGTCCCAATTTTGCTAATCTATCAAGATTAGGTGTCACTCCGTATCCTGCTTTTCCGAAGCTATCGACATATTTAAAACTGAGACTTTCTATCAAAACAAAGACAAGATTATACTGTTTATGCTGTGAGCCTGATGCCTTTTTTTGAAACGGATAGGTTTTATTCTCCGGTGTATGATTGAGGTGTTCAAGCGCTTCCAACTCATCAAAAAAATGGTGATTAACATTTTTCCCCCTTAACGAGGAATGGGACATACTAAAAACGCCGTTTAAAACCAGATTACTATATTCTGTGTTGCCCGATGCAAAAGCATCAATGATAGTAACAGGCTTATATCCCAGCCCTCCCCTGGCGGCAATGACCAATAGCAAAAACATAACAAAATAGTGTAAAAATGGAACCAGTCCGAATCTAATCGGCTTCAATGGAATGTTTGTGATTCGTTTCCAAACAAGAAACAGAACGCCAACAATAATACAGAATAAAATCAAATGGGGCAGAAAAACTCCAAACAGCATTTCACCAATCACCCCCGCATCATCTCCTCCCATCAAAAACAATTCATAGGCGATATGGCGTTTTACAAAATCAAAATAAACCACATCACCCATTAAAAAACCAATACCGACAATCAGAATCCCAAATAGTAACCAACTCAAAATGCCCTGGTAGTATTTATTTTTAAAGATTTTCAAGGGGAAATTCATTAACAGTATAGGAATACTAAAAAAAACAACGATGGAAGAGAGATCAAAGCGCATCCCTTCAACAAAAGCAAAAATCTTTTCATTCCAGCTTAAAGACGCAAATTGGCTATTATATAATATAAGTAATGATAATCTGGCTAAAAAGAAGAGAAACAGAGCGGTAATGATATATATTACAGTTTTTTTTGTTATACTAATCATATGGCATTAAAACGGTCGTGATTTAAAAGGAACCTAGCAAAGATGCAACATGGAATTTACAAATTGACATTATATTAAAATCATTGATGAATAACATCAAAGATAAACTCAACACTCCTAATAGAATATAAACTGTAGTATAAAACACTTTTCAGGGTTTTAATAAAACTGTAGATAGAAACAACTATCAGTAAATTTATAACTCCTGATCCAACATAATGTTACGTACTGATACAATTTTTTTAAATAACCCATAAATTTCAAAATGATACCAAAAAGCTCATTAAACCCAGTAAAATTGGGGAACGTAAGTATAATTAGGATCAATCAAAATCCGACACATCAGGAATTCTAAAATTTAAAGAAAACATCGTTTTTGCCCTATTGAAATAAAGCAGTCAAATTTACTTTTAACCACGATTATCTCAGTATTGTCAATAAAATGAAATTTCGTCCGTGCATTGATCTTCACCAAGGGATTGTAAAACAGATTGTCGGCTCAACTCTTTCCGACAATTCATCAGAATTACTCGTAACGAATTTTACCAGCACCAAACCCGTATCATGGTACGCTGAATTGTATAAACGAGATCATTTAACCGGGGGGCATATCATCCGGTTAGGTCCGAACAACGATGATGCGGCTATAGAAGCCCTTTCCGCCTGGCCGGGAGGATTACAGTTAGGGGGAGGGATAAATGACCAAAATGCTGCCTTTTGGTTAGAAGCCGGTGCAGAAGCCGTCATCGTTACCAGCTATATTTTCAAGGATGGCCGAGTGCTGGAGGATCGTCTTAGAAGATTGCTTGAAATCACCGGTAAAGACAAGCTGGTGTTAGATTTAAGTTGTAGAAAAAAAGGAGATAAGTACTGGATTGTCACCGATCGTTGGCAAAAGTTCACCCAGATCGATATTACATTGGATAGGCTGGACTATTTTGCCCAATACTGCTGCGAATTCCTGGTTCATGCTGTCGACGTGGAAGGAAAAGCGAACGGCATCGAACATGACCTGATGAAATTGCTCGGGCAATGGGGGAAGATTCCCGTTACTTATGCCGGAGGAATTCAATCCTGGGATGATATTAATGCCATAAAGACGCTGGGCCAGGGAAATGTCGATTTCACCGTCGGCAGCGCCTTGGATATTTTTGGTGGAGATAAGCTGAAATATCAGGATTTAGTTAAAAATCTTTAAATCGATTTGAAAACAACTCAATATTTAGTATTTATAAAAAAATAACGTTTTTACATGTTTACTGTAACACTATTAGAACCTCAAATTCCACCCAATACAGGAAATATCGCTCGTCTTTGTGCTGCGTCCAATACACGGTTGGAAATTGTGGGAAACATCGGATTCGAACTAACAGATCGATATCTAAAAAGAGCGGGTCTGGATTACTGGGAATACGTAAATTGGGAATATTTCCCTGATATAGATGAGTATATGACAAAACTCAATGTCGGCAAAATACATCTCTTGACCACAAAAGTGCAACGTAGTTACACGACAAAAACGTATTCCCCGGGAGATTTTTTGTTATTTGGCAGTGAGACAAAAGGGATTGATAAAAAATACCTGCAAAAATTCAGTACAGACTGCTGTACAATTCCCATGTCAAATGCAGGTGTCAGAAGTCTGAATCTTAGTTCATCAGTGGCGATTGTTTTATTTGAAGCCATTCGACAAACCAGTTGATGTTTGGTTATATTCATAATTGTTAGTATTTCATAAAATGTTAAAACACAGGCATTTAAGCAGAACTGTCGAATAATGGTAAAGCACGATGACACATTGTTTTAACAGCAATTTTAAGCATAACAACTTAAGAATTCCGCCATGTTATTGAAGATACATCCACACAATCCTCAACCACGGTTGATCGATCAAGTCATCGACATAATAAAACAGGATGGCGTTATCATCTATTGTAGCGATACAACATACTCATTTGGCTGCTGTATCCAAAGTAAAAAAGCAATGAAGCGGATTTATCAGATAAAACAAATTGATAAAAAAAGACCGTTGACTTTTATTTGTGATGATACAAAAAAATTTCAGCAATATACCAAGGGGATCAGCACCCCAATTTTTAGAAAAATAAAATCTATTGTTCCCGGACCATACACATTCATATTCGAAGCATCCAAAAAAGTACCCAAGATCATGTTGTCTCCTCGATCAACCATTGGAGTAAAAATGCCGGATGCTCCTATTGCTACCATGCTGGTGGAACGTATGGACGAGCCCATTCTAAGCAGTAGCCTTCCGGCGAACGATGAAGGATTTCATGATCCTTACTTAATTCATGAAGAATATGAAAAACTAGTGGATTGTGTGATCGATAGTGGAGAGATGTATCTGACAAAGTCTGCCATCATAGACTTTTCAGTAGCTCCGGCAAACATAATAAGGGCGGGGGATGCTGATCTTAGTTGGATCAACATGTAAGGATTAAAACAATATTCCCATCAATCGGACAGGATTGGCAGATTTACACAATATAACAGTTTACCGTGTTTTTTCTTTAGTTTTCTCAATTCCTTGACCAGGAAACTAACACACATTTGAGTATCCTTCGCACGCCAGTTTTTCTCGGGCAATAGATGAAGCAGCAAATATAAAGGTTCATAAAAATAGATTGCCATCTCTTCCGAAAACTCTACTTCGTTGTATATTTTAAGTTTTTCACCCAAAACAAGTTCTCTGCTTAATACTCGACCGAATTTTTTTGTAGGTTCTTCCACAAATAAAACCACATATGGAAACAAGTCTTTTTCACTAATATCTGTTGTATTGGCTGTTTTCAAATGGGTAACACCGAGGCAGAAGAGATACCGACCAAAAGTGTAGGCTGCAAAACACTCCTTTATCTTTCTTTGATTAACATATGAAATAATAGCAACTTTTCTCTTTTTCTTTGAGGCTTTAAACCATTTTTGGAAACAGGAATAATACTGAACCAACACTTTCTCATCATGTCTGAATATTTTTGAGTTAAAATTAAAATCCTTATGTGTCCCCCCTTCAAACAAACCTCTGAAGCCAATAATATCCAGCTCTACCAGATCAAAATGTTGCGTCATTATGGCAAAACTTTCCAAATTTTTTGGAATGGGTTGCCCCGACATATATCGCAATGTTCCCTTTCTGCTAGAAATACGAGCAATCTCATCCGTCACTTTCTGTTTCTCATCTCGCAAGAAGCTGTCATATGTTTTTTTAATCTGGTTGATTATCACATTGATAGGTTCGGTAACCGTAATAATACCCTTATCTATTAACCGAATAAACCCGATCCAAATGTTTTTTAAGATATTAATGACCGACAATCTCTGAACTTCCTGAAACTCTTCGCTAAAATTCGACTTGGAGATGTGTTGCAGACTGACCTTCATTCTGGAAATCAGTTTATGTACCGTCGTCGGTGAAAGCTGGTTTATAAACTCTTTTTTAGCGGCTGTGGTTGATTTTAAAGCAAAGGTCTTTTCATCAATCATATCATCAATCAGGTCATTATCCGGCCTCAATTGATCGTTTGCCATCAAACAACCTGCCAAAATTCTACTGATATCGATGGGATCCACGTCCTTAAATCTGCCTTGACCGGTTAAGCCCAATAAAAATAACTTGTAAAATGTGTGACGTTTTCTTGAATAATTGAAAAGAGCGTCATGAGATTGAATGATTGATACAAAATCCAATGTTACTTGTCGAATCAACGGTGCTTCAGCAATCATTTCTTGATAGACATACTCGGAATCGGACTTAACAGACGACTTTAAGCGAAAAGTATTGGGGTTAAAGGCTGACTGAAAAAATTCAACAGGTGAACTAAACTCACCAAACTGCTCCAAAAAATCATCTTTGAATAAACGAATGAGCGTTTTAGCCAAATCAGCTACAAAAGTATACAGTCCACCCCTATCAACATGAAGGTTTTTTTTTGTGAACAAACGACTATCATTCACTAGAGTTTCTACATTTTTATTGATGCTTAAAAACGTAGGAATGGTAAACTCGCAGATGGCTTTTTTCTGATCATCACCATCGAGGATTAAAAGGGCGGGAATCAACTTCCCAAGACTTATTTTACTGCTGAAAAAATTGATGGTTTCCAGAATAAAAAATCGCCTGATGGATGGCAGTTTATTAACCCTTTTCTGCATTTTCTTCAGTACATTATGCACTTCATCCACTACCTCCGGCGACACCTTGTATTGATGACTCGGATCAAAAAAAACCTCCACCGCATCGTCGGATAGTAGTGGATAATCTTCAATTAATTCTTCCAGCGATTGGTTTTTTCGTTTTTCTCTAAATTCAGGCTCCTCCTGTTTTCGCCTGTGGTGATCAACAAAAATATTTACCTGTTTTTTAAACGTTTCTTTATCAACCTGAATGTCAAGCTGCTGAATTTCACCTGCCATGAGTTATATTCAAGTTTCTATTTCTGCTGTTATAAAGCAGAATGGTCAAAACTACCTATAATAAATTGAAATAAAAGTAGAACTCAGTTAATTCTTACTAAAAAAAAATCTTTTCCTGTTATAAAGATATTGGTTAGTCTAATTTTACAAGATGTAAATCTTATACTCAACTTCTTCACCATTATCTACTGTAAAGTGCAGTTAATTCAAAAAATTGACCATTTAGAAGAGTTTCCAATCAAAATTAAAGATATTAACCGAATCGGTATTTTATATCATCGGCAATAATACCGATAGAAACCGCTGGTTTAATAGATATCACCAACTGTTTTTTCTATTAGGATTTGCTGTTTCGATTCATCATTTAAATTGTAGCGCCATGTCATTCATCAACAGAAAAATATTCTTTTTCAGCCGGAACGGAAACAAATTCCTTTCCGGGTAGAATCAAAGCGGTTAATTTTTTACCGTACACACATCCGGTATCCAAACCGATGGCGTTATCCCTGACGACTCCATTCATGGCTGCCCAATGTCCAAAAACAACTAATTTGAAATCATTATAAAACTCAAACCAGGGTGGATTTTCAGGACTATTGATATCAACACCTTGTCCATCCCAGGTTCTAATTGATGTTAATAAATAAGGATCAGTCGATTCCAATGAAACTCCCGGAACCAAACCACCGTGAACCAGTAAAAAATCCCTGGTTTCCAAATAAAATGGCCACAAACTAATATCTTTGATTAAGTTCTCATATTCCGATCCAAACTCTTGTCTGATTCTTTTGATGATTTTATGGTTTTTGCCGGCCTTTGTACATCGCAGCAAATGAAACTCATGATTTCCTATAACTGATTTCGCTTTTAACTGTCTGATTTTTAGAAAAACTTCCTTGGAATAGGGTCCTCGGTTGATGATATCGCCTAGAAAGTATAACATATCTTTACCAGGTTTGAAGTTCACCTTATCCAACAATGCCTCCAGTTCATGCAGACAGCCGTGTACATCACCGATGATTATGGTACGAGTCATTGATTTAATTTTTCAAACCGTTATTTTAATATCAGACAATTACAAAAAGATTAGACTTCATGTCATGCTTTTTTACATGATAGACACGATCTTTTTCAAGCCAATCACCCTATTTTTTAAATAAAAAAGTGCTCTACGCTGATTCAAAAACCTTTCGATATCGGTACGATTTCGCTCCCAAGCCACTGATTGAATTCATCAAAGACCGTTACTTGAAAAATAACAGTCGCCTTGATATTGAAACCATCTTGACAGACCGGATTAACCTGAATGGTCAACCGGTTACCCATTCCACCATCATCGACCAGGGAGACTGGTTGGAGTACCATCATCTTAGAGAAGACGAAGACAATATACAAGCCGATGTGGATATCCTATATGAAGATGAATGGATGATGGCTATCTCCAAACCCGATTTTTTGCCAGTTACACCGTCTACTAGTTTTTATTTTAACTCCATGGCCATAAAGGTAAAGGAGTTGTTCAACAACTCGGAAATCAGCCCGGTTCATCGTTTGGATATAGAAACTAGTGGTGTACTTCTTTTCGGAAAGAAAAAAAGCGTTCGCAGACGACTGCAAATGATGTTCCAGGATCATCGCATACAAAAAAGATATCAGGCAGTTGTTTTTAATGCACCGGATGTGAATGCCATTTCAGGAGACCTAATCCCGGCTGATGACTCAAAAATTTATACAAAACTGATATTGAAAAAATCCGAGCTAGCCAACAGTCTAACCTTAATCGAAAAACATGAACCTTGGGGAGATTACCACCGCGTATGGATTAAACCCATCACTGGTAAAACGAACCAGATAAGAGCTCACCTGGCCGCCATTGGATGCCCCATTGTGGGAGATAAAAAATATTATCCTGATGAAAAAGTGTTCCTGGATTGGTTTGAGCACCGGGATATCAACCGAATACTGCCTTTATTAAAACTTAAACGGCAAGCATTGCATTGCGAATCATTGACTTTTTGTCATCCATTCACCGATCAAAAAATTGTTATTATTGATGATTCTTTAAATTGGCAAAAAAAAATTCATCCCCTTAAGAAGTATCTGTAATTAACAGCATCACGGTCATTATATGAACTTTATTGTTATACGTTACTCGGAAGTTGCTTTAAAAGGAAAAAACAGAAACTGGTTTGAAAATTTAATGTTGGGAAACATTCGCAAACATTTGTCAGGTATAAAAGAGGTTAGAGTCAGTAAAATATATGGGCGGATGATTGTAGAAACCAACGATCAACTGGATAAAGTGATTACTATTTTGAAGTATATCCCCGGAATTGCGAATTTCAGTGTGGCATATCCTTCGTCACACAAAATGAAAGATATCTCAGCTAAAGCACTTGATCTGGTGAACTCGTATCTTGACCGATCAAATCGGGAAACATTCACCTTCAAAGTTGATTCCAGGCGAAGTTTCAAAGAATTTCCGCTAAAATCCCCGCAACTATCAGCCGAAATAGGTGCAGTCATTTTGAAAGAGTTCCCACAATTGTCCGTGGATCTCCATCATCCAGAACTTGAACTCGGTATTGAAATCTGGACAAAAGAACGATCCATCCTTTATCTGGATAAAACTCCGGGTCAAGGTGGTTTGCCCTCCGGGTCAGCCGGTCCTGTTTTGTCCTTTATCAGTGGCGGAATCGATAGCCCCGTATCCAGCTGGTTTATGATGAAAAGGGGTTGCACTCCGGTTTTTATACATTTCCACTCTTATCCGTTTATTGGTGAGCAAAGCAGGCAAAAGGTGATTGATCTGGTCACTCACCTGAGTCGTTACCAACCGGAAACCACTCTGATCATTGTTCCTTTCGCAGAAATCCAGAAGGCAGTCAAAGAGACCTGCCTGGAAAAAAACCGAACAATTCTCTATCGCAGATTAATGTTCAGGGTGGCAGAAAAATTAAAACGCAAATATAAAGCGCTGGCTTATGTCACCGGAGAAGCTGTGGGACAAGTTGCATCACAAACATTAGAAAACATCGCTTGTACTGAAGCCGCAGCATCGCTCCCAGTTATTCGACCACTTATCGGAATGGAAAAAGCAGAGATTATTCAATGGGCAAAACTGATTGGGACCTATGATATTAGCGTTCAACCATTTCCCGATTGTTGCACTGTCTTTCAGCCCAAAAAGCCCGAAATCCATGGCAACGTATCCAATTTGGCCAAAGATGAAAAAAAACTTGATCTGGATAATCTCATCTCCGCAACCCTGGAAAAAATAGAAACCTTACACTTTACTTGTCGAGTACAAGAGAAATTCTGGTTTTAGTCAGCATATCCGATGAATAGAAATGCCTATATATTTTATGATAACGTATTGTTATTACTATACATTATTTCAATTATTTAACCAAATCTGATACCTCGGGCAGTCTGTTGCCGGTTAAACCAGGCTCAATGCCATTTAGTTAAGTCCTTCCAATTGAGTTACAGATGCCGATTGAAGCAGATAATCGGCAGGGTAACCCTACGTCCATCGATCAGTTAGCCAAAGAAGACAAAATCAGAAAAACAACAGAAATGATACAGGATAATATATTATTGTTTTTATTGATAAATAGTTAGGCGCCATTAACTGAAGCTTGTGACAAAGGAATCGATTTTAGATAACACCGTCGACAAATTTCCTTCATCAGACTTTATGTTGTTATTTTTATTGCTTTTTTGTATATTAAAACTTTTTCATTGATCCACAGTTTGTTTTTTAAACAGTATAAAGCAATGACAAAATCCTAAATTTTAATTAGGTTGTGTCTGGATGAGTGGTCCAAAACCGATTTATGACATAACGACAATATAACAACGGATAACAGTATCTCTTGTTATTTTTAACAAATTGATATCGCTGATTTTTCACAATTCTTTCCATTAAAAATTCACTATGTTATTTAAACCTAAATTTATGGCAACCGGAATCGGCAGTATGCCATTTAAAAATCCTGAATATGCCGTTAATATTTCATTGTCACAATTAAAGGAATCCCCCATCTGGCCTCAGCTTCCGCAACTTACTATAAACGAGCAGATGGAAATCCAGTATTCCGAAGGTATTCCCTGTGTGATTATCGATAAGGAAAACGGCCGAATGTATTTTGATACTTCTGGAGATTATTCCGAATCGTTTGCCGAGTTTTATGAAGCATATATCATGGCCATGGACCCCGACGAAGGAAACGGAGATTGTTCCGCCATGGCCATCGGTCCTGATTTTTCCAAGGGAATTTATACAATGGAAAAGCGATTACAGGAAGATGGTAAAACATATCCGTTTATCAAAGTACATACAACGGGACCTTGTACCGTTGCTTTGGCTACAGTCGATGAAAACAAACGGTCAATTTATTATAATGAAGAATTTCGAGATGTGATCGTAAAAGCATTAGCTATGAAATGTCGCTGGCAAATCCAGAAATTCAGCCAATATGCCGATAACATTATCTGTTTTATTGATGAACCTATTTTGTCCGCCTTTGGAAGTTCGACATACGTCTCAGTCAAACGAGAAGACGTTGTTATGCACCTGAGTGAACTTATTGAAGCTATTCATGCGGATAATGCTATCGCCGGTGTTCATTGTTGCGGCAATACGGAGTGGAGTATACTGGTCGATGCGGGAGTGGATATCCTGAATTTTGATGCCTTTGAATTCGGTGAAACTATCGCTATTTACCCGGATTCAATGAAATCACTACTGGAGCGTGGCGGTAGCATTGCATGGGGGATTGTGCCGACTTCGACTGCAATCAGAGAAACGACGGTTGATGCACTAATCGATCATCTGGAAAAAACCATGGACAACCTGGCAGCAAAAGGTATTAATAAACAGCTAATTGCGGAACAAGCCATCATCACACCTTCCTGTGGAACAGGCTCAATGGACCCCCAGGATGCAGAAAAAGTCTTTGAAATGACCCAAATCCTTTCCGTTAAAATGAGAGAAAAATACAGCTTTGAACAGTTAATACTATGAAATACGCCATATCAGGAAAGGGCGGCGTTGGAAAATCGACCATCGCGGCTGTCCTTGCATTGCAGATGTCTCGTCAAGGTAAAAAAGTCCTGGCCATCGACGCTGATCCTGATGCCAACTTGGCATCCGCACTGGGAATTCCAGAAGACATTCAAAAAAACATTGTTCCCATCTCCCGACAGATTGCACTGATTGAGGAACGAACCGGTGCCAAAGTCAATCAATACGGACAAATATTCAAGCTGAATCCAGAAGTTTCGGATATCGCTGACAAGTATGCCAGTGTACACAATAATGTTGCCTTGCTGGTCCTGGGGGCTATCGATCAAGGCGGTGGCGGTTGTGCTTGTCCGGAGAATGTATTTATCCGCTCTCTAATAACAGATCTGGTTCTATACAAGGATGATGCCCTGATCATTGATATGGAAGCCGGAATCGAGCACTTGGGTCGCGCCACTGCCAAAGGCGTGAACTCAATGCTGATTGTAGTGGAGCCCGGCCGGAGATCCATTGATTGCGCCCGGAAAATCATTCAAATGGCCCGCCAGATAGGCATTCCCAATATTCAAATTATTGCCAATAAAATCAACAATAAAGATGATGAGCAGTTTATAAAGACATCTTTGACAGACTACCCTTGCCTGGCGACCATTCCCTATTCTGAAAAAATCCGTTTGGCTGACCGAAAAGGGAAAGCTGTTATTGATGAATTGGACGAGGATTTGATCGTTACGTTCCAAAACATTGTTAATCGTCTAAAGGAGAATACCGTAAAATGAGTTTCACCATTGCTGTCAGCGGAAAAGGAGGTGTTGGAAAAACAACCATTGCCGGATTATTGATATCCTCATTAATTTCCCGCAATCTCAAACCTGTTTTAGCAGTAGATGCTGATCCCAACACCTGTCTCGACACTGTTTTAGGTGTATCAATACAAAAGACCATCGGGGGAGTAAGGGAAGAAGCCAAGGAGATTGCAGGAAAAGGGATGGCCGGAGGTATCACAAAACAACAACTGCTTGAATTAAAGATCGAAGAAAGTCTGGTGGAGATGGAAAACTTCGACTTAATCGCCATGGGACGTCCGGAAGGCCCCGGCTGTTATTGTTATGCCAATAATGTACTTAAAACCGCATTATCCAAAATGACCACCCAATACCCTTATGTGGTTCTGGATAATGAAGCCGGCCTGGAAAACCTGTCAAGGCGTATCATCCAGCATGTGAACCTGTTTGTTATGGTTACTGACCCGTCACAACGTGGTTTAGAAACAATCACCCGGTTACATGCCCTGGCAAAAGAAATGGGCATCCATTACGATCAATTAGCTGTTATTGTTAATCGATTACGAAAAAACAAACAGCCGGAAATATCAGAAAAACTTAAAGAAACCCTAAACGCAGAAATAATTATTGGAATTCCCGATGATGATGAGTTGGCCGAATTTGCTGAAGAAGGTAAAAGTCTGTTCCAATTATCAAAGCAAAACCCAGCATTTCGTAAACTTGACGAGTACTTATCCGATTTTGTCAAATAACAGACACTTGCCTTGAACCAACATCAAATCCCATATTCACCATAGTAAAAAAAACCGATGACAAAAGAACCCATCAGTATTTTTGATAAAGTATCCGATCAGGCTTCCCTGGAAATCCTGAAAAAAGCTGAATTGGACTGTATTGATACCTGTTTTACCCGCATGGATCGGCAGCAAAATCAATGCAAATTCGGTAAAACCGGTGTTTGTTGCAGAATCTGTCATATGGGGCCCTGTAAAATTACAAAAAAAGCCCAGCGAGGAGTTTGTGGCGCCAATGCTGACACTATTGTTGCGCGAAACTATTTGAGAGAAGTTGTGGGCGGTACAGCCGCCCATTCGGATCATGGGCGCCATCTGGTTCTCCGTCTGAAAAAAGTAGCCCTGGGAAACGGTGGCGGATACGAAATTAAGGATGAAAAAGCACTACGTAAAGCTGCTGTACAATATGAGATTGAAGAAGTCGGGCGAAGCAAAGAGGAGGTCGCCCTGGACCTGGCCAATTTGTTTTTGAATGAATACATGTTGCAGGAAGAATCATTAAAAACACTGACTCTTGCCCCTGTAAAACAGCGCTCAGCCTGGGAAAAAAACGAGATTTCTCCCCTGGGAATTGATCGAATGGTGGTTGAATCAATGCACCGAAGCACCATGGGCGTAGATCACGACTATAAAAATGTATTATTGCAGGCGTTTAGAACTTCTCTGGCCGACGGTTGGGGGGGCTCAAGAATCGCCATGATCGCTTCCGACATTTTATTCGGAACCCCTTCACCGATTCTAAGTAATGCTAACCTTGGCGTTCTTAATGAAAAGACTGTTAATATATTGGTTCACGGACACGAGCCGGAATTATCCGAAATGCTGACAGTTGCCGCCCAAGACCTGGAACTCATTGATTATGCAAAAAAGGTGGGAGCAGAGGGAATTACCTTAGCCGGTATTTGTTGCACAGCTAATGAGATTTTAATGCGTCACGGTATTCCGGTGGCAGGTAGTTTTCTTCAGCAGGAGTTGGCTATTATCACCGGCAGCGTAGAAGTCATGATCATTGATGTTCAATGCTGCATGCCAAGCCTACCCGAAGTGGCCGCCGCTTATCATACACAAATTGTCTCCACAACAGACATCGCTAAAACCACAGGTGCAATTCACATGGCTTTTGATCCGGATGACGCACTGCAATCGGCCAAAAACCTGATAAAACGCGCCATAGACAACTTCAAAAACCGTGATCAATCCAAAGTAAGCATTCCCAAATCTCAACAGCAGGTGATCGGTGGATTCAGCGTTGATGCAATTAAATATATGCTAGGGGGATCATTCAGAGCCTCCTTTCGACCATTGAACGATGCCATTATTGCTAATCGAATCAAGGGCGTGGTCGGCATTGTCGGCTGCAATAATCCCAAAACCAAAACCGATGCCTATATAAACATTTTGACAAGAGAATTAATCAAACAAAATGTATTGGTATTGAAGACAGGCTGTGCTGCGGTTGCTTCGGCCAAAGAGGGTAAAATGTTACCAGAAGCTGCATTGGAGGGTGCAGGAGCCGGACTGAAAGAAGTATGCGAAACAGTCGGGATGCCACCAGTGTTACACATGGGAAGTTGCGTGGACAACGCCCGTATTTTGGAAGCTGCCACAGAAATTGTGATGGAAGGAGGTTTGGGTGACGATATATCTCAAATTCCGGCAGTAGGTGTAGCACCGGAATGGATGAGCGAAAAGGCAGTGGCTATCGGCACTTATTTTGTGGCATCGGGTATTGATGTTATTTTGGGACAACCCTTCAGCATTGCCGGCTCTGATAACGTGAAACACTTTCTAAATAACGAAACTACACAGTTATTCGGCGGTTCTTTTCACGATTGTGAAAATCCGCACCAAGCTGCTGAAAAAATCATGGAATTGCTCGACAACGCCAGAGAAAAACTGGGCATCAACCAAAAAATGGAACGGAAGTTGTTTGATATGAAAGATAGGAGAGAACTCGATGTCTAAAATAATCTGTACCAATGCCATCGATGGAGCCATTGAATGGGTTGCTCAGGCGGAAGCTAAACTGGATGAAGCTGTAAAACAAAAAGGTGAGTCTCACAAAATCGCCTTTCCGGGAACTGCCTACTATCTTCCAATTATTTATTCATTTACAGGAGAAAAAGCGGAAACCCTGGGCAATCTTCGCCGTATCCTGCAACAATCCAAAACATTAATACCGCAACGTCCAGCAGAGAAAGCCTGGCTTCCATACCTTGGCAACACATTGGACGCAGGCGCTGCTTCTCTTTTTGCCTGTGAAATCATAGAAGCCTGCAAATACCTGGTCGGACCCGATCCGGTTGATGACATCTGGCTGGGAGCTGCCAACGATGTTATCATGAGGGAAAGGGGCGTAGAATTCGTAGACGGTACTGCCCCCGGTTTTGCAGCCATTACTGGTGCAGCACCTTCCAATGAAATTGCTGTTCAAATCGCCAAAGAACTTCAGGAAAAAAACCTTTATGTTTTTATGGCCGGTTGTACGAACGGTAAACAATTCGCCGATCAACTGGCGGAAGAAGGTGTGCAGCTTGGCTGGGAAACACGTCTGGTGCCTTTCGGCAAAGATGTTTCCGCCCTGGTGTATGCACTGGGATTCGCCAATCGGGCGGCTCTGTCCTTCGGAGGTGTTGCCCCCGGCGATTTTCAACGGAACATGAGATACAATAAGAATCGGATTTTTGCTTTTGTTCTGGCATTTGGCGAAGTAACACCGGACAAATACGCCATAGCAGCCGGTGCCATTAATTATGGATTTCCAACCATTGCTGACACCGATATCCCCCAAATCCTACCTACTGGAGTCTGCACCTACGAACACGTTGTTTCCAACGTTTCCCATCAAAATATGGTAGAAAGAGCCCTGGAAGTTCGGGGATGTAAAATCAAAATCACTAAAATACCCATTCCCGTTCCTTATGGCGCTGCCTTTGAGGGCGAGCGCATTCGAAAGACCGATGTCCATGCAGAATTCGGTGGCAATATGACCGATGCCTTTGAATTTGTTACATCTGTGGAGCTGGACAGTATCAATGATGGAGACATCAAAGTTATCGGTCCGGATATCGATGAAGTGGAAGAAGGCACTGCCCTTCCATTAGCCATCTGGATTGAAGTGGCCGGACGGAAAATGCAATCCGATTTTGAGCCCATTCTTGAACGACAGATTCACCATTTGGTAAACGGGGCAGAGGGAATCTGGCACATGGGTCAGCGCGATATTGTCTGGACGCGTGTCTCCAAAGATGGTTTTAAAAAAGGAATACGATTGAAAGATTACGGTGAAATTCTTCACGCCAGATTTATCTCCGACTACCCGGCCATTGTGGACAAAGTTAAAGTCACACTTTATACCGAAGCCGATGAGGTGGCCAAAAGGCTGGCAGCTGCTCGAAAAATCTATAAGGAACGAAACAGACGTCTGGCAGCTATGACAGATGAGTCCGTTGATACCTTTTATTCATGTCTGCTTTGCCAATCATTTGCTCCAAACCATGTGTGCATCATCACACCGGAACGGCTGGGACTTTGCGGTGCATACAATTGGCTGGACGGTAAAGCTGCTTACGAAATAGATGAAACCGGTCCCAATCAACCTGTTAAAAAAGGCGATATCATTGATGCCAAAAAAGGTATCTGGCAAGGGGTCAACGAATATGTTTATACCAACAGCCACAAAACCGTGACCACCTTTTGTGCCTATTCAATCATGGATCGCCCCATGACCAGCTGCGGATGCTTTGAAGCCATTTGCGCCTATTTGCCCGAATGTAATGGCATCATGGTAGTCAATCGAGAATTTCAGGGAGATACTCCCGTCGGGATGACATTTTCCTCATTGGCAGGAAATGTAGGTGGTGGACAACAAACTCCGGGTTTCATGGGGATAGGAAAAGTCTTTTTAACCTCAAAAAAATTCCTGTCAGCAGAAGGCGGATTTGAACGTCTGGTTTGGATGCCTAAGGAATTAAAAGACCAAATAGGTGAGGAACTTAAGCATGTATTTAACGAACAGGGATTCCCAGACCTTTATGACAAAATCGCGGATGATTCTATTGCAACGGATGCCAACCAGGTTAGGGAATATTTGGAGAAAGTTGAGCATCCGGCCATTAAAATGGAGGATATGGGCCAGTTCGTAGAATCCGAACCGGGACCAGCTAAAAATAATGTCACACCTGAAAACAGTAAACCGTCCGGCAATCAAAATGTAGCCCAAGATCCAATCACTACCAAGGATTCACCCATGTTAACGGCTGATCTCATTGAACAGATAAAAAAACAGGTTAAAGATGAGGTAGTCAAGGATTTAAGAACAAGTATTACACAGGATATCGTCCGTGATATTATCGGCACACTCAGCACCAAATTCCTGGGGGGAAAAGTGGATATCCCCAATAGTGCACCTGAAGAAATAACGGAAGCAAAAGATCTTCCAGTTCAGATTGTTGAAGAACCAAAGGCCCCCAGCGCTCAAGAACGAATCTCGGCGGTAAAATCATTTCAAATCCCCCAGGAAACCAGCGATATTCCCATTTGGACAGTTAAGCTCGGTGCCACCAAAGAAGAAGGAGGCACACGAGGAAAAACACTTACCGTCGGTGGTGAAACCTGTATGCCGTTTCACCTGTGGGAAGGAACCATGGAGAACCGTCCGTTGGTGGCCATGGAGGTGTTTGATGTTGTTAGCCCGAAATACCCCGCTATTCTTAAAGAGTATTACGGGGACCTACTAAATAATCCGGCGGAAATGGCCAAGACATGCGTGAATAAATATGGTGCTGATCTTATCAGTGTTCGATTAGATGGCACCCATCCCGAAAAAGGAAATCGTTCACCTGAGCAGGCAGTTGATACTGTTCAATCCGTCTTGAAAGCTGTTGATGTACCGTTAATAGTCACCGGACATAACAGCTACGAAAAAAACAACGAGGTAATGAAAGCCGTAGCGCAGGCCTGTGTCGGGGAAAACCTGCTGCTCAATTGGGTAGAGCAAGATAACTACCGGGTTATTGCCGGTGCTGCCATCGCTTATAACCACTCATTAGTTGCCCAAAGCCCCATTGATGTGAATATCGGCAAACAGATGAACATCCTGTTGAACAATATGGATATCAAAACCGAAAAAATCATTATGGACCCAATGACTAGTGCTACCGGATATGGTTTAGAATATACCTATTCAGTCATGGAACGTATCCGCTTAACCGGATTAGGCGGTGATAAAATGCTGGCGGGACCGCTCATCGTTTCACCCGGACAGGAATGTATTAAAATAAAAGAATTCAAGGCCGAAGAGAATGAATTCCCAGCCTGGGGTGACCTGGAAAAAAGAGCCGCCGCCTGGGAAACAGCCACTGCCGTCAATCTGCTTTATGCTGGGGCGAATGTACTAATCATGTATCATCCGAAAGCAGTAATAGCAACCAAACGCACTATTTTTAGACTAATGGACATGCCCATACCGAATTGATGATATTCCCCCTATTTTTTGGGAGCATACCTCAATGTTATTTAATTGGGAGCGATTAGCCTGGCATTGTCATTCTGAATGGAACCGGACACATAACAAGAAGTAAATATAGATCAAACAAACGATATTCACGAGGAGATCTCAATAAAATGGCTTTAACCGGTCTGAAAATACAAAAATATCTGCCCAAAACCAACTGTAAGGAATGTGGCTCCAATACTTGTCTGGCATTCGCCATGAAACTGGCAGCAAAAAAAGCGGACCTTTCCGAATGTCCATACGCATCTGATGAAGCCAAGCAGTTTCTGGGTGCAGCCAGCGAACCTCCAGTAAAGTGCCTGGAATTCGGTTCTGATAAAAGTCTGAAACTGGGCGAAGAAACAGTTTTTTATCGTCATGAAAAAACATTTGTCAACCAAACCGCATTTGCCATAAATATCAATGATACTGATGATACAGAATCCATCGATCAAACTCTTAAGTCAGTAAAAAACTATGAATTGGAAAGGGTTGGAGAAAAATTGATCATCGATATGGTTGCCATCACCCAAAAAAGCGACAACCCGGAACTGTTTGTTGCCTTGGTAAAAAAAACATCAGAGGTTGTGCAACGTCCAATGGTTTTAAAAAGCAATAATGCTAAAGCACTGACGGCCGCAGCTGAAGCAGTTAAAGGTTCACACAGCCTGTTAGCATCTGCCAATGCAGAAACAGTTGATGAATTAAAGAAAGCAGCAGCCACAAATGATCATGCCTTGGCTGTGACCGCCCCTGATGTGGACAGTCTCATCGAATTGACAACCAAACTAAAAGAAAGTGGATTTAACGACCTTGTGTTGAATTTTAATACCTTTTCTCTGGCCGAGCAATTCCAGCTAAACTCCATTGCCCGACGATCGGCTTTAAAAAACAATCTCAAACCCCTGGGTTATCCAAGCCTGAAATTCATTGAACCGGGCGACTTTCTGGAAAATACCATCCAAGCAGTAAATGAGATTTCAAAATTCGGTGGGATATGCGTACTTCCATCATTCGATCCCTCACAGCTTTCGGTATTGATGACATTACGCATGAATATTTTTACCGATCCTCAAAAGCCAATTCAGGTAGAACCAAAAATCTATCCCATTGGAGATCCCACACTTGATTCGCCTGTATTTGTCACTACCAATTTCTCCCTCACCTTTTTTATCATCTCCGGTGAAATAGAAAACAGCGGCCTTAGCGCTTGGCTAGTAGTTCCGGAATGTGAAGGGATGAGTGTACTTACCTCATGGGCAGCCGGTAAATTCTCCGGTGCTTCCATCGCTAAATTCATCAAGGAAAATGCTCTGGAAGACCAGGTTTCTACACGCTCCATCATCATTCCCGGGTATGTTTCTCAAATCAGTGGTGAACTGGAGGAAAGTCTCCCCGGCTGGAAAGCCATTGTTGGTCCCCAGGAGTCCGCTGACCTGGAAAGTTTTATTAGCAGTATTCTGAATTAAAACATACGGAGGTTTTATGCCCCTTGTCACTTTCCAACCATCGGGAAAAGTCATTGAAGTAAAACCGGATACCAGTCTTTTGGAAGCGGCAAAACAGGCAGATTTGGAAATCAGCACGCCATGCGGAACCAATCGCACTTGTGGAAAGTGCATTGTCAGAATTATCTCTGGATCGGTAGATCCGAAAAACGAAGGTTTATTGTCAAAAAAAGCTATTCACGACGGATATGTCCACGCCTGTAAAACTTCCGTGACTCAATCACCAGTGACCATTGAAATACCGGAATCACTTAAGAAAAAAGGGCAATTTGCCGATACCTCCAAGGATATGGAACATCTCAGTCCCGATCTTTTGCCCAAACCCTGGCAAATCAATCCCCTAACCAACAAGTTTCATATTCATGTACCAGAACCTCAGGCAGAGAGCGGACTATCGGACCTTGATCGGCTATCACAATCTATTAAAAAAGAATGGGGAAACAAAAAGGTAATTTTTTCCATGGAAGTCATTCGTAGGCTGGCTAACACCCTCAGGAGCCAAAATGGAAGTGTGACTATAGCAATGACACAAACAACTGATCATTATAGAGTAATTGACATTGAGCCAGGGAATCAAACAGAAAAAAGCTATGGTGTGGCCATTGATATCGGTACAACCACCATATCAATCCAATTGGTTGCTTTTCCAGAGGCTGAAACCCTGAATACTTTGACGGATTACAATGAACAGGTAAAGTGTGGTATTGACATCATCAGTCGTATCAATTACGCACAACAACGCCCGGAACGTTTGGCCGAACTGCGGGATAAAGTACTAAAAACCATCAATCACCTTATAAACAAAACAGTAAAACTTCATAACATCGATACACAGAAGATCTATAATTGTGTTGTATCTGGGAATACGACCATGACTCACCTCTTGTTAGGTCTGAATCCGGAGTATATTCGGCTGGAACCGTATATCCCGACTATTCTCGAAGCACCTTTAACGATGGCTTCCGACATAGGCCTGGATATCTATCCACATGCATTGACATTTATTTCCCCCGCCGTGGGAAGTTATGTGGGCGGAGACATAACAGCTGGCTTGTTATGCTCGGAGATAGCTTCAGATACTGATGATGTTTACCTTTTTATCGATATCGGTACTAATGGTGAACTGGCTATTGGAAACCGAGATTTTATTATGGCATGCGCTTGCTCGGCTGGACCGGCATTCGAAGGCGGTGGGATTCAATTCGGCATGAGAGCCTCAAAAGGGGCGATTGAAGATGTAACCATAGACGCCGAAACAGGATTAGCAATCTACAAAACCATCGCAAATGCCAAAGCAGAAGGCATTTGCGGCTCAGGTATTATCTCTCTAGTTGCCGGATTATTTCAAACTGAATGGATCGATTCCTCAGGTAAATTAGACCAGACACGACCGTCAAAAGCGATCCAAATCAATGGTAGACAAGCATCCTACATCATCGTTTCGGAAGAAGAAAGCAGCTTCGGAAAACCGATTTCCATCAACGAAACGGAAATCGAAAACATTATCCGCGCCAAAGCCGCAATATATTCCGCTTGCGCTTTAATGCTTTCTCAGGTGGAATTGGGATTTGAAGATCTAAAAAGCATCTATATCGCCGGTGGATTCGGTCATTTTCTCAACCTGGATAATGCCATAACCATTGGCTTATTACCCGATTTACCACAGGAAAAATTTCAATACATCGGCAATTCCTCTCTGATGGGTTCAACCATGGCATTGATTTCAACAGATTTCCAACAAAAACTGTTGGAGCTTTCCAGACGTATCACCTACATCGACCTCAGTACTGATCCGGGATACATGGATCAATATACCGCCGCACTATTCCTACCCCACACAGATGCATCCCTGTTTCCTTCCTTTAAAAAGAGTTAATCTTCATTCATCAGGCAAATAACTTCGGTCCGACTGTAACTCGTTGTCACTGGTAGTCATAAGATCTTCCAGTCCTTCAATAGTTACTAGGAACTCGAAAAAATCATCCCAAGATTCAGGTTTGTACAAGCGAATAACCGGTAACAGAATCTTTTCTAATAAAAACCTCTTCACTGTCGAATCGTAAAACCGTCGGCAACCGCACTGCTTAATGGCCCATCCATAAATAGCTTGGCTGTATGGCGCATTGTATGTCCCTCCTTTGTCAATGAAACATTCCAACTTTGACGATAAGGAATTATATCAAAAATATATCCCCATGTTGTGGTATATCGACATATATTACAGTCAATTGAGAGATAGTCAAAATTGATGTTAAGACCGATCATAAAAAATCATCAGCAAAATCATTTGTTGTTCTATAATTGAGCTAGTATCGACGGGTGTAAAATTCTGACGATGATAGCCACTATGACGGCAGCCAGAACACCAAGTTTTCTAATTTCCCCTTTTTGCATTTTCTGTTTGCCGGAAATAATAGCAACAAAGGGAAAAATGGCTGTGGAATCGATGAATTTTTTCATTTCCAGACCAACTGAGTCTATTTTCTTCCGGTCTTGATGCCATGAACCAAGGTATCCATACAAAATAAATCCACCGTAAAAAATCCAATCGCCGATAAATCGATTGGTCAGTAGATGTGAAACACCAAAAAGTAAAAAAGCCATGTTCATCGGATGTCTGGTGATTCTCACAATACCTCTGGCTTCTGGTTGGATCTTACCCATTCCCATGGGTGTTTTATTCAAAAATCCACCAATCAATAAAACAAAAGCAAAAATCATCAGCAATTCACTCAAATGCACCACTACCGAATTGCGCATCCCTACTGCCAGAAACAAATCCCCTGTTGATTTTGTAATAACATAAAAGTAAATCAACAAACCAAATGTAACAAGTGCAACCAACGAGTAAACTCCTTCGAATCCTTTTTTCCCCAGTTTGTTAATCAAAGATTTTCTAACTGGTATTGCAGACAATCCATAGTGAGTTCCGGCAAATAAGCCCCATCCTATTAGCACCAACCAAATATCCATGATCGCTCCTTTTTTTAAATAATAAAATAATGAAAAATAAACCCCATAATTATTCGTCGAATTTTGAACGTTACAAATGATAACAACCCTGAAGAGCAGTTGAAAACCTTAAACAGGACATTTCAAACACACTTAAAGACTATTGAAGAGTCAACATAATAATGATCAACACCTACCACATAAAAAATTCCGATGCCACTTTGAACAATGCCAATGCATGATCTGAAAATATCAGTTCTTGTCAATAATTCCACTTTCTTACATCAAACAGCTGTAGACATGGAATTTAGTTATTTTGTATCATGTTTAACCGAAGAGTTTTATTTTAATAAAATCACAGACTTTTTCGTTTCCGGCAAAACAGGCAAACTTAAAAACCATATTTGAATACATATAATATCAAGGAATTAAATGCAAAACCGACTTCAAGATGCCATCGACTACGCCATCACCAAAGGGTTGGTCAAGGTCAACACCCGAAATGAATTGACCCACGCCCCCTTAACCCTGATTCCCTATGAAATTTCAAATAAGGTGTTGCAAAAAATGATTGATTTGACTCCGATATTTAATCAGTTGATGGTAAAGGTCGGCCTGGATCGATCTTTTTTGCAGGAGCATCTGGAAGGTGTCATTCAAGCCGACGATTTTACTCGAAATCTGTTGTCGATAATGACAAAAAGCGGGGAAACACAACCCTTTGAATTATTGATTTCCCGAAATGATTTTTTTCTCACGACCAACGATGCTTCCAACAATAACTTAAAACAGGTGGAGTATAACACCATCGCCAGCAGTTACGGCTTTTTATCTGGACAAGTTCATCAGCTTCATAAATATCTTTATCAGGGTCAGTCGTTGGAATCATTGCTGGTGGCTAATAATCCACTGGAAGGAATAGTAGATGCCATGGCCACAGCTGTTCATTGTTACAACCACACAGGCTCCTGTGTTTTAATGGTGATTCAGCCCGGGGAAAAAAACCGATTTGATCAACGCGCAATCGAGTATCGCCTTCTAAACAAATATAACATCCCGACTTTACGCTGTTCTTTGGATGAAATTGGCGAAAAGGCCAGGTTGAAAGAGGGACACCTGACTTTTAATGATCGTATCATGGCATTGACATATTTTCGCGCCGGATATACACCAGATGACTATCCTTCACAAAAAGCCTGGAAAGCCAGGGAACTTATCGAGTCCTCCTCCTCAATCAAATGTCCCTCCATAGGAGTTCAACTGGCTGGAACAAAAAAAATACAGCAAGTACTCGGTCGATCCGACATATTAAACCGTTTTATCCCAAAAGCGTCCACCACCTTGATTACAAACACCTTTGTTGATATGTTTTCTCTTAATGAAACAATCAATAACCAGCCAGCTCATCATACAGCTACCTGTTTTCCAGAAAAATATGTTTTAAAACCCCAGAGAGAAGGTGGCGGCAATAACTACTTTGGTCAGGAGATGGCAGACATACTTCAAACCATGCCAAAAGAGCAACAGGAAGCCTACATTCTTATGGAAAGGATTGAAGCTCCCACTCATTCGTCAATTCTGGTAGTCGATAAAAAAACCAATCAAAGCACGTGTGTCAGTGAAATTGGAAGATTTGGCACATGTTTCACCGAAAGGGACAAGATTCTTTTAAACCAAGATATTGGGTATCTGGTTCGAACAAAATCAGAGGATCAGGATGAAGGCGGTGTCAGTGCTGGATATGCTTGTCTCAATAGTTTGTGTCTCAGAGCCGATAGATAACTATATCAAAAAACTATCGATTTTTATGGTCAATGAACACATTTGTTTCTGTTGGTTGATCATTTAATTCCCCTCAAACGGAAGTTTCACGATAAACTTACTCCCTTTGTCAATGGCTGTTTCCAATTCTAAAGATCCTCCATGGTTATTAGCGACAATCATATATGAAACAGAAAGTCCCAATCCTGTTCCTTGACCAACGGATTTGGTGGTAAAAAACGGTTCAAATACCCGTTTGCTGACATCTTCAGACATTCCAGGGCCATTGTCTTCTACTTCTATGATGGCATTTTTCCCTTCTACTTTTGTACGAAGAATAATGCACGGTTCTTTTTGATTTGTATTATTTTCCATCGCTTGAGCCGCATTGCGTAACAGGTTTAAAATAACCTGTCCGATTTCTGTTTGCAGGCACGGTATTGGATTCATACCAGACTCAAATTCCCTGATAATATTAATTTTTCGAAAGTCATATTTCTTCTTTAAATCATAATCTTTACCAGCTAAATCAATTATTTCTTCCAATAGCTCATCCAACCGAACCAGTGTCACATGCGAATCACTTTTGCGGCTGAACCGAAGCATATTGGCAATAATATCTGCGGCTTTTTCACTCGACTCTAGAATCCCACGCAAAAACAAGGGAATTTCCCGCTCCTTAAGATAATTCTGAAGATTATTCAGATCTATCCCATATTTTTCAGCAATCTGTATGTTTTTATTAAAGTCCGGAGAAAGACGTCGTTGAAGATTTTGAATCCCTTGCATGACCGCACCCAACGGATTGTTTATCTCATGTGCCATTCCAGCCGCCAATCCACCTACAGACATCATCTTCTCCGTTTGAATCAACATCTCTTCCATCCTCACCCTGTCCGTGATATCATCAACACGAATAACAGCCCCTTCAACACCATTGGCCACCAATGGATAAATGAGGATTTCAGAATATTCTGTCTTGTTCCCGGTTTTCCTCACAATTTTTTCGGCTGATTGGACTTCACGATTTTTAATAGCCGCTTTTATTTTTTCAACCTCCTTTTTTAAATGGGGAAAAAGATCGGATAAGATATGTCCTTTGGCTTCAGCAGCAGTTTTTCCGGTTTTTACTTCTGCCTCACGATTCCACTGGGTAATCTGCACCCCTTTATCCACTCCAATCAACATTGACGGCATTGAATCGATAATATTATCAAGATAATTCCTTATCTTCCGCAACTCCCGTTCATTGTTTTTTCGTTCTGTTATGTCATGAAAAATACCCAGAATACCAATCAGAGATCCGTCTTTATCATGGACAGCAGTCTTTATTTTGTGAATGATCATTTCCTTATTTTTTATGCTATAAGGCTCTTCAACTTCTTCCGGTATACCAGAATTGATAATTTGTTGATCACTTTTGCAATATCTTTCCGCTATTTCAGTGGGATATAAATCAAATTCTGTTTTACCCACAATCTCCTCAGGATTAATATCAAAATCCTTGGCAAAATTTTCATTGCAGGCCAAATAAGTGGAGTTTTTATCTTTATAAAACACCTTTTGTGGAATTTTATTTACCAGTAGGCGATACTTCTCTTCACTTTCCCTGAGTCTCTGAAAAGTCTGCTGCAAATCCGTCATCATGTTATTGATAGCACTGACAACCTGATCCAGTTCGTCCGGGTTGATTGCTCTTTTATAGGATCGCTTCAAATTTAGTTTCTCAATCGGCAGATCCATTCGAATGATGCTGACAAATTGTGCCATTCTTTCCAAGTGCCGGGTTACAAAATAATGAAATATCATTAATATAAAGCCGGACACGATAAAGGTTTTACAGGCATTGCTTATTATAATGGTAATGATCTTCCCTATCAAACGCCAATATACTGCATCCAGGCTGAAAACAACTTTTAATTCACCAACTGTCTGCCTTATTGTTTTAACCGAATATATTAATGGAAATTTTTTACTGATAGTAAATCTTGACATTATCTCCCCCGTAGACCAGTTTAGTGACGATTTACCTGTAATAGCTATATATTCTGCATCGGGGATACGCAACAGTCCCTCCAATTGAGTAGTAATCTGATTTTCATCAAACGCCCAGATACTGTTACTTAAACTTTTTAAATAAGTAGATTCAATCAAGTTAAAATATCCATCAATTTGTTGCATGTTCAACCAGTAATCTATATATATTTGTACAGTGGTTATTAATAAGGTGATGATAGAACTAAACAGTACTGTAACAATAACCAGACGACGCGCTATTTGACTTTTACTAATGTTTTTCAGTAATTGTCTAATTTTCATTCAATATGATCTAACATTTAGAAAACAGCTGTGATATCCGAATTTTACGGCGGCAATGAAACATAACTTCAATAATAGATAAGTTTCTCATTAACTAAAATAATATCGCATCTACAGTGGATATCAAGCACTTTTATTTTATGGAAATTGGATGTTGACCGTTTAATTGAGAAATCAAGTATAAAACAATGTACTGATGATATCATATTAGCTGAATAATAGCTCATGAATCCCGAACCAAGACTGAAGCTCGAATTAATAAACCGACGACCGGCCATATGTTTGAAAGGAATTTGTTATCCTGAATAATGCAAATGATCTTTTTCCAGCTTAAAAGAGATTTTTGATTATTCTCTTTAGAATGACAAAAATAGCCGGTTTTTATTCAATTGTTACGTAATTACAATGGGAAGATAAAAACAAATTAGATAAAGGCCAGGAAGGGTGACTTCTGAACAGAGCTTTTTTTAGGGTAAGACCTTTTTGCCTGAAAAACCATTCGATTAAGTATCATCAAGAACAATAAATTCATAACGGTACGGCGTATCTTTGGCACCAATAGCAATAATATCGCCATCTTTTAATTCACCGGTTCCCCCTTTGTCATGGCCACCAATTCTCACATCATTCACTCCAGTACCACAAGCACTACCCCGATCAACCAGCAAATAACTATCCTTGTCTTTTTCAATAAGCAAATGCTCTCTGGAAATATTCAGCATCCGTCCACGATCCAAAAGATACAGATCATTATTGGGTTTGCTGTCATCAAATTTTCGCCTTTCCATCACTTCCAGGCTTTTTCCAATCATTTGAACCCTCGATTCCCTGCCGATATTGAACGGATATTGCCGAATACTAACCATATCATCCACAATGGCGCAATGTGCGATGGCATCTTTGGCTGCCTGAGTCAATGCCTTCAATACGGCCTTTGGGACTATTGCCTTTATAATTTGCTGTTTGTCTGACATAACTATATTTCCATTTTATAAAAAATGTGTTGTTTTGCAAAAAATTTCATTGAATGATTTTTCTACCAATCATTACGGGTTTTTACCAATTCAGAAGTCGTTAGAATTGTAGCACAGTTTCTATGACGTCACAATACCCTTCTATCAAAATATAATACAAGTTCCTAGTAAGGAGTCAGGCTTGAGCTATTGAGTTTAATATTTACCTTTAACGCAATAACGCAAGCCTGACCCCAAATCTTGACATAATTTCGATGCCAAATTAGTATTTTATTATCTAACCAATTTTTCTGCGTTACTGGCGATTCCAGTGGAAACAACCACGAGGGAGCGTAGAAATCATCGAGTCGTTCGCCTGGGCCGCATCAAAACTGATGCAGATCTTTGTCGTTACCCTCAAAGGTGCGATTAAGAGAGGAGAAGCCCATGGCATCCAATCTGGATTTTTTAGAAAAAAACGATCCCTTCATTTTTCAGGCCATCAAAAACGAAGAAAAGCGTCAAAAATTGGGGATCGAACTTATTCCATCTGAAAACTATACTTATCCTGAGGTATTGGCCGCCCTGGGAACCGTATTTACTAATAAGTATTCCGAGGGTTATCCCGGCCGAAGATATTACGGCGGTCAGGATTACACCGATCAGGTTGAGACTCTGGCATGCGAACGTGCCAAAGAACTGTTCCGGTGCGAACATGCGAATGTGCAGCCGCTTTCAGGTTCCCCGATGAATCAGGCAGTGTATCTTGGTTTGCTGGAGCCGGGCGATAAAATCCTGGCGATGGATTTGTCCCACGGGGGACACTTGACCCATGGCGCGCCGGTTTCCCATATGGGAAAACTGTTTAATTTCATTCGTTATAAAACCAATCCCGTTGACGGCAGCATTGACTTTGACCAACTCCGGGACACCTCCTTAAAAGAAAAACCAAAACTGATTTTATGCGGTTACACTTCATATCCCAAAGAGATCGATTATGCCGCTTTTAAAAAAATCGCCGATGAAGTGAATGCCGTAACCATGGCCGATATTGCACATATTGGTGGTTTGGTTGCTGGTGATGCCATGATCAATCCATTCGATCACGGTTTTGATATCGTTACTACCACTGTACATAAAACCTTGCGAGGGCCTAGAAGCGGCATGGTTTTAAGCAAAAAAAGATTTGCAGCTGCGCTGGATAAGTCCGTATTTCCAGGACTACAAGGTGGGCCCCATATGAATACCATCGCGGCGACAGCCATTACCCTGTTAAAAGCAGCCCAACCGGATTTTAAAGAATATGCACACCAAACGCTTAAAAATGCCAAAGCTCTGGCTTCCATTTTCATCCAAAATAGTATTAAGTTGATAACCGGGGGAACAGAAAACCACATGATGGTTATCAATACAGTGGAGAGTTTTGGTCTGGATGGAAAAACAGTTGAGGAGACATTGGATAAGATATCGATTACTACCAATAAACAAATCATTCCAGATGATCCCAACCCGCCGTTAAAACCCAGTGGTATTCGACTAGGAACCCCTGCTGCCACTACCAGGGGGATGAAAGAAATCCATATGCCGTTGCTAGCAGGTTGGATCATAAAAAGTCTTAACAATCATGATAAACCGAAGGTGCTGGATGAAATTAAACAGGAGGTGGAATCATTTTGCAGTGAGTTTCCCATTCCCGGGATTGAAGATTGATCAGAGGGATCTGTAGTTTATTTGATAGTGCCAAACCTGACTACAGATTCAGAGTAATCGCATCAAATCGAATTGCCGAAACAAAAACTTAGATCTTTAAGGTCTAAGTATATATCCTCCAATTTCGAGTTGATATCGGGCATATTCATCGGTGAACACAAATATCGCTTTATTGTTAGTTTACCTATTTTATATGCCTTGAATAATCACAGCTTTTTGAATGATCATTTTTTATGAGGCCCAAGACGTTGGAGACAAAAGCAGGACATTTTGGATTTTCCACTCGGTAATTTGTATTGGCTTTCTTAAGGCAATTAAGCCACAAAAGCATAAGAAACAAAAAGCTTAGTTAATTTGGATTTAAGCGTTAATGTTAAGCATAAATTGGGAACGATATCAGATTTTTTTATTGTGGCATGGTCTGCAAGCCCGGAATGACAAAAGCATTGCTCATGTTCATTCCGGTATATATATGTAATAATTAATCAAATATCTAAATTCATTAACAAGATAAGGAGCAAAACGTGCGGCTTCGATCGATGAAGGATCTCCCAAGGTCAAATACAAAAAATATTACATGACGTCTTAAACGGCCGACAATAGAGCCAATCTACAAACAAATATAATGATAATCCAATAACAACAACGCCAACCGATGAAAAAAAACGAATGTCGTTACTGGCCATATTATTGTGAAGAAAACATCTGGCACCTGTGTCAGAATCCCAAATTTGAAAGGCAGTCAGTAAATGTATTGTTCATCTCAAACACTGGCAAACATTGCTTTTTTTCTCATCAACAAGCAGGAAAATATGGTCAGGTGATTTGGGATTACCACGTGGTATTAATGGTGGACAATCAGATATGGGACCTGGATACGCTTTTACCCTTTCCCTGTCAGTTAACAGAGTACCTGGAAAAAACATTCTCATTTGAGATTGAAACGCAGTTTATGCCGAAATTCAGGGCGATCAGCAGGGAATATTATATAAAAAACCTTACATCAGACCGTAGTCACATGAAGGACAGTGATGGCAATTACCTGCAACCACCTCCACCCTGGCCATGTATTTCACCGGAGATGGGGAGCAACATATTCAAATTTACAAATATGGAAAATCCATCCCCAGGCACCGTTTACACCCTTGATCAATTGATCACTGATTTCCACACCTCCAAAAAACGATCACCGATTTAATAAGCGAGGTAATATACAATCTCCTTGGTCACGTCCACCAGATCTTTGATAAATACAAATTCATCGGCAGCATGTGCCTTTAAATTTTTTGCACTCATCACCCCAAAACAAGCAGCTTCCACTTTTTGTGGACTTAGTGCTTTCGTCACAAAACCCAAATCAGTTGAACCGCCGATACCAGCATAAACAAAGTCTTGATAGCCCCTTATGACTTTTTTGCCTGCCATCATCTTTTTTAAAGCCTGGTTTTCCGCATCTAATTCAACCGGCGAATAGACATGGATAACATTGGTTTTTACATCCAGTAATTTGGAGTTCTTTTTGCCCCTGGCTATGGCCTCTTCAATCTCGGATATCACATCGTCGAATCGCTCCTCAATGATATATCTTCGATTGATGGTCAGGGTGCATTCAGCCGGTACAACATTGTCTTTGGAACCGCCCTTGATAATATTGAGATTAAACATGGGAGTCATTTTATCTGACGGAACGTCCGGATAGGGTAAACTTGGGATTCTGGATAACCTTTTTTCCACTTTCCTTTTCAAAGTCATCAATTCGTTCAGGATGGGAACCAATTCCTCAACCGCATTGACTCCCATGTAATTAACTCCGGAATGACAGCTTCTACCAAAAGTAGTGATGTCAATCCGCACTGAACCCGCTGCTCCGACAATGACAACCGGTTCAACACTTCCCAATTCCAACCACATCAAATGGTTAGAAAAATATCCCTCTTCCGCTAAATAGCGAGCCCCGGGATATACCCCCAGCTCTTCATCCGTACATAAACAGCAATTAATCGAATAATTTGGCGCCAATCCAAGTTCGTGAATTACTTTCATCGCTCCCAGAAAACAGGCAATGGAGCCTTTCATATCTACTGATCCACGTCCATATAGTTTTCCGTCTTCAATATCTCCGGCGAACGGGTCCCTGGTCCATGTATCGTCAGCGGGTACGACGTCCATGTGGGCATAGGCAGACATTTTGGGCTTGTCGGTTTTTAATTCGGCCACCAGATTGACCCGTTCTCCCTCCAATTCCCAAGGGATCAAATCAACTTTTTCTTTTGGCATAATTACCCGTTGGGTATGAAACCCGAATTTGTTGAACTCCGGTTCCACAATATCGATCAATTTTCCATAGTTTATTCCCGGAGGAACGGTGGTATCAACTGCAATAATTTTCTGTAAAATATCAATGATATACTCCTCATTTTTTTCAACCTGTATAAAAACATCTTTGTAATCCATCCCATTTCTCCTTAAACTTAAAAATCGAACCCAAGCTGTTTTTAAATGACCTTGAAAGAATAAAAAAATCTAAACACCAATCTTAATAGTTCCATTTCTGATAGAAAAGCAAAAAAAACCGGTGCACCTTTTTATATGGGACAATCCATCTGTCGACACGGGCGCCCATTGAGAAGTAATTGACAAACAGTTTACGAAAGCATACGGTTTCATAAGAATACGATAGAAAATGTAACGCTAATTATCGGACGTTGCGCTGTGTTTTGGATTATTTGAAGGATTACAATGGAAGATCCGATTATTGGAAAACTGCCCCGCAACATAAAGGACTGGTTCGCTCGGGCTGTTGTCGGTATGATTTGGGCTGACGGGTATATCGACAAAGCCGAAATCGAATATTTGAAGGGCATCATTGGTTGCATTAATGATCCGATGATCGTTCATTCCACCCTTGAAATGGTCAAAGAAAACCAGATCCCTCCGCTGGAACCCGTCCGACTGGATGAAGTGCAAGCTTATAATATTATGAGGCACCTGGCAACCATATCAATTGTGGATAAGGATCTGGCAACGGCCGAGGAAAACTTCCTAAAATACGTAGGAGTACAACTTGGTTTACAAAAGGAGGTAGCAGAAAAGTTTCTGAAAGGTGCACGAAAACGTCTCAGTGGCAGTCGATTTGTCGCTCAACTTATTTTAGGGGATGAAGCGCACGATGTAACCTGTTTCGGTTTTACCGAAAACGAGTGCATGTTTTTTTGTGAACGATCGATTAATCCCCTGGCGCGTTTAACCCTGCAATTATACAGGGAACAAGATAGGAAAAAGGCAGGCAAAGAGCGATATCAACCCATCGTCGCTGAAACCATGTGGTGCCGTGCTGTCAAATCGCAGCTGGGTGACTATGTAATTAAAGCCACTTTTAAGCATACGATTGGTGAGGGTGAAGGGATCAGGCTGGTTTTTCACAATAAACAGACCGACCATAAGCATAAAGGACGACTAAAGCCATCTAATAGTTCACTTTTGGGGTTTTATGTGAATTGTTATGCGTGCGGTAAAAAAGACATACCATTTTGGCAGTTGCGGTTGAAAAGCATGCACTCCAAAAACAATCTCTTTGGGATTCCTGTTTACGACAAAGCCATGGGAGAAAACGATTTTTGCGATTTCAATCTGATCCAGGTGGCCGTCTGTCCCCGCTGCTTTTTCGCCTCCAATCAACTGGATAGCTTTCAGCGTCAGGATAAGGCTCAAACAGCCGCGTTATTTGACACTCAAGCGTTTAACATGAAATGGCAACCGTCCACTCAAAAACGAAAAAAGATAGTAGGAGACAATAACAAATGGTTGTCTTCTGAAAAACGGACTGCTATCCAAGCCATTCGGTCTTACCAACTGGCTGTGGAAACCCACGATAAAATCAGTCGGGTTTGCATTGATCGAGAAGTCATTAACCATAAGCGAAAATCAGTCTCTTTTTTGCTGACACAGGCGGAGTTGTTAATGAATCAAGGTGAAGCCAACAGGGCCAAGTTAAACCTGAAAGAAGCGGAACGCAGACTGGAAAGTATATTTTCCAATCTGGAAAAAGATGCTGGCATCCGTGCTGCATTTATCCTGGTAATGATAAAAATCTATTTTAATAATTATGAGGATATCGGCAGTTATCTGAATTTCCTAAACAATTATAGCAAAATACACACAGTTACCACTGGGTCGTCCGAACTAAAAGCTTTGAATCATGCCATGGTTATGACCAAAGAAGCTTGGCAACGCCGGGACGAGATAAATCATAAAAAAATGAAACGATTTCATCTCAAAGAATAATCCCTTCTATTAATACACAAGCTTTACATCTTTTTAACAAACACATGTAGTTAAATTAAGTATTTACATTGATCAACTTGAATCGGTCTGACCATCCAAACGTTGATACCGACTTGCTGGCATCTGTCTATAATCCCTTCATTCGGGTTGGCAGATAAAGCAATTGCTGAAATCGACTTAATATTAATCGTTTGAAAACCATCTCCACCGGGCATGTCAATGTCCATTGTTATTAAATGTGGCTTTACTTCTTTCACTGGTTTTTGGGCTTCCTTGCCGTTTTCAACTGTAAATATTTTATACTTCGATTCTTGCACAGTTCAGCCCGGGTTAATCGTTGTAAGGTTGAGCTATCCAGTATTCTCATACCTTACTTTCCTGTCCGACAATGCATTAAAATAACATCCCGCATTTGCACAAAAAACGTTTTTTATTATTCAGCAGGTATTGGAATACAAAATTTAAAAAAAGAATGCAGCATTTGCCTAGGTTCGTTCTGTTTTTTAAGTAGATTTTGGAACCTGTTAGTGTTAAAATACAAAAAATCTCCAAATGATTGGTTAAGGGCGATCTCGATAATTTTAATCGGTCAAAACAATAGCAGTAACATAAAGGATTCAAATGATTAGAAAATGCCATGCCTGCGGCGAAATACTAAGTGACTACCACAAAAAATGCTCCAAATGTGGTGCCAGCCAACATGCACCCCAAATTGTCCGAAAAGCAGGTCGAGCCCTGAAACGAATAGTTATACCCAGAACAGACAGCGAAAAAAAACACAAGAAAAAAAACCGTCCTCACAATCGCTAAAAGGAGCAATTCTCTGTACTTTTATTCTAATCTACTATTGTTACTTTATAATAAGCCTTTGCACCTAAGAAGAAAATAATCCTCAAATCTTAACCGCTTACTATTCTGTTTATTTCTGTCCTCTTGTTCCTGAAAACCTAATCCTAATAAAATGGTTGCCCTAAATTTTGATCTGTTGATAAGCTGATTATGTTGTATATTATACAATAATTGGAGAAACTGGCCATATCATTTATATTGCGTAACGACGGTTTGGTGTTCCGCTCAGGAAATGAAGGTGCAGAGTAACTCATAGCATAGAGTGAAAACCAATAGAACGAACCATAAACCTATTCACCAAACCAAAATATCATGAGCGTCGTACGAATATCGATCAGGCTTTCAAACCCATTGAAACCGAACTTGGCGTCAAATGAAGTAGTGGCTTTAGTTGATACAGGATCATTAAACTTGTGCCTGCCACAATACCTCTCCAACCGCTTGGGACTAAAAGTGCTGGAAAAAAGAGATGTTATTTTAGCGGATGGTAGCAAAGTGATATGTCCATATGCCGGGCCCATCCTGGTAAAATATCAGGACCGACAATGTTATACCGGCGCTTTGATTATCGGAGACGAAGTTATTTTGGGCACTCTGCCTATGGAGGACATGGACTTGATCATTCACCCTGCTAAACAAACCGTCATCCCCAATCCCAATGCCCCTGATTTACCTTCTATCATAAGCTCCGAGGTACATCACTGATACCGAGTCAGCTCATCCCAAGCCAAGAGAAGAGTCCACCAACCGTCATCCTGATTTACTCTTTCCACTCCCTGCGATTACTCAAAAAAAACAAGAGGATGACCCCTCTATGTCAAAAAATCTTCGACATCAAGTCTTTTCATTCGATGTTTGACGTTGAACTTTCGATGCTTAACAGTGTAAATATTTATACCTTTGTGCCCGTATGCCTTTTTTAACCACTAACCACTAAATCAAAAAAACTTGATTTGAAAGACAAAACATGTACAATTGGATAAAAATTCTTATCCAGAGGAGTGATTATGGAAGCAAATTCGACTTTGACTATTTTGCAGAATATTATGCTCGGTTTTGCCCAATCAACGGGATTATCTCCAGTGACCAAATCACCTCGACGTTATTTATGGACAGACGCTTTTGCTGTCTGCAATTTTCTGGAGCTTTACGATCAAACCCAAAATGAGCAGTTTAAACAACTGGCATTGCAACTAGTTGAACAAGTGCATCAAACCTTAGGCCGCCATCGAAACGATGACATGCGGTGCGGCTGGATTAGCGGACTGGAAGAACTGGAAGGAAAAATCCATCCTACCATCGGCGGATTACGTATCGGCAAACAAAATCCCGAACGTGGTACTAATGAGCCATTGGATGAATATTCGGAATGGGACAATGACGGGCAATATTACCATTACCTGACCAAATGGATGCATGCCTTAAATCAGGTCGGTATGGTCTTACAAGAATCCAAATACATCAACTGGGCCATGGAATTGGCTAAAACAATTCATCTTAAATTTACTTACAAAATCCCACCTTCAATTCAGCTTTTTATGTATTGGAAAATGAGTATCGATTTAACACGTCCTCTGATGCCATCCATGGGACATCATGATCCATTAGACGGACTCGTCACCTACCAGCAATTACAATCAACAAAGGATTTTGCAGCACTATCAAGTGCTCATCAAAATCTATCCCGGGAAATCGAAGAATTGCAAAATATCTGTCAGGGCAAAGATTGGTTCTCCGATGATCCGCTGGGCATCGGCAGTTTATTATGTGATGCTGCCAGAGTTGCTCAAATGACAGTCAACGGTCGGATAAAAGGATCTGAATTGTTGGATATACTCATAGAAGCAGCAGCTGTAGGCTTAAATATCTTTAATCAGACCAATCTCTTAAGTCAGCCACCTGATTACCGCCTGGCTTTCAGAGAACTTGGTTTATCTATTGGATTAAAAGCATTAGATAGCATTCAGGAATTAGTAAATGAACACCCCATCCAGCTTATAACCTCGGATAAACTACCCAAATACCTAAACCACCTGACATTCCACGCACACTTGGCAAACGATATCGAAACTTTCTGGCTACAAGAAAAGAATCAAAACACCATCAGTTGGAAAGAAAATCAGGATATCAACAGCGTCATGCTGGCTACCAGCTTGGCACCCAATGGATTTCTAACCATTTTTCCAAAAACAACTGTATAACCCACTTAACAACCTCAGTTCAATGGTATGATTCCTCTTTGCCAGAGCCGGGAAAAGCTCCTATAGCATCATCCAGCACTTAGGGTCGGCCCAAAAATTAATTTACATTCTGTTTGCAAAATGTCCAGTGTTTTTAGGACTTTTTCAAACAAACTATGTGACGTTATTTCTTAACGATCCCTTAATCCTGAATACACAGAACAAAATAGGCTTTGATACACGTTTTCAGAAAACATTATTTTTACTCCAGCGAGAAGCTGTTCTTCATCAAAAACAAACAACAGTAAAAAGAAATAATATCGGCAATATGCATCATAGTCATTATCTTATTTATATAATTCAATTTATGCTTGTTGTTCAGATATTCCTGAAAAAACGCCTTCTTCAGGTTAAAAGCTTAACTGTTCTCCTGTTGATTTCTCAGCTTTTGGTTGCTTGGCTGAATTTCTGATAATTAAACTATGGGGGATTTCATCTAAAAATCTGGAAAAAGTCTGATTTCGAGAGACACCAAAAATGGTTCTTTTACAAACTGAAGTGAGAATCAGTCTTTCCTGGGCGCGTGTCTGGCCTACATAAAAAAGCCTGCGCTCCTCTTGCGTATCACTGGGGAGTCCAGGTAGATTGCATGGGATAATATCCTCTTCCAATCCGACCATAATAACCACCGAAAATTCCAGTCCTTTTGAAGCGTGCAGAGTCATTAAAGAAACGGCTTCCGCACGATCGTCATAAACAGTTGCCAGTGAATTCTGATGTAAATGATGGGAAACACCTGAAAGATCCTTGCCAAAAGCACCACACAGTTCCAAAAATCGAATACAATCAGGTAATTCAATATCCATTTTCATGTAACGCATCATATCACACACTGCCTCTGCTACTCCGACACTTGGGGCGAAATGACGGAATTGTGTTATTTGATGCTTTATCTGGGCAAGTATTTCGTGAACTTTAGCAGGAAGCTTGATATCTTCTAACCCGTTTAAGTTAAAATCCGACTGTCGATACAGATAAACTTCAATCTGTTGAAGAGACCGCTTACCGATACCCGGAATCTGCTTTAAAAACTGAATAAAATCAAGTACATTAGATTCAGCGGCATATCGAATACAATAGTAAAAAGGTTTGAGGGCTTTACTCATGAAAAATGGCTTTGAGTCAATCAGTTGAAAAGGAATACCGCTTTTTTCCAGGGCTTTGGCCAACTCCTTTGACAAGTTTGATAAACGATATAATACAGCGATGTTTTTAAAACCGTAGGACGAGTTAAAATCATCCTGCTTTCCATTGGCTGAATGAATGGACAGATGGCGAATACCTCCTACTAACCTATCAATCTTGTCAGCCACAAATTCAGCTTCCTCTTTAGCGGATAATAGCTGATGATATTCAATCATCGAGTTCCCTTCCTTTATAGGAGTCAACGGTTGTTCCCGCACTTCATTGTTGGCGATAACAGCTGACGCGGCATTCAGGATAGACGGAACCGAGCGGTAGTTTATTTTTAGATGAAATGTCTCTACTGGAAATTCGTTGAGAAATTTATGAAAATGTTCGGGATTACTTCCTCTAAAACCGTATATAGCTTGATTGGGATCACCAATAGCAAAAACATCTGACCTGTCAGCCAAAAAATGAATCAGTCGGTATTGGGAATGGTTTAAATCTTGGAATTCATCAATAAACAAATGGGTGACGGACTCTTGCAGCGATTGGCCAAAAGTGAAATCTTTTTCTATTTTCTGTACCAATTCCGGTATAATGGCATCGATGTCGATGGCTTTTTTTTGTTGTAATGCCGCTTGGTATGCGGATATTTGGGTTTCGAACACTGGATTGTCGATAAAATCCTGTGATTGCGATAAACAGTTAAAATAATGATCAGAAATCGCCTGGCTCAACTTTTCTATCTCTTTAACTTTTAAGTCCGAGAAAAGGTGTTTCAACAAACTATGTTTTGCTTCCTGTCCGATGACTTCTAATTCCGGTGTATCTTTACGCAAAAATTCAAGGCAAAATCGGTGAAAGGTCCCAATAAAGATGGCATCAACACATTGCTCAAGCTCCTTTTCAAGTCGTTCTCGAAGTTCATTGGCAGCCCGGTTGGTAAAAGTGATAACAACAAAACCATTAGACAGTACGCTGTTCTTCTTTAACAGGGCAGTGATTCTTGATACCAGGGTAAATGTTTTCCCGGTTCCCGGTCCCGCTGAAACAAGAATTCGTTGTTTTGTGCTTTGAATGGCAGATATTTGCTCTGGATTTGGGTCTTGTGCACGTTTTTCTTGCTTTACTCCTGTTCTATTCCTGTTCTTGACACTTTGAAGGCGATTCCTATCCAAGGCTTTTTTAGTCTTATTCACCTTTGGAACATCGGGAATAAAGCTCATCTGACCGGTGAACTGATGCATTTCATTGTGGTCAAAAACCTTGATCACCCCATATTCGCCGTCATAACCCGGTTTTCTAATGACTTCATTATTACGAAGGCGTCGCACGGCTTCGCCCAGGATTTCCGAATAGCTGTGGTTAATTTCTTCTATGGATACCTGACGATACAGGTTAAATTCGGAACCGAATAAATAAATGATCCGCCGATATTGCTCCATCACTTTTTTCGAGCCAGACCCGACTCCCAGTATTTCACCCAGTATTTCAGGTAACGGCACCAGGCTTTCAAAATAATGCTGTGAATTCGGATATTGGGGTGTTTTTCTATCAGCCATCTCCATCACCCTGTGCATTACTCCGACTGTTAGAGGTTTTCCACAAACCGGGCATAAAAAATTTTTTGCCCTCGTTTCAATGGGGTCAAAACAGACATCACATTTTCGATGGCCATCATAGTGGTATTTCCCCTCCTCCGGGTAAAACTCAATGGTGCCCAAAAAACCATTGCTACCTGCAATCTTGAGTGAATCCCTGAGAGCAAAAAAGTTAAAGTCCGAGTCAAACAGATTGGCTTCACGTCCAAGCTTGGAAGGAGAATGACAATCGGAATTGGATATTAAGGTATATCCATCCAGGGCTGATATCAAACGATTCATCTCCGGATCAGATGATAATCCGGTTTCAAGGGAAAAAATATTATCGGTTAGATCTTCAAAACACTCTTCAATGCGATCAAACCCAGACTTGGAACCAAACAAAGAAAACCAGGGCGTCCATATATGGGCGGGAACCATAAAACCTTCTGCGGATGATTCCAAAAGAATTTCCAGCAAATTCCGAGCATCAAGTCCCAGGATGGGACGCCCATCCGATTCAATATTCCCGATGGAAGCCAGCTTAATGTTTATTTTTTCCACCGATGCCATATCCGGCACATACAAAATCGTATGGATTTTCCTGGTTTTATCTCCTTTTTTATAGATACAACTAATCTCTGAACTCAATATAAAACGAACAGGTATAGATTCAGGATCTATTCCTGCCAGTGCCAGCGGGACATTTTCATCTTTAAGTTTAAACAGGCCCGGTTCAGCCGGTTCCAGACAGTTTTTTAACTGGGCAAACCAGCCTGGATGGGTGAAATCACCTGTCCCCACAATATGAATGCCCTTTACCCGCGCCCAGGCAAAAAGACCGGCCACATCGTTATTTTTGCTGGTTGCCCTTGAATAGGGAGAATGTACATGCAAGTCCGCTATATATTTCATAATAGGTGGATAAAAAGAAAATCCGTTTCTTTTGCTAATTCAACTAAAATACGACAGTGTAGCTGATTTACAAATGATTCGACGAGTGTTGGCGTTGAAAATAATCTGTTGAATAGAATACTTTTATTATCACTCGTTTTATCAGAAGTCTATGCTTGTTTTGAACATTGAATTAAAATAGGTTATGATATGAAGCATTATGTCCTTTATTAGTTTATTAGCAAATAATATACTTACCTCTTGGAGATATGTAATTATATTGTTACATTGAAATACAAATGATTTTAAGTAATTATAGTTATTCTGATTCCAAAAACCGATAGCAACAACCTATATCTCCAGATATGTTATCGATTTTCAATTTCAGTCAATTCATATCCCGAAAAACAATTATTTCGATCCTGTTCTTTCTGGTTTTGGAAATAGGGAGTATCCATTGCCGTTTCATAGATTTATTCCAACAAAGCGATTGTCGACATCGTTGTAATGGATAGTGGGGAAACAACATCAACATTGCCATCTTTACCTCAGCAACCCCAAAAGGTCGGATTATCACCACTGAAGCTTATATTGATGAACTCACAAAGGTGAATGATCTGATGGGAGAAATTGCCAAAGAATCGGGTGAGCAGTGGGTATGCATAGAAGAAATTTACAAAGCATTGAGCCAGATTAACAATGTAGTATTGCAGAACTCTTCCATTTCAGAACAGACAGCATCAATCTCCAATGAGTTGGTCAGTCTGGAAAGAGATTCAGATGCAAAAGTTTATTCCCAAATTCTAAATCAGGTACGAATTGAAAACAGAACAATCGTTTTGATCGACCACTCGTACAATTAAAAAAATTAACCTTAAGTACAAAGATATTAGTTCATTAATCTCTTTATGCTTGTTTTTTTTTATGATACACAAATGTCTGTGGATATCTAAAAATATCTGTTGCATGATTTATTCAAGCCAAATAATTTAGCCTGACGCAATTGCGTCTTTTACAGAAAACACATGAGGTAACACTAATGTCACCTCCCTATCCCTTGTAAAAATTGACTCATGGATGCACAAAAAATCATTTCAAATCTAGAATACTTCGATGGAACGTTTCCGGAAACTTCGGTAAAGGAAGCAATCTCACAGAAAAAGGAGATCATTCCCAAATTACTGGACATTTTAAAAAATGCTGTAACAAACATTGACAAACTACTAAAAGATGAAGCATACCTTGGCCATATTTATGCTATGTTTTTACTGGCCCTGTTCCGTGAAAAAACAGCCAGTTCCTTGATTATCGGCTTTTTTACTCTTCCCGAAGAAATAGTATGGGAACTAACCGGTGAGATCGTATCAGATGACCTCGGACGATTGCTGGCCTCAGTTTCGGGCGGCGATACATCTGATATAAAGGAATTGATTGAAAATGATGGCATTGATCCCATGGTTCGTTCAGCAGGCATTGACAGTCTTTTGGTGCTATATGTATCCGGTGAGATACAGCGAGAAGAAATTATCATTTATTTTAAAGATCTATTTGAAAAAAAACTGGAAAAACAACAATCATTTGTCTGGAATCACCTGGTAGTCAGCAGCATCAACCTGTACCCACAAGAACTGTTTGAGCAAATCACAGAAGCGTATAGGAAAGAACTGGTTGATGATGAGTTCGTTCCGCTAAATCAGGTCACCGACGCATTGGACGCCGGCAAAGAAAGTGTCTTAAAATGGCTTCGCCAAAACCCGGATTATTCACTAATTGAAGATGCCATCGCGGATCTGATAAAATGGATCATTCCAGAAGAAGACGATGAATAAGATAAAAACTAAGTAAAAAGGTAATGAAAATAGAACTGGTAATTTTTGATTGTGATGGTGTACTGGTAGACAGCGAAACCATTGCAAACAAAATAATGGCTGAAGAATTGACTAGAATTGGTTTACCTACGACATATGAGGAATCAATCCGTGATTATATGGGAAAATCCCTGGCCGATGGTTTAAAACTCATCACAGATAGGCTGGGTTCTCCTCCACCTAAAGAATATTTTGAAAGAAGTCACAAAAGATCCGTTGAAGCATTTGAAAAAGAACTAAAACCCATTCCAGGGATCTTCGACGCCCTGAATCAGATATCTATTAAAAAATGTGTGGCTTCAAGCGGCAGCCATGAGAAAATCCGAAAAACACTGGGCATTACCAAGCTACTGCCCTTTTTTGAAGGTAAAATATTCAGTGCAGTGGATGTAAAAAAAGGAAAACCCAATCCGGATCTGTTTTTATTTGCTGCTCAGCACATGGGTGTACCACCTGAATACTGCGTGGTCGTCGAAGACTCCCTACCGGGTGTTCAGGCGGCCAGAGCAGCCGGCATGAAAGTTTTTGGGTATCAAGCATTGACATCGGCGGAAGTATTGCTGGAAGCCGGTGCATATGTTTTTGAGGATATGAAGCTGCTCCCCGGTTTGTTGGATCAATAAAATCCTGGTTATTAGAAAACCGGACCATCAAACAATGCATTTCGGGGAAAATATATGGAATGGGCAAAATTCAGTATAAAAAAAATTTTGATTCCCACCCCCAAAAACAAAACCGAGGTTAAGAAAGGATATCTGACACTGGCTGACATGGTTCAACGTTTTATTAAAAGATCATCTGAAATTTCTGGCTGAAGAAGAAAAAAAGCACCAATTTTAAAACTGTTCCTGATTGCCTCTCCTACTTGGCTATCATGGAAATTAGGCATTATCGATTGCTGAAAACAGAAGTTGTACATGCCAAGGGAAAAGAGTAGTTTGAGCTAACTTGGGATATAATTCATGTTGGGCCATAGGGCAGTTTTGTGGGAAAATGGTCCCATAATCAATATATCGTTGAAAACGAAGAAGAAAAAATCAGCAAAAAAAAAATCCGTCGATTTTTATAACATCCAGACAATTTTGGACAAAAATCATCGGTACAACTAATGCGATCAAATGCAACACCAATCAGGGAATCAATGTCAATACCAGGTAGCCTGTCCGAGTTTTTTTTACCGCTTGTCGTCCAATCATTCATCTGCTAACGTTAATACCGAATTTTGAGATTTCCTTCAAAATTAAAAAAAAATTCACTCTCGTTTGATAATTTTCATCATATCAAAATCCAGGCACACTATTTTTTTTGGCAAAGCAATGTCGGAGTTTATACGGCTAATATCTTTTTAGAAGAGGATTATGAGCAGAATCGAAACAAGCCTGAAAATGCTCGAATATGCCAATGCCCTGATGAAAGCCAATGCAGATTCGGAGCTTTTAAACAAGTCACTTGAAGAATTGATTGTTAAAAAAAAGCTTCTTCGGGTTAATAAGAATAACCAAATGAAAAAAATCCTGCATATTCTGAGTCACGATCTTTTAAATCCATTTTCCAAGCTGAAGGTCTCACTCAAACTTTTAGATTCAAATTCGGATAAACTTAACGAGTTAAAACGCTTACTGGATCAATCAGCTGATAATAAAATCGGCATCATTGAAATGGTTAGAAAAATGAGATTTTTGGAAGACAGAGAACTGAAAACAAATATTAAGCGCCATACATTAAAAGATCTGGTCGAAGAAACTCAATCCATCATGAGTGACTACCTGAAAAAGGAGAATATTCACCTTATTAATTGTGTTGAAGAGAATCTATCAGTACTGGTTGAAAAAACTTCTTTTATTAACTCGGTTTTAAATGTTATTATCTCCAATACCATCAATGTCTCCTTTCCTGGTTCGAAAATCGAAATCTACGGATATGAAGAAGAGAATTATACCACTGCTGTCATTAAGGATTTTGGTATTGGTATCCATAAAACCATGATGGATGATGTATTTAATCCCGGTCAATCCACTCATAGTAAAAGATTAGACAAAGATATCGGTACCTGTCTCGCAATTCCGCTGGCCAGAAGATGTGTAAAGGCTTATGGCGGTTCAATCACAGTGGAATCAAAAGACAAAATAGCCGATACAATCAGTTTTGGAACTGAAATAAAGCTGAAACTAAGAAACGAATGAACTTTGGCAACAGACGTTGGTTCGCCGACTCATAAAAATATGTAGAACTTTGAACATAAGAAAATTTGGCAAAAAACAAAGACTTTCGTTTCAAGCAATTTATCATTCGGCAAGATCAATGTGCCATGAAGGTTACATCAGATGCATGCATTTTTGGGGCATATATTCCCATAGAAAATGCGGTACAGATATTGGATATCGGCACGGGTACTGGTTTATTGGCTCTTATGGCCGCTCAACGCTCCAATGCAAAAATCATTGCCGTTGAAATAAACCGGGAGGCAGCACTTCAGGCTGAGCAAAACATCAACGCTTCGCCATGGCATGAAAGAATATTAGTTAAACACACTTCTATTAAGGAATATTCAGCTACCCATTCAAATCAATTCGACACAATAATTGCCAATCCCCCTTTTTACTCCAAACAGAAACCATCCAAGCAAGCATCAAAGAAAATGGCTTGGCACAACGAAAACCTGACGCATATTGACTTGGCCAATACCGTAGACGCCCTGCTAAATAAAAATGGTATATTTTGTGTCCTTCAGCCAATGACAGAGTGTCAAACATTGGAAGCCATCTGCCGAGAAAAATTCCTTTTCCCGATGATAAAAACGGTTCTGAAGCCGTTTGAGCATTCTCTCCCCAATCGCATTATTACTGTCTATACGCGCAGTAATACGTCGCCTGCTAAAAAACAGGAACTGATCATATACAGATCACATCAGATATATACGGATACCCTACATCGTCTTTTAGAGCCTTTTTCCTTGAATCTATAATCGGGTGGGAACGAGATCTCAGGCCACGTCTCGTTGTCGTTTTGGAATTTGAAATCTAAAAATAGTACCACCTTGAGGATTACTTTCCGCCCAGATCCGACCATTATGATGCTGGATAATTTTTTTACAAATAGCCAGACCGAGCCCAGTCCCTCCGGCATTGCTTTTTGTGCGGCTGCTCTGAACAAATTTTTGAAAAATGGTTTTTAATTCATCATCAGGAACTCCCACACCCTGGTCATAAATGGAAAACTGAAGACTGTCACTGTTAAGTTCAATATTTATAGAAATCTCATTTCCCGGATTTGAATACTGAATGGCATTGCTCAATAGATTTTGAATAACCTTTTTAATCATTTTAAGATCAATGGTGGCTTTGTCATCAAAATCGGGGGGATTGAACTTAATGGAAAGGTTTTTTTCTGCCAATTGTGACGCAAATTCATCCAATACTGAAAACGTTACTGTGGACAACGCACCTTTACAAAAATTATAGGTTTCTGCTTCCTTTTCCAATCCACTTAATTCAAGTAAGTTGTTTATCAAATGTAACAGTTTATCACCACTGGATCGAATGTAAGAAAAATACTCCAGTAGCTTATTCCCACCAACTCGATTAAATCTATCGGCACCCAGTTTGGCGAAACCAAGAATCCCCTGCATGGGAGTTCGCAGTTCATGACTGATGTTGGCAAGAAACTCATCTTTTACTTTGTCCGCTGATTTGACCTTTTCTTCTGCTTCTCTTAACCGCAAATCGGACATCTTGACTCGTTCCAATGCATCGAGTAACAAACGGTTTTTTTTATCCAATTCAATTTTGGTTTCCAGCATCTGTTGTTCCAGTGATTTACCACCGTTTTCCCCCTGATCTTTTGTCTCAACTTTTAAATGATCTATGGACTGAACAACATCACTTTCTATATTTTTCATTTGACCGAAACTAACAATCATGCCGAAGGAGAGGAGCATTATATGGATGGCAGACATCAACTTATCCGTCCAATACAGAACTTCGATGTTGGGTATAATGCCGAACAGCAGTAGAAAAAATATCAGCATTCCGATAATGAGAATGGAACAGGATATGGTATAATATCTGGCTTCGATACTCCTCCTGTCCCTTATTAAACGATGTATTCCTGCTACTAACGTAAGAGGCCCCACAATAATTGCTGTACTGGTGATTAGCACTTCACCTAATTGGCAATCCAAAAAGACCACTACCAACTCAACAAAAATAACGGCCAAAGCCACTAAAAAAACGTTATCTAACAGTGGGTTATACCTTCGTAAATTGAGATATTTTCGTGTGAATTGAATGATCCAGAACATACTGAAACCACCAGAAAAAGCCAGGCTATGACTTATCCACCAGGTTTTTTCAGGCCGGAAATATTGAAAAGCAATACCGGTAAGGATAGCTTCTGCTAAAAAAAATCCGAGGATAAAAAGAACATAATACAGATAAGCACTCTCCCTTTTAAACACAAACAAAAACAGGTTTAACAACAACATCACCAGAAGAGTACCCAAATAAAGACCATGTGCGATCTGCTTGTTGGCGATTTTTGTCCTTAAAGTGTCAAAATGCCGTAAGGTTAGTTGAAGTGACACAGTAGAGGATTTAAAACGAAGATAATAGGTTTTCCTGGAAAGAGGTTGTTCCTCAAGTTGAAAAAGAATATTCCGATGTTTTATTTCCCAATCTTTGAGTTTATATAAATCATCGGCTGTTTTTTTCCGATAATTTCCATGACCATCAGGAACATACAAATCAATGTTCTCCAAAGTCGGATAGTCTATTTCGAGATACCACAATACCACTTTTTGTAAGGGATTGCTGATGTCAAACCTTACCCAATAAACCGAGTTGGTAAATTCTCCATAATCAGGATTCTTTTGGACGTTTCGTGCAAATTTTGATGATAATTCAGTTGACGTGACATTTTCAATTGACCAATTTCCGTTTTTATCTTCAAGCACTTCCAAATGTGGTCCTATCGAATATTCCCTGACATCTTCCTTGACAACAACCGGTTGGCCGGTAGCCGTCACAGCAATACTCATAAGAAGGCAGATAATCAGTTGAATACGAAATAGCAAAAATACTTTCAAAACAATTCTACCGAAATATTGCGATAAAATATCAAATATCAAAATCATCGAAATAAATCATTAAATTTTGATAAACGCTCAGAATGATGGGCACGACAATTGGATGAACAGATATCTTTCCAAAATGATTTTCCCATTTTGAACAAAATTTTATATAAAAACCCTTTAATATGATCTCTCTATGTATATTAGCGAAGGCCCTTATTAGTCAACTCAAATCTCCTTTATACCAGTTTTTTCGTTCATCAAACTAACACCGTTAATATGGACATGCGCTGTTGATCTGGATTTCCCAGTTTTGTCAATTTATATGTTCAAATTTCAAATCATACGTTCATTTTCAAGATGTTTCGATTTCATTCATTTTACTATATACAATTCTCAAAATTTGGTTTTTTCACATGCGATTTGTCAAACAATTTTAGTTCGATCAAATGAATTTTAATGATCTGATCCACTATTTCTTTCCCAAAACCAAATTTGTCATTAAAATGCAATGAAAACATAATAGTTTCATACACCTGAATAATCATGACTTAAAAATGCAAACATGTTATAACTGTCGGATAAACTGAGGGGAGTCCCCCGCAGCCTTTCACAGAACCGCATGTAAGTCCCTCAATTCATAAGGCTCCTATTGTCAGACCTTTATTACGTTTATTCGATTTCATACGATTCCCTGAGGAATCTCCAGAGAATATTTGATTTTATAAAAAATTTTAGTCAAATACCAACCTTTTCAAATTGCAAAATTGTTATTAGAATAGACAGAAAAAATTTTACATCAACTTCATGCCGACAGGATGATAAATGAGCAAAGAATACTCTTTTGAAACAGGTGTTTACAGGCCGCCCAGTGAGGGAGGAAGTTTCTCCCTGTTAATAAGAATCACTCGAAATTGCCCATGGAACCGTTGCACCTTCTGTAGCATGTATAAAAAGGAAAAGTTTAAACTGAGATCAGTGGAAGAGATCAAAGGAGATATCGATACCATAACTGAAATCTGTGATCGAATAAGACTTATATCCCAGGAGCATGGCGACCACGGCCAAGTAACCAAAGCAGCAATATTGCGGCTGATTCAAGAGGAACCCTTACTGGGCAACCATCCCGGATTCATTATGGTCGTTAATTGGCTGGCATCCGGTGGTGAAACGGCTTTTTTACAAGATGCCAACAGCCTTGTTATGAAAACAACACATCTTGTTGAGGTATTGACCTACCTGCGAAAAAAATTCCCCACTCTAACCAGAGTGACCTCCTACGCCAGATCAAAAAGCATTGGTAAAAAAGAATTGCAGGAGTTGGCCCAAATTCATGAAGCTGGTCTTGATCGACTACATGTGGGATTGGAAACAGGTGACGATGAGTTATTGACAAAAATAAAAAAAGGCGCCACGAGTGATGAACATATCACAGCAGGCCAAAAGGCGATGAATGCGGGATTTCAGCTATCAGAGTATTGGATGCCCGGCTTGGGAGGGAAAAAGATGTGGAAACAGCATGCCCGGAATACAGCCCGGGTGCTCAATGAGATTAATCCACATTACGCCCGATCCAGGCCTTTCTTTCCAATAATTGGTACACCGATTCAGGAAGAACTGACATCTGGAGATTATGAACTGTTATCCCCGGAAGGACAATTGATTGAGATTAAGCACCTGGTTGATGCACTTAATTTTACGGGTAAATTGTGCTTTGACCACGCCGGAAACCATTGGACCGATGAAACAGGCCAACATATCTTCAGCATGGATTATGAAGGTTACTCTTTCCCAAAAGAAAAAAAAGAGGTTCTTCGATTAATTAATAAGGGACTCAAAAATCTTCCATCCTGACAAGTCTTTCCCATTCCCGGAATCGCCCTTCATCCCAGATGGGCTTCCATCCATCCACGAACCGAATTAATTAAAAATATCTGTTCAGCCCTTTTTATCTCATCAACAGAAATAATGCCCTCTTCAATGTCTCTCGATTCCAGTAAATGCCGTCTAAACGTACCGGCTAACAATCCGCATTCGATGGGTGGTGTTATCTTTCTTCCATTCATCAGAACAACTACATTAGCCCTGGTCGATTCGGTGATTTCTTTCCGTTCATTCCACAATATCACATCATCATAATCAGGGCATTCCTTGATAGCGTTCTCATAAACCTGGCGCTGTGTGGTTTTGTGATATAAAAACGTGTTTTCAACATCCACTGCATTTCGAGCCAAACAAATTTTCAGATTATTGGATTTAACCCCGATCAGGGGTTGTGAATCTATGGTTGCATTACCGGCTTTATCCACAATTAATCGAACCTTAGCCCCTTCCCCGGTATTATCAGGTTTGTAGTTTTCCAGCATCTTTTTTATCTGTTCCAAATCCAATTTGAACGCATAATATTCAGCAGAATCACGTAATCTATCCAAATGGTTTTCCAGAAGATAAAACCCTTTTTCAGGTTGCCATAACATGGACTCAAATAGGTTAAACATTTCCGGTTTCCGATAAATAATCTCTGCTTTTGTCAAACACTCCCGGTACTCCTCTTCCATTTCAGAATCCCAGACAATCCCACCACCTACACCATATTCCGCCATGCAAGATGATTTATTAATGGTGATGGTTCGAATGGCTACATTAAATCGAGCTTGTCCATTGGGCGTTAAATACCCGATACAGCCAGTATATACACCCCGAGGAGTCGATTCCAATTCATTGATGATCTGCATGCTCCTAACTTTAGGCGCTCCGGTAATGGATGCGCATGGAAAAAGAGCCTGCATGACTTTAAAAAAGGACCCTTCGGTTTTTGATTCAACGGTAGTGGTCATTTGAAACACATAGGGATGTTTTTCAATCTCAAAATGCCGTTTTACCTGGACAGACCCAATTTCAGCAATTTTCCCCATATCGTTGCGAACCATATCCACAATCATAATATTTTCCGCTCGATTTTTTTCCGAACAAAATAACGCATGGGAAAACACTCTGTCCTGTTCAAGTGTCTTACCCCTGGGGCAGGTGCCCTTCATGGGTTTGGAAACCAAACACTGATCTTCCAGCTCAAAAAAAAGTTCCGGTGAAATGGAACAGATGGCATGAGACCCGATATCTACAAACGCGGCATATTCAGCCTGCTGTACCTCCTGCAAATTAAAGAACAACTGCCGTGGGTCCCCTGCAAAATCCGCCCGAAGTCTGAAAGTATAATTCACCTGGTAGGTATCACCGGCGACGATATAATCTTTTATTTTAGATATGGCTCTGCCATACTCCATATGACTGACAGTCGGACTCCATTCTCCTGTGAAATAGTCACTTCCTACCCCATGGGATTGAACAATATGTTTTTTGTCATAATAAAGGCCAAACCAAACCAATGGCAATTCGTTCCCGGTAAGAACCGTCAACGCCTTATCAAACGCAGGTGCCGCTTCATAGGTAATAAACCCGGCGGCATATAATTTGTCTTGTTTGACCCTCTTCTCAATATATCTCAAACAATCCCCAACATCACCCACCTCATCCGTTTGCACCACTTCCACAGGATTTGTGAACTCAATTAATTTTTTTTTATCTCGAAATAGCATCGGGGACGTTCGTTTAAACAAGTTTTGAAAAAGAGAAACTTTGGACCAAACAAAATCATTTCAATCCTTCCATATGACCTCAAACCATTAATAAATAGTTTATGAACCAGGTAAGATAACGTCAAGGCTGTAACGAGATATAAGATGATGTAAGATTTATTTAAAATGCCTTTATTGTGATTAAATTCAGGGGACATATATGAACTTGTTGATTTACCTCTATTTTGGGCGATATTTAAAAACAAAAATACTGACATTTAGCCATCACTGTCCTCATATGCGAATGATACTGTACAGGATTTACCTGGCAAATTGATTCTAATTCACAATCTTTCAAAAATCCTATGATTGATGTTTACTAAGATATTTAGTTTATTGTAATAGCAGACAAAAATAGTGCTACTAAATAAAATTGATCCGAATTAATGGTTAAGTCCGGACAAATAGCGGTCTTGAGAGGGAGAACCAATTAACCTTGACAGGATTTAGCGATTTCTTGACATATTTTTCATATTAATAGATGATTAATCTGCTAAATTGATGGTTGTTGGCTGTAAAACGCTGCACCAATAACTATTAAAAAAGACGACTGTTGTTATAAAAATGACAGATAGTTACGCCAGGTTGACGACACAGGATAATGCATTCGACTTTAATTAATTCTAATCATTCCTGATTATCAAGGAGATGTAAAAATGGTTGATGAATTTGTTAAAAAGATTAAATGGTTAGGACATGACTCATTTCGGATCGATGCCAGTAAAACTATATATATTGATCCCTTTAAAATCTCATCAAACGTCAAAGCGGATTTTGTTTTAATTACCCACGATCATTATGATCATTGTTCACCGGAAGATATTGATAAAATTAAACAGCCGGACACAATCATCATTACTGAACAAAATTCTGCTAAAAAACTGAAAGGGGATATTCGGCAAATAAAACCGGGAGACACAATTACAGTGGGAGGAATGATCGTAGAAGCAGTACCTTCTTACAATACTGACAAAAGTTTTCATCCCAGGAAAAACAGCTGGTTGGGATTTATTATTGAGATCGACGGTGTTAGAATCTATCATGCCGGTGACACGGACTTTATCCCGGAAATGAAGGATTTTATGGCTGATATCGCTCTGCTCCCTGTATCCGGAACGTACGTCATGACAGCGACCCAGGCCATTGAAGCAGCCATTGCCATTAATCCCAAAATAGCCATCCCGATGCACTACGGTGCCATTGTTGGTGGAGAGCAGGATGCCGTCAATTTTAAAAACGGTCTGTTCGGCAAAATTGATGTAAAGATTCTGCAAAAGGAGTGAGATTATCGGCGCAATACTCTCAGCCAATATGCCAGATTTAACAAACCTGACAAAGCTGATGCCAAATAGGTAAACGCCGCAGCCCATAGTATTTGCCTGGCTTTGGGCTCATCTTCATCAGAAATATATTCCCCGGATTTCAGCAGAGGCAACGCTTTACCAAAGCTGGCATCCAACTCCATGGGAAGGGTTACCAGATGAGCCAATACGTTTGTCAATAACCCGGAAAATCCGATTCCCGCCATCATAAAAACAAAGAGCGGTGACCTGGTAAAAAAAGCACCAAAGGGCATGAGAAAAAAAGCCAGTACACCCAGTTTTTCCATCTTTTTTGCCAATCTGACCAATTGTGATCTTAGAAACAGCCACCTGTTCCCCTCTTCAAACTGAATAAGGTGCCCAATTTCATGGGCTGCAATAGTAATAGCAGTCAGGGATTTTCCTTGATAGTCTTGAGGATTAAGAGCTACTATTTTATTCTCAGGATCAAAATAACTAACATGATCGGATGTTGTTACAGATACTCCTTTCAGCTCCAACGCTTCTATGACATGTTCTGCAAACTGACCGGCAGTACCGGGAAAATCATCCCGCTCAAGCTGATTTTGTGCAAACACTTTTTTAACCCACCATTGCGGTAAGGCAAAAATTATAACAACAATAACAATAAGCCCCAGATATCCCATAAATGTAAAAAACTACCGGTAAGTCATAAAAAGTAAAAAACCACTTCCTTCTTAACTTATCGAACAAAGTGGTCTATATTATTGAATACAAATAGTTTTTATATTGACAAACTCTTTAATTCCATATGTCGACAACTCTCGGCCATAACCGGATCGTTTAATCCCGCCAAAAGGCATTTTAGGCATAGAAGCGGTCATATTGTTCACAAATACCATTCCGCTTTCGATCTGGCGAGCAACCCGTTCTCCCCGACCCAGATCGTTGGTCCATACACTGGCTCCCAAACCAAGATTAGTATCGTTGGCAACTGCAATAGCCTCTTCTTCACTTTTCACTACGATGTTTGCTGCCACCGGTCCAAATGTTTCCTCATCATAAACCGGCATGCCCTTTTTAACATCAGTAAGAATGGTTGGTGAATAATAGTTACCCGGACGATCCAAACGTTTTCCACCGGTTAACAGTCTAGCGCCCATGGCTACGGACTTCTCAACCTGATGGTGAATTTCATCCAACAAATCCGGTCTTGCCATAGGACCCATTTGAGTGTTCAGAGACATCGGATCACCGATAACCAGAGATTCAGTTATTTCTTTTTGCTTGGCTTCAAAGGCTTCCAACACGTTTTCCATGATAATAAACCGCTTGGCGGAAATACACACCTGTCCCACATTATAATTTCTTGAAGCAACGGCAAACTGGGCACATCTATCCAGTTCTGCGTCTTCCAGCACAAGATAAGGATCGGAGCCACCCAATTCCATTACTGATTTCTTCAATTCCTTACCTGCCGCCGCTGCGACCTTCATGCCCGCCGGCTCACTTCCTGTTAAGGTAACAGCTTTAATGGCCGGGTTTCTAATGACATCATCCACCTGCCTTGATGAAATTAGTAATGAACGAAAAATATTTTCTGGAAACCCTGCCTTTTTGACAATTTCTTCGATTTTGACCGCACATCCCATAACATTGGAGGCGTGTTTCAACACACCGGCATTACCAGCCATCAATGCCGGTGTTAGAAATCGCCAAACCTGCCAGAAAGGAAAATTCCAAGGCATAACCGCCAAAACAGTTCCAATGGGGGAAAAGGATACAAAACTCTTGTGATAATCGGTCTCAATTATCTCATCACTTAAAATAGCTTCCGCATTATCCGCATAATATCTGCAAACCAGGGCGCATTTTTCTACTTCAGCCCTGGCTTCCACAATCAACTTCCCCATTTCCTCAGTTATAATGGCGGCACATTCGTCCCTTTCGGCCAGGAGAATATCGGAGGCCTTACACATCAGTTTTGCCCGTTCAGCAAATGAGGTTGTTTTCCAGGATTGCCAATCAGCATTCACTGCTTTTATAATGTCGCTGACTTCCGCAGGTGAATGCTCCTTATACTCTTTTATAAGTTCATTTGTAGCCGGATTGATACTTTTCATACACTACCTCTGGTTAATTAATGAATGATAGACTTGTATCGTTCCATAATAGTCTCTCCGCATGAAACAATCGACAAATATTAAAAAAAACAGTAACTTGTATTATTGAAATATGAATTATCATAAAGGATAAATCCATAATCAAGCTTTAGTTTATTATTATAACAGAAAGTATTTGTACTGGAATTTTTTTTTATGCATCATTTACATCAACGTCCCAAAAACGTTCTGAGGATTAGCATAATTTTATCCATTATCGGCCAACTCCTTTATTTGTTTGTTATATTTGTCCAACATGCGGAATAGGTGTGTGCGTTGTCTTGGAGTCAGAGTAGTAGCAAAGTCGAGGATGAAATAGTGTAGCCTGTTTCTACTATTTTGAATCATTTGCGAATATTCTTTCGAATAGAACTGCTCTGGATTCAGGAACCAGTCCAGCAGAACTTCTTTATATTTTCCGGCTGTGTTTTTTTGTTTCAAAAGTGTAATAAACCGTTGTTGGGAGGTTATTCGGTGTTGATAGCGTATTCGGTAGTGGTTTTTATCCACGGTCACGTACAAATCGATCTTTTTTTTCTGCAAGATTGACAACTCACCCATCCATTCTTCCATATTATCGATCATTCCATCGATAATTTCCTGCCGGATGACATCCTCCGGCCTTTGACTATCCTCCTGCCAGTCGTCATTATCGTCCGCCAATTTTTCTTCCAGGTGTTTAATCTGTTCGTCATTTATATCTGCCAGAAAAAAAGAGACATCATCCGCAATATAACAGCCAATATTTTCGCTATATTCTCTTATTTTTCTCCGAAACCAGAGAATATCCTGAAGAGTAATTTTTCTGTTCAAGCGGGTCTTTACTTCCTCCAGAAAAGCGGCGTATTTGGGTAACTCATCTTTTCTGTGCCAGGCATGCAATTGGTCAAGGCGATCATCCAGAAAACTTTTCTGTTTGGAGGTAACGTCAAAAAAACGATCGACCTGCCAATCGATATAAAAATCCGCCCAACCATACCAGGTTTTAAAGGATATGCAGGACGATAATCCCGTCATCAGGAATCCGAATAAAACCATTTTTATAAAAGGTATCCGACGCCTGATGCAAAATTCAATAAATGCTTTCAATTTTGCTCAAATGTGTAAAAGTCTTGTTTTTATTTTATTCAGTTATTTGTTATTCAAGGAAGAACAGCAAAAATCTCTCTCATCATTTCAGGCTTGACCCCAATGTCAGCTATGTAACGTTGTTTATATATTGTCATTCTCAATGAAGGCCAAACGACATTCAGCAATTTGATTACATGAAGGCTCTTTGATACCGGCTTGTTTTTATAAAACTCAAGATGCTGTTAAACAGTATTATTTGTTTTGGATCCGGAGAGATCCGTCATCAAACCTTCTCAAGATGGCAAGTGGCAAAGCTTAATCTAGTGATGTTGAGCTCCCTGGCCACCGACAGATTTGCTATCCTCTTCCGAGTTCTTCCTCTCGAAGAATACGACGCAGTACCTTACCAATAACCGACACCGGCAGTTCGTTTCGAAACTCAATGGATTGTGGACGTTTATAGCCAGCCAGTTTATCTTTACAATATTCAATGATTTCCTGTTCCGAAATCTTTGATCCTTGTTTCAACTGGACAAAGGCCTTAACCGACTCACCACTTTTTTGATCGGGAATTCCGATAACAGCAGCATTTTGAACATCGGGATGACCGTATAAAACCTCTTCCACTTCCCGTGGATAACAATTAAAACCACCCACCAGGATCAGGTCTTTTTTCCGATCTGTGATGGTGATATATCCATCCGCATCAATGTTTCCAATATCACCGGTCAAAAAATACCGCTTCCCGTTTATCTGGCGGAACACTTTTTTGTTTTCCTCTGGTTTATTCCAATATCCGGCCATCACCTGTGGACCGCAAACAGCAATTTCACCGTCTTCACCCTGGGCCAATTCCTGATAGCCGGTTTCCGTATCAACGATTTTAACGTCCGTACTGGATATGGGGAAACCAATGGAACCAAATTTTCGAGTTCCTACGTCGGTCGGGTTCATGCAACATACCGGCGAGGTTTCACTAAGACCGTATCCTTCGAAAATAACAGCGCCGGTTTTAGATTCAAATTGTTTTGCCACTTCAATCGGCATGGGAGCACCTCCTGATCCGCATGCTTTAACTGAATCCATATTATATTTATCCAGATCCGGGTGATTGGTCATGGCCACAAAAATGGTGGGAACTCCTACTATAAAAGTGGCTTTATATTTCTGAATGGATTTAAGGACTTCAGAAAATGGCGGTTTCCCTGCCCGTGGGTCAGGAATACAGACCAGCCGACTGCCGGTAAAACACGACAATAACATTACCAATGTCATCCCAAAACTGTGATACCAAGGTAAAACCCCCATAAAAGTGTGAAATCCGCCAAGTCTCAAACTCTCCGGCCCTTTGCCCGACTCATGTTCAAATTGTATCCAGGCCATCATGGCCAGAATATTATGCATAAAACAGGAGTGAGGTAGGGCTGCTCCCTTTGGAACACCGGTTGTACCACCGGTATAGATGATTAAAGCCAGATCCTCGGTTGGATTGATCTTTATATCAAGCGGTTCGGATTTAGCAGACGCAACCATGTCGTCATACAATATATGGCCGGGATGATGATTATCGGCCTTGGGAATTTTCCCCAGCAATCCACCTAAAAAAGATTTAATTCCAGGTAAATAGGATTTTATCCCGCAAATGACGACTGTTTTAACATCCGTTTCTTCAATGGCCTGCACAGCTGTATGATAAAACTCCTGATGGTCCATGACAAAAACCGCCCTGGCCCCGGCATCT
>JBFFHJ010000047.1:0-58140 GCA_041556995.1 bacterium | reverse complement strand
ATGATCAAGTTGAGTCGATTCAGGTAACATTGAGGGAAGACAAAATTGGAATTCATTGTAAAGAAAAATGTGATTTTCGGGATATTTTACATCATATTGGATTGGATTCCACTTTTTTGTATCCACAGGTAATTGAGAAAATATATCCCTATGTGGATGCCAATCATGAGGTCTGCTTTGAGACTGTAAAATTTAAGCCCAAGAGTTTTGCCCATCGCATCAGTGAATCCAATTGGGTGATGAAAGATGTTGAAATGATTCCTTACAATCTACCTGGTATTATCAAAGCGATTGAAGCGGATGAGCATGTGTTTTTTGTAAATGGGGAGAAAGATGCGGAAAGTGGAATAGAACTCGGGCTGGCATTTACAACGATTTCCAAAGGAATTGACCATTGGCAATCAAATTACAGGAAGTATTTTTCAGGAGCCGATATTATATTTTTACAGGATCAACAGATTTCATACGATCAGATTGCCAATATTGCATTTAAATTGGTGGGCGTTGCGAAACGAGTACAGTTTATCAAACTACCCGAGTTAAAACAAGATGAAGACTTTACCGACTGGTTGAACCAGGGCGGGTCCAAAGAAAAACTAATGCGGTTGGTCGAAGACAAAATTAAAAATTTTCCACAAGTGAATCAATCCGAGTCCTCTGCTTCACCGTCGAACTTGGTGATCGATGTTAATCAGCTCATTGATTCTCCTCCCTTGAAAAAAAAATGGCTGGTTGAGGATTTTCTACCCGAAGGTATCTTGGGAATGCTTGAAGCGTGCAAAGGAAGTGGAAAAACAGGTTGGTTGATAAGTCTTGCCATTGCTGTTGCAAGTGGAAGTGATTTTTTAGAAAAAACGGTAAAAACCTCACGTAAAGTATTGATGGTCCTTGACCAACGATCAAGTGATGAATTGCATGGTCGATTGTTTGACCGAAAAAGCCATCGACTGAAACCTGCACAAATTGAATTGCTTCGAAAAAACTTAAAAATCATTGTGCTCAGGAGAAGAGGGTTGTCGAGTGGTGGTGATGAAGCCCATAATCATTTGATAGACAATTTAGCTTTTAATAATTATGGGTTGATTGTTTTTGATCCGAAACATCAGGTCTTTTCAGGGGATGAGACCAGGTATAAAAACATTGTGGATTTCCTGTCTCACCTGGAACGACTGACCTTTCAACAAAGTACATCGGTGTTGTTTTCCCATAATTTATATCAAAGCATTGCAGGAAATATTCATCCTCCGACATATTCAACATTTTTTTATGAAGACCGTCTTGCCTGGGTATGTCGATTAAGAAGACTGTCATCAGATAAAAAAGTAACTCGTGAAATCAGTGCGCAGGAAACAGGATTACTGAATCGACATGAGTATCTGAGCTGGTATTATCAAGAGTTATTTTACAAAGATTGTCACCTATTAAATAATCTCAATAATTGTTATCTCAGAAGAGAAAAGGGAGGTGTCTTTATTAAAAAAGATCCACCAATCATTCCAGAATAATGATTTTGTATCCATAGCTTGCATCAGCTCTCTTAAATTCGCTTTATTAAAAATGATATTTTTTTTGAAGGATATATTTTATTACCGGTTTCACAGGACTTGAAGCAAACATGTATCCATGTAGTCAGCAACATCTCATGCTTTTGGCCCTGAGAGATCCTTCGTCAGATCCTTTGTTGTTCATCCCAGGAATCCGTGATCATTCTCCGTACTCCGCCTCATACTCAGGATAACAGGAGATCTGCTCACTGACCAACCAGGAATCCGTGATCATTGGGACAGGATTAAAAACCTGAAATGTGAGTAATAATAGGTACTAAAACCAATCGGATTTCACTGACGATTTATAAAAACCCGGTGTTTATTGTAAGGCTTCATGTCTTAAGGAGCCCATTAAAATTCACGTGCACGTACAAATTGTGGGCGATATATCATGTTGGTATCTAATACTAAGGTTTTACCAAACCGACCTTCTCCGCCGATAATAAATATACCGCTATCCACTGCATTCATTGAATGAGTATCCATGGCGAATGGTAAGGGTAATAAACTTTTCCATGAATTTTTCCTGGGATCGTAGGCTTCTACTGTATTGATTCCTTGTCCTTGCTTGAAACTATGCCCGCCGGTAACATAAATCCGATCGTTAAAAACAATGCTTGAATGGTAATATCTGGGGGTCGGGAGGCTCTTCTTTTCGATCCAGATATCGTTTTCCGGGCAATACTCATGAACATGTTCTTCGGTATTTTTGCCCCCAATAATATAAAATAAGCCATTAATCATATTAACTGAATGTCTGAAACGTCCAATTGGCATGTCTTTTCGATTTTCCCATCGGTTAAAAAAGAGATCATATACGTCTACTTTTTTTACCCCATTGATTCCGCCGAATAGATAGACCTTATTTTTATGTAGTCCTCCACTAAAACTGTATCTTGGATTCTGCATTTTACTAATAATTTTCCAAGTGTTTTTAGTAGGATCATATTGTTCCACTTCTACGATTCCATATTTTTGTTTACTATTGTGACCCCCAAAAACATATATCTTTCCTTGATAAGAGATACTTACATGATGATTTCGCTTTATGTTCAATGGTGCGACGTGTGACCAGGAATCGTTTTGAATGTGATAACGATCCACCCGGTTCAAAAATGAACGATTCCATCCACCAATGACATATATACTATCATTAATGATACTACTGGTATGGCCTCCACGGGGAAAAGGGAGTTTACGGCGGTTGCTGATGGTATTGAAACAATTAATGCGAACGATATCGCTATGGTGTTTTAATCCATCGGTAACCTCAAGTGAGATATCATAAATCCCCTCCACATCAGGTATTATCTTTAATGATGATTTAGTAGTAACTGCTTTTTTCAATACAACCCGGCTTTTGTCAGGTTTTTTTATCAGCCGCCACCGGAATCCTTCAATCCTTTTGCCATTTGGATTTCCAGAAAAATCATAAAAATAATCTTCAGTCAGCTCGGATTTATTTATATCCTGGGGGAAATCGGGATCAAAACTACCTTTGGCGTCCAGGATGACTGGTGTTAATGGAGGAGAATCAACATCATCTCCTGCCACACTTTTGGGTGAGTGATTGAAATGGCTGAGATTAATGATTTTCTCGCGATAATCTCCTTCTCCTAAATAAAATGTTATCTTGCGTGTGATTGATTTCTTTTTTTTGATAGTGGCATTGTAGGAACCAGGATCAAGTTTTATTTCCAGCAGTCCTCTTGATTGTTTTATTCCGACTGGAATGGCATACCCATCTTTATTGGTTTTATATCCAAGGTTTAGTTTATTTGCCCCTTCCAGTTTTATCGGAATTTCTGCTGCCGGTAGACCATCGGTAACGACTTTCATGATTAATGAGGCTTTAGTAAATACTGGCTCCTCATTAATCATGATCAATGGTGTTGTTGTGATCGTTACCGCAATAACAGCAACGGCTTGAATTTTATTTAAATTCCTTTTTTTTTTATTCATAGTCGTTGTGTAAATGAACCGATGTGCTTAACAGACAGGTGAATTTTTATACTTAATATTTAATCTTAGGTTTTTTCGAACGGGTTTACCTATCATTACCAATCATACGATCAAAATTCATTGTAAGACTGGCCGAGTTAATGTTTTCTTTTTTCAAATGGTATAGAATTGACTCCCATATCAACCCTTTAATCACATTCTTTTTACCATAATCGTCAATGTTATAAACAATTGTATATCTGGCAGAATAATAGGTAAATTGATTGAATTTAACTGCCGGTGCAGGATCGCGTAACACAAGCTCCACGTTTTCCAAGGCACGTAAGATCGTTTTTTTCACTTTAAGAAAGGAGACATTTTTATCGAGCTCAATAAAAAAGCACAAACAAACAATATTGTTTGGTGTTGTATAATTCTGAAAATCAGCTTCAGAGATCGTATTATTGGGGATGTGTTGGATGATATCTTCTCTGGTTTGAATTTTAGTGGTACGCCAGTTGAATTCCAAGACTTTCCCTTCTTGACCATTTCCGATTTTGATCCAATCACCGACATTGATGCTTCGTTCCATGTTTAGCACTGTTCCCGCAAAAATATTGGAGATGTTCATTTGGATTGCCAAACCGATAATCATTACAAAAATACCTGAGCTCCCCAAAATACTTGTGACTTTTTGGTCATAAACAAAGGCCATCACTCCAAACCCCATAAACAGGTATAGAAAAAAAGTAACCAATGCTTTTAGAAAGCGGGGAATCTTATGTCTTGTGCTTGTTTCAATAAATCTCCAGATGAATTCATTAATGGCCAGACTAATAATATGTGTTGGTACAACCCACCACAGAATTTGAAAGAGTTCGATGACTTTTTCCAGGGTAGCGGCATCCGCTAACTTGTAAATACTATGTACTGAAATAATCTCCACACAGAACAAGAATAATAATAAAGCGATTGACGAAACTAACCATCCTGTTTTACGACTAATGGGCGGCAGTGGTTTGGTATCTTCCGGTTTTTCTTCTACGACATCGTATGAGAATCCAGCTCTTCGACTTTCTCGCCCTTCCGGCACTGCATCTCGGTTACGTTTTAGATTGATGGTTAACAGGTAAATTCGATTGATTAGTTGTGGGCGGTTTTCAAAACAAATCCAGGTTAAGGCACTGATAATCATAAAAACAAAAGCGATTTGGCATGAAATCAGTCGATTTCTAAACTGAAATGTTTTCTCACAGATTTCCATGCCCGTAACAAATTGCGAAAAATTGATCTTTTTATCTGGACTATTAATGTATTTGATGTTTCCCAGAATATCTCGGTGATGGATATCCTGAAACGACCACAGCTGTTCGACAATCCAGTTGGAACTTTGTCCGATTATCTTTCTTGATTCAGTCATTGTCTGATCCCATGATGTCGTGCCACCGACCTTGTCTGGGACAAATATTAAATTGTGTCGCGGGACTGATTTATGTGAAAAACTGATACCTAATACATGTTTGTGAGGTCCTGATGGAAAAAGGAAATCTGCCTTAAATCTTCCGGTAGCTTTGTAACGTCGATATAATTGTTTTCCAAGACGATGTTCTTCCAGCGGTGCTCTTAATTGAACGTTTTGGGCTGCATTGAGAAATTCGATATCACGTACATCGACAGTTCCTCCATATCGAAACCAGATTTCACTTTCAAGGGTATAGGACAGGTCATCCACGTCAATATCTCTTACTTCATTGATTTGAACACCGGTGAATACGATGTTGGTTTTGTACATATAGTCTTCTCCAATTCGAATCACCCAACCGTCTTTTAATACTTCTTCCAGATTTGGAATATCTTCGATGTCCGATACTGTGTTCAACTGGGTCATGGCTGGAATAATTTCTTTATTTCGGTATTGACCCATTGTAATGGGTTTAGATGAATTTCCGTGTTTGTCAAAATAATTTAATCCGGTTACTCCCGGTACTGCACGATCGGATCTATTGATATTACTTAGAAACTCCCTGATGGATGCTCTTTTCATTTCCAATGATTGTTCACTGGTCAGTATCTTCTTTTTTTTGATGGCGTTGATAAACAGCAATGTCGCATCGTAGGCAAAAGCCGCACGCCAATCCGGTTGTATTCCATATTGGATTGCATATTCTTTGTAAAACTCTTGTGCTTGCTGGGACGCAACATCATAGTGGATGGGAAGAGCGACATAGATATCATTTGAATAGTATCCCGGCTTAAGGATTTCTTTATGGAATTCATCAAATGTATTTACAAATTCCTGATGTGCAAACGCATCTGGTGTCAGGATGATGTTCTTAAGCCCCCTATCTTTCAAACGTCTAATGATACGACTTCCCTCCTGATAATGGGATGCAAGAAAAATCAATGTGTCGCTGTTTGAATTGACAATCTTATTAACCAATATTTCCAGATCTGAATCCAAGGTGTCACTACTTGCATTAAAATTGTATTTGGCTTCAATCTTCATTCCGGTATCAACTGCTGTTTTTTTAAAAATATCTGACAGGGTTTTTCCATAAATCTGGTCTTCATGGATGATTATTGCATAGCTTTGTTTTAGAATAGCTCTAGCGTAGTTTGCCAAAAACCTTCCTTGGGCATCATCTGTGAATATAGTCCTAAAATACCAATTATTATATGTGGTTACTTCATTGCTTGTGGCTGTCGGACTAATTGCGGGTATTTTTTTTTCTTTATAAATCTCCCCCCCAATCATTGAGACGCTGCTATAATTATGACCAATAACACCAAGAATCGATTGGCTTTCTCCAATTTTTAGTGCTTGTTCCCTGGCAATATCTTTGTTGTTTTGATCATTATATGTTTTTAATACGATACGATAACCATCCTTCTCAATTTGATGATTGTATTGATCTAAGACCAGTTGTGCCGCTCGAACAAATGTGTTTCCTGCGTCAGTTTTTTTATTCATGGGGCCAATAACTGCCAAATGGATTTCCTTCAGCTTGGCGCTTTGAAAAAGATTTTTACCGAATAAAAACAGAATAAGAAGTGCTATTGCGAATACACTTAATGAAATGTATATCGTTTTTTTAGTTTTCATAATCAGTATTGCGCTAGGTTTAAAAAAAACTATTTCAATAACTAAATGCAAATCTGAAGAAAACAACGTGCATCGATTTTATGCTTCAACTGCTGCGTACCTTCATCAAACTGCTGAGACGCTAGATAGATTGTCAGTCTGAAGGGTTCTATTTTATTATAGTACTGTTATCTGAAAAGTTAAATAATAAATTAAATGGAATGCTAAAAAAACCAGTTAGATATGTAATACTAAGCTTGAATACTTTATTGATTGACAAGCTCATATTTTACAGCATTTTATCCTGCTTCAATGACTGTAGATTATTGATTAACTGTCATCCTGAGGGTTAGGTGAAATCCTGAGGAGGAACACAAAGAATCTCTCAGGAGCAAAAACAAGAGATGTGTACCATTTTCTGCTTTTACAAATTGAGGAAGGAAAGTAAGAAAAAAAAAGAACGGTCTTTGAGTTTAATACGCTTGATAAAACCCCTTGAATAGAAACCTTTTTTCGTAATGTAAGTTGGTTTTCATTGCGAAGCAAATTCTGCTTTGTTTGGTGCGCTAACAATGCTGACATCAGCGGCGGTTAAAGCGTAGCGATAACCACCTGGCAGTACATATTTGTCCGATTTAGTTGAAAGAATGTCGAATAACCATGTTCTTATCTTTTAACTAAAATTTTGTTTTTAAAAGGTTTTAGTCTATTTAAGGGGTAATACAATTTGTGTCTTCAGTTTATCAGGCGATGTTTTCTGTGGGTCATTGAGGTAAAATTCATATGATACCCCAGTGTCGTCATAACCATTTTTTTGCATCCATTGATGCAACACTGCATGGGCACCTCCCAGTTGATCGTAGGGCCCGACATGAATACAAGACGCGGATTTACCCTCCGGGATCTCACTTGCCTGAATATTGTTTTTGCCTTTAAGTTTTTGTCCAAATGTAAACCCGATTTCCATGTTCATGTTGTGGCCTTTCATACCATGATAGGCCACAAAGGGAGCACCAGCAGGGCTGATCCCTAATTCACCGGCATATTGGGCAATAGCAAATAAAGCCTGCCCGATTATTTGGGGGATATTTTCCGCTGTTTCCTGGTAATGAATTGTGAGCGAGGGTTGAGCGGGCTGATCAATAAGCTGACATTGATATGTATTTGATAATACATCCGGCATTGAAGTTCCTTCTTTAGGCATATATTTCCTGCCGATATGGTAAGCCTGTCCCACGTTTTCACCCACGGTTCTATACAAATTATCTATTCCTGAAATTAGCGGATTCGCTTTTACGATATCCACTTTTTTGTTCCCCGTAAAAATCTCTTCGTTTATATAGACTTGGCGAACTTCACCAAAATATACAACATCCACTGCAAATTCAACTTTTTTATCAATATACTCACACTCACATGTAATCGGAAATTCCTCAATCATGGGAGCAGTTTCCAATTCTCCGTAGAAAGTTGTAAAGATATTTGATTTATCTGTTGTTTTTCCACTAACCAAACCACAATAGTCAGTTTCTATAGTATAGTCAGCGGAGGGAATATTAATACTGAAAGTGCCATTCTGAATAATACCTTTTGGCGTATGATGTTTTTTGTTCAGACTAATGCAAACGATCGATGGCTTAATATTCACTCCATTTACAAATCCAACTGTCATATAGTTGGATTTCCCGTTCACATTTGCACCAACAAGTACTATTGGCACTATGGGTAAAGGATTAAATGAACCTGCTTTTATTTTTCCCATTATCTTCCTCCTTTTTAATTATGCGGCTCTTAAGGCCCATTTTGTTTTTATATTTTCCATTCCAGTCAGAAGATTTTTATAATGAATACCTCTTGAAAATTTAATTCATTAATTGAAATTTCTCTTTCCTCTAAACCCTGATCTGGTAATTATCTTATATGTTCTCCTGAAAAGAGATATTTGGGATTTTCTCTATATCTCAGTTCTTTAGATATCTCTATAAAGTTTCTTATCGAACGTAGCTAGTCAGTCTCACGGCTTTATATGTTGGCTGAGCTAACCTTGTCCCTTTGTTTACAGTTAACAAATCAGGTTTTGCGTTTCAAGGGAATACAAATATCAAAAATCCACTTACCTTCTGGATGTTCTGCTGCATTGTTGTGATATAATTCATAACAAGGTCTGTCATTACATTCGTATCCACTGTCGCAAAGCCATGTAAAGGCATCTTCCCAAGCCTGTTGAATGCTGACAGGTTTAATCTCAAAATGACATACCGCATAAGGTCCGCCGCTAATAGTTTGGACATAAATTTGTCCCTCAGGAACTGTCCCGTCAGGAATAATTATACATGTATCGAAACGGCACCTTTCTGGAGGGGTAACATCCGGGTTATCCCAATAGATTGCAAGCATCTTCCCCGGTCCTACGTAATTCCGGGGACTTGCCCACTGCATCAGTTCTCTGAATGCTGGTTCACATGTTTCTTTAACATAAGGACCGACCTTGCGTACATAGGCAACATTGTACTCTGGCATTTCTCTGATCTCTGCGTTCATTGTGTTTCTCCTTTCATTGCTTAAAGAGTTCATGAATACAGTATCAGAATCATACATCGTCTTGAGTGACAATACGTTTTCTTTTTTGCCATTTCTGTTTCCATTCTTGCTTTTGCGATATTCTGAAGGTGTTGTTCCGAAATGCTGACGGAATGCCTTGGCGAAATTTTGTGAGCTTGAGAAGCCACAATCCATCGCTATCGTTGTGATATCATCAAGTTGTTTAGATAAAAGACGGTTTGCAGCCAACTCAAGACGCAGTCTCCTTGTAAAGCCAGCGACAGTTTCACCGACAACAGCCTTGAAAATCCGGTGGAAATGAAACATGGAAAAAGAGGCTGTTTCAGCAATCTCTTCCAAAGATAGATCTCGTTCTATATTCTGGCTAATAAAATTCATGGCACGGCAAACGCGTTTTTTGTAATCAATAGATGTGTACCGCATCAAATCTCCTCATATCATATTTGTCATTTAAATCTCTTTTTGGATGAACGCGAATAACACCGGGCATTTCACGGAATTTGAGATTGAGATAATTATTATCAAGAGCATAGATTTAGTGTGAATGGCAGCCTATATCGAATAAATAAAGGGATCTTCCACCTAAACTATACATATAACCGTACATGAATCTCTTGATTCATACGGCTCCTGTCGTACAGTCTCTACTCCAACACCCCGCTTCCAATGATGAAATAGTTTCGGATAAACTTCAACCTTTGGTTTTATCTATCAAAAAAGATGTTCATCCTGAATTCGGTTTACTTTCCTTACTAAGTTAATCACAATCCTACTTACCAAGTTGGCAGGGCTTCCCTGGTTCTTATGTGTACCTCTACTTGCATGGCAGTTCAAGGTAACCTCCGCCGGACCTTCACATTCTCTCGCTATTGATGAATGATCTTGTGCCGTTTTCGACTCACGTTAAAATCCTATGTTCCGATGAATGTTGGGATTCTAATCTAACTAAAAATATAGACGTTTGAATAATAGTATCCGTGTTTTTGACAATGTCCTTGTTTAGGTGTACTTTTAATATGTACACAAAAATAATGGAGGAAATTATGATTGAAATTAATGTTAAAGAAGTCAGAAGCAATCTCAGCTCCATTCTTGATAAAGTAGAACAAGGAGAAGATATTGTTATAACCCGTAGAGGAAAACGAGTTGCCCGCATAACCAATCTTGATGAAAATCCAACTCCATTGAGAAGTCTAAAAAGTTTTCGAGCAAATATTAGTATTCAAGGAAACTCCCTCAGTCAAACAGTGATTGCTCAAAGAGAAGAAGAAAGGTACTAATGGTATATATCGATACTAGTGTCTTGGTTGCTTACTACTGTCCTGAAACCATTAGCAATCAGGTGGAAATGATTTTGATCAATACCGACAGACCTGCCATTAGTCAGTTGACAGAAGTGGAACTGATTTCGGCTTTAGCGAGAAAGACCAGAGAGCAGACAATATCTCATGAAAGTGCCAATGAAATTCTTTCTCTCTTTAATATTCATATTGATCAAAAAAGTTACATGCACCTTCCCATTCAACCCAAACATTTTTCTATTGCAAGGGACTGGATATCTCAATTCAATACTCCACTCAGAACTTTGGATGCATTGCATCTGGCTATTGCAGCCAAGAACAATATTCCAATTCTAACTGCTGACATCAAATTTGCCAATTCTGCTAACATCCTTGATATTGAAGTTAATCTTGTTTCATAATCCCACTATTTTCACAGACAGATACACACGCTACTTATTCGTTTTAAAAGAGGCAAAGTACATGTACATAGTGAGGTGTTAAAACGATACATGGCGACTGTCTTCCCAGCATATAGTGAATGGGTTGATTGGGTAATAAACGTTAAATTTGATGATCAAGACGGGATCATTAAAGTATGGAGAAATGGTGTTAAGATAGTTGATTGGATGGGTGACAATCATCAAGCAGAGAAAGTTGAAGGAGTTTATTTAAAACTTGGGATATATTCCTATCATTATAAATCTAATCCTCCATCAATCAAATTTAAAAGGATTGTATATCATGATGAGTTAAGAATTGCAGGATCTACTGGCAACTATGCTTTAGTTGCTCCAAGAGGTGACATCAACAATAAACCGTTTTAATATGGTAGGTTTTATTTTTTAGAACAAATAAGGATATATTGTGCGAAGCCACAATCTATCCGGCTATTGGACAAGTCCGATGATGGTGACATCGCCACAGTAAACAAGTGTTTCAACTGACTTTTTTCGCCGTTTCGTTCACTACTTAAATATCACATCTGCGATTTCAAAGATTCAAGATTCTCTATACAGCTTCCCGTTTTCGTTTCCGAGTATAACTGTCCAGAAAAAGGATAGTGACAATCAACATACCACTAAAGATCATTTGAAGGTAAGGATTGATGCCCAACATGTTCATACTATTTTCCATCACACCGAATACCAGCAGACCCATTGCCGTCAGGAAGACACCTCCCATACCTCCTTCCAAGGAAGTTCCTCCGACAACAACGCCGCAGATAACAATTAGTGCCGAGGTATCACCATACAAGGCGGAACCGGAATTTAGTTTTGAGGAAAGCAGGATACCTCCCAATGCGGCTGTTAATGAGCAGATCACATAAGCCATTGCTTTGATCCGAAGCACGTTGATACCGGAATATTCAGCGACTTCATAATCACCACCAATCGCGTAAATATTACGACCAAACTGGGTATATCGCAAGATGTAGTAAATCAAAGCGAACACTACCGACATGATCACAACCAGTGTGGGGATGGTGTTAAAAATCCGACTATTCGCGATCATCATAAATCTGAAATCTTTGGCAGCGATGGGATGTGCGTCGGTTAATTGCTGCGCTAACCCGGTGAGCAACATACCCATACCCAAGGTGATAACCAGAGGTTCCTTTTTCTTATAGACTATCAGAAAGCCGTTCAAGCCACCCACGACGAGTCCAACTGATATGCCTCCCAAGATGGAGAGCCATATGGGTGCATAATCCATCAATTGGATGGTCACAATACCGGAAACAACCAGTACTCCACCCACTGAAAGATCGAATCCCTCGGCGATTATCACCACTGTCATACCAAATGCCAGAATCATGAAGATGGATGATGAGTTTAACAAATCCAACAAATTGAAACTGGTGTAGAAGTTTGTTTCAAAAAAAAGCATAATGACAAACATAGAAATAACGGCAACTGTTGCCTTTTGTCTAATGACGATATTGGCAAGTTTTTTACAGGCATTTAAATTGTTCATTTTTCCCCTTCAAATGATGCTTACGATTCACTAGTAGAACGTTTCTTAAATAACGTATCAATAAAGTGAAAAAGAACTATAGCTTTTCAAGGCCATATTTCCATTTAAACTGCACTGGAAAAGCGTTAATTTCGCCAATCCAGGTGATTATTCGTTTTCTCAGGTCTTCCTTCGATTCGACGCGAAGACCTCTTAGAAAGGTTTTAGCCATTTTGGCAAATAAACTTTCAATAATATTCAACCAGGAACCGTGGGTTGGCGTAAACACAAGATCAAATCGGTTCGGTTTAGTTGAAAGAAATGACCGTGTTTCCTTGGATACGTGAATACTATGATTGTCCAAAATAATGCGGATAAGGACATCGTCAGGATACAAAATATCAAGCATTTTAAGAAAGGTAACGAATTCTTTGCTTCTGTGCCTGTCAGCAACGACGGCGTGCACTTGCCCGTCGATTAAATCGATACCAGCTAAAAGGCTTAACGTTCCATGGCGAATATACTCCGAATCCCTGGAAAAGGTAGCGTGTTTTCCCGGTATTGGGGGTAAATCAGGTGATGTGCTTTCAATTGCCTGAATACCCGGTTTTTCATCATAGGAAAGATAGGCGATACCTTGTACATCCGCTTTGTTTTCCTTGATTAAATCAACCTGCTTGTACACGTGAAGCACTTGAACCATTTTTCGTTCAAATTCGGGGTCCCGGCGCTCCAAGTAGTAGGAAATCTTGTGAGGCCGTATGCTGCTCTTTTTCAGTATTTTGGAAACGGTGCCTTTTTGTATTTTAGAAAGACAACGATGTCCATGCTTTAATCCGTGAAGCCTGGCATGCTCTGCCAAAAGACTTTGAGTCCATAATTCAAATGAATAGCCGTGGTCTTTAGGCTTGGTACAGGCCAAGTTGACCAACCATGCTTTGGCTTCCTCGGTAATGGCAGATGGTTTCCCTGATCTAGGCAAATCATCCAAAGCAGTTAATGCCCCGAGTTGCAAGGCTTTTTCTATACAGCGGTCGACCTTGGGCCGATTAGTCGAAAGCGCTTTTGCTATGCTATTGATGCTGGAACCATCGTAATAAAGCAGCAGTATCTTTGCTCGCTCTACTCTGCTAGCTTTCTCTGTTCGGGACCGGCTGATGCGATCAAGCTCTGCTTTAACATCTGGGCTTAATTGCAGTTTTGCTTTTTTGAGTTCAAATGGCATGTTTACCTCCTTTTTTATCGGAGTGTAACAGCCTCTATACTATATTGCAATACTATATAGGAAACTTTCTACTAGCCATGTAGCAGGCAAGGATAAGGATTGCACCCTTCATAACATACTGCATATACACTGAAATACCGAGCAAATTCATACAGTTTGCCAGTAGGATCACCAGCAAGGTTCCCAGGACTGTGCGAATAACACTCCCTTTTCCTCCAGTTAAAGAAGTTCCACCAACGACAACTGCCAGGATTGCATTTAGATCAAATCCTCTACCGAGGACCGGTGAAGCTGTCGTGACTCGAGAGAAAAGGACAATGGCGCCCATGGCTGACATGAAACCGGAAATGGTAAAAATCATCATGATGCTACGATTAATTGAGACACCCGAAAGTCTCGCCGCGATCTTATTTCCACCTGTTAAGTAGATAGACCGGCCCATATATGTTTTTTTCTGGAAGATATATAAAATCAGCAAGATAAACAGAAATATTAAAAAAGAGGCAGAAAAAAAACCGACAGTTCCAGTTCCAATAAATGTGAATAACGAATAATCCACTGTAATATAACTCATATGCTTTGTAGCGCCTCCGGTGTAAATCAAGGCTAATCCACCATAAATCACACTCATACCGTAAGTGATAAACAATGCTTCCGCCAAGCTCAATGCGCCACTGACTAAAACCAAGAAACTGTTGATAAACCCTGCCAAGGCCCCCAACATAAGTCCAATGATCAGTGCCGGTATTTGTCCGAGGGGTTCAATGAGAGACAGGGTGACAACAGCCACCAAAGACATGATACCTGCTATTGACAGATCCAAAAAACCCCCGATAATGACAAAGGACATACCGAGTGCCACCATGATTAAGGGGCCGAACTGACGCATGATATTGGTGATATTACCAATGGTCATGAATTTAGGTTCGACTATGATGGTGACCAGTATCAGCAAGCCAATCACAGCCAGTATCAGATACTCTTTACTATATGTCCAGATCTTATCCACTGGACTTGAATTAAATATATCCAGTTTTTTCTTTATCAATAATTGATGCTTCATGATCCCGTTCCTTTATTGGAAAATTCAAGCGCTTTCGCCATTATTTTATCCGCAGATACTTTTTCAGGATCAAATTCTCCTGTTATCTGTCCATCACAAATCGTTAAGACACGATTACTCATACTCAAAACCTCTGGTAACTCTGAGGAGATTAGGATAACGGATCCTCCATTTTCAGCAATCTGTTTCATTAATACATAGATCTCATATTTGGCTCCGACATCAATTCCTTTGGTAGGCTCATCCATAATGAGAATACGTGGATTGAGTTCCATCCAGCGTCCAACAATACACTTCTGTTGGTTTCCACCGGAAAGGCTCTCCACCCTGGTCTTTACTGAGGGGGTTTTTATTTTCAATGAATTAACATGTTTTTCAGCAATCTTTTTTTCTTTTGCTTTATTTAAAAAGGTGAATTTTGAAATTTTGTCCAGGCTGGCCATGGAGATGTTTTTTTTCACTGAAAAGGGGAGCACCAGTCCTTGCAATTTTCGGTCTTCCGGTACTAAACAGATCCCATATTTCTTAGCATCACGAGGACTTTTGATTTTAACTTTTTTTCCTTCAATGAGGATCTCATGGCCTTTAACCTTATCCGCACTGAATATGGCTCGTACTGTTTCTGTTCTTCCAGCACCTACCAGACCTACAAATCCCAGAATTTCCCCTTTTTTCAGTTTAAAAGAGATGTTGTTCAGTTTGTTGGTGTTTAATGATCGAACCTCCATCAGTGTTTCACCTACGCATTTTGGACGCTCGGGAAATTCATTTTCAATGGAACGTCCCACCATTTTGGTAATCATTTCGGCACGTGTGATCTCTTTGACTGATTTGGTGTCAATCACAGTTCCGTCGCGCATGATAGTGACGATGTCACAAAATTCAAATATTTCATCCAGCTTGTGGCTGATGTAGATAATGGAAATCCCTTTTTCCTTTAGATGATGAATAATCTTAACCAATTCCTTCATTTCATCAACCGTCAAACTGCTGCTGGGTTCATCCATAATGATGAGTTTTGAATCGAAGGACAACGCTTTGGCAATCTCAACCATCTGTTTTTTAGAAACACTCAAATCGGAAACCATCTGATGCGTATCAATGTTAGAACCAATGCTGTCCAGCAGCTCTCTGGCTTTGGCATGGGTTCCTCGCATTCCTTTTAATTCTCCAAAACGGCCTAAAAAAATGTTTTCGCCGACAGACATAGTGTTAACCAGGTTCAACTCCTGATAAATAATACTCAGGCCCATTTCCATTGACTTATGTGGAGAGGTGCTTTTGACGGTTTCACCATCGAAAGTGATTGTTCCTGAATCTTTCGTGTACACACCAGATAGTATTTTCATTAAAGTCGATTTTCCGGCTCCGTTCTCCCCCACGATTCCATGCACGGTTCCGCGCCGTACATCGATGGAAACTTCATTCAAGGCTTTGACTCCCGGGAACGTTTTGCTAACTTCTTTCACCGTAAGAATAAATTTTGATTCCTTTCTATTCATTAGGTAAGACCTCCTACTCCTTGTCTTATGGTTAACAGTGACGCCCGTTTTCAGTTCTGGAACCGAAACGGGCTTTTTAAAAATGTTCTACCATTCAGGAGCTGTGAAACTATTAATATTACTTATGTCAACAATATCCAAAGGAATAAAATTCACAGCTTTCACCGTTTTTCCATCAAAAATATCTCTTGTAAAACCCAATGATTTCCTGGCCATATTTTCAAAGTTCTGCATAATCGTAACGCTCTGCTTGCCACTTCTTACTTGATCAAAACCAGCTCTGTTTCCATCAACACCAACAATGAACTTTCCGTGCAAACCAGCGGCAGCTAATGCGCCGATAATACCTGTAACACCATTATCCCAATGACAGAAAATACCGTCGATTTTATTGCCGTGTTTTGTAATCATGTCTTCCATAATCGCCATGGCCTGATCAGTCGCCCATTGCTGTGTTGCCTGATATGCCAAAACGTTAATTGGTTTGCCTGCAATTGCATTGTTAAAACCATCATGACGTTTAATCTGAGCATCATGCCCAGCCTGTCCGCCAATTTCAACAATGTTGGCTCCTTTTGGGAATTTATTTAGAAACGCTTGTGCAGCTGCTTCACCAGCCATATTGTCGTTGACACCCACAAAGAAGTCTCGTGCACTCGCAGCACCTTTAGGAAGGTCGGAGGAAAACATAACAACGATAATACCCGCCTGTTTGGCTTGCATTAAACTTGGAATAACCGCGTTGATATCATTGGGGGTGACATAAATCGCTTTGAGTCTCTGTGCAATCGCATTGGTTACTAACCGAGCTTGAATCTGCACATCACCCTTTCCATCCAAAATCATAACATCAAAACCATATTCAGGACCATACTTCTGAAACATTTTAGCTGAAAAAGACTGTGATTCATTTGACATATCACTGGTAATGAATCCAACTTTTATTTTTTCATCAGCAAATGTCATTGTGCTAATTAACAATGTAACGCAAATCAGTGTTATAAACTTCTTCATTGTTCTCTCCAAAAAAATGCAATTTAAATTCTTAAAGGCTGAAAACATCATTTGGCACTACCTCGTTAAAACATTGAAATAACTTTTATAATGTTTTATTTGGTAGTGTTATATTCTTGCTCTTGAAAAACTAACGCTCAAAAGCGTTGAAGCAATTTTTTCAGCTCTATTAAACTAAAAACAAATATCCGTTTTACTTTTTTAGCTATTTAGTAAATGCATTGATGTTATCTATTGAATAATGAGAAGGAATCAATCACAAATTAAGCTACTGCACGATTAAAACTTGATTTGACAAGTAAACCGAATATGTACTCAATTTCGATGTTTTATTAAAACATCGATATGGCAACTCCCCAAACATCATTTCAGGGGATTCTTGACTTAAGAACTGACTTATTTTCATATCCCCACAAGAATTTTGCATCTTGAATTGTCCCAAGCTGCTGAATTCGATATAGGTAAACTGCGTCAGTTATGTTAGCATGTGACAATGTTTCCATACTAAATAAGCCATGCCAATAGCTCCAGCGTCCTGCTGAAAGTGTGCTTTCAGGAACTTTAGCCGGGTTGCGCTGCTGGAAAACGCGTTCTTCTTAACTTCCGCCGCAAGGGGCGTCAGTAAAAAATCCCCCATCCTCATCATTCCTCCCCCCAGGACAATGGCTTCAGGATTGAACAGGGTAACCACATTGCCAATGCCTATTCCAAGATGGAAAATCAGATGGTCAAAGGCTTTCCGGGCAACAGGATCATGAGCTTCACAGCGCGCTTGCAAGTCCTCGCCGCGAATCTTAAAAATATCGAACAACGCCTTGCCTGATGCGATTTTATAGAGAGGCGTCTGGTCAGCGCATATAATATGACTCAGTTCGCCGGCCACTCCACTGAAGCCACGGTACAGCTTTCCCTCAAGAATCATTCCGCACCCAATTCCGGTGCCGAGACCAATATACATCAGATGTTGAACATCTTTTCCTACTCCAAGCGATGCCTCGGCAACAGCTGCGGCTTTTGCATCATTTTCGACATAAACAGCAGTCTGGTAGCGTTCTTCAAGAATCTTCCGTATGGGAACGTTTTTCCATCCGGGTAAATTAGGACATTCGATATCGGCTTCATGGTCAATGTCAACGACTCTATGAGTAGTGTCGACAATTCCCGGCAGGGCGATGCCGATGCCGGAGAGATCTGCTGCCGTTAGTTGTGCTGCCGCAAGCGGCCTGTCAATCGAGTCAAAAATATTGTCTAACACGGTTCCCTTACCCTGCTGTGCCTCTGTTGAAAGAGTGACGCTCTCAAGTACTTTAAAGTTGTTTTCAGGTTCGACAAAGCAAGAGGCGATTTTAGTTCCACCGACATCTATGCCAAGTATTCGTTTCATGCTCCCGCCTTGTTCGCAAATTGTGGCAGAAACGCTCGATGGGCATCCAGCATCTCATCAAACAGACGTTTTGCCACCGTGTCCGAAGAAATCAGCGGATTAATAGTCAATGCCAATAATCCGGTGTGATAATCGCCTGTCACAGCAGCCTCTGCCCCAAGTTGTTCGAAGGATTTGATCTGCTGCACCAGCCCCATAACCGCAATCGGCAGTTCTCCCACACTTAGTGGTTTCGGACCTTCTTTTGTAATCAGAGAGCTCACCTCGACAGCTGAATCAACAGGGAGGCCGCGAATCGCTCCGTTATTCCTGACATTCACGGTTTGAATATCCTGCGCATCAGTGTAGATCGATGCGATCAATTGACAGGCTGCATCGCTGTAAAAAGCTCCGCCGCGTTGTGCTAATATGTCCGGTTTTTCATTCAGATCCGGGTCCCGATACTGTTGAAATAACTCTGTTTCCAGGCGCTGCACCACTTCAGGCCGTGTTTCACCACGTTGATACTCGGCTGACAGTTCTTCCAGCACGTCTGTTGTTTTGTAATAATAACGATGATAGGGACATGGAATCACGCCTAAGCCTCGGATGAAATCGGGTTCCCATGTAATCGGATGAATATTATTCATGGTCATCCTGTCACTATGCTCGATTGTCAGGTTCAGGGCGTGTTCGGAAATATCGCAGCCATCCAGGTACGTCCGTAAACCAAAGACCATGTGGTTAAGTCCGGCAAAATCAATCCGTACCCTCTGGGATTCAACGTCCAGGATCTGTGACAGCAATTTATGAATCGTCGTTGGCACATTGCATAAGCCAACAACTTTGGGATGAGTGCCGTATCTGAGTAGCGCTTCTGTTACCATACCCGCCGGATTTGAGAAATTGACAAGCCAGGCATCAGGACAGAGTTCTTGCATTTCAGAAGCGATCTCCAGGATAACAGGGATCGTCCGTAACCCCATGAATAAACCTCCAGCGCCATTTGTCTCCTGTCCAATTACGCCATGGGAGAGCGAAATTCTTACGTCTTTGATTCTCCCTTCCGACCCACCGACTCTGATTTGAGTAATCACAAAATCTGCATCGCGTAACGCCGATTTTCTCTCTGTCGTGAGCAAAATTTTAATGGGTAGACCGGACTTTTTCACCATTCTTTGTGCTAACGTTCCGACAATTTCTAACTTCTCGCGACCCTCCTCAATATCAACCAGTACGATTTCTCGTACCGGTAGTGTGTGATAGCGTATAATAAATCCTTCAATCAATTCAGGGGTATAGCTTGATCCCCCGCCTATCGTGACAACTTTAATTCCTTTCTGAGACATGTTGTGTACTCCCTTTTGTTTCCAATCAATGTTTTCGCAAACAGGCAATAGCAATTCTTGTAATGTAAGGTTTATATGAATGTATTATTGAAAGTCAAGCAAATTAATGTTTGCGTAAACATTAATTCTAATATTATTAAAAAACTGTCAAGTTTTTTTTTACTATTTCGTAACTATTCAATATATTAGCCGTTATCTTGTACTGAGCCGAAGTTCAGGTACTGCTTGCGAAGTCAAGCGGGGTGAGCATTGAATACAAGTAGTACCTCAGCCTTGGCGGATTTTATCAGATGTGCTGAATAGTTACGCTATTTCTTAAAAAAAATATTTGACAAAAACCGTTACTGTCCTGTCTTTTTTGATATTGACCTTTGCAAAGTATTCTCAATAAAAGAATAGAAAGCTTTTTTATTGTCTGAAGGTTTGAAACGTTTTTGAAGATCATATTTGGTATCCCGACAGGACATAACAAATATGGATAAAATAGCTTTTTCACAAATAATGGACCACACATCGAGATATCAATTTGATTGTTTCATTATGAAATACAACGAAAATAAGAAATTCCATGGATTTAGCTGCTGGGATCATTTTCTATGTATGTCATTCACTCAATTAACTTACAGAAATAGCCTACATGACACAGAAATAGGGTTAACGTTCAATCAAAATAGTTATTATCTTATCAATTGGAATTGTAGGGAATCCAACACGAACGAACATTTCGAATGTGAATAAGACGAGAATCTACAGAGTGAATAACTGTTTTGAGACAATATGCAATTTTTATAAAAGTCATGGCTGAAAGATTTCTAATAGAACATATAATGCTCTATGATATCATAGAGTTATTTTTAAAAAAAAAGGGGTCAATCTTATGTTGGTTATAAAATTGATTTTATTAATAAAAATCTTTGGATCCCAGTGGATAAAAACATCTATCTTCTTCTGTATTGGCACGTGAAAGGTTTTCTATTCAGGTGTAAGACAATGTACCTTCTTATGTTTGCGAAAACATAAGAAGGTACATCGATCCCTTGCATAAATTTCAGAACCTTTGCAAGTTTCAGGAAAACCTTTCAGGTCAATTGATTACTTAAACAGATAAACGTATACGGAGGGAGTATGGTTTCTCAAACGGATGTGGCAAAACGAGCTGGGGTTTCTTTTATGACTGTATCTCGCGTCGTGAACGGACAGCAGAGTGTCAAACCGGAAACCAGAGAACGTGTGCTGAAAGCGATTGACGAGCTGGGCTATCAGCCGAATGCCGCAGCACGAGCATTAAATAAAAAAAAGGGGAATGCAATTGGGATTATTATTCCGTATTCCGGTGAGTTCTTATCAATTCCTTACTTTCCGGAACTTCTGCTCGCAGTAGAGCGTTACGTTTCGTCGCGTGGGTACGATGTGATGATTCGGACTGACAATATTCCTTCTGGTGGCGATGGCAAGTATTTGTCGTTATACCGGCAGAAAAAAGTTGATGGAATTCTTCTTGTCGCTCCTTCTGAAGAAGATCAGGGCATCATGGAACTTGTTCGTGAGGATGTCCCTTTTATCCTGATTAATGGTCGTATGGAGCATGAACGTGTAAGTTATGTTGATGTGAACAACGCTCAAGGGGCAAAGCATGCAGTGAAATATCTCAGCAACCTTGGTCATCGCAGAATAGGATTTATTACAGGTTTAGCGGATCGCATCAATACCCGGCATCGCCTGGAAGGTTATGTCAATACCATGACCTCGCTGTATGGATCGGCTGACATGACATACGTGTATGACGGAGATTTTACGGAAAAAAGCGGACGGGAGGCGTTGCCCTATTTTCTGTCCCTTGACGCACCTCCGACAGCGATTTTTTGTGCCAACGATCAGATCGCACTGGGAGTACTGAATGCGGCTCATGAGCAGCATATTCGGGTTCCCGAAGAATTGTCTGTGCTTGGGTTTGATGATATGACACTGGCTTCCTTTTTCTCTCCGCCCCTAACGACAGTTCGACAAAACATCGTCGAAGTCGGAACGAGAGCCGGGCAGGTGATTCTCGATATTGTTGAAGAGCGCGTCACAGAGTCGCAGAAAATTATACTTGATCCACAACTGATCGTCCGTTCTTCATGCAGGAATATAAAACAATTATGAAAAATGATAGGGAATTGCTTTTTCAGGGTTTGTCGGGAGATTCTGAATATTTGCATCAATTTACCGGCACTATCGCCTTCTACTCGCCCTTACTGGAGAGTGACCAACGCCAGAATAACAACTCCCCAATATACCTTTCGATCCCAGAAACGACATGAAACAGGCAATACCCGTTTTCGACACGCTTCTGTAGAACAATAGAAACTATGACGGATTAAGAGTTTATCAGGAAGGTTATCAGGGCCTCCCTTGGGCTGGCGAGGATAATTGGAAGTATGAAATGAAGCGCCGTATAAAGGGCAGGCTTTTGCCCTTTGTGTTTAGCCCCAATATTCTTAACAAGCCGGTGAATATAATAATGCAAGACATAATTCCAACTGAAAAATAAAGGCTCGTTGAAACTTTTATGTTATTTAACATATAACCACTTCATTTCATGTATTTGATTCATTGGATCAAGCATATTGCTAAAAGCTGTAATTTCAGGCCTTGTTCGCCTATAAGTTTATAGTATCAATTTATGATTGTTTTGAGTATTTTTTTGCATATCAACTTTGAGATCAAAAGGAACAACACAAAGTTAGGTCGAAGCTTTTAGCTAATTATACCTTCGAATGCGAAACAAGGTAGGCCAGCAAGGTAATAAACAGGTTGGAATACAAACGATGTTCTTTTTGATGATGAACCGGTCGAACACCAAGCTCCGATTTCATGCTCTTGAATGAACGCTCTACCCGGGTCAGGTTCATGTAAATTTTCCAAAACGTCTCCACTGTAATTGACTCTTCGTTTGTGCGAAGGCGATAGATCCCGTTCAGCTTCTTTTTCTCCTTGTTCGGTTTTACATCAATGGCGTTTCTCATTTTTTCCATCGTGGATGACCTTGATGTGATAGAACCCGGATGATATTCATCGATATCTTTCCTTCACCCTCTCGATTCGTATATGAACCTTCGCCAGCGCTTTAGTGCCTCGTTTTTTATTAAGCCCCGCCCGAACCTGTTCCATATCCTCCTCAAATCGTTGGCGAGATTTGGATTTATAAATTTTCTCTGATTTTCTTTCTTTGGATATTCGTATATAAATATCAAGCTCCCTTTTTAGTATTCTTCAGTATACACAAAAAAAAGAGGTTGGCAGGATGTGTAACTCACTTTTTGGCACTACAGTTAGCCAATAAATTTAGATCCATTGATGTTTTTGCTATTAAATTTTACAAAAATGTAGAAAATAGCTAAAAACTGCAAAAACGCTGACGACATAAGGTCAAAATAATTATTAATGGTTAAGGGGCGGTTAGTTTTACAAAATAGAACTTGTTAAGTATTCAATAATATATTAATTGTTGATTGAATATTATAAATAAAATAATTGGATAATATTGAATTAATATTTTTTATCAGATTGATAAATATCACGATAAAAATGATGAGGAAAATCATATTATACCAAAAAGTTCATAATAACATACTGCCTATTTTGTTTCTCGTAGAAAAAAACTTGACAAAAAAATACTTCACCTGATAGGCCTCTAATTGAAATTGCATCTCATTTATCGAGCTGTAATTATGGGGCATTTTTATTGAAAATGTAATATTTAAGGGAGGGTAGGCCTCATCTTTTTTTCTTTCGTATTAAGAAAGTATGTGTTTATTAATGATGAATGCAAGAATCAGATAAATGTTTTTATTTAAATTTACTCAAATTGAGTAATGTTTCTGTTTATAGAAACATTACTCGAACAACTGATTCATTTGCATCTATTGAATAAACAACTATAAATTCTTCATATTCAGAATATATTTTAGATAAAGTTTGATATTATTTTATTTCATATTTTATCTATAGCTGAAAACTCTTTTGATAGGAATATCACAGATTGCTTCAAGAATAATCTTGGATCATTTCTATTGTTTAAAAGAGTATCAAATGTATTATGGATTATTGAAAGAATTGCTGTATCGGGAGTTAAATCATGAAGCGATAGGTTTTCCGTATTTAAGTATTTAAAAAAAAGGAGAATACGATGATGTTTTTATTTTAAAAAACATTAAAACGTGGAATCTATCTATCAGTCTCTAAAACTCTTTAAAGGTGAATATAGTTTTATGAAAACACAAAATAGATTTATTATGCTGATATTCAGCATGATTTATATGTTTCTGATGGGGAATCTGGCCATGGCAGTCCAATCAGAGGACCCCATAATGGTCAAGAATAGTAAAGCTCGAAAAGACGCAATCAAGCGATTTGAAAAGCGATATGGAAAAAAGAAGGATGTACCGAATCCGAAGGATCTGTCAAAACTTCTTGATAACCACAAATTGTTAAATGAAAAAATTAAGCAATATCGATTAACTGGATTGGCGCCGTTAAAATCCCATCAGTTTTTAACAGCGACGGACAAAACAGCCGAAGAAATTACCAGGGACAAAGTTTTGGTGATTCTGGTTGAATTCGGCGGTACTGATACCTTTACCTGGGACCCGGCATCATCAGTCTGGGACCCGATAGGAAGTCCATTAACAGCTGATGATACCGGTGCTGACTATGGAACGCCGGCAGCTTGCGCTAATATTATCACTGAAAAAAAGACATTCACCTATTCGGGACCGCTACACAATCAGATTCCAAGACCGGCAAATGCCGAAGAAGACTTTGATGGTGAGAATCTGGTAGATGACTTCAGTCCACAGCATTATTACGAACTGATTTTTGGTAATGGGGTCAATATCGAGTACACTCGGGGCGATGGATCTGTGATGAGTGCTGATTTTACCGGAAAGTCGGTAGCGGATTATTTTACAGACATCTCGAATGGAACCTATCTGATTGAAGGTGAAGTATTGGGATGGGTACAAGTCAACCATTCTACATGGCATTATGGAGCTGACTTTTGTCCAGGTGCCAGAAGCGTTGGTAGAAGTTCGTTTGCTGATGCTGCCATCGAAGGTGCCGGTACCACAAGAACATTTGTAATAGATACTCTTGAAGCAACTAAGGCCGCATACCCTGATTTTGATTGGGCCCAGTATGATATGGATGGCGACGGCGTGATTGATCGCCTGTGGATTATACATGCCGGTATCGGTGAAGAAGAAGGCTCTGTAATGGTAGATGCTACCGAATACGGTGAAGCAGCAATATGGTCGCATTCCTCCGGTTTAGGCGAAAACTATGAAATTGTGCCCGGTGTATTTGCCAATGCCTATATTACAATGCCGGAAAATAGCGGTATTGCTGTACTGGCCCATGAATCAGGGCATAACTTAGGGGCTGACGATCTTTATTCCTATGGTGACGGAGAAACTTCAGCCGGGTTTTGGTCATTAATGGCCGACAGTTGGACAGGGTATCCCATAGGATTCCAACCGGGAACTGTTGACCCGTGGCATTTGGATGGATGGGGTTGGTTGAATCCAAAATTGATCATCGATGACAATGTAGTATATAATTTTACCATTGGACAAGCCAGTAACTTTCCGGGTGGAGAAGGTGTATTCAGGGGGGCTAAGATCGCTTTGGAAGATGGTCAATCGCCCTTTGCCGTGACACCCAACGGAAGTTATCAATGGTGGGGAAATGAAACCAACCAATCCAATGCCATGATGACCTTAAATGATCCCATTTTTATTTCAGGCGCTAACGCAACTTTGAGTGTTGCCATGGCGTATAATATTGAAGCAGCTTGGGATTTTATGTGGGTTCAAGTATCCACAGACAATGGTACTACCTGGGATACACTAACAAACACCAATACGGTTTGTGAGCATGATAGTGGTTGGATCGGATCAGCATACGGATTTCCGGATGACCTCTGTGCCGCTGGTATTGGCGGTTTTTCCGGCCATAATGCCGGTTTCCCTTCATACGAAACAGAAACATTTGATCTTTCTGTTTATGATGGACAAAGTTTATTGTTACGTTTCTGGTATATGACCGACTGGGGAAGCCTTGAAAAAGGTCCTTATCTGGATGACGTCGTTATATCATCGGATAGCGGTACGCTGTTTTCAGATGGTGCTGAAGCCGGAGATGATAATTGGACATATGCAGACGGTTGGCAACGCGTAGGTGCTACCAAGGTATTTACCCATAACTATTATCTGCAATGGCGTAATGTCGGAGCAGACGGTGGATATGACAGTGCTCTTGGTGATGAAAGATGGAGATATGGTCCTGCAAATACCGGTTTATTGGTGTGGTATAACAACAACTTGTATCCAGACAATGAACTGGCAGACTATATGACGGACTTTCCATCCATTGGTCCTAAGGGTAGAGAACTGATCATCGATGCTCACCCGGAACCCTATCGAGATCCATATTATCTTGGCTTGGGCTATAACAACGAAGCTGCCAATCTGCATGACACCCTTGATAATGGACGGTATAATCGCGGCTCTATGCGAGATGCTGCCTTTAGTTTGAATGATTCGGTTCCATTTTCTGTACATTGGCCATACGTGTACGAACCGGCTTCATTTCCAGGGAGACCGGCAGTAAGTCTGTTTCAGGATTCCCTGGGATACTATGCCGGTGCCGAGTATACTACAGGAGCTCCCACATCTTCCAGCTATTACTGGATGACCAGGGAATGGGACGGCAGTGCTGTTGTTCCATCCAGAAATGCATATCCATTCAAAGCAGACGGTTATGCCGCTGGTGATTTCCTGATTTGGGGAATTCAAGTGGACCAAACTGATGGAACCAATGGTTGGGATTATGCCGGGTACGCAGTACTTGATACCAACGGTGGAAACGGTAATCCATCCCAGACTGGAGGATCTTACGGTTGGAACGTGAAAATTCTGAGTCAAACCAATCAGAAAGCACGTATCGCAGTCTGGAACAGTAACCAAACCCAACCCTTTATGCTAACCATTGTAAAAAGTGGTGACGGATCGGGTTCTATTAGGGAACTTACAAACAATCTGATAAATTGTGGTGAGTATTGCTCTGCCATGGTCAAAGATGGTGATTCGGTTACCTTATCAGCCATTGAAGATTCTGGATCAGTATTCGCAGGTTGGGAAAGTGATCAATGCTTCGGTACTGAAGATTGTACTCTGACTATTAGTAACGACACAACAATTACTGCCAAATTTGTTCAGAGCAACTATAAGATTGAGGTCGAATTTGAGCAGGGTTGTAAGATCGAATTCATCCCGGGCGATACCGATGTCACTTCTTTTGAATACGGAACCCCAGGTACAAATGGACCCTGTGAAATTACCGGGGAAGGCTCTCTAGGATTTCGATTCCATACTGTTGGATGGAAGCTCACCAATACAGGTGATTTCAAAGCCACCATCGACCGTATTTTCGTAACCTGGCCTGATGAAAACGGTGAATTGAAAAAAATCAAGCTTGATTGGAAGATGATTCATGTCAAGAAGCATTCACCTCCAACAGCGGACATAGATAAATGGATCGGACCCAAAATTTTTAGAACCATTAAAAGCGGAAGGACAGATGAATTAAAATTTCGATTCAAACATCATCCGATTCCATAAATCATTATCTTTGTTATAATTTTTTAAGCCATTAGCTCGTATGCTTCAGGATACTACCTGGAGCGTACGAGTCGTTTTACAGTAATCGTCGAATCGCTTCGCGAGCCCATGTCAAGTGAAAGCCAACCCAAAACTTCCAGTTTTTAATATTTACCCCAATTCATAGACAATAAACTAAGACTGAAGATTGCCTTCGAGTATAAGCCAAAAAACACCCCCCGTTTTTTTTAGATTGTGGATGCGAAAAAAGGTATTCCCTGCTGTCAGCATGCCAAGAAAGAGGATGGGCGGACACTCATTAAAGAGCATTTCACGTCACCGAGATTACAAGGAACGGACTACAAATATGGTAAGCGATAGCATAAGGGCACTGCTGCTGGAAAATCTTGGGTATGGTGTAAAAAAAACTGTTTGAGTTTGTCGCTTCGAAGCATACTCCAAAAAACATCATGCTGAGGACTATCAAAAATACCGTAAAAAATGATCGAGAATGTGCAATGGAGAGGTATGAGGATCTGGTCAATCTATTCAATTTTAGACCGGAGCTTGAGACCTATCTTAAGATTATGCCTGCAATTAAAAATTAATCGGATTGCTGTTCAGGGATTAGACTGCCTTGTCATCCTAACTTAAAAAAATATCCCGATTTGTGAGACGCATCACGATAAATACCGGTCAGCGTTTTCGATTCTTTTTGGGGGATCATTTGCCAGGAAATGATTTCGGCTTTCTTACTGGTATCATCGGGAGGCACCCCAATTTTGTTGAGTTCGGTGACTCGATTGTATTTTTCTCTGATTTTGCCAGTCCGTTGATGCACTTTATCAAGCTTTTTCGTTCTGTTTCAGGTTTTTGGGGCTTTAGATAAATCGGCTTTTTTCTTCCATTCATCCTTTCGGCTTTGGCACACAAATTCTTCCATAGGCGATTCCGCTGGAAATTGTAATTCGTAGTCGGACATCCTTTTTTCAAAGGCGTCTAATATGAAATCTGCGAATTCAGGGTGCATTTTTCCCGGATGACATAAAAACCACTCTGACTGATCGAGTTTTTTGAATGCTTCCTCAAAGCTATACGTAAAATCGGTCTTATTATAATGTCGTTCTTGCTCTATTTCCTTTATAAAGTCACTGTCCGGTTGATCCGATAAAACGATTTCATTTCGCTCTACTGCACAAACCCAATTCCCGTTCGGGTCTTTTTTGCCGTGAATTGAGATATCAAATCCCTGTCCCCCAACTTTTAATATAATTGTGTTTTCCATTTGCTGCATTATCAATTTTTGTGTGTCTGAATGCAAAGCAGTTAATTTAGCTCTGTGTGAACCTGAATAATAAATCTACCTTTTTTAGCTTTATCGCTGTTTTATTACACTGTTATTTTCGATTCCCTGTGTATTTATAGCAGACTCAATTTCTGATAAAATATACATAAAAGACTATCAAACTGACAACTGGTTAATCTCTTCAATTCTTGTCAATCGCATGAATTCAAATTAATTTTCAATATATGAAAAAAGTGGGAAGATACATTCCCACCTTATTGAAACGCTCCTTCATAGTATATGTGATCATAACGCAATCTATTTTAGGATTATACTCCATCCTATGCTATTTATGAAATTCTCCATTTGAACAAAACAGAAATATAAATAGTTATTACAGATTATTATCGGCATTATCCCCACTTGATACAAGCGGCGCCCCAGGAGTATCCGATTCCGGCGGCTGCCAACACAATAAGATCGCCATCTTTTATCTTTCCGTGATTAATGCCGAATTCGATAGACATAACCCCATCGTTTTGTCCCATATGCCCCAAGTGAACAAATTCATCAAAATAGGTGGTCTGTTTTTCCATGTTAACACCCAACTGCTCTGAAACATATTTGAAAGCACTTTTTTTCATATGCAACAATCCCAGATAATCAATATCGTCTTTTGTATAACCGGAACGATTCAATGCAATTTCAACCACCTTTATAAAATTGGACATGGATAATCGGTCCAATCGCTCCTTCATTCCTTCCGGATCTGGTACATCCAGGTAACTCAGTTTCTTTTCAACAACTTCGTATGCAGTTTCAGGCGCGTTTCCGCCACCGGCGATCGTCATGGGTTTTCCACTGCCACCACCGAGAACTACCACGTCATTGGAAAAACAACCATCGGTTATAACAGCACTTCCCAGAAGTTTGTTTTTGGGATAGTCCCGAGTTATAATAACCGCTGCTCCACTGGCTGCCAAGTTGATCATGAACCGGGAACGACTGTTTCCATAGTCAATGAGATCGCAATTACGATATCCAGACGCAATCAATACCCTTTTGAGGTTTTGATCGTTTGCCATTAACCCCTTTACCAGGTTAATGGACAGTATAAAGGTAGAGCAGCGTTGATTGATATCAAAAGCCCAGGCGTTGTGTGCACCCAGCTCATGCTGTAGTTTTATGCCATATGTTTGCATCAGATAATTGTCGTACACCTCTCCGGCCCAGACAACCAAATCCAGATCCTGGGCGGATACTTCCGCTTTATCGAGGGCGGCCAGAGAGGCTTTCATTGCCATGTTAACGTTATGATCTTCCGGTCCGGCGATGCTTTTGCTGTGAAGGCCAAATTTTGTTTCCAGAACATCGACCGGAATTCCGGATTTCTCAGATATATAGTTGGCAGTGTGCCTTTGTTTAGGGATGTATATGCCCCAACCTTCTAGTCCGACGGATACGGCTCCATTTGTTGCTTCCATTTTTCCATCCTTTTCAAATCCATTTCGCTAGCTCTCATACACTTAGCCAACGTTAATGTTAGTTGAGATGTAGCAAGTTTAATACATGGTCTTAATCCGTTTTGACCTGCTGAACCGGGATAATTATTTTTTGTCTTATATCCCGGTAATATCCCCCCCAATGGCAGGTAAAACACTAATGAAACTTGTGTTATGAACTATATGGCTGCAAGTCCTTTGCCATTGCATCCCTGTTTTTACAGGGAATGCCGCCTGATCAGTCTTTTTTTAATGAGTATGTTCACTAACCTCGCTGTAATAAAAAACGGATACTTATTGGTCACTATTTTGCAGAAAACCTTAACGTTATTTTTATGAAACTCACATTTCAGATTTTTTTGTCCTACCCCCAATGATCACGGATTCCTGGTCAGTCAGTAAGATGGTTTCCTGTTGTCCTGAGTTACATATGCCGGCAAGCCGACAAAATTTTTGTGACTAACTCAGTATTGGTATAATGGTTTTTCCATTTTATACCGCTTGAAATTTTTTAATAAAAAATTCCAGTTAGTTAATGGGAGCAAACAAATTTGAAAGAATGGAGATCTTCAGGCCACCAGGGATTCCATTAGAATGACACTGGTTTAAAAGAAAGAGGGGTTGAAGACTTTTTTAAAGAGATAGGATAATTCCCGTTTTCCTAAGGGTCGGCTAAGAAATTAGTTCACATTCTGTTTACAAAAGTCCATTGTTTCTGGGACTTTTGTAAACAGATGATGTTAAGTTATTTTTTAACGATCCCTAAGCTCCGAAAAAGGGGATTTAGAGGAATAGTTTATTATAAAGAATTATAAACGGAGTCCACCGTCCAATTCAATAACGCGGCCGGTAAAGTATTCATTTTCCAAAATGAATACAGCGGCATGACTGATCTCTTGCGGTTCTGCCAACCTTCTTAGTGGAATAGTAGATTTAGTTTTTTCAACGATTTCCGGTTTCATGGAAGCCACCATCTCAGTATTAACAAAACCAGGAGCGATTGCTCCGACTCGAATACCAAATTTGGCCAGTTCCTTGGCCCAGGTGACTGTCATGGCGGCCACACCGGCTTTGGCGGCTGAATAGTTACTTTGTCCCATATTTCCTGCTTTTGAAATGCTGGAAATATTGATTATGACACCACCTTTTTCCAGCTTAATCAGCTGTTCAGCGGTTTCCCTTCCGCACAAAAACACACCGGTTAAGTTAACATCGATAACCTGTTGCCATTTTTGACCGCTCATTTTAGATATTTCGCCATCCTTTTTTTTGATCAGCAGTCCATCCCGGATAATGCCGGCATTATTGATCAATCCGTCAATGGTGCCAAAATCTTGCACGATGGTTTGAAACAGATTCTCAACTTCGGTTTCGTTCGAGATATCAGCCTTGTAACATCTGGCCATCACTCCCACTTCCTCACATATACGCTGGGTTTCTTTTAGATTGTCTTCGGAAATATCAATCAAGGCGAGCTGAGCACCTTTTTTAGCCAAATCAACGGAAAAAATCCGTCCCAACCCTTGGGCTGCGCCGGTTACTGCAATAACTTTATTTTGAATTTCCATCTTTTCTCTCTTTTATTTGATGATTGTTTGGTTTGAAATATTTATCCATTTCATTTGTTTTTGCATGATGTTGGACAAACTTGGAATCGTATGAGTTTTCGCTTTTTATGAATACAGTTTTTTTAATTCCCGTTTTAAAATCTTTCCAGAAGCGGTTTTAGGTAACACGTTTAAAAAACGAACCTCTTTTGGTTGTTTATAACGAGCTAACTTATCTTGCGTCCACTCCTTGATAGCCTCTTCATTCAAGGTGGAACCGGACTTGGCCACCACTACAGCTAGGGGGATCTCACCCCACTTTTCGTGGGGGATGCCGAACACAGAAACCTCCGCCACTTCAGGGTGCTGAAATATAACGGATTCTACTTCTGCAGGATACACGTTTTCTCCACCGGAAATCAACATATCTTTTTTCCGATCAACAATATAAAAGAATCCATCTTCATCCTTATAGGCTAAGTCTCCCGAATGAAACCAACCACCGTGAAAAGCCTCTTCAGTAGCATCCGAACGGTTCCAGTAGCCTTGACATATTACGTTGCCCTGCATGACTAACTCTCCGATTTCATTAGGCGGCAGTTCGTTCATATCTTGATCCACAATTCTTGCCAAACAACCGATTCCGGGTTTTCCAGCACTTCCGATTTTCTTTTTACAATCTTCAACCCGCATTAATAAAGCAATGGGAGAAGTTTCACTCATACCAAATCCCTGGGTTAGAATATAATCGTTTTCATGGTAGGTTTTAATCAACGTTTCCGGGCAGGGGGCTCCTCCACTGCAAAACAGTCGTATAGATGGTAATCGGGTTGTTTCAAAGCGAGGGGACAACCTGATTTCATTCAGGATCGTGGGTACTCCCATAAAAATGGTTACCTTGTGTTCCACGCAGGCATCAAAAACTTCATCGACATCAAACTTACTCATGATCAGTGCTGTTCCTCCCTGGAAAAGAACCGGCAATAAAAACAATCCCCAACCACCGATATGAAACAACGGCAGCAATGTGATAGCGATATCGTGCTGTGTTATTTCAACCAATTGAGCCCCGTTAATACAATTCCAGATATTATTACCATGGCTGAGAATTGCTCCCTTGGGATGTCCTGTTGTTCCAGACGTATATATGAACATTAACGGGTTGTCTTCCTTTAGATCATTGGGAGTGGATGTTGCAGCGGCATTTCCTTCCGCTATTAAACTCTCATAGGCTAAAATGCCGGATTCAGGTTTTCCAAAAAACTGAATTCTGTTGGAAATGTCAAAGAGTTGATTGAGTTCTCTGGCAGTATTTGCTTGCTCATTGCGAAAAAACAAAACTGAAATCCCGGCATCCCTAACGATATATTCCAGTTCCGAAGCGGTTAAACGAATATTGAGCGGAACCATGACGACACCGATTTGGCTAATGGCAAACAACAATTCCACCATTTCAATACAATTGCTGCTCAGTACACCAATACGATCGCCGGATTTGATTCCGAATTTTGTTGTCAATGCATCTGCGAGCTTTAGTGATCGCTGCTGCAACTCTTTATATGTTTGTCTGCGATTTTCTTGAATGAGAGCGGTTTTATCAGGTGTTTGATCTGTCCAATGATTAAGAATATGGTGTAGTAACATGGTAAACCTCCGTTTTTTTTAAATCTTTTAAGAATTACGAGAGCAGATAACGGAAATAAAATACCTAATGTAACTATTAAATTAAAAATGGATATTGATTGACTTTGTATTGATTCAAAGTCTAATAATTAAATATTTAAAATCAATATCTGCAAAATTAAGACCATGAATATTTTGCTATACTTAAAGACCACACATTTTATGGCTTGGATTTGATTTTTATTGATATGATTTTTTCTAAAACCAGTGTCATTCAGATGGGGGCCTTGGTGACCAGAAGAATCTTCATGCTTTTAAAGAGATCTTTTTTTACTGGGTTCACAGTATTTGAGGGAAACATGTTTCCAGGTAATCAGCAATATTGCTTGCTTTTGGCCCTGAGAGATCCTTCATCGTTTTTCCTCAGGACTTCGTCTCACCCTCAAAGGATGACAGAAAACCAGCTTACTGACCAACCAGGAAGCCGTGGTCATTGGAGTAGGATAAAAAACTTAAAATATGAGTGAAAGACTATTCGAAATTTCACTGGCAAACAACCCGTAATCAGATTAATTTGAACAGGTTATGTCACACAATCGGAGTAATGGGAGTTACTAATTATTGTGCCAATAAAAAAACAGATAATTTGGATGAAAGTTCGGTTTGAAATAATGTAACAAGTGAATAAAATGAAGTATGGCATGCATAACTTACCAATTCACTGTATCAAAGAGGCTACACTGTATCTATGCTGAGACAGGGGAATGAGCAATCATCATAAATAACAAAACTTGGCCTCATCCTCAAGATGACGAAAAATATGCTCACTGACCAATCAAGAATATGCAGTTATTGGGATGGGATAAAAACAAAAAAATGTGAGTATTTAATACTTACAATATTTTACATCTAATTTTTAACTAATTATTTATATCATTGGTAACTTGTTTTATTAAGTTGTAACATTAATTTAAAAAGACAGCTTCCAGTTTTTAATATTTTCTTCCTTTTCAATCAATAATCGATAATTATCTTTCTCAGATTCAGAAATCTCTCGGTGTAAGAAATCATATCTGAATCCAATACCGACGTCACGTTGAGTGACTGATAGAACTCTTTGGAATAATGTTATTGTTCCAGGTTCCAGAATGAAGTCGTAATTTACTTCCAAAGTCTCTTGGTATCGAATCGCATCAGGTGACATCTTTAGTCTGCAATATCTAAATCCTTTCATTGAATAAAAACCCGGGGGTAAGTTGTTGATGACGACATATTTTTTGTCAGGACCTATCGTTATCTTACCTGAATGCTCTTCAACGGTTTCTTTTGTCACATCATCCAATCTAAATGCGAAAAACGTAACCGAATATCCATACTCCCAATTTGTTAGAGTTGTCACATCGGTGGGTATCATCAGGACAGAATGCGTATCTCCTTTTGGCTTACCCAGTTTTTGACTGCAAGCCGGGATCAAAAACAAAAACAGAAAAACAATTAAATAATATCTTGATTTCATTATGTATATAACCTTATTTTTCCTGCACTATTCTCTGTGTTGTTAGATGTGAAGGTAGATTAATGATGATTTTGGAAAAATGGAAAAAAAGCAGTGGATAGCTATCTGATAAAGAAATGTGGACATCGCAATTAATCTGATACTATCCGTTTTTTGACTGAGTATAACAACCAGCCAAAAGAGAATAAAAACAGAGCCGTTCACCATGAAGTTGGCGCCGGAAATTCATTCTGCCAGCACTAAAGTTTTAAAAATGAGCATGGGGCCTTGTTATTTGTCAATTAATCTGGCTGGCCGTTCTTCAAAGGTTCATAGTGAATAGTTGCTTCAATTGCCAACTCGTCTCGTAATGCTTTTTCAAGGAGATTAGCAATTTCATGTGCCGATTGGAATGATACTGAAAACTGAAACTGAATATGAAAGGTTAATTCTGTATTTGAGCCATACCGATGAATATGAACATGGTGGATATCGTATTTGTTATTGATTAGTCTGTCAGCAATCTGGTGAACATTTTGAATAATCTCTCGATCAGGTTTTTCCCCAATCAGCGGATTAATTGACTGCTTTAGAATTTCAAACGTTGCATAAAAAATCAGTAGAGCAACAACAACACCTAGAATCCCATCGATCCACCAAAAATACTTGCCAGCATATATCCCAGCAACAATGAGAGCTGAGGCTATGGCATCACTTCTGTGGTGCCACCCGTCTGCAATCAACGATTTTGAATCATATTTCTTTCCCACCCGGATTGAAAACTGAGCCATACCTTCTTTGACAATGACAGATGCCAAGAAAATGACAACCGCCGTTGTATTAAAAGATGCTGATTCGCGATAGTACAGCTTTGAAATCGCCTCAACCAGAAAGTTAAATGCCACTATCGCCAACAAAACACCGATAATTATCGATGCAACCAGTTCAGCCCTGCCATGTCCAAATGGATGTTCCTCATCCGGACATTTAGCTGAAATCTTCGCTCCAATCAACACGATTACCGAGGTTAAGGAGTCGGATAACGTATGCCAAGCATCAGCCATGATGGCAACGGAACCGGTGGCCATACCTACCCAATACTTTACGATAAACAAAGTGACATTCACCCCAATAGAAAGCCAACCTTCGAGATAAAGCCAAAATTGACGTTTTTCTTCAAACGCTCCTTGCATATTTGGTACGATATCCACATTATCCATAACATCTCCTATTCCTTTGATGCAAATTGTTTAATCAGCCACATCCTCACAACAGGTCGCTCCGTTTAAAACAATCACCTGATAATCGATACTGTAAGCTGGCCTGTAACTTATTCTTATTGCAATCTATTTGTATTTTTGTTTTTTATTGATTACAAGCCAAAATTCAGTATCTCAAACATCAATTTTATTACACTATATATTATTTAGTTTGTAAAAACTAAATAACTGAACAAAAAACTACACCTGGACTGCTTTATTGAGGATTCCGGTCAATTGTTTGATCTCTTGCTCATTCAATGAATGGGTTAAAAATGCTTTGATTTTTAAATGGATATCATCATGCAGCTTGGTAATAATTTTGCCCTTATCACCTATGTGAATATGAGAAACTCTGCGATCTGCGTCCGACTGGACCTTAACGACATAACCCGCCTTAACCAGCTTTTCAATAATAACAGTAATGGAAGGTTTGCTTAACCCCAGTTTCTGAGCTAGTTCCCCAAGGGTTGGGTTTTGCATTTGATTTATAATATCAAGATAATAGATCTGCTTTCTGGTAAGTTCATTGAGCTCACTATTTTCAGTAACACTGGCCTCAATCTCTTCTATTTTTCGTGTCAGGATGTCAATAATGCCTGCTAGACTTAATTCAGATTCCATATTTGGTATTGTTATATTTAGTTAGTAAAAACTAACTATAAAAATTTTATGATTCCATGTCAATATAATAAATATCAATTAGATTACAATTACTTATGGTTGCACAAGCCGCAGTTATTAGAAAAAACCATTGTCATTCAGATGGGAGCCCTGGTGATCTGAAGAATCTCCATACTTTCAAAGAGATCTTTTGTTACTGGTTTCACAGGACTTGAAGCAAACATGTTTTCAGTTAATCAGCAACATCTCTTGTTTTAAATCCTGAGAGATTTCCTCAGGACTTCGCATCCCTCTCAGAATAATGGGGAAACTTGCTTACCGGCCGACCAGGAATTTGTGGTCATTGAGAATTTTCGATCTTTCGTTATTGCTTTTATAATTTGAAATTGATAGTAGTTTACGTTTATTTAACGATTTATATAGGCCTAATTTCAGAACTCCTTATCCAATGCAATAATACTTACCGATATAAATTAAAATTTAAAAAATATCCCAAGAATTTCAAAATGATACCAGAAAAGCACATTAAACCCACCAAAATTAGGGGACTTAAGTGTGAATTGGGATCAATCAAAATCCGACGCATCAGGAGTTCTAAAATTAGAAAGAATAAGGGTCGACTCAAAAATAATTTCCCATAATCTGTTTGCAAAAGTCCCAAAATCACTGGGCATTTTGCAAACAGAATGTGAATTAATTTTTGAGCCGACCCTAAACAACTTTGTGATAACACATTACCGATTTTAAGGAGAAATGAATGAAAAAACTATTAAACCAACTGACTTTGTACTTCAAAGGCGTCCCAGAAGCTGTTCGCAAACGAACAGCATTGCTGTGGGTGTTTTTTATTGTTTTGACGGCTTTTTTCTTTGTCGGTCTTTTCAGGATACCTGATCATTTTGATATGACCATGGAAAGTTGGTTTTCTGCTGATGATCCCGTAAAACTGGCATTAGACCGTTTTCGCGATGAATTCGGCAGTGACGACGGGATATTCATCGCCTACAAACCGAAAGACGGCGATATTTTCTCTGAAGCTTCACTGAAAGCAGTACAGGGAATCAGGCGTGAGCTGATGGAACGAAAAGATAACCGCAAAAAAGACGGACCAAATTACCTGAATCATATAAAAAAAATAGATACGATTGTCAGTGCCAATATTTTGAAAGTTCAAAACGACACACTGGTATCGAGAAAATTTATCGGGGACACTATTCCTTCGGATCAAGCAGCCAGGGAACAATTGAGAAAAGAGGCAAAAAAACAAAAGACCTTTTCACTATTATATTATTCAAAAGACTTTCAGTATGGCGGAATATCTATTCAAACCGATTTCGGGACTATTCCACTTGAGGAAAAGACGGATTTTGCCAAAGAATCCGGTGAAGAGGAAACAGATGCATTTGAAGAAGTAAATGAAGAACAAGACATGTCCATGGAAGTTGACAAAAGTGCGGTTATCGAAAAAACCAAATATAAACCCACCGAAGTGGCTGAGTATGTCGGTCTAATGGATGAAATTGATATAACTATCTACAAACCTGAATATGCAGATCATTTGGATTATTATCCGGTGGGAAGCGCCCCATTGATGCAAATTTTCATGAAAATAATGGAAGAGATGGGGCCGATGTACATGGGAATGCTCCTGGTCATGATTATTCTTTTGTGGTTTTTGTTTAAATCGCTCAGTGCTGTAGTCTGGCCAATTCTGGTCGTTGTGCTGAGCTGTATCTGGATGGGCGGTATAATAGGCTGGCTTGGTATTACCGTTACAAATATGATTACATTGACGATCATGCTGATCCTGGCTGTTGGTATCGCAGATACCATTCATATTATATCCGGGTACTTACATTTTCGGAATAAGGGGATGGATCATAAAAAAGCGCTTGATGCCGCTTTTGAAAAATCGGCGCTTCCCTGTCTTTTAACCAGTGTTACCACATCCATCGGTATGCTGGCTTTGACGTTGACTCCCATCACTCATATTGCTGTCTTTGGTTTTTCTTCCGCTGCCGGAGTAATGATGGCTTATATGTTCACCATCTACCTTTTACCTTTAATGCTCGATTTGTGGTCTCCGGTAGCAAAAAAGAACAAAATGGTTTCAAAGAAGAAGCCGGGTAAATATAAGTCCTTTTTAAAGTCAATTGACAAGCTTGTTCCCGACAGCACAAAAGTGCTTAGCCCCTTACTGTCAAAGGTTCTACCGATTGTAGAAAGAAGACCTGGAACAATTATCATCTTTTTCGCTTCAATTTTACTAATTTGTATATATGGCGCCACCCAGGTTAAAATCGATTCAAATTTTATTGAAGCAACCAGGGAAGGACATCGGTTGAGAATCGTATACGATGTGGTGGACAAACACATGATGGGTGCGGCAAATATGGAAGTACTGGTTGATATGGGACGTGAAGACGCCTTGCAAGACCCGAAAGTTATTTTGGCCATGGAAACGCTTCAGTCTGTATTAATCGACAAGTACGGTGACCTGGTCGTCAGGACATATTCGCTGTCCGATGTGGTGAAAGACGCCTACCAGGCATTGAACGAAGACAGGGAAGAGATGCATGTCATCCCTGAAACAAAACAAATGCTGACCCAAACGTTATTCATGTTTAACAATGCCAACCCGGAAGATCGCAGAAAACTGGTATCGGACAACTATGATAAATCTCATATCAGCATACAACTGTATAACACCGGCTCATATGAATACACGGAGTTTTTTCGCAAAGTCAAAATAGATATTCATGAAACATTCAAACATCTGAAACCGGATTATCCATCAATGGACGTATCTGTAACCGGTGGACTGGCCCTGATAATGGAATTAACGGATTACATCAGCAAAACACAGTTGAGAAGCCTTGGATTAGCCATTGTAACCATTAGCATTATTCTGATTGTTATATTCGGTTCTATTCGAGTCGGTATTCTTTCTATTATCCCCAACCTGTTGCCGGCGACACTGACATTTGGTTTGCTGGGACTGTTCGACATACCCCTGGATTCGGATACAATAATCATTGCACCGGTGATTATCGGAATTGCGGTCGATGATACTATCCATTTCATTACTCATTATAGAGGTGAGGTATTAAAAAATCGGCAAATTCACCGATCACTCAAAAATACCATTGAAGAAGTCGGTCAAGCTATTACCTTCACCACGCTGATTCTGGGTTTTGGCTTTGCTATTATGTCTTTTTCGTCTTATATGAGCATGGTTAAAGTAGGGATATTCGGATCAATGGCCATATTTACAGCCCTGATTTGTGACTTGTTTTTAATACCGTCGTTAATTCTTGTTTTTAAACCCAGGTTTTTAAACAAAGATGAAAAAAAGGCATTAAAAGCTGCTCAAGCTTTGGAGGTATGATTATCTGGATTATTATTTATTTCATCCAATTGTCTTAGAGAATGATCGGGGCAATCATGAAAAGAAATGTGATTCAGAGGGAAGTAGTAACGACACAAAGAATTTTCCTGGCTTCAAGGAGACTTTTTATTAAGTTGGCAAGGCTTTAAACGCTAAAACTACTGTGATGTTAAGTGACATCATAGTAGTCTTGGCCTTGAGAGATCCCTCGTCAAAAGCTCCTCAGGATGATAGCTGGTGAGACTTTTTTACACGATTGCCCTGAGAAAACGATATTTGTTCCTGGACAAAGTAACCACAAGTGGCTTTATTAGAGACATTTTCTCTTTCTTATTCAACACAAGATAAGACCAAAAATCAATAAATCCCATTGAAATTATTGGAATAAAGGACCTGTAAAACCGGTTGAGTCTTTATCTCAGAGAAGTTAAAACAAGCAATATTGTTTTAGTAACAGATCGAAAAAACGTCATTGCCGAACGTTGCTAAATCGTTGATAGGAACTATGTCGTCGACGATAATCAAATTCAAACTGATTGAATTAAAACAGCAAAACTCAGACCTGTCTGGTCAAAAAAAAACAGGTGTCATCCTTCATCAGTCAAGCTGTAAGCCGGAACGGCAGTTGATCTTTAAAACCAGGCCAGATCCGACTGACAAGTTAATATGTGCAATCCTCAGCTACAATTTGTTCTCTAGCATCAGTTTATCAGCGATGTTGGATGATTGCGTTGTTTCGGGAAGGGAGGCGTTGGTATTTGAATCTTGGATAACCGACCATCATGGCACCATGACTGACGAGTGTTTCCGGGATAGCCAGGAATTTAGTCAAAGCCGGCCAGTAGTTGGCAGCAAACTGCACATAACCAGCCCAGCATCCGCCTAAACCGAACGATGGAAGTGTCAGCTCCAAATAGCTTAAGGCAATGTGACAATCAGTTGCCGCACTGAGTACAGTTTTATCGGCTAAGGCAAAAATTAAGTGAGGTGCATCTCTACATATTCGATCATATCCAGCTTCACAAGTATTTATAATTCTATCAAATCCCTTTTCAGCTGCCAGTTCCGGTTTCTGTTTCATAAAATCACGCATCCATTCGATCACCAGCTCAACAATACGTTCGATATCTTTTTTTTCATTAATGACAAGCCAACTTACCGGCTGAATGTTACTGCCAGTGGGAGCATACCGTGCTATATCGATCACTTTCTCCAGAATTTCCTTTTCCACCTTGCGATCTTTAAAGGTTCGAATTGACCGTCTTGAACGTAAAAAATGCTCCACATGCTCAGGATTCAAGTGAAGCTCTTTCTGCACCGGTGGACACTGACCGGGTGATAAGGTCCGTAAACTTAAAGCCCCTTTAGGACAAATAGCAACACAATGTCCACAGTCGATACATAAACCTTCAAAATCCTTGGAAACAAACGGCGTTTCATCTTTCATTTGAATAATTTGCGGGGGACATTCGGTTGAACAAAAGGCATCGCCGGTACATAAATCAGTGTCGATTTTAATCAAATTCATAGTTATCCATGTATTTTAGGTGATTTTTATCAGAATCAATATGGTACTTCTCAAATCGTTTAAAATGATAAAACATTACAAGTTGCCAACTTTTCCTGTGTTCCGGTCATTTTACAGTCACCGCCGGAAAAATCAAAGTCATTCCACAGGCGAATATGCAATAATTACAACTTGTCATTAGAACTCTAACTCTTGGAGATTCTTCGTCAGATCCTTTGTCGTTCCTCCCCAGGACTTCGCCTAAATCCGTCGGTTGATTTGCCTCCTCGCCTGTAAAGTCATCAAAAATGATTACTCATCAATATTCTCTTATTAAATTAATGTGATGGAAAATCTATTTAGCTTTATTACTCCGCTGTCAGATGAACTCTTTCCGTTTCTATTTCGATAGTCGTTTTGCAATAAGTTAGTTTTTCGATGATTTTACCATCTTTAAAGGTCATAACATCAACGCCCCTTCTGGCTTCTGATTTTCCTTCATACCCCTTTTCCATGGATGGCCAATCCAATTGCCATCGGTATAATACTTTTTGTTCGTTTTCATCTATGAACGTATCTTCATCGATAAAACGGAACCCACCGTTGTTTTTGAACCAGGATTTCCAAGCAGTTCGAAGCTTATCTTTTCCTTTGACTCTACTACCCGTCCAGTTATCAAATACAATATTGTCATGAAAAAGTTCCATTACACCATCAAGATCATATTCTGCCCAAGCTTGATTCCATTTTTTTAAAGCGATTATCATTTCGTCTCGATTTAGTTTCATTTTTCTCTCGTATGTAAAATTAATCTATCTCCAAAAGCACTGGTAGCTTGTTAAGCCATTGATAGTGCCAAACGTTGAGATGCTTCGAGAACAATTTCATCATTTCCTGATTAAAATGTCCAATTTAGATCTTTTATAAAAAACAGAAGAACAGTATCTTTTCTTATCCTTCAAGATTGGAAAAAGGTACAAACGATAAATCCAGCTTTCTGTGTTTATCCGTACTACTCCACCGCTATGGAGGTAGAGCAGTATTATCCTTAAAAAACTGAAAAAGCTGTATCCCCAAAAACCTGGATAATAGCCATCGTGACATGAGATTCGGGTTAGTTATTTATTGGAGGAAGGTGCTTTTAATGTATGAATTTGTCTAAACGGATTAAACGATCTCTTATTCCCAGGAGCTGGAGATCAAACTCTATGAACCGGTCAACTCTTTATTGACATCATCATTAAAATCGGCGTCCTCTGACGCAAAGGAGATGCCGCTGTACAACTTGTTAAAACTATCTTGGATCTCTTTTAAGGGCACATCGTCGTATTCCCCCCGGAACCGAATGTAATCCATATGTTTATTGCCGTCCAAGTCAAAAGGGTGATAAATGGAATCGCTTAATCCGTCAAAATCCAGCACCTTCAAGCGGAATTTTTCACATAATTCAATGTTAAATGCAGGTGTCGATTTTACCCACTTCCCACCCAGGTGGATGGTGGTATAGCCGTGCCAGTGAAACACATCTGTTTCCATCTGCTTCCTCATACGTTCTGTGGATAAGTGGTTCCGTACATCAGCAAAGCCCACACGGGCCGGTATACCCATCGCTCTGCAACAGGCTGCTAAAAGGGCAGCCTTGGGAACACACCATGATTCTCCGACTTCCAAAGTTCTGGACGCTTTAAGACTGCTAACGGAAAGTTCAAACTTGTATGGATTATATCGAATTCTGTCCCGGACAGCATAATATAAACCGACCGACTGATCTATCGGATTGCCGGAACTACCGGCATGCTGATGTGCGAACGCCTGAACAAGTTCATGATCTGAGTCGATAATGGGCGTCGGTTGTAGGTGCACTTTTTTCGGATTCATCTCAAACCTCCCTGTTTTAATGTGTTGTGTAAAATATTCTATATTCCTGTCCTTTTATAAAATCATTTCAACCGGATCATAACGGATATTTTTGTAAAGCGCCAATTCTTCATCCATCCCTTTTTATCTTTCTTGCTAAACCATTGTATTATAGTAAATATTTTAGAAAACCAAAGCATGCTGTCATCAGTATTTTATTAAAATTATGAATCATGAGGAACTGCAAATCCAACCTCTGAAGAGCTGGTTTTTTGTTCATGGCAATTGTTCTACGGTCCTTCACCGTCAGTGATTTCTGTTCTTTTTGTGTTCAAAATTCAGATATTAATAGTTGATTTTTTGTATCTATGCACTTAATGATTATATCAAATACTGATGATCCGCTGGCCCAATGTTTCAGGAGATTCATTGAATAAAGGACTCCTGGCCCAAATACCCGGCTATATGATTTTAAACGACCATGACGTCACGGATAACTGTTATATAACCGCTCGTTGGGAGTTGACAGCATATAACCCCCCTCAACTCCAGGAAGAGTGCATCTTAACTGGTTTCAAAATGAATTTCCCGGCAAATTTCTGAAGGTGGTGGATTTTTAAATCGTATTGTCTATGGCTATCATTCTTCCCTGAATTTATTAACCAAACGTCGAGGCATGGAAATCAAATCAAGGAAGTCGCAAGACAAAAAAATGCATTGTTGGTTGAGCGAAATTGGTATAGTGAGTTTTGCAGGTGATGATTCTCCAATGGAGATCTGTGAAATATATACCGATACGGATAAGATGACCATTTTTCCAAAATAAATAATGGGAAATGACCTATGAGATCAACGATGCCGACCGTCTCAACTGCCATTGTCAAAAACGATTTTGAGCTGATCCTGTTGGAAGGTGTTTCTCAAAAGCAGCTTGAAGAAAAAACCGGTCTGAAAAGAGAACAATTGAAGTACTCAGATGAACAACTGCCCATCTGGCATACCTACAAGCTAATGGAAGCGGCCTCCGAGCTGGCTGAGTCTAAAGCGTTTGCTCTGCACATGGGTGAAAATACCGATTCCAAAAGCTTGGGAATTTTCGGTAATATCATCATGAATTGTCGTACGATACGCTCCATGGTTGATCCGTTGGTGAGATATTATAAAATTGCCCGCGAATTAACCAAAATTGACACCAGAGAAGACAAATCACTTTTTTACTTGTCTTTTGAGGTTGAGGCTCCAAAAAGCATCGAGCATCATATCGTTGAAAAGTTTTTTGCCACCGCCATCAGCCTCATCAGGACATTTACCGAGACTGACGCCAATCCGGAAGAGGTCCGTTTTCGCCATTCCCACCCGGGTTATAAGGACGAATACCAACGAATTTTCCGCTGCCCGGTGATCTTTGATCATTTTGAAAACGTTATTTGCATTAAAAAGGAATACCTGGATGTTGAATACCCCAGACATAACCCCGATTTAAAAGAGATCCTCAGCAATCATGCTGAAAATCTGCTGAACAGACATCTCCTTGACTCCTATTTTCACGCACAAGTTCGTAAAGTGATTATTGAGCATCTCCATAAAGGTTTTATCAGCATCGATATGATCTCTGATTATTTTAATATGAGCAGATGGACGCTCAATCGGAAACTCAGTAAGGAGGGGACGTCGTTTCAAGACATCTTAAATCAGACCAGGGAAGAACTGGCAGTCAGTTATCTGAAGTACAGCCGGTTCACTAATACTGAGATCTCGTTTTTACTGGGCTTTTCCGATCCTTACTCATTCCCCAAAGCCTTCAAACGCTGGTACGGAAAATCAGTATCCGAGTATAGAGATACATTAAAGAGTATTGAATGATTTCTTTGAAATAATATGGCTTTTTATATTATTTTGGCCCCCGGACTATTTCATAATAGTAAAATCGAAGAATCTCTATAAATTATAACGGATGTTCAGTCACATTTTAAATTTTAACTTGGAACTTATGGAAAAGGTCAATTGCTCTTAACAAAATGACACAACTCCCTGCCATCCACAACAATCTGCATACCCTCCAAACAATTATCGGTTTTGCACCCAAAACCCGGTTTATTGCTCCCAATGTCCGTTGAGTTTTTTGTTAAAATTACATAGATGTCATGTATTGAATAATTTTGTTAACAGATCATTCAAAATTAAGAAGTGATGTGATGCTTTTCCACTAAAATATTATGGAGCAATGAATGATTAAGTATATGGATAAAGACAAACAAATGACTTCCAAGGAAGCAATTCAGCGTTTTATCAACGATGGCGAATCATTCGTTTTTGCCAATTGCCTCTATTCCATGCCATTGGCCTTGACTCATGAACTGATTCGACAGAAGAAAAAAAATCTCATGGTTTTCCAGCAAGGTGGGATAGAGGAAGTGGATCAGTTATTGGAAGCAGGAGCAGTGAATAGGGCCGTTATCGCCTATAATTTCAGAATGGGAGGAAGTCGATTTGTATCTCCCATCGATAGAGCCATGAAGGATGGTCGAGTAAAAGTGGAGGAGATGACCAATCATACCTTACTCTCGATGATGAAAGCCGGTGCCATGGGATATCCTTTTATACCGGTTCTTTCGGGCATCAGAAGAACCGATGTTGTGCAGCGTCGTGGTTTTTTGGGCGATCAGCGATTTGCTGAAGTTGAAGATCCGTTTAGTGGAAAAAAAACTCTAGTGGTTAAGGGCTACAATCCGGATTTTGCCTTAATGCACGTACAGCGAGCGGATAAGTCGGGTAATGCACAATTGTGGGGGGCCATGATCAACAGCAAATGGGCGGCTTTGGCGGCAAAAAAAGTCATTATCTCAGCGGAACAAATCGTCGATACGGAGGTCATCATGTCGGCACCGCACTTAACCATTGTTCCGGCGCATAAAGTCTGCGCCGTAGTTGAATGTCCCTGGGGAGCTCATCCTTCTGAAATCGCAGGGCATTATGATAATGACATGATTTTTCGGTCTTTGTTTTTTTCTACTATTGGCGACAAGAAGGCCATGAAAAATTGGATGGATCAGTGGATTTACGGCGTCAAAGACAGGGAAGAATATATGAAGAACTATGTTGACATGTTTGGTTCGGACTTGTTGGACTCTCTCAAAGCCAAGCCTTTCCTCAGCGCGCCAGCGGATTACGGTTTTACCTTCACCAGGGTTTGGAACAATGAGAATTACTCGGAAACCCTGGGAATGAACATGGATCAATTTGAAAAAATGTTGGAAGAAAAAGGAGGGATAATCAATGGTTAAATACACGATTTCAGAACTAATTGTCTCTCGGGCAGCCAAGGAGATTAAGGACGGCGAAATGGTGGTTATCGGCCAGGGCATTGCCATGGGAGCTGGCGTACTGGCTAAACGAACACATGCACCGAATCTTGTCATTCTAACCGAGGCCGGTCTGTTCGGCATTGAGCCCATAAAGGTTCCCCTACACATCGCCGATCCAAGCTGCACCAAGGGATTTACTTACTCCTGTGATATGACGGATATCTTTTCTACTGTCTTGAATCGAGGATACGTTGACGTCAGTTTTCTGGGCGTCGGACAAATCGACAAATATGGCAATATGAACAGCAGTTACATCGGAGATCCTGATAATTTTGATTTTAGAATGATGGGCGCTGGTGGTGCTCCGGAGTTTGTGGGGTACTCCGGCAGAACCATTCTGACCATGCGGGGCGGTGAATTTGTTGAAAAACTGGACTACTTCACTTCCCCCGGTTTTCTTGATGGCGGACAATCTCGCTATGATGAAGGCATGCCGGAAGGTTCCGGACCGGTTTTGTTGATCAGCACCAAAGGCGTGTTCACCTTTGACGACGTCACCAAAGAGTTGATGTTGATTGAAATTCACCCCGGCGCCTCTCTGGAAGATATTCGAGCCGAAGTTCCCTGGGATTTAAAAATCGCCGACAAGCTTTCAACAACATCGATTCCAACCAGTGAAGAAGTCCATATTATCCGCAGTTTCGGCCCGGATATATCCATGAGCAGACAATTACAGATCGAGACCGTTATTAATCGAATTGGGAGAGTTTTTGAAAATAAAGCCCAACAAAACAAATAGGAAACCGATATGAAAACAAAAATGATAGATGCTTTGTGCTATATCCCCACCGAAGAAGTTATCCTGGATCTAATTGTTTCTCTTCCACCGCAAATGGCAGGATATCTTCGGGATGTTTTTGGACCCAGAATCGCTCCGTTATTTGGCTTGGATGCCGATGAACTATATAAAATCAAAACCACCCAGTCTCAAGATGAAATGAAAAAAAACCTGCTGCCCAGGATTCAACCGTTGTCCATGTCAGTCGAGGCTTTTATTGAACAACTTGACAACATGGAGGTGGAGAAAGCGGTGATTTTTAATTTGGATGAGGAAACGCCGAGTGGCCTGAAAGGATTACCCAATGATTATTATGCTGAAATCGTTAGACAATATCCTGAAAAATTTATCGGGATTGCTGGTATCGATCCCCTAAAGGGGATGGACGCAGTCAGAGAAGTCCGGCGATGTTACGAAATGGGGTTGAGAGGTGTGGCAATAAGACCTTTTATGTTCGGCATTCCGCCACATCACCGAAAGATGTATCCCGTCTATACAGCCTGTGCCGAGCTTGATATGCCCATCTGGTTTCACCTTTCTATTAACTATTCAACCAACAATATGGAAGTGGAACGCCCTATCTACCTGGACATTGTGGCTCAAGACTTCCCTGATCTCAAAATGATCGCCGGTCATGGAGGCTGGCCCTGGGTAGCCGAGATGGTTGGAGTCGCCTGGCGCAATCCCAACATATACCTGGATTTCGCCTCCTATATGCCTAAGTATCTCAATTGTCCCGGTTCTGGTTGGGAACCCTTGTTCCATTATGGCAATTCAGTCCTGCAAGACAGAATACTATTTGGCTCAACCTGGCTGTTCATGGGGTTAAGTATCAAACAATTGGCGGATCAGGTGCTGGAGCTGCCACTAAAAGAGGAAACCAAAAACAAATGGCTATACGAAAATGCGGCTAAGCTGTTTAAAGTGAAATAAAAGCACCGGACCTTATACTTTATTCCCCCAAAACCCGATGTGTTTGACTTTTTTAGTTCTATTTTTTTTGTCTCACTGATTTAAGTTCATCTCTACAGAACTTAAATCTGCTATGCTGGCTATAAATTTTTTGTTGGGCATATACCTGTCTCGGGATTTGTGATACAACTGACGAATTTAGTTTTAAAAGATACATCCTATTCTTTCGAAAGGAAGGTTTCGAAACATTTTGAATGGTTTTTCATTGGAAGAATATGTAAATGTGTATCAACTCCTCAATATTAAATGGTAAACCATCTTTTAAGAATAAAAGGGACACATAACGAGTTCTTCTTAAGAGATGGTTGGAAGTTTTTTACCTCGTTGCTTTTAGTAAGATTTTGTGAATAAAAGCACTTGCCCTCTTAGTTTTCTCACGTTCCGGTAACAGTATAACCGTCTTACCGTTTGGCGTTTGCTTCAATCGGCATTGGTAATTCATTACATTGGATCAGGACAAAAAAACTTAAAATGTAAGTTAGACACCTATACTCTTCGGCATTAGCAGATGAAAGCATTCAGGGGAGAAAACAGGAGATTTATTTATCCCAACATTATCCAAATACATTCTGAGGGATTGTCAAAAAATAACTTCACATAATCTGTTTGCAAAAATCACAAAAACAATGGACATTTTATATACAGAATGTGAACTGATTTTTTAGCCGACCCTTATTGGCCAATATTACAATATGTTACACATATATATACTTACTTAACAATTGACGAAAAACAAAAATCAGTTTATTGGAATAGAATATAAAACATTAATGAGACGCAATTTTTAACAAAGCGTCATTGATACTATAAGGTTAATTATTTGATAAAAGACTGAGTGTTTTTATGAAAGTTTTAAAATCAGCCCAATCCTATCTTGAAGAGGGATTTTCGTGTTCTCAATCAGTTTTTTCTGCTTGTGCAGAAGAATATGGATTTAGCAGAGAACAAGCTTTAAAGATTTCCAGTGCTTTCGGTGGCGGAATAGCGGGAATGGCCGAGACTTGCGGTGTTGTAACCGGTGCTTTAATGGCATTGGGACTTAGACACGGGGTAATCGATTTAGAGGATGAAGATGGTAAGGAAAAAGCGCGTCAAGCATTCCAAAATTTTATAGCGCAATTTAAGGAACGCCACGGCTCAATTACCTGTAAAGAGTTGCTGGGCGTCAACATCAGTATTCCCAAAGTTAAGGAAAAAGCAATAGAGAATAATCTCTTCCAGACTATTTGCACTAAATACATCAAGGACGCTGTAGAACTGGTAGAAAACGCAGACTGATAAATGAATGATCTTTTTATTCACTGAATACAATACTGATTGCTTTCAACGATCACCTTATATTAAAATTCAGCTCCTTCTTTCACCGCTGATTTTAAACATCCAATATCTCACATCTGGAAAAAAGACGAACATCAAACATTGAACTTCCAACACCGTTTTTTTGTCTCAACAGCTTAATAGCCATCATAGGCTACGTTACAGTTTATGTGTTGGAAAGGGACTTTTTGACTATAAGAGGAAAGACTTACGTCATGTTCCTTATCATCAGTAAGTTGCAATGAGTTCTTAAGCAAAAGAGTCAAAATTCAGGATATGCCATTTTCCCTCTCGTTTACAGCCTTTTTAGCCGTTTAAGGAGCTGACAATATGAATGGTTATATATTAAGCATTGACTAGGGAACCAGCGGTTCGAAGGCCATTATTTTTAACCATACTGGTGAGATTGTCTCCAGCTCTTTTCACGGATTAACACAATATTATCCTCATGCAGGCTGGGTGGAACAGGATGCCAATGAGATCTGGCTCAATACGATGCAGGCTGTTTCTGATGCGTTAGTTAACGCACGCATTCTCCCGGATGATATTCGCGCCATCGGAATTTCCAACCAACGCTGCACAACTGTACTCTGGAACAAAGTAACAAGTGAACCGATCGGCAGAGCTATAATATGGCAAGATCGGCGCACGCAACAAATTTGCGATCAGATAACGGTTGAAGACAGAGCTGAAATAGAAAAAAGAACCGGAATGGTAATCGTTCCAAATATCTCTGTTACAAAAATTAATTGGCTCTTGGAACAGGATCGCGCTGTCCAGAAAGCTCTTATAAACGGTGAACTGCTTTTCGGAACAACTGACTCATGGCTGATTTGGAAGCTCTCCGGTGGTGATGTTCATATTACCGATTTCTCCAATGCATCAACGGCAGGGATGTTGAACCTGCAAACACTTGCCTATGATGATTGGATTTTAAAAAAATTTAGGATTCCCCCTGAAATTTTACCGGTGCTGAAAAGTTCCAGCGAGGTCTATGCATTTACACATCCCCAGGTTTTTGGAGGGACAAGAATACCCATTTCCGGTTGTGCCGGTGATCAGGTTGTAGCTGTACTTGCCCAGGCTTGTCTCAAGCCTGGAATGATTAAAAACACCTATGGCACCGGGTCGTTTATAATCTTAAACACCGGCACTGATTGTTATTCAGCTGGAGAAGGAACAATTTCTCCGGTCTTGTGGACCATTGATGGAAAGACTACTTTTGGACTTGAAGGATTTGCCGATGTTTCCGGCGCCGTGATTCAGTGGTTGAAGGATGGTTTAGGTATTATTCAGGATGTGAATGAAGCGGATGGACTGGCAATGCAAGAAACAGATACTCACGGTGTCTATTTCATACCAGCCTTTGTTGGCCTCGGATCTCCACATTTTTATCCCAATGTTCGTGGGACAATGATGGGCATCAGTCTTGGAGCAACAAAAAACCACATTGTACGAGCAGCATTGGAATCCATGGCTTACCAGACGCGTGATTCTTTCGATTGCATCGAGAATGCATATGGGAAAAAACTGACAACTCTGAGAGTGGATGGTGAAGGTGCAAAAAGCGATTTTCTGATGCAGTTTCAAGCTGATATTCTGGGTATTCCTGTGGAAAGACCGTCGGTTATTGAAGCATCTTCCCAAGGTGCAGCCTATCTTGCAGGACTGGCTATAGGATACTGGCAATCACTTGACGAGATTAATGCAAATTGGAAACTTGATATCCGCTTCGAGCCACGCATTTCGTCTTCAAAGCGCGAAGAGTTATACACCGGATGGTTGCAAACGATTGAAAGCGCAAAATTATGGGGAACAGTTCTTACATCTGATGATAAAATAGCTTTGCAAGACAATAGGTTGGATCTATTATCTCCGGGCGAACGAGAAGTCATTGAATATATTGCAGCAGGTAAATCGGCGCGTGAAATCGCATCAATCTTGTTCAAGAGTGTGAAAACCGTCGAAAAACAAAGAAGAGATGCCATGAGAAAACTGGGAGTTGACAGTATAGCAGGATTATTACGCAGTTGCCTGGACTTAGGACTGATTTCCAGCAAAAAAGCATAAGCTTTTGACTACCCGGTTTTTGAACTTTAACAGCGGATATGCTCCTTAGGATTATATCCGCTTCAAAAAAACGCCTTCCGACAAGTATTTTTTTCTACATAAAGTGCCATTCCCTAATTTACATTCTCCAACAATACTGATTAGCTTTAAAAGCATCATTTTCTTCCAGCCCCAATATTAAAAAGGAAAATTTGAGGAGGGTGCCCGGCATCACAAGCCACTTCTGTTGGTTTTTAATTAATGTTCCGGCATTTGATCCACTCACTTTTTACCTTATTATCTTGGTTTATAAGATTTTTTCATGTAGATTGAATATAAGTATATATTAGATATTTTAAGGTGTGGATTTAATCTCTGTTTGATCAAACCTTATCAAAAACCAGTGTCATTCTGATGGGAGCCCTATAGCAACCTGAAGAATCTCTGTGCTTCCAAAGAGATCTTTTGTTACCGGTTTTACAGGACTTGAAGCAAACATGTTTCCAGGTAATCATCAACATCCCTTGCTTCTGTCTCTGAGAGATCCTTCGTTGTACCTCCTCAGGATGATATGAAACGTGCTCACTGACCAACCAGGAATCCGCAGACATTTATATTTTGAAATGCAAGAGAAACATTGTAACAAAAACGGAAGTAACCTTTATCATAACAGATCCGATCTAATTTCAAGAAGTTACATTAACTTTGATGTTTTTTAACACATGCCAAATTAGGGCAATTATGTGTACAGAAAAATGGATATTGATAATGCTGGTATCTTGGCTTTTTGCCTTTTCAGCTGTGGCTGAAACCAAACAGACTCCGATTAATGTGCTTTTCCTTTCTTCCTACCATATAGAAGGGAAGGGAACTGCAAATTTTGTTAAGGGACTTCATTCTGCATTTAGTGAGGATACGTCGGTTTCTATTAATCATTTCACTGAATACATGGACATGATGCGGTTCAAAGGAGAAGAACATAAAAAGCAATTGTTTGAACTATACCTCAGTAAATATGGAAATATAAAAATCGACTTTGTCATTTCCCACGCTTCACCAGCTTTGGATTTTCTTCTGGAATACAGGGATGTACTTTTCCCTGGGGTGCCGGTTGTATTTTCCCTTGTTCCAAAATCAATAATTGGGAAACGAACAATTCCTTCAGACTATACCGGTATAACCTCCGGGCCTGATTTTTACTCAACCCTGGACGTAGCCCTTAAATTACTCCCTGCAACTGAAAACGTCCTGATTGTGGGGGGGACGAGTCCGGTGGACAAACAATACTTCGTTATCGCTAAAAATCAATTGAAACCTTTTGAAAACAAGATTAATATCATTTACTTGAATCAAATTGGGATGGATGACATGCTGAAACAAGTAGCAAATCAGCCGAAAAGGACGATTATTATCTATGCTTTGATCCAGCAAGACGGAACAGGCAAGTGTTTTCTCCCAAGGAATGCCGCCACTCGAATTGCCAAGGTTGCTAATGTTCCTATGTTTGCTGTTTCCCAAACCCAAATGGATACCGGAGTTGTTGGAGGTCTGTTAATGAGCATGGAAATGATAGGCAAAAAATCCGCAAAAACAGCCCTGGAAATTATAAACGGAACAAAACAAACTGTCGTTACAACGTATTCCGATGGCACACATGTTTTTATGTTCGATTGGCATCAACTCAAGCGTTGGGGTATTGATGAAACAAACCTGGCCCCGGAAAGTGTTATTCTTCATCGGAAAGTAAGTTTCTGGGAACGGCACTATCATTTGATTATCGGCACTGCAACGCTCATCTTACTGGAAACGCTACTAATTGCACTACTGCTTATCAACAGGTCCAAACGTACTAGAATAGAACAGTTTCTGCGGGAGAGCGAGGAACGTCTTAAAGAAACTGCAATGATAGCTAAAGTGGGGGGGTGGGAAATAGACTTGTTGAGCAATAAGTTATCCTGGACCGAGGAAACTTTTCGGATTCATGAGTTGGAAGATGACCGATCGCCGGATGTTGCTACAGCAATCCAATATTATCATCCAGAAGATCAAAAAATAGTAACTGATGCTGTGCAACATGCTATTAAAAAGGGAGAATCATTCGATTTTGAGACACGGCTGATAACCGAGAAAAATAACCTGAAATGGGTCAGGGCTATCGGTAATATCGTTTTGCACCAGGGCAGTCGTGTCGGAGTACGTGGCATGATTCAAGACATCACTGAACACAAACAGGCGGAAGAACAAATCAAAGCCTCCCTCAGAGAAAAAGAAACCCTGCTACAAGAACTGTATCATAGAACCAAAAACAACATGCAAGTGATTCACTCCCTATTGTTCCAAAATGCTAAGAAGTGTTTCAGCAGTGGTGTACAAGAATTAGTTAAAAATATGGAACATAAAATTCAGACCATGTCTTTAGTTCACCAGATGCTTTACCAATCAAAAGACCTGTCATACATTGATGCTGGTGAATATGTGAAAAGACTGACATCATTAATATTGCAGAGTTATGACTTATCCCCTCAAAAAGTTCGGTTTGTATTGGACATCGAAAAAGTATCATTACTTATCGATACTGCTATTCCTCTCGGCTTGGTATTGAATGAGTTGATATCAAATTCACTGGAAAATGCATTTCCAGGTGAGCGAAAAGGAGTAATAAAAATTTGTATTTCCCGCAATGAGTCTGGGAAAATTAGTCTGACTGTTTCTGATAACGGAATTGGTGTCCCCGAAGAATTTGACTTTCGAAACCAGGAGATGCTTGGACTTAAAATGATAACAGGAATTGTTGAAAAACAAATGGATGGAAGCATAAAATTTAAAATCACAGAAGGCCTGACTTGCAAGATTGAGTTCTCTGATACACTTTATAAAAAAAGAGTCTAAAATGAAATCACCAATAAAAATTCTTTTGGTTGAAGATGAGTTCCTGATTGCCATGACTCTTGAAAATGAATTAACGGGAGCTGGCTACAAAGTTATAGCTAGTGTTACTTCTGGAGAAAAAGCAGTAGAAATTGCAAAGCAACAGAAACCTGATATTGTACTGATGGATATACGATTGGCAGGAAAAATTGATGGGATGGAAGCCGCAGAGCAGATCCAGTCATTTTCTTCAAATCCAATTATTTTTATGACCGGATATTCGAATCCTGAAATGATGAATAAAGCAAAGTCATTGAATCCATTAGCTTATTTAGTTAAGCCGGTTTTCATTCATAGCCTACAGCCCATTATTGATTCACATTTCAAAATTAAAAAATAGAGTTCTGATGTTCAAGTATCATTTTTTCATTTACTCGCTTAACCTCTTCTATCAAAGTAAGCAAGTTATGATACTGGACAATGAGTGCATCTCCAGCAGCGTTTAGCTTGTTGAGGGCGATCACGGTCTACTGGAAACTTTTTTGGGGGCAAGATAAGATAGTTACCAAGAAACATGTTGAACATGTGGAATAGCAAAAATCTTTTTTAAGATAAGATGTTTATTTTTTATTCTACGACTACGGATGTACAAAATTAGGGTTCTTCGTTGAGTTTTTGCATCTGCTGAGATAGATGTGTTTTGAACTATGATAGGGTGTTTTTTAAATATCTCAAGACATTTGGCCTCAATTTCTTCCGCTGGTTCCATTTCAGAAATTATAGTGATTTGACTGTATTTGACTGATGGGATTTTATGTCCAATTGGATCGAGTCCAACAAGAACCAAAAATACTACAATTGTGCCCATTATTGCAGGTATATATAAACCCAGACCAATAACAATGCCAATTGCTGCAATAAACCAGATACATGCAGCTGTAGTCAAACCACGGATCAAGTCGTTTGATTTTAAAATTGTTCCACCTCCTAAAAATCCTATCCCTGTAACTATTCCGGCAGCTATCCTCCAAGGGTCTATGCGAAAAACAGAATTAGAATTTTGATGGGCTAAAATGTTTTGAATATTCTGAGAACTTGCCATAATAATTGTTGCACCCAGGCAAACGAGAATGTGGGTTCTCAGACCTGCTGCTCTTCCATGAAATTCTCTTTCAAGACCAACAAGACCGCTGAGAAATGTTGCAAGTAAAAGTTTAATTGCAAGATCAATATATTCAGAAGGAATATTGGGCATAAAAATCCTTTTCTTTTTTATGGATTCAAAATGAAATGACTATGGCCAAGGGTTTTGAGCTTGACATTGTGAGATTAAATTCTAATATTGCCAATCAGCGTAACTCTGTTGCCGTTTCTGCCAATTGAGTATTTTCCAGCCAGTTCTGTTTTATTATATTTTCCAGACAAGTACTTGTGTCGTTTGAATTTTTCGGTATATCTTATTTGATGTTTATTGGATGATAATTATATTGTTTTTTACAATTTATTCCTGATTTAGGTTGATTATATCTGTAACTCCCAATATCAGGGTATGACATTATTGTCACTTCCAAGCAGAAACTACCCATGCTTCCATGGGGGCGACTAAGCCTTCATCGTCCAGGTAATCTTGAAGTGATGATTCCAGGTATTTTATGATTTTTTGTTGGGTGTTTTTATTTAGCTCGGCAAATGCTGCTGCATACGGGGATGCGATCATGCCACCTAGAAAAAACTCTTTTAAATCGGTGACGTACATCTGCTTAATGACGATGCGAATGTTTATTTTTTTAAATCCTGCTTTTTCAATCAGGGATCTCAATTGGTTTTTGTCGGATAAAGAATAGGCTGAAGATAGAATAGCAGCATTTTTTTTGCCGAGATTTTGTTTGATAATTTCATGAAGTACCTTATAAAACGGGGAAAACTCCATCAATCGCCAAACACTCAGTACTAATCGCCCGCCCTGGGTTATAACACGGTAGATCTCTTTTAATGCACTATCGCGTTCCGGGAAATACTGTAAACCCTGTTGGCATAACAAGACATCAAATCTATTATCTTGAAACGGTAAGTTGGAAGCGTCGTTGTGATACCATTCAATAGAAAGGTTTTCTTTTTTGCTGATTTCACGAGCTTTGTTCAGCATTATCTCATTGATATCGACTCCGGAGACCTTACCTCCGGTGCCTACTTGAGAGATTGCATGTCGGGCAACAATACCACTACCGCAGGCTACATCTAAAATGTCTTCACCTTCTTGTAATGCGGCCTTTTCAAGAATATCAAGAGCCCAGGCTCTGCTGAAAGCAGGGACAATATGTTGTTCATATGCATCCGGGGCATTTCCTGTTAATTGCCATCCGTTTTTTGACATTCAATCCTCCTTGGAGTGTCGTCTCGCTTTTTTTAGTAATACACTATTTTAACAAAACGTCTTGCTATTATTATTTGTAGCGGCCAAATGGATGTTTGCAAACACCGAGTCAATAACAAAACTGATGGTCATCATTGAGTGTGGGGAAACCGATGATAAATCGGTTAAAAGATATGATGGAAGGTGTAAAGTGGGAGAATTAGGAGATATAGTTAAAAAAACATAATTAACTTCAGAACTCCTGATGTGTCGGGTTTTGATAGATTTCAAATTACACCAAAGTTCCCTAGTTTTATTGGGTTTAATGAACTTTTTAGCGGATGTTCCTTCATAATATTGGCGTAAATATGCATTAACACTGAATATTGGCAAAAAATCGTAGTGTCTTATTATTACACCTCTAATATCAAAGAGCTTTTTTTAATAAATTTTTACAACTTTTTAAGTTTCATAGTCAAAAAAAACATTTTCATGAATTACCTTAGGGATTTATGTGAATTTGCCACTTTGGTATTTGGGGAACAATTGCAAAAAGAGTACATTTCAACAGATTCGATTGGCCGTTGGCGCTGGTCCATCATCGTCCAAACCGAATAAAAAGAAGTCTACCGTACAATTAATGTTGGATTTGACAGGGATCGACGTTACCCTGTGCAATAAATGTAAGATTGGAAAACTCAAAAAGATCGACAAATTTGATGGGATATCAAACATATCCGTTTTTTACACGAAGGAAGCCAAGGTCGGTCGCTTAAGGTCTTATTATAATAAAACCGGTATTTTTCTAATTTTTTAACAGCGATGGT
>JBFFHJ010000046.1:0-58622 GCA_041556995.1 bacterium | reverse complement strand
GCGATGCCTAGGAAATTGGGCAGAAATATCTAAGAACTTGTCAGATCCTCCAAGAAAGAGAAAACGACAAATTAGCAAGACTTTTTCTTAAGTTAGCGCTTATGGGATAACAACCCCTTCTTTCATTTCGAAAACGGCAGAGACTGAAACCTTAGCTTCTTTGCAGGTTCCGAATTGTCCCAAAGGGGAAAAGATTTTGGTCGCCCTTGTAATGTGTTCTTCAACACCATGTTTGAATTGTGACATGATCCCTCTTTACGGAGCTTGCAGCTCTATTGATGTTTCGATTAGTTTGATGTTGTTTAGACTATAAATAATAAAATGGACGATCAGGCTGCCGTTGGAACCCCATTCAACGGTCAGATCGAAACCGCTGATAATCCTGGGTGAGCTGTCCCGCATGATTTTAAGACCGGTGGCAATTTCATCAACTGCTGCCAGGGCACCTTCAGGAGTACGCTCGTATTTTGAGCTGTTGATCAGCGGATTACCGTAATAATAGATTCTACGGACAGCCTCACAGATTGCCCGACGTTGTTGCCAATTCCTCACCTCACCGGACGTCCACATTACAGTATCATCATTGATGATGATCTCTTCCGGTTTGGCCACATCTGTTTTCAGAACAACCGCCCCATGATCAATCAGATTAGCCAGGGCGTCGGCATAGGCGGGATCAACAGAAACGCCCTGAACACCGCCCTGGTCTCGTCGTCCGATGGACTGCTCCAATGGCTGTTGACAGCACTGCCCCAAAACAGCCCCCAAGTGATTGGCTTGGGTGGTGGGGGCAACAATCATCATTTTGTTGCATGAAAATGTTTCGAACTCAGTACCAAACATTGCAGCGTAATCATTGGGGTTTTCCTCCAGCATTGCCCCGGCTGCAAAGGTTTCTGCTATATATATGCCGAAAAAATGCAATTCATCAGCTGTGGTACTTTCCAACAGAGTGATCTGGCCATCATAGTTATTGGTCCCGTAAATCACAGGGGAATTATCTTCAGCAAAACCATGGCCTGGATAGTTGATCACTACATGGCCATTTCCATCTCTTGCGGACTTGCCTTGCAGATTCAGCACAATAGCCTTTCGCCACTGGCATATGCCGGAATACCAGCGCTTGTTATTTTGAAAAAAGGTCAAGGCCTGGGCAAATGAATCAGCAAATGCCCGGTCCACCGTATCATATAACGCCCAGAACTCAATAGTATAATTTAAATCAACCACGTTTTGCATCTGTGATTGAAGACTGGCCGCCGGCACATAACCCACCGGGTAAGTCACAACGGTGATATTCAGATTACTGCCTCCATTGAGTTGGGCGGTTTTCAGATCATCTGTCAGTGCACATTCACCAAAAACAGCTTCAATATCGGTACCGGAGCGAATGACATTGATAGCAGTCACGTTGGCATGTTCAGCCAGTAGGCAGGCACGACCGGCAACATCAGCCGGTTCCCCACCGGCGGACAACACTTCATTAACACCTATTCCGGTATTGATTCCTCTTATCATTTTTTCACCTTTTTGGAGTTTTTGGTTTTATCCAATGATTCAGACTTCACTGGCTCTTTAACTGCCTGTGTCTCAGGTCTCTTTTTGAGCTTCGTGATCCCCCGCATAGCCATCATCCGGGCAAAGGTGGGGTCGATCTTCGGTTTGTTTTTCCTGTCTTCTGACATATCTTTCCTTACGGTTTGGTTATTTGAGCTAAAAAACCGGATAATCCACCAGAAACAGCTGATATAAGAGCATTGATTGAATACGCTTTGACCTTTAGCCTGGTAATATCTTTTCTGATCGTTTTTAAATCCTTTGTCATTCTGGCTTGATTTTTCTCTACCTGATCCAACGTCCCTTCAAGTCGTCCTAAAGCTCGGTGTATTTCTTCATGATCTTCGGCCATATCAATCCATGTTTAAGATTCCAACTCTTCCTCATATCCTGGTGGCATGGAAATATCAAAATATGCATATTTTTTAATCAAAGTTGCCATATACTTCATCAGGATTTTTTCATCCTGTTTACTGATTCCCAGGACATCCCTTGGTGGCACCTTAATTGACCAACTCGTTTTTGGTCGCTTTCCTTTTTTTATCCGGTGTTCACGAATAATGAATCCAGCCGTATTTGCAGTAAATGCCTTTTGAAGATTGGCAAACGTTGCCCTGACCTTTGTTTTACCGCCATCGAATGAAACTTTTTTAAAACCAACTTCATTTTTTAAAACCCTGGCTTGCTCAAGACTGCAAGGTGGATCCGTTTCTGCAGAAAAAAGCTTTCCAAAAAGCCCTTTTCTTTTCCCCTGATTATATCGATCTCGATATCCCTTTACATCTTTCTGTCTTAGTTCCAGCTCTCGATGTGTCATCGCTTTGACGGTTTTAACGGAACCAAAGTGCTGATCGATATTGACCGGATTGAGCGATTTTACAATCCCACTGTCTGCATATGCCTCGACTGATACCTGGGCTGGACCGCCTTTCCCCTTACCTCTCAAGGTCTTTTTCAACATGGGTTTATCACTACCATCCGCCCGTTTCTCAAAATCAGACCCATCAGTGTTCATCTGCCATTTAACCCGAGCCCGATTCAGGGCAAGGGCTTTTCTTCCCATAGCCCTCCAAATCCAAACTTTTTTATCTTTGGGAACAACCGTTTTCAACAGATGTTCCAATTGATCCCACCCCTGCAGATCTTTGTATTTTGAACGTCTGGTCATCACTGGACATCAGATAAAGTTTTCTTCATTCGGAGGATCAGCAATACGCCAGCGTTGTCTATCACGTTCGATTTTTCCCTCTGGATCGGGAACAATATGAACGCTATCTTTCAGTGTCACACTTACGGTAATCAAACTCAGGACATCAGTGATAAAATCGCCGGCAAGCGAGAGTTTCTCATTTTCCTGTTGGTTTTCCCGAAACCATTCATAGAGCAATAATCTAATGTTCTCATATTCTGATCCTGAGACATCCTCGATATGGATCACCGCGTCATAAATATCGTCAAACAACCAGATCCCGGTTTCAGTCTGTGACTCGACTGGGATTTGCTCAGATCCAATGACGTGACAGGCAAAATCTCGTTTCGGAATATTCCCATATTCAATCAAATAATCTCTAATTTGTCGTAAGCGTTTCATAGGAATGCTGAACCAACGGTTGATTTTGCCTTATAACCAGGAATTTCCCTTTGAAAACCAATGGAATTTCGTTTCAACAGTTTGATTTGCTTTTCCATTGATTCCGGATCTGAGACATGGGAATCATGTTGATTGTTAACTGGCAATGATGGTATCAATTTGGCGAATGCTAGCTCAAATACTGCGAAACGAAAATAGATCTCATCTTTTGTATCAAGCGGAAGAATCAACACCTCCATATCGAAATTTTCAGCAACTTCCTTTGCTGCCAAGGTTAAAATGTCTTTTAGTCTGTTTGCATCAACTTCTTTTCCCAGACTCTTATTGATTTGAAAGTCACCAACATTCAGTTCTGGCCACCCCTGGGGGACCGGTACCAAAATGTCATCTATTGCTGTATCATGAATTTTTATTCCCATTTTTTTTTCAGATCAAAACCTAAGTCGGCAGAACTGCCTATAACCCAAAGCTAACTTCGCTTTATACGACACTCCACCGACTTGGCTGGGGGATTAGCTATTCAAAAATTCTTTCCACTCAGATTTTCCGGCTTCTTTGCCGTAATATTCCAGGAAGAGCTCTTTCAAAACTGTTTTTACCTGGGCATTGTGAACTTTGAATGCCGTTTTACCAATCTCTATCAGTTTTTCAGGATCCTCCTTTGCTCTGAAATCGCTGTAAAATTTCAGGTACCAAAAAGAACTCCGTAGTTTTTCGGGGATTGTGGACCAATCTTCAATTCTGGCCATATACCTTGATAGATATGGTTCACAGCTTTGTTTCTGTTTATGCTGTTGATCTGCCCATTCCAAAATGTCATAGCGTAAACACTCTTCAAATGTTTTGTTACTGCGAAGAACCGGCCGTACATCCCTGGCCATGGCAATGTCCGTATATTGGAAATATGTGTCCAAATCTCCAATGTCATACACCCACTGGACAGCATATGAAAACAGATCGTTATGCCCCCGTCCGGATCTAATATAAGCCTGGATTTGGTTGTTATAACGAGCCAATAATTGCCGTTTCAGTTTGATCTGTTCGTCAAACGTCTTTCCTTTCAGCTCAGCCAGTTCCTCTTCAAACTTTGGACGATTGTGGGCTATTTCAGGATTGACTTTATACAACCCTGGGTTATGTGTTGAACGTAATGATCTTTTAACACCCAGTCTTTCATAGTATCGCCGTTGCTTTTCAACCTGTTTGTCTATTGATTTCATCTGATTTTTCCGTTTAATGAATCAAATTTCGATATTCTCAACTTTAAATCGTTATTCCGAGTATTCTTCTAATAGGCGCAGATTTTTAAAACAGATGAATCGCTCCGGATCCTCAACAACATTATCTTTTTCTACATAGGTCCTGTCCGCATAACCTTCGGCTTTCTGATCTTCTTTGGCTTCACGTCGGCGGGACCCCTTGAGTTCATAAATTCCGAAAACCAGTTTGGGATTGGAAATCCAGATTTCAGAGTCGGGAAAGTCGGTCACATTATATCCGGGGATACCACCATAATTATTCAGAGTTCTGGCCATATATTGATATTCGGACGGCGTCGCCGGGTTTTCAGACGCATAGACTTTTTGTTCATAGGCTGCCAGGATGTCATCGCCGATCCAAGATTCCAAGCCCTTGCGTTTGCCGTCTGGAATCTTTCTTTTTCCGACAACAATTATTTCACCGATATTCGCAAAATCGGGTTTTTGAGTGATAACGGCGCTTGCACCAAAAGTAGTCTCTGAATAAGCTTTGTTGATGATGATTTTGTCCTCTGTGGATGACTCATCAATCAAATAATCCTGATCGACATAACCGGTTTGGTTTCTGAATGAAACCTGACCGCCGATTACCATGCCGTGGTCCGGAAATGTAATTCCGGATTTCGTCCCGCCATCTTCACTGGTTACAACAATTGTAGAAAGCGGTAAGGTTCTGGCCTTTCCATAGATAATGACACCGGTACCCGGTTCCCACTCAGTGAGGATGTTCCCCGGTTGCCATTGAGCAAGAACAACAGACCAACCACGATCAACATGCTTTAATTGTTCGTTCGGGTTGTTTTCGTCATAGAAAGAGGATGGATCGGGATGTCGTTCCAGGCCGTTGAGTCCGATATAAAGAGTTTCTTCCAGAGCGGCTAACAAGTAGTATTTGGGAAGAATCTTTTTTAAATTTCCGGTACCGGCCCATGCATCGATGTTTTCCCAAGGAATTACCCAGTTAAAACGCTGCTTCATGGTGGTATATATCCGTCCTTTATTTGTTGCTCGATCCTTTAATGATTGGTCATTCCGGGTGGTTATACCTCGATCCACTCCAAAAGAGATCACCTGTGCGGTTCGTTGATCCACAAGCCGAAAATTGATTTTTTTGGAAAGATCCGTCAGATTTTCCATATCCTCCACGATTTTTTGCTGAATGGATGGAGATATCGCAAAACTGGCACTCATTTTAAAATTGGTTCCATTTTTCTTTGCCATCCCACCATAATAAGCCATCAGTTGGGCTTGAACTTCAGGTGTTAACATGTTTTCCTCGTTTATTTAGGTTCAAGGGAATAAAGATCAGATCAAGAAGATTAGTAACCGGGACTGTCGTCGCTGTTGTTTGCCCCATGTTCTTTCTGGAAATCCGTATTATTGGGCAAGTTCTTCAGCCTTTCGATTTCAGCCTTTTGATCTTCCAATTCTTTCTGAGCGGCTTCATATTTAGTTTTGTAGTCGTCGGTATTCATGGATTCCAGCTTTGCTTCAGCCTTTTGACCCGCACCGTCCGGCAAGTTTTGAGAAGGCTCCTCCAGATCCTCTTTATTTTCAGGTGACTCTTTGTTTTCTTCCCCCGATGCAACCAGTTTTTGTTGAATCTCTTCCTGGTTTGCCTGCAATTTTTCCAAAATTTCTGTTGTCACTTTTGCGTTTTCATCCAGTGCACTTTTGATGATATTCCTGATCTCTGTAATCTGTTCTTCATTAAACATGTCCACCTCGTTTGTAGAATTTAGAATCAATGGCTCATTGCCCTTTAATTCGTTGACCGCTTGAATAACGTCCTCCAGACTTGCTTCATAATCCGCCATGCCGACTGCTACCGCCCTGTCAGACGATAAAATCCAACCTTTTCCGAACTTCTCCAGGATGGTTTGCTCGTCAATCCCCCTGTTTCTTGAAACACCGGTAATAAACTTAGCTCCGGTATTGTCCACGATATCCTGAAATAATTGATCCCCCTTGACAGTACCTGGAGAGGGGCTTTTGTATGGTGCCTGTTTGGAAGTATAGGTGTGCATGACAATCCCGATTCGCCTTTCATAAGCCGACCAATCTTCAAATTGTATCTTTGATCCAATCGATCCCAAGAACGAACCTTTTGATGCCACAACAACATCAAAAGCACTGGCAATCCAATAAGCAGCGCTGGTGCAATATCCCTGGGCAAAGGCAATCAATCGTTTTTTTCCACGTGCCAGGTAGATCAAATCCACTAATTCTTCCAGACCAAAAACGGTTCCCCCCGGAGAATCAAAAACAAAAATGATCGTTTTAATTTTGGGGTTATCCAGGAGTTCCTGAAAACCAAGGGAGAGTTTTTTATAAACCGACCACTGGTAATAATAAGACCAGTTATTGGCATGTAACGTCAGGCCGCCTGTAACATCTACAATTGCAACATCCCCTCGCTGACAATAATTCAAATCATCATCGATTTTACCGGAATATGAGAGCAAGGCATTTTGATCATAATTTGCCGGTACCGGATTTCTGATCTTTTCCATCAGATCCGGGAGCATTTCCGGGATGATTAACCATGGTGAGAGGAATGTTCGGTTGTCAGTTGTTATCGTTGTTGCCATGAATATCCGGATTCTCGTTTTGGTTCAAAAAACCATTAAGTTAATCGAATGATATAACAAATTCTCGACGGGTCAATTCATTGTGGCTTGGAAACCATCATTTCCAAGCCACAATGAATTTCTTACCAGCTCAATCAATTGTATAAGATAGTCATGGCCTATAGTAAAAAGACAATTGAGCAAGTAGGGGAGCTGGTCAAATCGGGAGCTGACTCAGCAGATATCGAAAAAGAAACCGGGATTCCTCCACGAACGCAACGAACATGGCGAAGAAAGTATGGATGGAAAGCCAAACAATTGTCTCAGTGGGAAAAAGTATTAAACAGACTATCAGTTGAAATCCACTCTCTTTTGGATAAAAAAAAGTGGAAAAAGGATGAATACAAGCGGTTTGATGCTCTCTGTGAGCAGTTCGACAATTTCCGAGCTCGGCAAGAAGCATTTGAAATCAAAAAGCTGAAACTGTTTGAGAGAGTTGCCGAAGATAACCAGGGGATCCGGAAGCGAAAAACCAAACGGAACAATTTTGAAGGATTCGACCTAAAAGCGGTAACGCCGCCTCCTTTGTTCAAATACCAGAGAACTTTCATGGATGATAAATCTCTCTGGCGGTTTGTTCTAAAGTCTCGACAAATTGGATTTAGCTATGTTGTTGCTTGGGAAGCTTTTTGGGATGCGTTGCATGATGGCAAAAACAAGATCTTCATTTCAGCCAGTAAAAACCAGGTCGGAGTCATCCGGAATTACATTAAAAAATTCTCCAAAGAAGTCTTTGGAGTTGATCTGGTTGGTAAAGATGAAATTACAATCACCATTCCAGATGGCAGACAGGTCACGTTTTACTTTCTGTCTACCAACAGCCGGACTACTCAGAGTTATAATGGGGATCTCTATATTGATGAAATCTGTTGGATACACAACATTGAGGATATCTTGGATACAGCGCTGGCCATGGCATCGCACCAAGATCGCCGGGCCACGTTTTTTTCAACCCCATCCACCAAGACACACCCAACATATCGGATCTGGGCAGGACTCAATGCTCAGGGCAAAAAGATCAAGGATGAGATTTCCAGAACAAAAATTAATCTGTTTGATGCCATCAAGCAGGGTTGTACACTGTTCAAGCCGATTGAAACACTCAAACAGATGTACACTCCTCGTCAATTTGCGTTTTTATTTCTGTGTGAATGGATCGATACTGCCGGCAGTATTTTTAAAATGGAGGACCTGGCCAAGTGTTATTACAGGGAAAAATACATTGATCAGGAAGGTAAGAAGACCTGGGAAGAAAAGAAGTTGCCGAAATACAAGCCGGAAGGAAACCTTATCTACGCTGGGTATGACCCGAACGGCGGAGGCGAGGATGGTGACAATGCATCACTGGGTATCGGCGAAAACAGGGGAGATCGGCTCCGGATTATCGATCATCAATCATTCAATAACGCGTCTATTGACTGGCAGGCAGCAGCCATTAAAAGAGCGGTTATAAAATACAAAGTTAATTTTCTGGCCATCGATACCACCGGCGTTGGCTTGTCCATTTGGAACAAATTGAAGGATTTACCAAAAGAAGTTAGCTGGAAACTGGAAATCAAAAAGATCAATTATACCTGGGAGATGAAGCAGAAACTTGTTTTAGATGTTGAACAAACGGTCTCCAAGCGGATTTTAGAGTTCGATTATGAAGATCAGGAAATTATCAATGCATTTCTAGCAATCAAAACAGCCTCCACCCGGTCCGGTGGTAAAACAACATTTGTGGCGGATCGCAAAGCGAAAATCGGCCATGCTGATCTATTCTGGGCGATAGCCCATCTTGTAAGTTTTTATCCACTGGAAGGCTCGTTAACCAAACGTGCGCCCTTGCCTGGGAGCACCATGTCAAAGAGTGCCTAATGAAACTATTTAATCGAAAAGAAACGTCTGAAATCAAATCAACTGAAAACGAAACAACTACTCCCCCTACTCCTGGAGCAACAATCGGAGGAATTGAATCCGTATTCGACAAACTGGATACACTGGATACTGAACAGGATTTAAACCAAAAATACTTGGAACCACCACTTGATTTTGACGAGCTTGCTAAATTGTATAACCAATGCGCTCTACATCGAGCATGTATACTTCTGAAAGCCCAAGCGATCGTTAAAGGTTACAAGCCACACCAAGCAAATAAACACTACATGGATCCACCTGGGAAGAATGCAAGCAAAGGGGAGATTGTTGACTATGCTGAATCCAGACAGCAGTTCTACGGGTTTCTATCCCAGTTGTCATTGTATTCAACGACGATCGACTATATCACATACGGAAACGGCGGATTCGAACACCTACTCCCCCGAGGTGGTGGAGATAAGATTGCTGGATTGCGACGGCGTAATATTCGGGGAATTCGTGTCGGCACCAAGGATGGCAGATTTTACCAAGTAAAAAATGGTGAAGTTATTAAGGAATTTAATGGGGACTTTCTTTTTCTCACAATGCCGACGACTGAGAGCGATTATTATGGGCTCCCTGAATACTTACCGGCGTATGATGATATTCAATTGATGGTGGCCGCAAAGAACTTAAGAAAAACATTCTACAGTAAAAATGGATATTTAGGCGGTGTTTTAGCAATGAACATTCCAGTTGATGACGTGGATGAAAATGGATTATCGAAAACAGAGCAAACCTGGGCGAACAATGTTATTGAAGCCGTTACCAAAAATGGTGAAAAAATCTGGTTGCTGAATCTGCGGGGCAATCAGGATATTGAAGATATTTCCAAAGCGATTCACTTCTTTTCCTTGGCTCAGTCTCTAAAAGACGATGATTTTAAACATACAGTTGAATCCTGTGAACAGGAAATACTGTATGCCCATCGAACAGATCCGGATATCATCGGAGCGGTAAGAGGTGAAGGAGGTGTGGCTAATCTTGAGAAAGTTAAGCAAAACTATTCCGATGCAACCATAGATTTCCACCAGGACCGGATTGAACTCGCTGTCAACAGTGTTGTTGATTCAGAAAATTGGATCACATTTGACCGGTTTTACCAGCCAACCCCCACACAATGATTGGTAAACCGGGCATTTATCGTTTTACAAACAAATGTTCACCTGGGTAAAATTCTAATTATATTGAATAAAACAGGGAGGATAAATGGCGAGAAAGGTGGCATACCGATGTAAACATTGTGGATCCTGGTCAAGAGTTGATTGGACCAAGGACATAGGAGACAACACTATCGCCAAATGCACCTGCACCAACCAGGAATGCCAAGCCGAATTCACCAAAATCGTGAGTCACTTTGAAGACCTGAAACCACCCCTAAAGCAATCCACAACGACTCACCTGGCGTTTTTTTAAGTTTTTTCTGTACCATCAAACTCTGCTTGGATCCACAGATGAGTATTTATGAAATTCCCCATCATTCTCTTTGAAAAAACTGTGGGGATATTCGGTTAAATGAAATATTCCACTGGCCTATTGAATATCCTACTTACTTTTTTTGCGATATCTTTGCTTATTCCTCTTCGATTGTGCTCCATATCTGAAATCTTATGTCGAGACAATCCACCAAGCATTTTTCCAAGCTTTGCTTGTGAATAACCAAAGTTTTCTCGATACACCCTAAGATAATTACCGGGTTTCATCTTCTTATCCATATCCTTGAACCATTCCGTTTCTGTGATATCGACGTATTCTTCATCTTCATCAATCATCACTTCAACATCATAGTCTCTTTTCAGATATTTGATAACTCTGTCCGGAACATCCCCCTTTACCTCAAAAACTGTGGTTTTAGTACGGGGCGTCTTCACGACTGCCAACATAATATACCTCTATAATTATTGATTCTTTCTCATTTTTCCAACAAGCAACATAGGAACGAGTTAAATGGCAATGGTACTTGTTTTTGCCGATTTTAGAAAAGTTATGCCAATCTTTTTGAATTGGTCCCTTGTTTATAAGATCTCCAGTCAATGCTTTGAATTGTTCCTGTATTGAACCGGGAAGCCTTTTTAAGTTTTTGATAACTTTCTTTTTGATATTAACTGTATATTTCATGTTTTTATGTTCCCTTCTTCAGGGAACATTGTCAATAAAATAATTTCCTGAAGTAATAGCTTTTTGCTTTATCATAATGTTCTCTTTTCGGTTTATTAAGCATGAATTAACCATAGTAACGTCTTAGCTCAGACATTCTAAACTCCATCTTTTCTTTATCACCAACAGTTTCAATTACAACAATATCTTCCTGATATTTTTTCTTTTTAATTTCGACGATTTCCCCTGCAATACGCCGTGAATAATAATTCGGGTAGTTTTTTACGCAAACATAGTCACCTATTTTCATTATTTTAATCCTTTTTTAAATTTTTATTTAACATAATTCTTTACCACTCCAAAATCTAAATATTACGATGGAAGAAAGTTATCATCGTATTTTTCAGAGTCAGTATACACAATATTGCGTATTGCTTCAGCCGCCGCTTCTTCCATCGTATCAAACTCAAACCACCCATCAACAGCGGTTCCAAACGGTATTGATGGGTTGATAGCTTCGATGTATATCGATAACTCGTCCCTTTCTAAAACAACATCAAAACCCTTGTATTTAAAAGACCAAATATAATTATCTTTCTGTTCAAAATCGTTTATTCGCCGTTCTTTCCCGTCAACGGTTAGTTTCAACATGACACCCTCATTTAACAAAAAAGTTTGATAAATGCTTTTCTACTCCAATGGTACGGTTTCTAATTCGTTGGTTGGTTTAATCTAATTCTAACTCATCATTCCAGTAATAATCTTCTTCAACCAATTCATCCTCGCAATCATACTCTGTACCGCATCTCGCGCAAAACAATTCTCCTGAATTAGTGATATAAGCCGGTCGCAAAATATCATCACCATTTTTGGCGTCAAAGCAGATGAGACGGCCACAATCTGGACATCCTTGCGGGCCAAACTTGTCGCATAGTTCTTTGCACATTTATTTTCTCCAATGGGTTTGTTTTTTTAATTCACTTTAATAGCAAAAACTGTAACTGAGTCAAAACCAAAATATGGATGGATAATGTCTTCCACCACATATCCTTTCCATGGCCTTACTATTCTGCGCTCTGTGTCTCCTTTGGATGGATATCCGAGAGTAATTTCAATTGAATTGAAAATTTTCCCTTCGATTCGCTTTTTCCAATAGTCATTATAGAGCCGGTATTCCCACACCTTTGCGCCGGATTTGATTCCGTTAAAAAAAACTCGCTTAACCGGCAGTCTAAGTATTGACATAGGTTCTCCAAGTGTTTGCTTATGTTGCATGATGCCCGATAAAATCAAATTCTAGAAAGGTATTCCATCATCAAAAAAATGTTTGGCAACTTTATAAAAATGCTTTTGCCTTTCAACATAAACATCGTCTTTGCTAATCAAAGCATTATCAATTGATGCCTGTATTCTCTCCATAAAGGTAGCCAACAATTCAAAATCACTTTCTTGATAAGCCTTAACACAGCTATCGAACCAATTAACAAAATTTTTCTTTTCAAAATCAATTTCCTGGACTGATCTCTTTTCCTTTTCTAAAAACTCAACGTATTTTTCTAATTCAGGTTCCTTTTTCGGAAGCCATGATGGGAGTAATTGTTCCATTTTTGTTCCATGCTATTTATAGAGCTCGTGTTTATCGAGATTAACGGGGGTTCGAATCCCTCAGTCAATACAGATTAATCCCAGATAACCTTTTTATGTTTGCTCTTCTTCGTTCAGCTCCTTTAATGCAGCTCTTTCAATAAAATGACTGGGTTTTTCTCCATTCTTCGCGGCTTGGACTCGAATCTTTTTTGCCAGCTCTGCTGGAATGTACCAATTCACATAGATTTTATTCGTCGATTTTTTTACTCCTTTTTTTTCTTTGGATGAGGGTCCCTCTTTGTCGGCATTGATAAACCCTTTAGCTTTCTTAAGCTTTTCTTGACGGTCTTTTAGGTTCATCATCTCTCCTTTAAATAAGATTTTACCTGTTCAGTAATGAGCTGAATGTCCTTTTGGGCCGCCCATGCTTGGATACGGTTATTTGAGCTTTTAGTTGTAGCTGCATACTCTGACATGGTCTTGCCTTTTTCGGAAAATCGTTTAAAAACTTTTCGTTCTCTGAAAACTGCATTCAACACATCAATCCCTAATCCCTGAAATTTCGATACTGTTTTTTCAACACTGGACATCACATGTACAAATACTGGGAGAAAAACGATGGAACCATTTTTTTCGTTGGCTTCTTGAGCGTCTTCCAGAATCGGAGCAAGATTGTCCAGCAAAGAATTTATGTCAAATTCAGACTCTTGCACAGGGATAATCACAAGATCTGAAAAAACCAGTGCCGTTCGGGTTTTCACCCCCGCTTCACTTTCCCCAGGGCAATCTATGAAAACATAATCATATTGCTCGGTTAATTCATCAAGCCTTTCCACAGTAAGATCCTCCAATCCGTAAAACTCAACCATGATTTCCACATTGGGATCTTTGTTCTCTTTCTCATTTAACCGGATGTTATACCAGGACCAGAGACAGCCCTGTGGATCCAGATCGACAATACACGCGTTTCCGAACACTTCTGCAAGGCAAAGTGCCAAGGTCGATTTGTTGACACCCCCTTTGGTGCCGACCATAGAAATAACTTTTCCCATTTTATTCTCCTGAGTTTGTGTACAAGTATGCTTGTTTGCTTGTGAGCTTGTATTGTTGCTCACTATTCATTTAAAAACGTGACCACAGCCGACCAACGATTAGCGGTCTTCTGCAGCAGCTCAACGTGTTTCTCTTCCTGCTTTCTTTTTTCTTCAAACAACTCAATATCCCGATTCTGATCAACATTAATCCGAATAATCTCCTGCAGCGTCTCCGGATCCAGCGCATCAAGTTCCCAGCTACTTCGTCCATATTTTGAAACATAACCCTTTGCTCTGGAATCGGTGACTTTGGCCGGATTGGGTGGTGGATTGTGTGTTTTGATCTGATCCATATTTAGAGCGACTCTGTTTACCTTCACATCTGATTCAAAAAGGAATAAACGATCATCAATGTCTCTTGTCATATCAATTCCGGATGGATCATGGTCACCAAGGTGAATGATTACTACTTTCTCTGCTTTGTACCGATTAATACGTTGAGCAGCTCTCCACATCTCTGATTGACTCACATAGCCTTTACAAGGGAAAAAAGGAACATCCAGGCGGCTGCAAATCTGCTGTACCACTCCGGCCAGGGCTTCTTTTTCAATCCAAACTTCAACCCTAGTTGACTGTCCATCCCATTTATCAATCTGGAATCTGGAAGCACAACTATCAATGATGTCCGAAGGCTGATTCCAATGAGAATTACCATAAAGATTCCGGGTTCTATCCACCACATGATCCCAATCTAGTAAGCCAGCCAGCCTTGCATTGTTTAAAAGACTGCCCAAGTTTTTATATGATCTTTCACTATTGGGAATGATATCCCGAGCAACAAACTGGTAATACAACTGGCGCAATGTGAGATCAAACCCCTTTTGGGCGTACTCCATGCAGATTTTATCTGCAATCTGGATCAATTCTTCCGACATCCGCTGAAACTTTTTTTCAAGGTAGGCTATTTTCGGCATAAACCTCCATATTAATAAGATCTGCGAATTGGTTAACTGAGTTTGTGCAATTTTGAAAATCGAGTTTAGTTATCTTTCCACCTTGATTTAAGTATTCATCCACAGCTTTCTCAATTTCGTTTCGTGTTGGTGGTGGTAGCTTTTTTCTTTTTTTTCTTTTCATTTGCCTCCTTTTTCCGTTCATAATTAAGGATATCTTGTTCGATTTGATCTCGGGTCTTTACACGCTCATGTTGAGCCATTAGCAACGCCTCATTTCGAGTCAGTTGCTTAACAAAACCAGGGAGCCCTTCAATAAAATCGCCCATTACATCCGCTACTCTGTTGAGTGCCTTTGTATGGTCTTCCAATATTTTTTTATTGATTTCTTCCATACCACCCCAAATCCTGTTCTTTTGGTTTTTCCCAATCTTCTTTTTTCACCCAACGTATTGGACATACATGCACAGCTTTTTCGAATCTTAATGCCATAAATTTATGAAAAACACTTTCTCTCTTGAAAACTGCACTGATTTTATCTTCAAGTTCGATTGCATCTTGTTCGGTTTGGCAATCATACCGATAAAAATTACCTTTCATAACATAAGCAGCAATATGTTCATGCAACTCTGGACCAGCAATCTGCTCAATGCCTACAATAGTAAAAATCTCTCCGTATTTTAGCTTCAGATACTCTTCGGCCCTCTGTTTTGCTATGCCCTGATCCGAAGCGCTGACATGCATCCGTTTGGTTTGATCGATGGTCTGATAATCAACTTGAAATCGAGTATCCATTTTCACATTGAAAAGTAGAGGGTTACTTTGGTTACCACCCCATTTTGGGGGTAATTTTTCAATAATCTCCGGGTACTACAGGTAACCTTAAAAGGGTTACTTCAGGGTTACCATTTTTCTATCTATTTGTAATATATAACTTTTTCTGACTTGCCTATGGTTACTTGAAAAGGGTTACTAAAGTTACAAAGTAACCTTTTTAAGGTTACCTCTAAGTAACGTTAATTATTAAGTTTAACACTTGAAAAACCATTGGTAACCAAAGTAACCGTTAAAAATTCATTTTTATAAAAGAACTGATTACACAGGCTTTTTAAAAATCCAGCATTTAACTTTTTTGCTTATCAGGCTTGAGTGTGTGGGTTTGTTTGCTTCCATAAATTTATAAAACGTGCTGTTTTTCAACTCCCTGCGCAGCTGTTGAACATCATCGAAGTAACGAATCTGGCTTTTTCCACATACAGCAATGAATTGAGTGATACTAATAGCCACAAAATCCTCATTGCTTGAATGATTTAATTCGTTTCCATTTTCTTCCAAGTATTCCAAAGTTTCGAAAAACAGCTGTACAAGCGGTGTATCATCACTGACACTTATCTGACGTTCAACTGCCAATTTAACAAGTCGATCCAGATATCTATTCCACATACTTTGGTCAAACTGATTAAAAATCTTTCTCAATATAGTACCAGCACCATATAAAACAGCGTGAGTATGAACAATCCTGTTATTTTTTAGAGGGCCGTTTTTTTGTGTTTCGGCCAATGTTCTGAGTTCTTCCAATCCTTTCCCATACCGTTCAATGAGTTGACCAAAAACCGATTCTTGATGACTTAAAAGATAGTGCCGGAATCCACAGAGCTCTAAAGTGCTTAGTCCTTCAATCCGAATGGCGGCTTCTAGCGATTTTTTATTAAACCCAGTTTTATCGAAATACAATTCAATAAATCTTTCTCTAAGCGCCTGGGAACCTTCAATTTTTGCATTTTGTCCAACAACAATCGAAGACCTAAATTTGGGCATGTGAGTTTCATTACCCTGCGTGGCTTTACCAGTAACTCGCATAATGCGACCATTAAATGACGCTTTAAAATGCTCAAAATTAAACTTACCGTTTCGTTTCATCTCATCATCCTCAATAAAAACAGTAGGTAAGTTTGCAACTTGTTCCATGAAACGATAAAAGCCAATCTTTGTTGATGCGTCACTTAAGGGAATTCCTTCATAGTCATCCCGCCCATAAAGCTTCCAAATAAATTCCAGCATAGTACTCTTTCCAGTACCGGGTTGCCCGACAACAGCAAGGAATGGGAATGATTTTTTTACCTTTCGAAACTGTTCTGCAAACAAACTGGCAACCCAAAATGCCAATGAAGCCAAACCATTAAAACCGAAACAAGTGACATAATCATTGAACCAATCTGTGTTTAATTTTTCTGCAAACTGAAGATCAACCTCTGTGTCCGGTTTAATTTTGACATCATTTGGTAAATCGAAATATCCATGCGCATTGGGTTTGTAGCAACGACCTTTTTCATCATATGCCACTTCTTTGAAAATATAGCATTTGCTTGATGGATCATATCCGTTCCATGGAAGAACATCGACGATATTACTCTTTCGCCGAAACCATTGCTCCGTCATAACATCAAGCCAGAACTGGTCCCCTTTAAACATTGCCCCAGGGGATTCTCGATACAATGCTTTACGGAACGGCCCACGTTCTCCGATTTCGGATGAATCTAGTTCAATTTGGTAGGATGGTTGCCCGTTAGGAAATGATATTCTGAAGTGATAGGAGGTTCTTTTGTTTCGCTTATTTTTGAGACAAAAGAGATATTTCAAACCAAAAGTTGAAATTTTAGCCAGTTTTATCTTATGAACAACTGATTGAAATTCGATTTCATCTTCTGTTTCATCATCATCAATGTCCAACGAAATTGGTTCCCAGCCGTACATCCTACCAGCATACTCGAATACTTGTATGCCATTAAACTTTTGTGAAAGAATATACCCATATTCCTCTGGAGAGGAGGCAAAAAACTTCCGCCCTCGCCATAAACTCTCTTTCAAAGCATCTGGAGTTAAAGCCTTTGCCCTATGAAGGTCATTCCAATCTTTTTTATATGGAGGGAAGGCAGGCAGTACAGCTTCACCCATATCCTTGATTACTTGAATCAAACGTTTAGCAGCTTCCAACCCAGCTCTTTTTTTACTTTTGGGAGTGATGGGATCATTATCAAAACCGACAATCCATTCAATATCAAGATCCCTGTAATTTTCCAGGACCTGACTAGGGATATTGTTGGAGGACATGGTAGCGATGGCCGGCACCCAATTTTGTAATAGAGAAAGCGCATCAAAGATACCTTCCACGATCCAAACTTGGTGGCCTGCACAGGTTTTCAGATCCAAGTTTGGGGGTATCCAGGCCATCCCTTTATATAGCCCGAGGAAATTGGCCTTGTGTTTTTGATAGCAATCGATGAAACGCTCCCAAAAAACGCCCTTTTCTTTATCCAGGTAAAACCGCACAGTAGGATAATAAGACCCATCCGACTTGCATTTAGCTGATTCTTGAGAATACCAGCCTTTTATCAATTTTAAGTCGAACCCGCGTTGCCCCAGGTAAACTTTGGCTTTCCCCAGTGGATCGGTGGGATCTGCTGCATATTGTTGACATAAACTTTTGTACATGCCTGGATACAAATCTTTGACAGTGGTTTCCCATCCACAGGATTTCTTGTGATTGCATTGAACTTTAACCAATCCAGCGCCGACCCATACGGTTCTTTCATCACAACTCGGACAGATTCCATATTGATACCCCCCAGAATGTGACGATTTGAAGTTAAAATCGCCGTCCCCTTCCAATCTCTTACGTTTTTCCCGATCCCATTGCTCCTTTGTGAACTCCATTACTCTCCCTTTATGAGTTTTTCAATGATCGTAAATAAACATAATGAAGACTGAACATGTTCCAAGATCATTCTGTTTAAATGTCTTAGATCATCAACATCGAAGAGCTCTTCTCGTTCCAGCAGAGTCAACTGAACATTGAGCTCTTTTATTTCATTTCTTACCTTTCTTGATTGAGCATCAATTTCACACATAGTCCTCCTTATGATTTTGCTCTACAGCTTTTCTTACAGCGTTTTTTAAAGTCAGCATTTTCAGAATAACGTCATCGGCCTCTTTTTTAATTCGTTCTGCTTCCTGTTGGTCAATCTTTTTATCGGAATATGCCTCCAGGAATTCGCGAGAAACATCACCCATCTCTTTACTACCCTCAATTACCTGAATTTGGGCTGTTTCAGTAGTTGGTGTTATTCGAGACATTCGCACCGGTGGTAAAAATCCCAATCGAGTATTGAACCAACGAACAAAGACTTCTCTTCGTTCGATCGACGCCTCTAAAAGGATCCGAAAGACAAGCTCAAATTTCCTGGGCGACCGAGGTTGGTTGGAAATCCGGTTCAACATGTCTTGATGATTGCAACCAACCGCATTTGCCATTCGTTTTGTGTGCTTCATTCCACCAATGACTTTATGCAGAAGCTTTTTGATCATCCTGTCATCATTTTCAGAAATGTATTGATGGTATGTGGGCATTCTTGAATTTTTCACATTACCCCCTGAGTTGTTGTTTGAGTTTTTGGACACCTTCAAGATGTGCGGGAATGGTAAGCATCGATCGAACAGCAACAGTCGCCTGATGATGGATCATTTCCAGGTTTTGACATGTGATTTCGATTCCCTCTGAACCGTAAAAATTAAGATAGAGCCGGAACATGTCCCCGATATCGCTGATACATCCAAATACCAGCTTCATGAACTCCGTATCTGAATCCTTAATTTTTGGCACCGGAATGATAATAGATTCTGTTTCAGCGGCCAGGGTTTGAATGATCTCAATGGAATTGGGATGACAGTATTTTACAATTTTTATAAAGTCCTCAATCCCTAACTTGTTTGCTTTATTTCTTTGGGAAATTTGATTTCTAAGAATGTTTGGGTTTCGATATCCGCAGTTATTAGCCACTACATCGAATCCACCACTTCTTTGAATCACCGCTTTGACAGTCTGTAGTAGACTCCCCATTTAACTTCCTCCTTGTTTAATGCATTGAAATGATTAAAAAAATAAATTGATCTCATTTGACAGATAGTGATATACTTAGCTAATTCCTTATAAAAACGATTCAAAAATTAATTGAAATGTCGAGAGGGATTCTCGTCGCATGAATCTAAAAAATCAGTTGACGAGAAATTCGGATCGAGATTTTCAATCAATGCTAAAGCTGATGCCAGGAGCACCACAATTTCAAGTTTAGGTATCTGAGAAATCCGAATAACAAGCTCAAATGCGCGATCGATTTTTTTTTCAGTACCGATTGGGACGGATTTTGGCATATTTCTCCTTTTTTCAGCAATTAAAATTCAAAAAGCAGCTTGTTCTTTATTTTTGCTATGGCGAACTTGAAGGAAGGGCAATCGGAACATCTATTCCCTGGCTCAGGCGGATAAGATTGCCAGCCCATTCGTTGCGGGATTTGGCCAGATTTACCAGGGGAATAAGACGTGATGGCGGGATCTGCAAGTACATCTCTGGAACCGGCCCGTTTTTGGAGAACCCCATTTTTTGGAGAATTTTGGAAAAGGTGTTTTCATCGTCGGCTTTTTTCATCATTTCGACGATGGCGGACCAATCACTCAATCGAACTTTGGACGACTGAAGCTTGGCCGCCAGCCATTGCTTCTGCAACTCTTTCTCCATTCGGTCAAAAGCCATAATGTAGGCTTCTTTGATCTTGGCGGCCAATTGACCGGTAAAGCCCATGACTAAAAATATGAAACCATTTTTTGTCATCTCAAACATTGGTTGTTCTTTGCCTTGGGCATTTTGGTAAGAGGACGGCTGAAAATTCAGCCGTCTAAAACTTTGAGAACATTCAAGGTTATCAATTGTCTGTAAAACATTTTTGTGTTTTTTACTGAATTTTTCGGCGATATCAAGCGAATTTGTGAAAGCTTTTCCATCTTTAACAAAGATGTTTGGTACTTTTGATTTGTCGTTATTCATGGTTTCTCCTCTTTTGTTTGTTATTTCTTGAAATAAGGGCTTTTTGAGAAAATTCTCTGATTTTTTGAGATCGACTACCACCATCTTCTTGAACGATTTCATCAATTTCGTTAATCATGGATATTGGCATTGAAATTTGAATTTGGCGCATTGGATCCCTTGAAGGTTGCTTACTCATATGGATTCCTATAAGTTGGTTGATGAATCAATGGACGTATGAATCAATACGGTTATAAACTAATACGCAAATCTGCATATTGTCAATTAAAAAAATGCGCAGATAAGAGGTTTTTAATGAATGCAAATTTAATAGCAAAAAAAATCAAGCACTTCCGTGAGGAAAAAAAAGTATCACAATTGGATTTTTCAAAGAATATTGGTATAAACAAGAATCAATATAATAAGTATGAGCGCGGGGTTAATGCTTATTCTGTAGATGTAATATGCAAAATTGCGTTAATATATCCCGATTTGGATATGAATTGGCTTTTTAGTAATAAAGATTTTTCCTTTTTTGAATTTGAAACCCAAAACTATAGAAAAGCAAAAACAGAAACTCCCGAAATTCAAAAAATTATACAGTCTCAAAGTGAAGATTTAAAGAAAGACAAGGAAGTCCTAACTAAAGCAATAGATGGGCTTTATAGTGATAAGAAGAGACTGCTGGACGAAATAATAGAACTAAAGAAGCAGCTTGAGATATTAGAAATGGACAAAAACGATTTAAGATCCCAAATTGTTGAGCTTAAGGAGGATAAAAGAAGACTATTGGAGCAAGTAGATGAACTCAAAAAAGAGATGGCTGGCATGGAAAAAAGGCAGACCGGGAGTTAATCGAAATCGCAATGCAAACCAAATCCCGAAAAAAGAATTAAAAAAGCACAAAAATGATAGTCATGTTGCGAATGTTTATGTTTTGTTTTGTGAAGAACAATCCCATCCCAGCTAGAGACCGATATATATTAATCAATCATATAAACTGTTTAAATATTTGAAGTATGAAATATTCTAATTAATGTTGCCAATGTGGGAAACATTTTTTCATTTGATTGATTTGGATCTTTGTTCCCTGTCCATTAATGATCTGCAATATAATTCATTCCCAATTTACCCTTTAAGAACAATCGCTAAGAAATCAATATCCGATCAGATGCCCGCATCAGCTACACTTTTCCAATGTTAAAACAGTATAAATCTATTAATACATGTAGTTATTTCCTAATAAATTCATATTATAAGCTTATTAAGACGACGGGATAGATGTTTTTTGCAATAAAAAAACAAAAAAGGTGCCATCACGTTGAATTAGATCATAACTATATGAATTTTCATTGCTTTTAAGAGTTGATTATGAAATTTATTATATGGTCAAGAACTCGGCTTAAGGGGCAACTGGAAAAACTACCCAAAACAAAACTGAATAGGAGAATTTATGGAATTCAAAAATCAAGTACAAGCGCTTACTGAAAAAATCAAAAGTATGGCAGAGTGTACTTCAACCGAGGAAGCAACGAAAAACGCATTTGTAATGCCGTTTATATCATTGCTTGGCTATGATGTATTTAATCCAATGGAAGTTGTTCCTGAATTTACAGCCGATGTTGGAACAAAAAAAGGAGAAAAGGTTGACTACGCTATTTTGCGAAATAGTGAGCCGATAATTTTATTTGAGTGCAAAAGCTGTGGAAGCGAACTGTCAGAATCACACGCTGCGCAATTATACAGGTATTTTTCGGTGACAAAAGCACGTTTTGGGATTCTCACAAACGGAATAAAATATAAGTTTTATACGGACTTGGAAGAACCGAACAAAATGGATCCAAAACCATTCCTGGAATTTGATTTTTTGGATTTAAGCGAAAACACATTAGATGAATTAAAAAGATTTTCCAAAAATACCTTTGATGTCGAGGAGACAATATCTGCCGCCTTGGATCTGAAATATACCAAAGAAATCAAAATACTACTCGAAGAACAACTCAAAGATCCTTCTGATGAATTCTGCAAATTCTTTGTATCAAGAGTTTATCCGGGAAAAGCAACTCAAAAAGTCAAAGAGCAGTTTTATGAAATCACTAAAAGAGCGTTGAACCAGTATATCAAGGATAAAATAAGAGAAAAGCTTAATACAGCATTTGCTGATGATGAGAGAGATACGGTTTTAGAAGCAGAGAGCGTTTCTAATGTGAAAACCGAAAAATCAAAAATAGAAACAACTGAAATCGAGATTGAGGGTTACCATATTATTAAATCTATTTTACGAAAAACAGTCGATCCAAGCAGAATTATTTATCGGGATGCAAAAACCTATTTTAATGTGCTTCTTGATGACAACAATAGAAAGCCCATTTGTAGATTGTATTTTAATACTACACAAAAATATATCGCAACCTTTGACAATAATAGAGAGGAAGACAAACATCCAATCACAGATTTGAACGAAATCTATAATTTCGCGAAACAAATAGAGTCTATTATTTCGTTTTATGATGATACTACCAAAGAAGATAAACCAGATTAGATTGATTATGCAATTGATTGCCTAATCAATAACCCAATTTTAGGGCAACACGGGATAAATGCAACCACTGTCGTGAATGTGGGATTTAGTAATGAGCTAACGCCATAAACATAGGCCATTCCAAAATTTTTAAACAGCAGAGAGACTATTTTAGGAGAATACATGATTAAAAAAACGACAGCTATCTTTTTAGCTTTGCTGTTTTTATACGTAAGTGTATCAGCTGGTGAAAAAACAATAAAAACATTTTCAGGTGGAGGGGCAAAGAACACAAGGCCATTTAACGTATCTACTGAGTGGGAAATTCAGTGGGACGCGAAGGGAATGATTTTTCAAATATTTTTGTTCAACGCTAATGGCGATATGGTCGGTGTTCCGGCTAACCAGCAAGGCCCTGGAAAAGGATCTTCTTATCAGTCAACACCTGGAAAATATTACCTGCAAATAAACGCGATGGGAGATTGGAAAATAAAAATTGTGGAGCTGACTCAAAAAAGCCAAGCAGAACATGAACAGCCAACTGAAGGAGCTGGCTTGGATGAATTAAAAAAAGCATATATCAAATACATAGAAAGATTACACAAAGTGAATAAAGTGATGACATCAATGTTCATGATACATAATATCTATATTGAAGCGAAAGATGTAGCGTCGATACAAAAGGCATGCGGTTTGTCAAGCCTTAAGGACGCCAAGGCTAAATTTTCAAAAATGAGAGAGGAGTTACTTGATTTAGCGAAAAAACTTGGACTAGAAGATCAAGAAAGAGATATGCGCCGATATCTAATAAAAAAACCAGATTGTATTTATCCAGTTGCTGAGGGATTGTGGAGTAGAATTGATAACTTCTGTACGAATATTAAGAGCAGTGAAGATATTTGGCTGGCGAGCGGGGTATATCGGAAAAAATTTTCAACATATTGGGTGGATGCTTTGATGAATAAAGATACATGCATAAAAAAAATAAACGAATACAACCCATGACCGGCACGGTTTTCTAAAATCATTTTTACGATACAACTGGAGACTTGCAAGAAAAAGGGAGTCGTCTCCAGGAAACCTTTATTAACCAGTGTGCCTTTTAAATCGGAGTGAAATTGACTTCAACTTCATGCCCGGTGGCATTGGCGTATTCTTTTATGGTGGAAAGCTTTGGTGACGATTTACTGTTAACGCTTTCCAGCCGGGATATATTACTTTTTTTTGTATGCAACTTCTCTGCGAGTTCTTCCTGGGTTAAACCTGCTTTTTTTCTAAGTGCTATAAGTTGTTTCCGCAATTTATACTCAGTAGCCAGGCTGTCATATTCTTTTTTGACCTCCGGATCGTTCAGAGCTTTCCTTTTAAACTCTTTAAATGTTGGACGTTCCATCTAAATCTCCTTCATACGACGTTTTGCAAGATCAAGATCTTTTTTAGGGGGCTTCCGGGATTTTTTAATAAATGAATGCAAAATGACGATCTCACTTCCTTTCACAGTGCAGAAAAAAGATCGTCCGATTCCTTCTTTTCCTTTTGCCCGTATTTCAAACAAACCATCACCAAAAGCTGATGTGTGTGGTTTGCCAAGCGAAGGGCCAAACTCTTCAATCATCTCAAAAATATGGAGCAAATTGGCTAATATTCCCGATGGGAACGATAATGTTTTTCGTTCAACCTTTTCATTAAAAAATGTGATTTTCCAGTTCATGTTCAAAAGTTATCATACTTGATAACAGAAGGCAAATAAAGAGAGGCAAGAGTTTTCATCGATGCAACTGTTACTACCGATGAGCCTCGACATAGCTTCTGAGCACGGCGTTGATCTTGGTTTGATACCCTTTGCCTTCGGCTTTGAACCATTCCAGGATGTCTTTATCAAGCCGGATTGAAATCTTCGCTTTTTGATCCGGAATCACCAGCTTGGCATTCTTCCAGAATTCCTCGTCGGTTTCCGGGATATCAGAATAGTCTATTTCGCTGTCATTCATCCGATCCAAACGCTCCCAATCGGTCTTGGATGTATATTTGGTAGGTTTTTCTTTCATGTTTATTTGCCTGTCGAATGGAAATTAATCTGGTTTTATCATTACGCTTGGTGTAGATGACCACAACGATGTTGTCTCTCATTCTCCCCAGAAGAATATACCTGGTTTCACCGTAATCAAACCGGTTGTCAACACGCTCAAGAAAGGGACCATTAAAAACATGAATTGCATCTTCAAAACTGATTCCATGCTTTTCAATGTTGATTTGGTTTTTATTTTCGTCCCATTCAAAAGTTATTTTCATAGGTCCATTGTATGGACAAACGTGAACACAGTCAAGTAAAACTTTTTATAATAAAATCGTGGTAAATCACCCTATATAGCAAATAAATACAATAAATTACGTATAAATTTGGGAAGCTTAAAGCGTCCCAGGATCGACCAAAATCCAGCCAAAACTGGCCCCCCTGGCCATTTTGAAACAATGCAAAATGTCACTCGGAACCCCACAAATAAGCGCTATAGCTCGCAACAGTATCAGTCAATTTCAGCCGTTTTTCCATTTTCAGTATGAAAATGGAGCGGGTGGGGGAGTGCTTTTGGTCGGATTTTTTCCTTTTTCGCGTGTAAAACCGGAAGACAATACAAGGATACTTGTATTGTTGTATGGTTTTAACCTGGGCAAGACCGTTTTTACAACATCCATTTAATTCTGCTAGAATCTTCCACATTTAATTTAATCAACAATAAACGGTGTACGATGTTAAGAAATGTTGTACAATACAATTGGTTTCGCTTGGCATTTTTATTGAAGAGAAGTGTATGGGAAAGATCTATTTCACTGACACAGCTGTGATCGGGAAATTCCGCCTAGAAAAATTGAGGGGTGGACAGCAAGGAAAGCGAGTAAAGATATGTAGTATTGAAGATTATGAATATAAAATTCTTAGCAATGGTGAGAAGCGACTGCGTTCTCCAAAGGAGAAGGCTAAGCTTATTGAAAAGCTCTATAATCTAAAACTTAAAGATCTGTTGGTTGAAAAGCAGAAAGCTGAAAAAGAAGGGCTATCAGTAAAAAAACTAATGTTCGATTGGCTGGAGTATGTAAAAACGAAAAATTCCGATATCACAGAGAATAGGTATCGAACTACCGTCGATTATTATCTGGAAGCTGTCGGAGATCATCACATAGAAAACTACAACTACAAGATATATCTAAAGTTCTTGAACTATTTAAAAAAGCGACAACACAGAGGAAAGCTTTTATCTGAGCAACGTATTCGAACTCATTTTCGCCAACTCCGAGTATTTTATAATTGGGCATATAAACAGCGCATTATTGAACGTTCATTTTATATTGAACTGCCCGATGCAGATAAAAAAGATCCAGTACCATACACTAACAATGACTTATTAAAGCTAAAGGATGCAATAGTTATAGGAATTAAGGAAGCCAAGAGGTCCAACCATAGAATGCGTAGGATTAATGATTATAGAGCGTTGATCTTGGCGCCGTATCTTGGCTGGAGACGTGGTGCAGTCTGGTCATTAAAGATTAAAAACATCTTTCTTAATGAGGGTGTTATTAAAATTGAAAATGGATTTGTTGATATAAGCCCTAATGAAAAAGTGCTGTGGAAAAACAAAAAACGCAAAGAAGTTGAAAAACCAATTCCAGAAGCGCTAAAGAGGTTTTTAGAAAATGATTTGGCAAAAAGGGAACCTGGTGAAATCTATTATCTTGATAGTGGGCATGGCTATACATGTTATCGATCACCGGCCGGAATAACAAAAGCATTTAGAGCTCACAGAAAAGCAGCTGGATTGCCTGATGAGATTAAACCATTTCATGGAATACGGGCTGGCTGTGTCAACGATTTAATATCGAAAAAAATCAATCCAAGTGTTATAAAAGACTATTTTGACCATTCTTCATATGTAACATCTGACGGTTATAGTGCAGAAGAAATGTCTTTAATGAAAGAGGCTGCTGACCAAATAAAAATTGGGTGGGAGACGGAAATATCGGATATGTAGAACGAGTTGATTTTCTACAGCCCCATTATCAGTACAACTCTGCAAAAAAGTGGCAGAAAAATGACACATGATTTTAAAAATGATTCATTTTCTCTATATTTTCAATATATTGCAAACATTGGGCTTCAGACTTAAAATCTTGTGTCCGCAAGGACGTCCCGGTTCGATTCCGGGTCCAGGTACCACACTTTTCAAGACTTCTCTCGATATTCATTTCCAAGTTTAAAAAAGCATTTACCTATAATTTATGTGCAGCTTACACTAACCAGCCCAAATGGATATACTGCAAGAATTGTTGGGATGACATCTCCTTTCCGTTTGAAATGTTATACTGTGACTAGAAGGCTATTTCAGAACTGGTTTAGGGAGAGAAAAAAGATGGTATTCCAAGTAAGTTGATGTTTTGATAAAAATATTTACAGATCCTTTAAGTAAAATATCCCCTCAAATAAACGTTGACAGAATTAGCCACCGTTGGCTTACCATGAAGAAGGTTTTAAAGGTTGAATTATGGACTATCAGACATAAAACAATTGTAACTATTCAATTTTACTTTGAACTCCATCATTTCTGCGGAAGCTTAATGCCGATAAGTTAAGCTCAGCCATCTGTCATCCTGAGGAGGGACAAAGGATCAACCATTGACGTCGTAGAGCTACATACAAACGACTTGGTCTCTTTGGTATAAAAGTGCATTCATATAATCACGTTATTTCTGGATGTCGCTTGTACCATTGAGATTTTTCCAGATCGCTAAAAGCTCCCAGCAGAACGACGGATAGGTCGTGTTCTTTTATACTGAATAATGACAATCAATTTAAAGATAACAGTGATGAAAGCGAACAATAAAATCTATATCATCCTTTTTCTTCTGATTCTTTTTCCCCTCATCTCTGGTATTGCTGTTGCGAAAATTAATTTCAGCGCCGCAGCTAAAAATAAAATCGATCTGGAAAAACTCTCAATCAATAAAGAACAGTTTTTATCCTTTGTCTCAGGCGCCATTAACGAACGATCCCCGGGCTTGGGGTACTATCAAACCGTCTCCATCAGCCCTTGTCAATTCAAACTAAACGATCAAAAGCTGGTTGATTATAAAACGCTAAAAGGGATCGAAGCCAAATATCTAAGTAATCCATCCTGCAATCAGATTGTCATCAGAAAAATACTGGAGAACAGCTACGATTATAAAAAAGAAAACCTGACATCTTATCAAAATCGAAGATGTATCATCACGTTTGAAAAGATGCTCAGCCCTTTATTTGAATACTACACTATAAGATATGAAGAAAAAGAACTTCTAGGCTGCAATACTTGTAACACAAAAGAACGGAATCGACTAAAAAAAATAGAAGACATTCAGAAAAAGCTGGCTCAGGAGTGCCATAGTGAACAGCAAAAGGTGATGCGTTTCTTTAGTGATCTGGACGAAATGGTGGAAAAAACCTATCAACAAAAAATTAAACAGCTAAAAAAATAATCGTCAAACGTCCTGAGATATCCAAGTCAATTAATCCTCTCTTTCCAAAACATTCAAACCATTTCCGATCACTGTCAATTGGTAGTTCAGCTACTCTCAGATTCTGATTAAAGAGACAGCTCTATATTGGTAAGATTTCTATTAATAAGGATTGACATTCACTTCCTGAAAGTGTACATCTGTATATATTTTTTCCTACTTGGTGTACGTTTGTTTTTATTTGTTCACTTATTTACAAAGGAGCATTCGATGTTATCCCTAAACCAAAACAACTCAAATAACTTTTTGGAGCATCACGTAAAGGAATATCATAAGAAACAAATCCATCCGGAGACGCCTGTTCACATTAATCATCCAAAGTCATGCGACTATTGTGGTAATGTTTTTTTATTACCGACGGGAACCTGTTTTGTTTGTCCGGTTTGCGGATCAACTGCGGGATGCGGGTAAAAATAACCTATGGTTTAATATAACGGACGGATGTGCTTAATTGTTCACCATCCCATTCAATAACACGCCACCCGGGACAAAGTCCGGACACATTATATTTTATATCGGTCTGGCAGATCTGCATCATGGTGGATGGAGTGATGGATACACTCATATTGCCATTCACCAGTGTCTTTTCCGTATGGTAGTGACCGCAAAAAATATGCTTAAAACAGCGAATTCTGCTGAACGCATTTGATACATCAATCCAATTGTACAGCGGGTAATTATCGTCCATAAAACGACATCCACATAACAGCGGGGGGTGATGTATGAACATTAAAAACGGTTCTTGAAAATCTTTAGTTATTGACGAAAGCCATTGCAGTTGTGATTTAGATATGCTGGTTCTTGAGCTGTCCAAGAAAACAACTTTGTTACCTTTAAATTCCTTAACAAAGTAGAGTTCATTGGAACGTTTACCCCAAAACCCAAACACCTGTTGCAAATTGACAGCATTATCATGATTTCCAGGAATTGCCATATACTCTATTCCCAACTGATCCATCTCCTCTTTGATCCACATATAAGCCCCTAATTCACCGTCAATGGCTGAAAGATCCCCTCCCAAAACAATCAAATCGGGAGGATTATCCAAGGCGATTGCCTGGAGAACCTTGCTAAAATTTTTACGGACATCAATATTCCTGTTTTTTTCATCGTTTTCCCCGATATGCATATCGGTAATATGTATGATTTTTAAAAGAGTTCCCATATTTTATCCTTATAACGGTTTCACAGATTTTTTTAAAAATATAATATCAATATTAAGACGATATCGTCTTGAAAATAATATGCGACAAACTTTTACCCATCATGCATCTTATTGTAATTTAATATTTTTAGAAGCTCAGCTTTTAGTAAGCCTAATTCACAATACATCTATTAAAGATCAATCTTGGAGTAATTATTCTTAACCTTTTGGCATAGTATTGGATGATCTGTTCCGAAGGTAAACCGATATCTGTAGAAATGATCAGATACGGTTTGCTCATCTTTCCTTTGTCGTTTTCAATTTGTACCCATACGGCTTTGACAGGTAAGCCATCCAGGAATCTTTCTTTCGCAATAGCGGACCGATATTGTACCTGTCTCTCTTTGTTGTAAATATTGAGTGTCGTTTGGTTCATGGATATCGTTTCAATCAGATCACAAGTATATTTGTTGCCATACTTATCGAATCGGTTTTATCACCTGAATTTGATGCAATTGAGCCTGATCTCGTCAGGTATGGATATACAGACCTGGACCCCACGCAACAAACAGCGATTCTTGATAAAAATGATGGATTCTATATTGAGCATAGTGGGTACAATCTGAACTTCGGTGGAGACATGGCCAACGGTGATACCTTATCATTTTAGTTCGGATGTGATGCTGTTAACGACAGGGTGAAAGCAGATGTCTTGGCACATCTTGTAAAGGAAGAGATTGTAGCGGCTGATGATGACAGCATGCATATAGTAGAATCGGTGGTCAGGGGAGCAGTGGATTATTTTAATTCCAAAGAAGGGCAGAAAAAATTCATTATTCCACTCAGAGATGATGAAACTATTGGAAATCAACCATACTTGGTATCAGTTCCAAAAACTCCAGAAATAGACAAGGGGGATATACTCAATCATGTTTTACGTGAAATAACAGGTAAATATCGAGATCGTTTTGGGTTCAGAACTGCTGAAATCACTCTTGTAGCGGGGGGGCTAATATGCCTTATTCAGTTAAGAAGACAACATTTACCCTCGGTCAAATGGGGTATATTTCACCACATGTAGTCATCGATTTTGGCGATGATGATATAATCGAAGGCTTGGTTTTGGACAGAAAACATCAAAAGTTCGTTCTTAAAGAGCAAGGAGATTCAAAACCTCCTGAGTGATATTGTTAAAAACAACGATGGACAGCAAGAGTTAATCGATAAAGTCAACCTGGATCTTGACCTCAAAGGGGATGACCGGATCAAAACGGTGACAGAATACAGTTCAGAAGTTGGGAGCGATGGATCAATTGAGCTAATGGCAAAATTCATTACCCAGGGAGAAATACGCGCAACTGCCGAAACGACATATGGGAGAATTTGATTTTTCCTGGATTGAGTCCTGAAATGTCCTGTCAGTGAAAGTGTCTTTCAGAGTGCCCTGGGGGTTAAAATCAATTAATGCAATATTTTTAAATTGACTGTTGAGTTGCTTTGAGCATGCTGTACAGAAAGCTAGGGTGCTTTTTCCGGTGGCGCCCTTTGGTTTGGACGAATGAAATAACCATTTTATACTCCAGAACGGGTTGTAACTTTTCTTTATTTGAAAAATATCAACTTGGTATAATTATGGCAGAGACAATTTTTTTAAAATCGATATACTTTTCGAAGAGAAAATCGAAAAACAAAGAACAGTTGAATAAGAATATAATATGAGGGATTTGTTTTTTCGCCCTATACTCGCCCTAGATAGGAAATTCAGAGAGCACAAAGAAAAGGAAGAAGAGGTAAGTATCGAGGATAACTGGTAGCGAAGGGGAGACTTGAACTCCCGACCTTACGATTATGAGTCGTACGCTCTAGCCAGCTGAGCTACTTCGCCATCCGTTAATCAAACATAATATTTGCATTATTCGACTTTTGTCAACTTAAAATCGAAGGTTATTTCCAAAAATGTCATTTACTATAATAATATTTATCAATCCAAATAAATAAATGCCGGAAAAAAAGATCATTGCCATCGCCGATCCTCACCTGGGGGCTATCTCTGGAGATGTTGATGCCATGGCTGAATTTATCAATAGTATCGATCCAAACCGTTTTGAGATTCTGTTCCTGGGCGACTTGTTCCACATCTGGGCAGGACCGGCAAAATATCATACGTCCACAGTTAAACGCCTGTTAAACGTTCTCAAGACATTTCAGCTCAAGGGGGGTGTCGTTCATCTGGTTGTCGGCAACAGGGATGTATTTATGCCGGAAGTCAGAGAAAATAAACAAAAATCTCACCTGCCATTTAACTCCGTTTCCAATGATAGCATTGTTTTGGTTCGTGAAAGTGGGAAACTCATGGCATTTCATGGCGATACCATCAATTCGCAGGATAAAAATTATCTACGTTGGCGGCGATTGATCAGAACAAGATTGTTCCGCCTGTTTTTCAACATGATTCCTGCCAGTCGGGTCAAAAAAATCATGCTTCAGCTTGAAGAAAAACTAAAACACACCAATATGGCGTTTCGTAATCATTTCCCTACTGAGGAGTGGGAAAAATTCGTATCCACTATTATAAAGAAAAATGCACCATCCCTGCTGATCGCCGGCCACTTTCACCCCAAACAGCCTGTTGTTTTAAAATCCGGTTTCACCACCGCTGTTGTTGTTCCAGATTGGTGCACTACTCACGGCTATTTGGAGATCAACAACAGTCTGGACTATCGTCTGCATTATTTTAAGAAAGAAGAATGACAACGTATGATTTGCCATAATATGCTTAAGGGTATAATTTAAATTCAAACAAGCGGTACAAGTGCTAAGAATTGGTCGGCTGTCCATGCCGAATTTTGGATGTAACCATCCAAAAATGCAAGTCGAACATTTGACTTCATATTGTAAACCATTAGTGGTTTTATATTTGGATTATTAACCTTAAATATTTGTCAACCGTTATATAAATCACTCGTATGAAAAACAGATTTTTTATTATTTCGTTTTTATTGTTGTTTCCTTTGGCCGCGTTTTCTGAAATCCCCGGCAAATACGAAATGATTATTCCTCACATACCCCCACCACTTCATTCGCTGGATAAGATCCGAATTTACGAAGTTTTCGCTTTTGACTGCATTCATTGTTATAATTTCCACAAGGAAAGCAAACCCCGATTAATCAAAAAATTCGGTGACAAAATAGAAATCATTCCCAGGCCCGTTGGCTGGAGAGGTCATGATCCGGGACGTTTATATTACATTGCCGAACAGCAGGGAAAAGGTGAAGAAGTCATCATGATGATTTTTCAATTGGTCTTTGATCGGGGTATGGGAAGAAGTATGTTTTCACGGGACAGGCTCCAATTTGTGGCTAGACGCCACAAATTGGATAATGAATTCAAAGCAAAAATGGACGCTCCAGAAATTATTGAAAAAATGAATCAAAGTGCCAGATTTGCTGTGGAAAGTTCTATCGACGCCACACCCACTTTGGTCATCGAGGGAATATTAAAACCCGAAAGAGAATTTAAAAATATGGTTAAAATTATCAATGCCTTACTTAAAGAACCGGTAAAATAAACTAATGCAGTATTACGATGGATTTGGGTATTAAAAAGTGCACCTGATGTAGCAGCTTTGGGTGTGCGGACTGAACATCTGAACCCCTCCCCAATATTGTTTCTCACATATAAACCACCTTTCAAAATCTTCCGACAACAAAATCGCTCATGAATATTATTCAAACTATTGCATCCGAAAATAATCTGGAAAACACACAAGTCAAGAATGTAATCAATTTACTCACTGAAGGCAGCACAATCCCCTTCATTGCCAGATACAGGAAAGAAAAAACCAACAATCTGGACGAAGTTCAACTGCGAATCATCCGGGATCGTTTTGAATATATTTCCGAATTGGAAGAACGCAAAACTGTAATCCTGAACACCATAGAAGAACAGGGAAAATTAACAGACGAATTAAAGCAAAAAATCACCGAGACCACCACCAAACAGCATCTGGAAGATCTGTATTTACCGTTTAAACCCAAAAAGCGGACACGAGCAACAGTTGCCAGGGAACTTGGATTAGAACCTCTAGCCGAATTGATAAGGGATCAGGATGATTATACTTCCTGGTTACAAGAATTTATGAAAGACAGGGGGGATGATGACATCACTGAAACGGAAGCCAAGCAGCGTGGTAGGGATATTGTTGCTGAATGGATTTCTGAAGATGCGGATCTCAAAGAAATCATCAGGGAAAAATGTTGGGCGGAAGGTACTATTAAAACCGAGGTGAGGAAGGAATTTGAAGATCAAAAGACAAAATTTGAGATGTATTATGATTTTAACGAACCGATCAAAAATATCCCTGCCCATCGTTTCCTGGCCATCCGCAGGGGAGAAGAGGAGTCGGTTATTAAAATCCGTTTCGAGCTGCCAGACGAAAATATTTTGGAGTTTATTGCCGAAAAGTGGATACAGCACCCTGAAAAACCGACAGATGATCTTAAAATGGCCATCGAAGACTGTTATCAGCGTTTGATGTCACCTTCCATCGAAGTTGAATTAAGGCTCAAGCTGAAGACCATGGCTGATGACGATTCCATCAAGGTTTTTAATGAAAATCTACGTAATCTGTTGCTGGCGCCTTTGGGCGGTACGAAAATGATACTCGGGGTTGATCCTGGTTTTAAATCTGGAACAAAATGGGTGGTGGTGGACGAAACCGGCAAATTTCATGAGAAAGGTATTATCTACCCTACCTTCCCTCAAAAACAGATCAAACAAGCAGAAGAGGCGTTCACTGCCATAATGAAAAAGTATGCCTGCGAATACATATGCATCGGCAATGGTACGGCTTCCAGGGAGGTTATGCAATTTGTTAAGGATTTTCTTGCAAAAACGAAAGACACCCAAACACAAGCCATCATCGTTAACGAATCCGGTGCCTCGGTCTACTCAGCATCGGACATTGCCAGAGAAGAATTTCCGGAGCTCGATGTCAGCTATCGTGGTGCCATATCCATTGCCCGGAGATTTCAAGATCCGCTGGCAGAATTAGTTAAAATTGATCCCAAATCAATCGGGGTGGGACAGTACCAGCACGATGTCAACCAGAAAAAATTGAAAAAATCCCTGGATGAGGTGGTAGAATCGTGTGTTAACTACGTCGGTGTAAACCTGAATACCGCCTCTGTTTCTCTACTGTCCTACGTGTCGGGAATGAATAAGACGCTGGCAAAAAACGTCGTCTCTTACAGAGACGAACATGGGGCTTTTAAGGAACGAAATGAATTGACCAATGTCAGTCGTTTTGGTCCAAAAAGCTTTGAGCAATCTGCCGGGTTTCTACGTATAACAGGTGGAAGTAATCCTCTGGACCAATCAGCAGTACATCCGGAAAATTATGCCATCGTTACAAAAATGGCAAAAGATCTGGATCTTTCTGTAGAGGAGATGATCGGGAATGATAAAGCATTAAGCAATATTGTTCTGAAAGAGTATTATACTGAAGAGATCGGTCATTTAACTCTGAAAGATATCATTGATGAGCTCAAAAAACCCGGACGTGATCCCCGAACCTCATATATTGGTGCCAAACTGGATGAAAATGTTCAAACTATAGAAAACCTGGAACCGGATATGGAGCTGGAGGGAACGGTCACTAACCTGACCAATTTTGGCGCATTTGTGGATATAGGCGTTCATCACGACGGTCTCGTTCATCTATCCGAATTATCGGATCGATATATCAAGGAACCTTCCGAGATTTGTAATGTCGGTGATATTGTTAAAGTTAGAATTCTGAATGTCGATCTGGGTCGAAAGCGAATTGCCCTAAGCATGAAATCAAAAGCCGGTAAAACTGGAGCTGGGGCTGGAGCCGCTAAAAAGCGCAAGACGCCAAACAAAAAACAAAATCAACAGAAACAGCACCCAAATCTAACAGGAAAAATGGATGTGGATCTCTCCCGATTGGCAGAAAAATTTAAGGGGTTGTAGTCACGATATATTTTGATCGCTTGACGAACAATTCATTCTTAAGGCACTGTTGAAAAGAAAACATTACTAAACTAAATAAATCGAATTGCAGATTTTATTTTTCGAATGTTAGATACCCGATAAACTATTTTTCGGTCCAATAATTCATGAAACGAAAAACAATACTTGAAGCAGCCGCCATTGTCTTTTCGAAAAAGGGATTCCATCAGGCAAGAATGGATGAAATTGCAACATTGGCCAGTGTTGCAAAGGGGACGCTTTATTACAATTTTTCCAGCAAGGCCATGCTGTTTTCCGCCACGGTAACCGAAGGTCTTGAAACCATCATCAAACAGATCAGTGAAAAACTTGAAATGGATATGCCTTTTATTGACCATTTTCACCTACTGATCGAAAACATGATTTCCTTGTATCTTAAAAACAACAAACTGGCAAAAATCGTTTTAAATGAGCTTTCCAGTGGTATCGACAGCAAGGTTTTAGCAGAAATTGAGGCTGTGCAGAATAACCTGGTCAAGTTTATTGCGAATCTTTTGGAAGTGGGCCAGCGAAGGGGATACTTGAAACCGATGGACATCCATTTAGCCGCTATTGGTGTCCTCGGTCATATGGACAGTTTATGTAAATATTATTTGAGAAATCCAAATAAGATCAGCAAAGACCAGATAGTGGAAACGCTTTTTGACGTACTGTCAACCGGATTACTGAAACCGGAAACGATTTAACCAGCACATGGGCTGGTTTCCGGCCTTCAAGTCATCGTTTTTATTAATTCCCGTCAATATCCATTCGGCAGTCTCTTATTTCTTGAATTTTATTTTTGGTTTCCGAACCCAAAATACCATCTACCTTAAGGCCGGCCCTTCTTTGAAATCTCCTAACTACGGACCTCTGTTCAGATCGCAAACCACGATCCAACACTCCGCAAATAACATCAAGATTAATATCCGATTTCACATTCAATTCGGTAGATATCTCAATGGTTTTGCCCTCGCTATTCTCCAGTAGCAGTTTTACTGGATAGTTTCCGGCCCGAGTATTGGGAAACAGTTTCCTGTCCATTCTGGTCATCATCCCATCCAAGTCGACAGTTAGTGGATATATCACATCGGATAACAAAATACTTGCTCCTATAACCGGTTTATTCCAATACATAACCAGGGGTCTTTTGTTTTTGAGAACAAGGTTGTCAAGAGATACAGTGGAATAGGATGAAAGCTGATATCCATTACCTTGAGTAAAGGACTCACTAATCAACTGAACCAACCTGGCAGGCGGAATTTTCACAGACTTGGATACTGCCCCTCCCCCTTCTCGTCTGGCCATTTTTCCTCTGTAGACATTTACCGGCTCTTCCCCATCAATTCCCAGGCTAACTTGTCCTGTCACCCCCAGCACCTCCACAAATGTATTATTGGACCAAGCTTCAAATTCAGCTTTTTTGGCTTTCACAATCCCTTTAACCGTTTTGAACTCGGCACTACGATTTTTAGATGGCGTGACAATATTGACCCTGATCTGGCCTAAAAACTGGTATTTTTCTGTTCCATCCGGTATTTCCAGCGCGTTTTTGGTTCTCTTTAAAGGAAATTCCTTGATGAGAAGTTCAGAGTCCGAAAAAACAAGTATTCTGTGATTGCTTGGAAAAGTCAATAAAATGGGTTGTTCTGTCTTGTTGATGATTTTATCACCTTCCATTAGCGGCGTATTGGCAACAATGGAAGTGATTGTTTTACCGTGTCGCTCGAATTGAAATGCTTTGTCACCACGGATAGCTGTTCCAACCCGTTTAAATTCACCAAATGTATTAAAACCGGGAACAAAGGTTTTCAGGTAAACATCTTGATGTCTTCTCCCTTTTTCCACAAAAGAGATCCTCTTTTCTCCAATGAGCATTACATGTTTGTTGGACAGCTTGATTTCACCGGATTCTATTTCTACATATTTTGGAGCATGAACAAAACGATCCTTTTGTGGAGGAATGCTTAAGATACCTTCATTCACCGAAAGTTCGGCTGAAGAAAAAACATCCTGGTAGAAAATTTGAACATCCTGACCAGAAAGCAGGACATTATTAATTTTAATTTTAAAAGGTTTGTCTTTATTTTTTTCCAACAGCAGATGAACAGCCCCTTGTAACAGGTAATTCAAAGTCCCATCCTCCTGCTCTTTTCTTATCACCTGGGAACCTTTTGCCAGTATCACTGTTTCAAATGGGCTATATCTCAATATAAGCCGCTCTTTGGCCAACTCGTTTAAAACCGTAGTATGTTTGCTTTTTTTGTTCAAGACAGTCTTGGCAGGGTCACCCACTTTAAAAACAGCTGTCTCAGGAGCCGTTTTTTTTACCAATGGCTTCCAATCTTCAGTATCAATAAGGCGATAATAGGCATTGCCTTTTGCCCATAGAACATCGATATCTTGAGCTATTTCAACTTTAAAATCGATCAGAAAAAATCCTAAAATGAGGAAAACCGTCAGAAAAAGGAGTCCGATTCTAAACAGGTGAACCTTGTAAAACAGATAGATCGATGACCCAAGTTTAATCTCGAGTCGATTTTGGTTCCAACTGATTGTTTTTTTATTTCTTTCTTCCGCGATCTGAATAAGGCTTTTAATATAGCGATCGTTTTCTTCGTTAACCTTTAAAAATGACCAGATAATTTGAACTTTACCGGGCCGCCTTTTGGCATCCAACCTTAATACTTTGACAAATATCTGTTTACACCATATTTTTTTTAACACCTTATTTCCAAAACTCCTGGGAAATTCTACAGTAATAAACATTTCCTTTAGCAGTTCATTGTACTCTCCGTGCACATCAACTTCACACATAATGCTGTTATTACTGAAATTTACAACAACTGCTCGATAATCAAACCCCTCCATATGTAATATAGCCTTGGTTCCGGTAACACTGTATCGCTTTTGCACCAGTTTTTTTCTTGGATTACAAATCTCATCGATTTTAAATTTAAGTTTTTCCGGGGTGAACGGAACAGAAAGATAATGTTCAATACCATGTGCCTTCAACTTTTTTAATAAGGCAGGAGAATCATCGGTCAAAAGTATAACAAATTCAATCAACCGATCGCGCAGGTGTTTGATCTCAGGCAACAAAACATTACTCATTACCACATCGAATTTCTCCTGTTCCAGAATTCGTTCCGCATCGGAAGCCGTTTCAACTTCTTCAATCACGATGTCGTTCAGCTCAGATCTGATATAACCGGCGATAAGACTTCTTGTATCTTCTGATTCATGAACGAGAAGTATTTTCCTTTCTGTCATTGCCCATTACCGTTAATTTATTATTCTATAGACGAAAAACCGGGAAAGCAGGCTTTTGGGTTTCTTTGTTGGATTTTATACTCAACAAAAATCATTACCTGCTAATTCACATTTTTTATTTACTTTAGTATAAAAATTAGTTAATAAAAACCAAGTGGCAGAAGTGAGTATAATGTGGGATTGGAGCTTAGATCTTAAGTTCTTTTACTCCTGCCATAAAATCTACAAGTATTTATAAAAACAGCCCATATTACTGAATTTATGTTCACATAGATTTTTAACCGGAGGATTTACCATATCTCATTTGATTTATAAATAAAGCAGACCTGATCCATGTCCTCCTGCATAACAGCCTAATAAGCGGAAAACCAAACACTACATAATCGCAACTAATAAATCAAATGATTGATAATCATAAAAACGTAATCAAAAGGATAGGACATGAATGATAAACCAACCAACGCAAACCGCAAATGATGATATGAACAATGTAAAACAAAAAAAGACTCGGGTAGTTCCGGTAACATTAAAAATTGTAATCTCCTTCACTTTGTTTATCCTCATTTCCAACCTGGTGACCAATTACATCAATCTCATATTTAACCGTACCGAGCTGTTCAACCTGATGAATCAGCTCCTGATAAAGGATTTAAAAGCGATGTATTCATACTGTAACAATCAGTATGACATTTTGCAATTTGATAAAAACCTGAAAAGCTCCCTGTCGAGCATTGAACAAAAAGGTTTGCACGAGATTAAAAACGAAAAAGCCGTCGTGCTGGGGATTCAAAAAAATGGAAAAATTCTTTTTCAAGCCTCCAAAATCAAGCATTACGAGTTATTCAGCGATAGTGCCACCTTGGAAAAAATGCTGATTAATCTGCAAAATAACAAAGATGAAGGACATATTCACTTTAATTTCAATGGAGAAGAGTATTTTGGCATATTTAAATTCAATAAAAAATGGAATGCATTTATCCTTCGAGCCGAAGAGTTAAATGAATTTTATGAAGAATCCCGGATTATTTTTCGCAATATTTCGATTATTATTGTTGTAATCACCTTGTTAATGGCCACCGTCGGGGTATTGCTGTTAAGGTTTTTTCTCCGCTATATCCGGCTGATCACCGGAAAAATCAGGGAAATGATTGAATCCCAGGAATTAAGAATTATTGACCTGGAAAAAGCCAGTAACGATGATATTACTTACCTGGGAGCAGCATTTAACTCTCTTTCCAGTCTGGTCAATAACCTGATGTACATATTTCGTAAATTTACCAATAAGGATATTGTATCCAAAGCGTACAAAGACCGGGAAGTCAAACTGGAAGGTACAAAACGGGAATTAACCATCCTTTTTTCCGACATCAAAAGTTTCACATTTATTACAGAAACTCTGGGAACCGATATTATTAACCTGTTGAATATGTATTACGATACCGCCATCCGCGAGATTGTTAAATTCGACGGTATCATCGGTTCCATCATCGGAGACGCTATTTTATCGGTATATGGTGTTTTTGATAATTCCGACCATAATAAATCCTACCAGGCCATTCTATCCGCTTATAAGCTGCAAGAAGTAACCGAGCGGCTGCGACAACGCATGGCAGCTATCAAAAAAAATATTGAAAAAACTAAAGGTAAGTTAACCCCACAAGAGGAAAAAATATATCAGGCTGTCCTACTGGAAATCGGAGTGGGAATCGATGGTGGAAGGGTTTTTTATGGAACTTTGGGATCTTATGTTCGTATGACCAACACGGTTATCGGGGATGATGTAAATGCTGCGTCCCGACTGGAAGGATTGACTAGAATATATAAAATCCCAGTTATCTGTTCCGCTTTCGTCAAAGACGATATTGAAAAAAATGTGGAAAATCATGGTATTTTTTTTGTTGAAGTGGACACCGTACTTGTGAAAGGGAAAACGTCGGGAAAAAAAATCTATTGGCCGATACTAAAATCGGACTATACAGACGATGTCAAAGCACAAGTAACCGAATTCTCTGATAGTTTGAAATTGTATTATGAAGGAAAATGGCCTACGGCCAATACAAAGTTTAAGAACTGTAACTTGCCTGTATCAGAAATTTTTGAACAGAGAACTCAGGAAAACTGCCCTAACAACTGGAACGGAATATGGGAAATGAAAACAAAATGAAAGAGGTCAGCATCTCCGATATTAACTTTCTTCCCGAAGAGATAAAGGATGTTGATGCCATTAAAGAATTCTACTCGCTGGAAGAGGAGTTTTCCAAAACAAAAAAGAATAAAAATGTGGGGCTATACCTGCTTATCCTTTCCTTCTTTACTATTGTTATCGGTAGCACCTATCTGTTTACACAGTTTATCCAAAATCAAAATAGAAATGTAGAAATAAACATAACCGAATTCGAAGATCTAAGACTGAAAGAGGTCATTGATTCCGCCAGGAGCCATGAAAACAACCTGGACTTGCTGCAAATCAGGCTTGAAATTCTAAAGGTCAACCACAAAAAATACCTGCTGGACATTAAACAAAAGTATTATAAAAAAAAGATTGACGTACTTTCTCGCGATTTATCGACAAAGAATACCGATCGTGCCCTTGCCCGGTTAAAGGCTACCGAAAAAAAGGAATTGGCTGCCTTGGACGTCAAATATGCGACAAAAATCAGTGAAAAAGAAAAAGAAATTAATGAAGTCAAAGAGGAGCTGGAAATAAAGAAAGAAATGGAACAAAAAGGCGCATCCACGGTTATCAGCAATATCGATCGGCTAAATAAATTAAAAATGGAAAAGCTTAAAAAAAGTAATGACTCCGGTGTGATAATCCTGCGCGAATACTACGATAAATACGTCAATTATCTGGTATCATTATACAATCCGAAGTTTAAATCCAAACAGATAACATCCATTATCAAGACAAAAACCAATGATCGGAACCTTGCCAAAGCCTTTCATCCCATCTACAACCAGGAAAACATTATCAACTACAAAGACTACCAGACATTACGGATAAAATCCCAAAACAACCACCGCTTGATGAATCGGTTGCTCAGGATTCCCTATACCAATTCCGTAACACCCGCCCTGAAAAGGATAAATGCAACCACACATGCCATCGAAAGTGATTATGAAAATTTGTTGCGTCAGTTTACTCGAACCACCATTTGGAAAAACCAGCTCATCCACGAATACCAACAAGCACTCGATTTTTTGCTTGAACACAAAAAAGAGAACGGCTATATCGTGAATGCCGATAATCCGCAAAGCATCCTTATTCATCTAAACAGACTCTACCGGTTGGAAAAACTAACCACTGCCATGATTATCGGTCAAAACGATGAGTATATCGGACGGATTGAGTTTATTCAATCCAATAAGAACCTGAGAGCCAAAATGATCGATTTAGCACATAATAAAACCATTCAACCATTTGATAAAATCCTGTTGGAAATAAACTAAAAAAACCAATGAAAAAAACGCTGATATTTTTATTCTTCCTGGTAATATTGCTGTTCCTGTTTTTTATCCTCTCCGAATCGTTATTCGCTTTTGATTGGGAAAGTAAAAGGATCACCCTTAAATCCCAGGAAAAAATCAAAGGAAAAACTCACATAATCCTGGAAGACAATACTGGAAAGACCTTCAGTATTACTCACTATAAAAAGGAACTTACTGATGATCTTAATAAAAGTATATACCTGATATTTAATGAAACTGCCCGATGGAAAAACATTGTAAGCATCGAATTTACCGTCAAAGGAGATGAGATTTTTACTATTATCAGCTTGGCACAACCCAATAAATTGCTGACCATCACCCTGTTTGGAACCCAAACATCAGCTAAGATCATCGATAAAGTTGCTGCCATGCTTTCTAAATTTAATGCTTGGAAACATATTTCTTATACCAAAATCGATTTTGGAATTAGAAATAACACTATTGATTCACTGGTTTTTCTGGAAAATTATACTTATAAAAAAACCGATTTAAAATTGCATCTACCCGCCGGATTGATGTTCAGCTATGACAAAAACATGATTTATAATTTCCGAGTGGTCAATAAAAGGAATATCGTCAGAGTCACCAATAAATACCGTACTGAAGACAAGCTTTCTAATGACATCTTGTCCGCTGTTAAAAATCCACGTCTCTACATCGAAAGATACGATCAGGATTATTTTTATCATCAATTGGAAAGATTGAGGGACAAACACACGGAATTGCTTTATCGGCATGAAAAACTCCTGGAAGACCATAACAAGCTTATCTATGGCCTCATCACCATGGAAAGTGCCAGTTTATTGGGCGGAAAACCTGTAGAAAAAGAAATCATCCAGGAAATTATAAAACTCAAAACAGAAAACCCACAAATGACCAACGAACAGATCAGAGATCATTTTGAAACCATGGAGGTTGACCTGTCCAAAAAACTGGTCGACCTCATCCTGGGACTCTGTTTTAATGAGTTTCAATAATTGTCATCCTGAGCTACAAATGCCGATTAGAGCAACCAACAAACGTAATGGCAAAGACGAGTCACAGATCAATCTCACTATAATACCGAAAGAAAACTAAAATCATCATCACAAAATCCAGCTCATATAACGTTTAACTTTCTATAATTTTCCGTAGAAAAAGATCCTGTTTTCGTTACCATTCTCCTCACATCACCATTCTCTCCCAATTTTTCATTTTACACGGAATCAATATCTTGTCTGTGGAAAGTCGAATTCGTTTATTGTGTGATATTTGCATTTGCTCTTAGTCCCTCGTTCTCTAATTGTTCTTTTAGGTATGATACGTTATACATGGAACCTCCCGAGAGAATGTTGTACCGAAAAAAAAACACAGAATTGATCGGAGAAAATTTTGATTCATAAAGACAATAAAAAAATTCTATCTTTTTTAGCAGCTCTATTTATTTTGATTTTGTTTTTTCAGACTGCCCAAGCACAGAAATACCCCTTGGAAATATATTCTAGTCGGGTAGATTCGGCCGAACCGTATCAACATGAAGGGAAGGTGGAAATGTATACTCGGCATGCTTCTTTGCTGTTTCCAATACTCCCCTTCAACTCTTTCAACCTGGTAGTATATTTTAAGGAAAACGAAAAATCATTTACTTATAACGACTTTCAGCCTCAAATACAGCTACAGGAGTCATTGCAACCAGTGGATGTTGCGGATTTCCCAGACAAACTGGTGGTCTCCAGTCGAGGTATTTTTGTAGTAATAAATATGGATAACCACATGATTGCCTTACGTCATGATGTGGAAACAGCCACTGATTGGGAAGATATTTCCGAGGAAGATCAGGCGTTTCTGAACCAAATCATATATCGCAACACCCTCAGCGATTCTGATTCATGGATGTTGGGCCTAACCCATCGAGGTGGTATCAGCGATGATATGTACATTCCCATGATCGGATACACCTATTCAAGCGACAGCTTTTACTTCCACATGGTTCTTCCGGCATATCTAGTAGTACAATACCGCTTCAACGACAGTTGGTATATCCTCTGGGACGAGTCCCTGGAGCTGGACAATTATCGATTAACAGAAAAAAGCCCCTGGAATAATTCAATATCCAAACTCATGAATCTAACCTCACGCTTGGAGCTGGGCATGAGAACGTCCAACGGCTTTGAAATCGGTTTGAGTTACGGGATCATCAGCCACCGCAATTGGATTATCACCGATGATGAGCAGGAGGAACTGGGCAGCTTCAGTATGGACAACGCAGCTGCATGGAGCTTGAATTTTCAACTACTGTTGTAAGTAAAACCCTGATTTCTTCCAGAATAACTATCAATATCAACGGCATACTATGTGCATTTTAAGCCATGGCAACCATTTCTAACACTGAATCCCGGTACTCAGGGCAGGGATTTAATCAAGAAACAAAAAGCAGGGGCAAAAATGATTAGGAGAGTGTTATTCACAGCATTTATGACGTGCTTTGCGCTCAGCGCCAATGCACAAATCGCCACCCCGAACCTGGATTCGGGATTTCACACATTTGGCGCCGCCGCAACCGGGTGGAAAACAAACAGCAATTTTAGCATCATTGGAAAGGATTTGAAGGGGGATGTGGAAAATGATGCTACAGGTGAAAAAACCAAGGTTGGAGATGTAAAAATAGGACCTTCTGCTGCCGGCCCGAATGACTCTGCCGGTTTGTCGCCTTCATTATATGGTGTTTATAAAGGTGAAGCTTTTGCAGCTGAATTGTATACAACAATAGGGGATGGACTGAAAACAGATATTGAAACTGAGATAACAGCGGCAACGACAACACTAAACACATATAAATCAGAGCAAGAGCTAATAGCCAATTTTTCTTACGTTTTTGCAGATAGCCTTTCCATAGGCATCGGATATAGAAATTTAGTCAATAAAGATAAAATAGAAAATACCAATCCAGTATTCCAACGTATTGTAAATAAAGAACTTACAACCATAGAAACAAATATTACAGCATCATGGAAATTGGCAGATATTTTTTATCTGGCTGCCGGAATGGAATCCATTAATCAGTCTGGAACCAATAAAACAACTAACATTTTTCCAGTTGCCTCAGAAACAGAACAGGATTTTGTTGACAACTCCTGGGCCAATGCAGTTTATGGCGCAGGTTTAATGACAGGAGAACCAGGAAAAATGCAATTTCGAGCAGAGTACTCAATGAAGGTATCCCCGGAGTCTATAAAAGAAGCAGAAGGAACTAAAGCAGCATCAAATCATCCGCAAACGACTACTTCGTTTGCAACGTTGGAAGCCAAGTTTGGTAATATCCTGCTAGCCTATTTTAACAAGACTGAAAAAGAAGCAGAAATAGATGATAACGGAGAAGAGACAAACACAGTTTCGAATCTAATCGGATTAGGATGGCAACCTCAGGAAGGACTGACTGTCTCCGTATACTCCATTGACAAAAAGGTTACTAAAACAAACAGTTTATTGGGCGAGACAGATATCATGCCGAAAGGTCTGATACTTATTGTCGGTTGGAATTTTTAAATAATTAAGATAGATAACAATCAAAACATAACCAACCGGAAAAATCTCCACAAAAAACCATTTGCCGACCCGCAATCAAACTGATTGTTTAAGAGTCGGCAAAGATTTCTTTACCGATTCCCATCTGACACTTCTGTATTCCTAAACCAGTGTCTTGTTCTAAAACCCTGCCGCTTCACTGGCAGGAGTTCCTGAGGCAGATGACTTCTGTATTCCTAAACCAGTGTCTTGTTCTAAAACCTCTATTATATAAAACGGTATACCTGATGACAATTCTGGAAATCTATGTTTAACTACTTAAATTCAATAGAATACATAATGGGTCAAGCGAAGTTAATCCACCCTTGGATTAATTCTTATATAGATACTCCAGATATTGCTTTTGGGCTTCATAGTCCACATTTTCCACACCGATCATACTTTGTAGAGTACGCCAGTTTTTGCGACGTTCTACTACAAAAAGTACCATCTGACGGCTTAGACCTACTGGCACGAACTTGCCTTTGATGTCCATCATAGCGTAGATAGCATTCTTTGGAATAAAAGATCGATGATTGGGCATCAGATAGCGGCGATTGACAATGTCCTGGTGTGTAATCATTTTCAGCTTCTCTTCCAGAGAAGTCATACCAATCTCTTCACCCGGTTTTACTTTAAAAAAATGCTTTCGAAACCTGCCTTCAGAATATGCCCAATGTGCTACCGTATAACTATACTTTTCAGTGGAGCCGGGAGCTGTCCTTTGTCGCCAGTCATGTTTCAAGTCCGGATTTCCTCTTAACGACAAGGTTTCCTTGTATGTTTCACCAATTGCGGGATTATAAATAAATTCCGGTGCACCCCTGCTGTCACGAATTCTTCTTGCCTGTACAGCGGAATGATCATCGGGAACCCCGTGTTCGGGTTGACAAGTAGTAAATGCCTGAATGTAGGATGATCCCCGGTACGCCAATCCATCCAGTACTGCCTTATAAAAATTGGCGCTGTTGGCCATTGAAACATGGGCAACAAATGGACTGCCGTGACCGTTCATCAGGATTCTGGCCACTTCTTTACGTTCCGTCAGTTTTCCTTCAGTGGCTTCACCAGCCTGGTTCATGTCAATTCCGCCTGGCATAACCGAACTGTCCGAATTCTGCCCACCGGTATTGGAATACACTTGGGTATCCAGCATGAGAAACTGGACATTGGGTCGATTCTGCAAAACCGCTTTGGAAAGATTCTGGAATCCGATATCACCCAGGGCTCCATCTCCACCAACCGCCCACACTTTTGGCAATTCAGCCACTTCGCGATCCGTCATTTGTGTATCGTTAAAATGAGTGTACATAAAATAGGTATCGTTAGTAAAACCACCAAAATTTTCTGAAATGAGATAATCTACTAATCGTTCCGGTACTACCGAACGTTTGGCATGATCTACTATCAGGGATTCACCGAATAACCAGCAGGTTGTAGGGGAATCCTGAAACAGGGAATTCATCCACGGATAGGAATGGGGATTATTGGGATGGGTTGATCCATACACCGAATTACACCCAGTACATCCTCCCATCATCATGGTGGACATACCATTTGTATATCGACCGTCAACAGCTTGAAGATCCCGATGATTAAAAGCATCCTGTCGCAGCATCATTTCCAGGGCTTCCACCAGGTCCTTGTCAGTTCCTTTAAAGAGGCGGTCAAAACGTTCCAGGCTATCCCTTTCATTTTCACCTCCTAGCCCCATAATCACGTGCTTCACTGTACGAGTCCACCAAACATATGATGATCTGTGAGATTCCAGCATCTTTTTTAATTGCTGATTCCCGATTTTTTTCAACATTGCCGCTTTTTGTTCTAACCGTTCTGCTTTCTTGTGATACAGTGGTCGCATAAACGCTTCGGTAATACTGGCAACGCCTCGCAAAATACTCTTTTCTCCACACCCGGCGCATGACCCGTCTCCTGCTACAAACGCATCATAATTACGTCGAACCATCAGATGATTCTGTAGAACGGCAGCCTTGTTTTCGATCGGATTGGAAGCATCATATTTTCCCAGGAATTTTTGACTGGTTTCCGGCAGCAGATCCATAAACCGCATGATTGTGGCATTACGGGCATTTACTTCTTCGGTTTCCGGTATCATTTTTAAGGCTTCGTGATCACCGCACTCCGCTACACACTCACCGCACCCTTTACAAAGCTCGTTAACACCTATCATAAAAACACCACCGCCACCCCGATTTTTTTTCTCCGGGATTTCGAACAAAGCACGGATATTAGCATATGCGATAGGAAGATCCTTGAGGATGGTCTCCAATTCCACTTCTGTTTTTTCCATATCTTGATGATTCCTCATATCTTCCCTTTCATCCAGCAATTCATCCAAGTGCTGCTTGAAAATTTCACCAAACGTTAAAGGAATATATCGTTTGTCCCTGGCTTTTATCCTCATGGTCATACGGATGCCTTTTTCCAGAACAGAAAGCTCTTTCAACAATTGTTGCCGAATCTCATCGCTAGAGACGTAATGTTTAATAACCGTTTCAATTACTGTAGACAGCTCCTGAGCCGAATTCGGCAATGCAGTATCCGGGCAAACCGTAATACACGACATACATTGTACACATTTTTTGGGATCAAAAAAGGGCACTGAAAGACGTGAAACGAATTTACTGTTAGTAGCAGCTGTAGCAGCAGCCATTGCACCCGTAGCAGCCAAAGGTGATGCCGGTTGATGATATCCCAATCCAGATCGGAATTCACTGTTATATTTATCCAGCGTAAACATGGGTGATCGTGGTGGTTGTTTCACAGTCGGTTTACCAAAACGCTCTGTATTAGTCAGCGGAAGCAAAGGTTTGCCTCTCATACTGGATTTATCATCCGCTTTAATTGAACCGGGCTTTACCTCCCATACCTTTTCAAAACCGGCTTTCATCACCGTCATATTGGATTCCACTACTGCTTTTCCAAAACGACCGAATTTTTTCTCATATTGGGAAAACACCGTATCCAGAAAATCCTGTTCCGATATTTTATTGACCTGAAGAAAATCAGATACTTTAAAAAAGGCTCCTAAAAAAGTATTTCCCTGCATCCTAAACTGTAATTCCTGGCGATCTGTCGCTTCACGGGCAATATCAAATCCACCGATACCATATACCTTTATCTTTTTATCCAGAATTTCCTGACGGTATTTTTGTGGGATCCGTTCCCATACTCTATCTGATTCGGTTTCACTGGTTTCCATGATTAAGGCACCACCGTTCGCCATCCCTTCCAGCGGATTAGTATGGGTAAACGCCTTAGGATCGCAGCATAATACCACATTTACGTGCTGCAAATCACAGTTAACACGGATTCTATCTGGAGCAGCCACCAGAAAATACGAGGTTGGTGCTCCTTTTTTCTCAGACCCATATTTGGGATTGGCGCTGACATGATAAACATCTTTCAGATTTCCTTCTTTATCCACCAGCTTATCCCTTTTAGCCACAATCTGACTGAAATCACCAATGATTTCCCCCAGGTTTTTCCCGGTAGTAATGGCTCCCCAACCGCCGATGGAATGAAAACGAATGGCAATGGAATTATCCGGTAAACAACTGGGATTATCTTTTGAAACAACAGCATATGGATGATTGACCCCAACATAGAAAAAGCTTATGCCATCCTTGGCACTTTTGCCATCCTGACGTTTTATTTTTCCCTGGCTGAATTCATAAGCTCCCAGAATACCTTCCGGACGAAAATCACGAGATCCCAAGCCATATACACCTGTGAAAATCCTCGGCATCTCTTCAGCTTTCATGGCCGGAAGATCTGCATATGCTTTGTCAGTTGAATTAGTCAGGGCTTTACTCAGGGCCGTTCGAATATCCTTGGCCAATGGATTGTCACCGGACATCTGATCGTCACATCGTTCCAGAATAATGACTGTTTTTTTACCACATAAAGCTTCGATAACAGCTTTTTCCGGGAATGGCCGAAGAACATTGATATGAATAACACCGACATTTTTCTTCTTTTTCTTTTTAATATAATCAACCGCTGCCTCAATATTTTCCGCTGATGATCCCAGTGAGACAAACACTGTGTCGGCTTCTTCGCAATTGTAGGTAGAGACTAAACCATAGTATCGGCCTGTTAACTTACCGAATTCCTCGTAGGCGTCTTCCAGAAATCCCAGGATAGGTTCCACAAAATTATTTCTGCGGGCAATCACACCGTTCATATAATGCTCTTGATTCTGCACTGGTCCCAGAAGAACCGGATTCTTTATACTCATATTTTCCGGCACTCGGCGTCGTTTTTTTCCAAACAACTCTCGCTGGGCTTCCGTAGGGCAGTCTATCATTTCATCAGATCTGCCCAAAAATTCCCTGATCAGTTCGCTTTCATGTTTAAGAAAAGTTCGTTCCAAATGAGAGGTTAAAAAACCATCCTGAACATTGATTCCCGGCGTCAATGCCAATTCATTCACTTTTCTTAGAATTAACGCCTGGTCAGCGGCTTGCTGGGCATCCTTACCAAACAATATAGTCCAACCCGTATCCAACACCGAATAAACATCATCGTGACCACAATGAACGTTCAACGCATGCCGGGTTAAGGCACGAGCCGACACTTCCAACACCATGGTGCTCAGTTTCCCTGGAGCCGGGTAATACTGCTCGCAACCGTAAACAACCCCCTGTCCCGAAGTAAAATTAACTACCCGTTTTCCAGTAATTGACACGGCAACCGCCCCACCCTGGGCAGCATGTTCACCTTCGGTTTCAATGGCAATTTTGGGATCACCAAAAACATTCAGTTCACCATTGGCAAAGGATAATTGAAAATTCTCTCCCATTTCAGTCGACGGAGTAATTGGATAAAACACACCAGCTTCAGCCAATCGCGCTTCGGTGTAATAGGAAACCAACTGATTACCGTTGGTTGTAATCTTTATGCCAGGATATTTGGGTTTATCTTTTTTCATCTTTTTTCCTACATACAGTTCATTTGGCTAATAAACAGTCAATATCAAAAACCTGAGTTAAAGTATGACAATGATAAAACGAGGGTAATGAGAGTGAGGCTCGCAGTTTATACAACCTGTTTAAGACGTTCCTCAAGGCGACTCAAATGTTCAGGTTCCACTTCCTTGGACGACCAAAAGAGACGAACACCATCGTTGGAATTTCTGGGGATCAGGTGCATGTGAAAATGAGGAATGACCTGCCCGGCAGCTTGAAAATTATTTTGTAACATACTGATACCTTCAGAATGCAACACCGTTTGAATATGACGAGCCATTTTTTTGGAAATCATCATAATTTCACCGGCCAAATCCACCGGAATATCCAATATAGTTTCATAATGAGTCTTTGGCATGACCAATAGGTGCCCATCATTTAGAGGCATGATATCCATTATCACCAGGATGTTTTTGTTTTCGAAAATCCTGTGGCTAGGCAACTCATTATTGATAACTTTACAAAAAACGCAGTCTTTTTTCATTGTTTCTTTTATAACCAAAAAATAGGGACAGAATATTTTTTTATCAACACATCCATTGTAATCAACAAAGCTTGGGATCGATTGGCTTGCACTACCAACAATCGATCGACAGGGTCACTATGAAAAGGTGGCAGCAAAGTGCTTTCGATCATATCGTCGGCTGTCGGATTAACCACTTTTATACCGGTATTGTTTAATAAATCGTGTTTCCAACCTTGAATATTTTCAATCTCAATTTTACCTTTTTTAGCCAGCAAAGCCGTCTCCCAAAAAGAAACTGACGACACCAATACATTTCCGCTTTTGGCTTGAGTGTCAAAAAACTGAATAAATTCTTCAGAGACATTTTCGCCTGAACTCCAATAAATTAAAGCATGGGTGTCCAATAGGTAGATCTCTTGCGTCAATTTCAGCCCTCCCAAACTTCATCTAAAGGTTTCACCAACTCGTTTGCTGAAACCAATATCTTGGGCTTATTGACCATTTTATCACGCCAATTTGATTGTACCGATGGTATCAGTCTGGCTACCTCTTTCTGATTTCGCCGTATAATGATGATCTCTCCTTCAGCCACTTTATCAAGATAATCAAAGAGATGATTCCGAAATTTTGTTGCCGACACATTAATCATAATTCTCCTATATGTACGTGTTATGTCGAATGATGTACATGCACATTATATTAACAGAAAAAACATCTCGTCAACACAAATTTTTAACAAATATGCAGACCTTACAATACTGTGTAAAAGATCCTCAAAAGTTCTTAAGTGATTTAGATAGCCAAATGTCTCCAAAACTCAATAATCCTTGTACCAAATTGGACCTTGCAACCTAAAAGATTAATGGTGTGTGGACAAAAGCATCTACCAACAAAATATGATTACATCAGGTTCAATCATTAAACATGATGCTACATATCTCGTTCAGCGATTTGTCAGAACGTCATTTTTAACAATGACATTCCGCCAGAATGCTTTTTCTCAATGTAAATAAGGTAAAATGATTTAATGAGTTTGATTTAGGCAGAGCCAACTCAATCTAAAAGCAGGCGGAATAGAGTTCTGGTATAAAGGGTGTTGTTCCGGAAAGGCATTCATCGCAAAATAACTCATTCTCTTGCTGAATTGCCCTGTACAAACCGGGAAGGCTGAGGTAGGCCAGCGAGGTGGCACCTAATTCTTGACAAATCTCATCTACGGTTCGTTTGTGAGAAATCAGGGTTTGGGGATCGCGTGTTTCAATGCCATAGCGACAAGGATAGTTATAGGGAGGACAGGGAATTCTAAGATGGACCTCTTTAGCACCAAATTCAAACAGGTTGGACACTAACAACCTGGAGGTGGTGCCTCGAACGATGGAATCGTCGACCACGATTAGCCGTTTATCTTTAATAATATCCCTCAGAATATTGTATTTCATGATGGCCACGGATTTTCTTTCTTCTGGACTAGTGATGAAAGATCGGATTCCGCCGGTAATGGGTTCCTCCAATATAGCTACGTTGTATGGCAGTCCACAAGCTTTGGCAAATCCCACAGCAGACGGAATCCCCCCTTTTGGAACAGCTGTTACCATATCGGCATCTACCGGTGATTCCTTGAACAGCTCCATGCCCATTCTTTCCCGAAGCACCTGAAACGACTCACCTTTTTGTCTACTATCGGGTCGGGAAAAATAGATACTTTCGAAGACACATCCGATTTTGTTCAATGCCGGTTGGCAAAACAGGGACGATTCAATCATTGAATTGGTATCAGCAGCCACTATTTCACCGGGTTCAACTTCCCTATGTGTATAGCTGATTTTGTTTTCCGGATATTTGGCAAGATTATAGCGTTGAATAATATCAAAAGCACAAGTCTCTGAGGCAAAGGCCACACATTTTTGGCCATTGATGGTAAATTCCCCCATATGCAACGGTCTAATCCCCCAGGGATCTCTAAAAGCGAATATTCGATCATCATCTTCCATTAATACAAGGGAGGCATATCCTCCCTTTATCTGTCGCATGGTTTCTTTAATAGCCTGGAATACTTTTTTCCCGTTTTTTCGAATTTGGATGTTGATCAAAGCAGCGATAAGTTCCGCATCATTTCGAGTGTATACCTTAACATCCAGGTCACTGACATATTTTATCAATCCATCAACATCCACCAAGTCACCATTGCTGACAATGGCGATCTTCCCACGCATGCTTTGTGCCCAGTGAGGATGAATTTCCCTGACAGACGCGGATTTATTCCGAGTAGAATATCGTGTATGAGCAATAAAAGTACTACCGGAAAACTTTTCCAACGATTTTTGGTTCACCACCGTTGCCACTTTTCCGATACCCTTAATGGTTTCAATGCAGCTGGGATTATCTGCTACGTACCCGGCCACACCGGCCGCATCATGTCCCCGATGCTGTAAAGATAACATAACGGTGGGCAGTAGTCGTTTTGATTGAGGATGGCCGATAATTCCAAATACTCCGCACATGAGGATATTCCTGAAAAACTGCTATTTTTGATTAAGCTATGTCATTAAAATATCCGATATAAACACTACCCAACCCGTCTTTTCTGATGCTAAAACTGATCTTGTTGTTTTGATGTTTATTTCCAGGTCGCAAAGAGAACGTTTCAGTGCTGAATCCGCTTATACCGGAATGAGATGAGCGATGATCAATAGAAAAACAAGTGTCTCATAAAAAACCGATTATGAGCAAAAAAAAAGCCAACTTTATTAAAATCGCAAATCGAACCAATACGTTAGTTTATTCGAATTCTTAAAATAGGATGATTTTTACCTTCTTTAATAACCCAAAAGGAAAAATATTCTCAACTATCCAAAGGAAGTTCAATGGTTATTTCGGTCCCCTGCCCCAGCCAGCTTTGAAGATCAATCTTGCCCTGGTGGAAAGCGATAATTTTTTTACATAAGCTCAATCCCAAACCGTATCCACCTGTTTTTTTAGAACGGGATTTGTCCACCCGGTAAAAGGGTTCAAATATGTAGGGAATATCTTTTTCGGGGATACCATCTCCATAATCCCGAATTGTAATAACGGCCCATTGAAATTTTTTCTCCAGTGTCAGCCGGATAGGCTTAGTTTTATCGATAGAATATTTCAGGGCATTCTCTAACAGGTTTTTTATTACGATTGCAATACGATCGGGATCAATAAGAACAATCAGGGAATCATTTGGCAGATTGCATTCTATTTTTGTTTGACGTTCACTGAAAAACAGGCAGATATCGCTGATCAACTGACAAATATTATACGTCTGTTTCTCAATTCTCCCGTAGCCGCTTCCCAAACGCGCTGATTCCAGCAGCTCAGTCAGCATGGACTCCATTTGTCGAACATCTTCATCCAGATGGCTTTTATTATCGCATTCGTCCATCATTTCCAAGGCGATTTTCATGCGGGTTAATGGGGAACGTAATTCATGGCTGACATTCAGCATTAGCTGTTCCCGACTATGCACATTTTCTTTTACAGCCAACGACATGGTATTAAATGCCCTCGAGAGTTCTCCCAGCTCATCAGTCCTATCCTCCGGAAGTCGGTAGTCGTAATTTCCGAATTCCACCTGTTGCACCCCTTTTTTTAAAAAATGCAAAGGTAAAAACACCCTACGTAAGGTAAAATAAACCACCAGGAAAATCAGCGAGAGGGATACAATCAACAGAAAAAAACGCAAATCTTCAAAAGTTTGTTCAAAAGCCGCTTCCGGAATTATAGCAAAATAATCGTCATTGTTTTTTACGATAATAAAATGGAGCATTTTATATCTGCCCAGACGAATACCAAAGTCCGAATCTATCGGCCTAAAGGAGATGTCTTTGATTGGTGGAAACTTGTCATGCATCTTCCATGAATCATTTTTACCATCGTAGCGCATAAAAAGTCCCAATCTTTGCCTGACTGCTATTGCATTTTCATACTGCGGCGGTGATCCTAACTCATCCAAAATGATTTCCATGTGTTCGCGAACCAGTTTTAATACGGTTTTCCCCGGTGCTCTCACTACCAAACTTAAATAAGAAATCACAATCAAATTCACCAGGATATCGGCCACTAGAACAATCATCAGGACTTTTACCAATATAGAGCGTCGGTGAATCCAGTCTTTTATAGGTATTTTCATTCTGGTTTCCCTAGAAACAGATAGCCGGTTCCCCAGATAGTTTTCAAGTATATCGGGTGTTTGGGATCATCCATTAATTTATGCCGTAATCGACTAACTAAAACATCTACAGAGCGATTAAATGATTCCCATTCAATACCACTGACCCATTCCATAATCTGATCTCGACTGAGCACTTTGCCCGGATGTTTGACAAATAAAGTCAACAATTCAAATTCAGTGGATGTCAATTCGATCTCTTCTCCGTTAATAATAACTTCGTGATTTTCCAGATTAACTGTAAGTTCTCCAAATTTAAGCACCGAAGATATGTCATCTGCCTTACTGCGTCGCAATACTGATTGTATTCTGGCAACCAATTCCCTTGGCTCAAAAGGTTTGGGCATATAATCGTCAGCCCCCAATTCCAAACCGACTACCTTATCAGTAACTTCCCCCCTCGCCGTCAGCATAATAATCGGTATCGACGAATCCTGACGGATTTTTTTACAAACTTCAAAACCGTCCATTTCCGGAAGCATAACGTCCAGAATAATAAGATCAGGCTTGTGTTTATCGATTAATTCGATTCCCTCCGAAGGCAGGGGTGAGGTTAAAACCTGATAGCCGTACTTCGATAAATAATCAATTAACAGTTCACATAGTTTTTCATCATCATCGATGATTATAATTTTCTGGTTCATAGGTTAAACCTCGTACTATGATGGATATAAGAGAATTTTAAAATATACAGTAAAAGATCTATACACCATCAACAAACATGTGCACAATAGATATCGGTATTGCCTATATTAGATTACGTTTTTATTTGGCATGAATTGATGATACCTGAAAACAGCACTCAAGATTTATCGATATCAGATGATGTTCATACTCCTTTTATAAAATCTTCTTTATCTATTCGCAAGTGACGTTTGTTCCTCCTTAGATTACAGCGCATCATGCAAACGTTTTTTTCCTTTTTAAAATATGTTTTTTCCAAAAACGATCCGTCAATGGTTTCAATGTTGTATTATCCATATTAAAATAACAATAGCTACAAAATTTAGTCCTGGAAGAAAGATGATTAAAAAAAGATTGGATAGAAATCAAATTTTATTTTATACAGCAGGTCTTTAGCTATCATCAGACGTGCTGTATCATTGACTAAATTGTTAAAATATGAAAAATTTCCCGGAAAATATGTGATTTATCCGGATTGCTTAAAAAAATAAATAATAATTTTTAGCAGGAAAGTCCCCATGCTGAGTCCATTTTCCAGAATGCGAAAAGCCAAGGAACGTAAACAAGCAGAGATCCTTGTCAATAAAGGGATTAGTATGCTGGAAGGACATTTTTACCACAAGGCAATGTTTGAATTCCAGAAAGCATTGGAAATTGATGAAGAGACGGTGGGAGAATTTTTATCCAAACAATTTGAAAAAGCCTTTAATGAATCAAATTATGATCTGGCATTATCTGTTGGTTTAATTGTCTTAAAAATCAGAGATACTGATTATGAATTAGCCAACAAACTAGGCAACTGCGCTCGTAGACTCAAAAAGTATAAACAGGCTAATAGTCTTTATCGACAGGCATTCAGGATTAATCGCAATTATGAAACTGCACTTTTTAATCTGGCGGCCAGTATGGGAAGAATCCCGAAATACAACAGCGATGTTAAGTCGCTGGTGGGCCATTTTGCCAACATAAATGATTTTGTTTTACCCAAGTTTAAAAATGATACCGATTATCTGGAAAATATCATTAAAGAAATAAAAGAAGCTAAACAGAGTAATGACTTCTTTTTGGATAACGATTCGGATTTTGATGATGAGGATGACATGTTACCGGAATCAAGAAACGCTATTTTAAAAAGAAAACAAAATCAAAAAAACTCAACCGAACCCAAATACCATGAGATTTGCGAATTTATCACCGAACAAATTAAAGAAGCCAGTCTTGATATATCCACCGATGAAAAAAAGACAGCATTTGAAGGACTGATTTTTAATCTGGGACGATATGCTTTGTCCAAAAAAGACACTGCCCTGGCATTGAAATGTTTCTTTCAGTTAAAAAGCAGAAAAAGTGCCCTTGATCATCTGGACATGTTGATCACATTAGCCATGGAGTTGGAAAACCCTTCAAAAAAAGTGATGCAGCATATGATGATTTTGTTGGGAAAAGACAAAACCAATCGTTACCTGAATGTCAACCTAGGACTGATGTTCAGGAAACGCGGCAAAAAAATACTATCCTATAAATACTTGGCATCCGGTGCCATGTTGCTAAATAAAACAGACGGTATTTACTGCCGACAGGAATTGATCCAAATGGCTGATCATGAATTGGAAATGGGAAATTTGCAAAAAGCACATCATTTATACACATTGGTGGATTCGGAAATCGACAATATTCATGTAAAAAACAGTCTGGGGCAGATTATGATCTATCAAAATCGTTATGCCGAAGCGATCCCTATCTATAAACAAATTCTTGAAATGGATTCCATCTATAAAGATGCCGACCAGAAACTGCTGGAAATTCACAACTATTTTGCCGGAAAAGGTGACGAGCTATTTCTGGTTAGAAAATTTACATCTTCGGTGAAGTATTTCGAAAGAGCTTTAGTAGCTAAACGACTACCAGAAACGGTAAAAAAAGCGGCTGAAACATATAAAGTACTAATGGATATGGATAAAGCCGACGCGCTATTCATCGAATACAACCAAATTCAAAGAGAATACAAAGCCGTTCGGAAAGAGGAGCAAAGAAAGCAATATATCAATCAGGCAAAAGAATTTTTGAAAAACAAGGATTACGAAAAAGCAATCGAGCTATTTGAAAAAGCACTACCCATGAAAATGGATAAAGATGTGTTTGTATACTTGGCTCATATCTTCAAAAATTTGGACAGAACCGAAGAACTTCAAGATCTTTTAAAACAATGGCGTAGCATGGTAAATGTCACTGGCATCAGTTTCAGTGATATCTAAAAAACTGTGGGTAAAAAGCATTATTGGAGAAGAATGTTAT
>JBFFHJ010000045.1:0-60779 GCA_041556995.1 bacterium | reverse complement strand
TTCCATAAGGGTGCTGGGAGATAATCTCCCAAACAAGACACCGGATATACGAATGCATCTTAACCAGTTTTTGTAAAAAAGCACTTGACAATAGGGAGGAACCATATAGGGGCCGCCGGAGACGGCGTCCTCTTACCCGACTAATCAAATATAGAGGAATCATGGAAGAATACATAAAAAATGAAACTGCTAATTTCCAAATAAACGCAATTAAATCGATGCTATCAAGGGGTTTGTCAGATATAGAAATTGCTGCTGCTTTCAATCAAATGAAAGAACCAAATTTGAGTAACCCAGAACAAGGTTGGTTAGCAAAAGACATAAGAACCATTATATCCAATTTCAAATTAGAGAAACCAACTTCCAATTTAGAAAACGGATTAAAGACAAAAAATGGTGTCCTGAAATATAAATTGGTAAATACATTGGACTTAGGAGAAGTATTTTTACAAATATTGATTTGGATATGTTTAATTGTTGTAACACTGGGTATAGCCTTTCCTTTTTATGCTTATTACTTTGTAAGGCTTATCGTAAATTCTACTGAAGTACATGAAATAACTTAATAAATTACCTAACGAATTTATTAAGCGGAGCGCAATAGCCGCCGATATATTCAAACTTTGCAATCTTGGCAAATACATCCTAAGTTTGAGTTCGAAGCAGCTCCTGCTTCATCAATTATTTGGAAACGGGTTCTCCCCTGTCCATTTTGGTAAATCGAAGCCGTTTTTTTGGTGAAGTGATTCAAGAGGAACGACGGGAAAAAGTCAAGTTAACTGTCAAATTTCCACCATTTTCAGTTGGGAATAGACAGGAGATATGAATTTGATTCTAAATCGACAACTCAAGCGTTTACAGACAGACCGGACGCTTCTTTTTTCCAAGGTCTGTCACAAACGGTGAAAATCACAAACTTAGTCTCAGTTCCTCAGTCTTTCCAGAACTTTTCCATCCTTGATGCTGACAATTACCTCTTCCAATGGAATGTTCATGCCGGATAAAGCCAGCGCTTTTTTCACGATCATGGGCATGCCGGAGCAGCAGGGGACTTCCATGATGACCACAGTAATGCTTTTTATCTCCGCAGTTTTAAAAATGGCGGCAAATTTCTCAACATAAGCCTGGGCATCATCCAATTTCGGGCATCCCATCATGACGGTTTTTTCTTTCAGGAAATCCTGATGAAAATTGGGATAGGCCGCAGGTACACAATCAGCGGCAACCAGAAGATCACTTCCCTGCAAAAAAGGAGCAGTGGGAGGCACCAGGTGTATTTGGATCGGCCAGTGCGTAAGAGCTGTCTGCCGGGATTGGATAGAAGCCGGTTTATTAGCCTGCTCACAAGTTCTTGCCGGGGCAAAACTCTGCATTCTGGTGGAGGGGCATCCGCAAGCCATTGTTTTTTCTTTGGGAATGTTCTCTTCCAGTTGTTGAAGATGTTCATGTACTGCTTTTTCGTCAAAGGGTTCTGCTTCTCTTTCCACAATTTTCAAGGCATCTACGGGACAGTCTCCGATACAGGCTCCCAATCCGTCACAAAAGACATCATTAACCACTTTAGCCACACCATCGATGATCTGGATGGCACCTTCTTCACAAGCAGTAACACAGTTTCCACAACCGTCACAAAGATTTTCATCGATTTCTATTATTTTTCTTTTCACTTTCATGATTGCCTCCTGAAAATCAATCAATTAAACATTTGTCTGCATACTCACAATGTTCCGCACAAGCAGAATTTTTTCCGGGATTCATGATTTTTCGACCACATTTTTCACAAATCCTTGAAATATCGTCCTTAAAAAACTCAACGTCATTTTTACATGACGAACATGTTACTTCAAAAATATCTTCCGGTTTCCAGAATTGTGGGTTTTGACCTGGACATTTCATATGCTTGTTGGCGGAATACATATTACTGTAATTAAAAATAAAAATTCTCCATTCTTCAAAAGCAACGGTTTTTATTTGTTTATTTTTCATAGGGGGCGACTCAAAAATAACTTCCCATAGTCTGTTTGCAAAAATCCCAAAATTACTGGACATTTTGCAAACAGAATGTGAATTAATTTTTGAGCCGATCCTAGGTATATTAGCTCACGACTTTGCCTTTTATGGTTTGACTTAAGTCAAATCACAAAATTTAGTTCAAAATAATTCCTGGTGGTTTTGTCATGAAGTGATGATCAATCATTGTAAGAAAAATTCCTCTATACAAAACCTTACCGAGTTTATAGTTTATTACGGGGTAACAGTTGGTGGGATTCTATCATGCCATAAACCCGGATAACCCCAAATAGGGACAAGCTTTTTTACGTTCAGCGCAGTACCGTAATGATCTATTCACAATTCTGCTTATATCACATTATTTCTATAATTTTCATTGATATTAAGATGAATCTCTTCTATTTTGAATGAGTTTTAAAGACGGACATTCGATTGATTCGTTATATTCTATAAACCTGTTTGTTTTCTATCAGCGGCTTTTTTGTATTTATTGAAATAGTTAACGTCAATGGACAAAGGGAATATCATTTTTGTATGCACCGGTAATTCAGCACGCAGTCAAATGGCCGAGGGATTTGCCGCACAGATTGCTCCCAAAGGAGTGGGCATATACAGCGCCGGAACTTCACCGGAACCGGACATTCATCCGGTGGCGGTTGAAGTGATGAAGGAATTAGGAGTTGACATCACTAAACAATTCCCAAAATCAATTTCTTCACTTTATGACCGTTTTTTCAGCCTGGGAGTAACGCTTTGTGAAAATGCTCGGAAAGAGTGTTCATTTTTACCGGGATCACCAGCCGTGGTTCATTGGGATATCGGCGATCCGGCTGCCATCAGGGGAACGGATGAAGAGATCAGACAGGTGTTTAGAAACTGCGCAAAACAAATTCAATCAATAATATCCAATTTATTTAAATTCGGATACTACGAGGTCATAGCCAGTCAGCAGCTAAACTTTGTCAGTCTTTTGAATAGTGTCTCCAAAGCCACCATTGCTCACGACCTCAATAGGAGAATCTTTTTTATCAGTGAAAAGGCTTCCGATCTCATTGGTGTTTCACCCATGGAAGTCATTGGCAAGGATTGTCATGATGTTTTTCAACCACGGCTTTGTGGAGAGAACTGTTCTTTTTGTGATCCGGGTATCCCCCCCGATCCTGATGGTAAAAGTTATACCAATATTTTTCATACCTCAAATGGAACTAGAAAAGAGCTGGAAGCAACAGTTATCCCATTGAAAAACATTGATAATACTTTTCATGGGGTTGTTCTTTCCCTGGAGGATAAAACAAAGCTGATCAACTTGGAACGGCAGTTAAATAAACAAAAAAGTTTCCGGGGAATTGTGGGACGTGATCATCAAATGATGCAGATCTTTCAACAAATCAGAGATGTAGCATTATATGATTATCCTGTCCATGTTTATGGAGAAACCGGTGTAGGCAAGGAGTTGATTGCCAAGGCCATTCATGATGAAAGCATTCGTCAGACCAATCCGTTTATTCCAATCAACTGTGGTGCTTTACCGGAAGGTCTGGTGGAAAGCGAACTCTTTGGACATGTGAAGGGTTCATTCTCAGGGGCTATCCGTGATAAAAAAGGACGTCTGGAAATGGCTAAAGGTGGTACGGTTTTTCTGGATGAAATAGCTGATCTGCCTAAAACGATACAGGTAAAACTGTTAAGATTTTTACAAGAAAGTACCCTGGAAAAAGTGGGGAGTGAAAAACCGATCAAAGTGGATGTCAGGGTGATTAGCGCCACTAACAAAGATCTTAAAGAGGAGGTCAGGAAGGATAATTTTCGTGAAGATCTTTATTATCGGTTATGTGTCATTCCCTTTACTATTCCCCCTTTACGCAAAAGAAAGAACGATATTTTACTGCTCTGCGAGTTTTTCCTGAAGAAGATCCATGAACTATACAAGGAAAAATCCTATGAGATTTCCAGTGACGCCATGTCCATGTTATTAGATTATGATTGGCCTGGAAATGTTCGAGAACTGGAAAATGCCATTCGTTTTGCTACGGTGAAATGCAAGAATCATATTATCTCTCCCGGCGATCTCCCTTTGGAACTCCAAGTTAACCTTTCCACAATTCAACAACGAGGCCCCACAAAAAAGCTCAGTGTGGATACTGCCAAAAACGCCCTGATTCAAGCTGGCGGAAACAAAGCCAAAGCAGCCAGATTATTAGGTGTTGGTCGGGCTACCCTCTACCGATTTTTGAACGACCATCCTGAAATCAGCAATTAATAACATTGGAACTTTGATGTTTCGTCAGTGATATTAATGAAAAATCAATAACTATTCAGCATTACTCTGAACTCTAGGTCATTTCCGCAAAGACATTTTGATCATTTATAAGATCTGTAATTTTGAATGATTCTATCGCCAATGTTTCCTAATATATCAACAACGTGCCTTGTTCCTCCAATCTTGACATATCAACAACGGTTTGGGTTCACAGTTTATTGATCGGTTGGAATTGACGTTTGCTGAATAGCAGTAAAAATAATATTAATGCATATCCAACCAGAGCCGGAACGGCAAACAGGGGGTAGTATTTTCCCAAGGGTGCGAATATAAGCACAGTTACCCAGTGTAAGGCGATAATGGGAAGGGAATGCAGGCGAACCGGAAAGTCATTGTATCTGCATATAACGGACAAACCGCAGAGATTCCATCCGTAAAGTGAAGCAAAAGCATGCAGATGTAACAACCATTTGTACTTATCAGGTGAATATTCATACGTATACTGAAGCAGGATGTAGGCAATGCCTGAAACGGCAGTGACAACCAAAAAACCCATGCCGGAAATTAAAAAGTGTTTTTGCTGAATATTCTTTCCCAATTTGAAAAACAGGTAAAAAATGGCCAATACTGTAAAAAACAGGACGAGGGTCACAAATACTTGTGGGTGTAATTTTTCAAAGATGATGAAAATAAAAAATATGACAACTCCCAGGTTCACCAACCAGAATCCTGCTTCTCTGGTAAAAATAATACCGGCGTTATTACTTTCCGCCATAAATGAAAAAATGAGGGAAAAAGTAATTAATGACAACGGAAACGAAAAACCAAGAAAAAAAGTATCCAGCTGTAATTTTGGCATGTAAATCAGTTGTAAATACTCATTATTTAAAATAACGAGTGTAGAAATCACCAATCCCATTGATAGACATAGCAGAGATGCCTGATGAAATTTCAAATGAACGGGTTCATCCCGACGAAAAAAGCCGGACGGTAAAAAGGAAAATTTTTCTGATCTAACCGATTCGACGATAAATGCCAGGACGATGGAAAGAATCATGGCCGGGATATAGATTTTGAGAAATGCAAAAATAGCATAAGCAATAGAAAGTATCAGGAAAACAGTAACGCGGATGGGAATATCTCTTTTTTTCAAGGTGAAAAAAAGAACCAGTGTTCCACCGCCACACAGATTAAATAGAAAAACATGGAGCCGTTCGAAATTGTAGATACTGTCTTTTATAATCAGATGGAAGAACCCAAAAACCAGGGCAGTAACGGCTAGACAACCGTAAATTGTTTTTAGAGATGAATTCATGATGAATTCTTTTTCCGGTAAATTATTATTTTCCGAGTACATGTTTTAACGCCTCTTTCAGGTTTGGATGTCTAAAATTAAATCCGGTATCGATTAAACGGTCCGGTTTTGCTTTGGTACTGAAGAGAAGACCTTCTTCTCCCATTTGCCCAAATAGTATTTTTATTAAAAACACCGGCAAGGGGATAATAGCCGGTCGGCCCAGTACAGCTGCCAGAGTTTTGATAAATTCTAAATTGGATACAGGATTCGGGCTGACAACATTTACCGGACCCGAAATCTGTTCGTTCATCAGCGCCCAGTAAAATGAAGCCAAGGTATCATCAATACCAATCCAACTCAGATACTGTTGTCCTGATCCAAAACGACCACCTAATCCAAGCTTACAAGGCAAAAGAAGTTTTTTCAGTGCTCCTCCTTCCGGTGTCAATACCACGCCTATCCTCATAAGAACGGTACGAATACCACTTTCCAATGCCGTTTGCGTTGCATTTTCCCATTGTTGGCAAACATCAGCCAGAAAACCGTTTCCACAATTTGTGTCTTCGGAAACCCATTTCGACGCACAATCGCCATAATAACCGGTAGCTGATGCTGAAATAAAAACGTTGGGTTTTGGTTTCAAAGAAGAAACCGCTTTGGTTAACAATTGGGTAGTATTGATTCTACTGTCAATAATTTTACGTTTTTTTGTGTATGTCCATCGTCCTGTACCAATGTTCTCACCGGAAAGGTGTATCACTGCATCAATATCAACCAGGTGATCCATATTAAGAATACCTTTTGATGGATCCCAAAAAATCTCATTTTCTGCTTTTGGATGCTTTCGTACAAGTCTTAACACTGTATGACCACCGGTTTGGAAGAAGGGGATGAGCTTTCGTCCCAGTACTCCGCCGGCACCCGATATCAGGATTCTTTTTCTGGGCAGATGGGCAAATTTTTGATGAAGTTCCAGATCAGAAGAAGTTGTTTCGTGTCTGAAGGCGAAAATGCGTTGCAGCTTTTTACGAATAACGGGATCAAGAAAATATTTACTGATCATCGAAAAAAAGGGATTGTAGTCGATAGTATCTTCCAATATACACTGGTTTTCGTCAACAGGTTCAAATCGATGGGTATGAATCCAGCTGGACAGGGGGCCCTTAACTTGTTTGTCCCTGAATAACCGGTTTTTTTCATAATCGGTATGGACAGCATGCCATTTATATCTAAAGGGCCCCTCCTTCATCCCCATGATAACAGTTGCCCCAGGTTTGATCCCACCTGATTTATGTAAAACCGTATGCGGGTTCCAGGGTGGGCTTAATCTTTCAATGGCGCCATCTCTTTCATGCCATTGAAAAACTGATTCCACTGGAAAGTTGAACATGCTTTTTTTTGTGAAACGTCCTCTCATGATTTTAATCCCAAAAACCTTTCGTTGTTTTCAACCCTATTGGCAATTGCGTAGAGCTTCATCTATCATCCTGAGTTACATATGTCGACAAGCTGGCAAAATTTTTGCAGATAACTCAGTTTTGGTATAGTGGTTTTACGATTTTATACTTGGTTGAAATTTTCAATAAAATTTTCTAGCTAGTTATAGGATGAGAAGCGGGACTTGCACCTTCGAATAATCTCCTTGAAACCTTGGAGATGACTCGTGCTGTCTGCACTCTATTTTGAGGAACAAAGAGCAATAAAATCGGTTTTCGTTCAAGCACTTGCCAAATTTTATTTATTTCAGTTTATCTGAATTAATTCTTTTAATAAAAGAAGTTTAAACGCTAAGATGATGTAAAAATAAGTGAGCTTGACATTGATCAAACAGGCTCATATCATTTCTTTTTGAACTTCAAAACCAAATTCAATCTACTATCATGGGACTCGGTCCCCTAGAGAAAACCCCAAAATATGTTTTTGAGTGTGGAGATATAAATATGAAAAGTATTAAAGGAACTCAAACAGAAAAGAACCTGCTGGCGTCCTTTGCCGGTGAATCACAAGCAAGAAACAGGTACACTTTTTTTGCCAAGCAGGCCAAAAAGGATGGGTACGAGCAAATAGCCGACATTTTTTTAGAAACGGCCAACCAAGAACAGCAACATGCCAAAACGTTTTTTCGCTTTCTGGAAGGTGGAGAATTGGAAATAACAGCAACTTATCCGGCAGGTGTTATTGGTACAACAGCAGAAAATCTCGAAGCCTCTGCGGCCGGTGAAAATGAAGAGTGGACCGTACTGTACAAAGAAGCCGCAGATACTGCCGAAAGTGAAGGTTTCAAGGAAATTGCCACTGCTTTCAGAAAAATCGCCGAGGTTGAGGAACAACACGAAATCAGATATCGAAAGCTTTTACAAAATATTAAAGAAGGCAAAGTATTCAAAAAGGATCAACCGGTAAAATGGATGTGTCGCAATTGCGGATTTGTACACGAAGGTGCCGAAGCACTTACCATGTGTCCGGCCTGTAAACATCCACAGGCTTATTTTGAGGTAAAAAAGGAAAACTATTAGTTTTTCACTGGAACGATAGACGGGGAGCCACCACCCAAAAAAAAGCCCGCTGAATTCTGTTTATTTAGTGATGCATGAAACAGTATGAAATGCGGGCCATGGTTGGAATTACTTTTTTAATCTTAACAGTTGATTGCTGATAATCTGAATGTGCTTCATCTCTTCTCGAATCACGTCATAAAGTTTTTTCTTACCAGCACCATCAGGGACCATATCTTTCATACCCAGATAAAAGACAATCGATTCTTTTTCAGCTGTGATGGCTTCCTTCAGAACCTCTTCGGATGATGATGTATCAATCTTTTTCTCATAAAACACTCTGGTGTTAGCCAGTGCATCCAAATAAGCACCAGTTTCTTCCCAGGGATCGAATACAACGTCGGCTTTTTCAGCAGCAGTAAGTGCTGATTTCATCTCTTTAAAAAATGCTTCATGTTTCACTTCCATTTCGGCCAGTTCCAGTAAGAATGACTTGATATCAGCATCACCGATATCTTCAGCTGCTTTTTTATAAAATTCATAGCCGTTTTTTTCGATTTGGATGGCCATATCAAGTATTTCATTGGCATTAAATTTATGATACATTTTTAACTCCGGGTTTAGTTTATAATTTATATATGGATTAGATCTAACGCTCACCGGATCTGTTGACTATTGTGAGTAACAAATCATGGTTCCTCTAAAAACAAAACATGTTTTTATTCCTTTTTGTCAACCCTCCAGGACTGTTAAATAAAAGAAGCTTCATCGTGTTCTTCCTTTTCAAAAAACGCGCCAACAGCTTTAACATTGCTTCTCTATAAGGAAAAGGAATTATTATACTGACACCGGTTTTCCGTTTTTAAAAAGAAGTTTTTTTTTAATTGCCTTCATGCTTTACAAATCGTTTAATCTTATGATTATTATAAACTATTAAGGTACATGTTACATGGGAATTTTGTCCCTTGTCAAAGCCGGGTTGAGCCAATCGGCTTTCTTAGGCATCAAAAAAATTTATATGATCTATTTACAAAAAGTCCCAAAAACAATGGACTTTTTGTAAATAGAATGTGAAGTTATTTTTTTACTGACTCTCAGGTTATTGACTTTGTGCCTTTGCGGCAATGATATAGAGTTCAGGACAGTACTGAATAGTATCAAAAATTGAATTGTAGAGGAGATTCAGGTTATTTTTGAAACATGTCTCATTAACCTGATCCACCATACATTATTTTAAGATTCAAAGATTATGATAAAAGGAAGTAAAACCTCTATTAAAAATGTGTGTATTATGGCAATTGTCCGTGTAAAACAATAAAGAATTCAGTTTCAAGGATAATAAAAATCAGTATAATCGGTAAAAACCATGGTTCTTATATTATTAACGAGAATTTGAAATTTCAATACAAATAAAATATGTCTGAAACCATTTTTGATATAGCCGTTATCGGTTCTGGACCTGCCGGGGAAAAAGCGGCATTGGAAGCTGCCTCACTGGGTGCCAAAGTGGTAGTGATAGAAAAAGGAATTCGGCCGGGTGGAGCATCGGTTATTACCGGGACCATTCCCAGCAAATCGTTGCGTGAGACAGTGAAACACATTGAATTAATGTCCGGTAATGCAATCAGCGGGGTGGATTTTAAACTGGATCGAAAGCTGACCATTCCGGAGTTAATGAGCCATAAAAACAATGTGATTGCTGAACGTGTGGGTGATATTCTAAAAACGTATGAAGAAAAAGGTATCGAATATATTTTCGGAAAAGCCAAATTCAAGTCGCCCCAGGAACTCCATGTTGCTTGTACGGAACAAAACAAGGCCAAAACGATAAAAGCCAAAAAGTTTATCATTGCAGTGGGCACAAATCCCTATCATCCGCCGGATATACAATTTGATGGTAAATATATACTGGATTCCGATACCATTTTAAAACTGGATAAAATCCCGGAATCTCTCGCTATTATTGGCGGTGGGGTGATCGGTTGTGAGTACGCCTCCATTTTTTGCCGTTTGGGAACAAAGGTGTTTTTAATCGATCCCAGGGGAAAACTGTTAGATTTTATTGACCATGATATTTCCGAGGCCTTGGCTATTCAGATGAAGGAAGACGGCATTATATTGTGCCTGGGATGCAATTATACCGAAGTAAAACGGGTGAATGAATCGATTCATGTCCATTTGGATAATAAAAAAACCATAAAAACATCGGCCTTGTTATTTGCCAACGGCCGCCAGGGGATGGCTGATGAATTAAATCCGGGTGCCTGTGGATTGGAAATAAACAAACGCAATCAGTTGGAGGTAAACCAAAATTATCAGACAAAAGTTCCACATATTTATGCAGTGGGCGATGTCATCGGTTTTCCCTCATTGGTATCCGTCAGTAATGAAGAAGGAAGAATGGCAGCCAGGAACGCCGTACTGGGCAAAACCACCCAAAGAGTTGGATCGGATATCCCCTACGGTATCTATACGATTCCCGAGATTTCAATGATTGGCCCTACTGAAAATCAGCTGATTGAAAAAAAAGTTCCATATGAAATCGGTATATGCCGTTTTAAAGACCTGGCCAGGGGATTGATAATTGGTGATCGAAAAGGGATGCTGAAGCTTCTCTTTAACAAAGAGACCCGCGATATGATTGCCGTCCACATGTATGGCCAATCGGCGTCCGAATTAATTCATATCGCCCAGGCGGTCATCCATTTTAAAGGGAAAGTTGACTATTTTCTGGAAAAAGTATTTAACTTCCCTACCTTATCCTCGTCCTTCAAAGTGGCAGCCAGAGACGGCATCACAAAAATATCCGGCATGGATTGATAGAATTTTGCAATTCAGTACAATTCGTTTGAAATCAATGAAATGCTAAGAATGAGAGTTCAGGTTTTTTACGAATGTTTTACCAAGTTCCGTCTGATAAACGTGTTGGAAGATCAATCGATATATAGGGCCATCGTATCGTTTGTTGGTTGCTCAAATCGACATGTGTATCTCAGGACAAAAACCAATGGAAAATTTTTAAACGATAGCCCTGTTTTTTGATCGATATTCACCGTCACTGTGACTGATTCATCGATTATGGTATCTTCAATTCCAATCCAATAGGGCAATGGTCGGAACCCAATATATCATTATCAATAAAGGCATCAATTAACCAGTTTTGATCGATGATGTTTTGAGAAACAAAAAAGTAATCGATACGCCATCCTGCATTTGTTTTTCTGGCATTAAATCGATATGACCACCATGAGTACTTAACTGTCTCAGGATACATGTACCGAAATGTATCCACATATCCGTTTTCTACAATCCTATCGAGCCAATCCCTTTCTATTCTTAAAAAACCGGATCTTTTTTCATTGGCTTTGGGGTGACGCAGATCAATTTCATTATGAGCGGTGTTGTAGTCGCCCGTAATAATCAGTGGGATTCCTTTGTCCTTGAACTGTGCCAAATGATTGAAAAAGGCTTCATAAAAGTCAAGTTTGTAATTCAATCGGCTATCGTCCTTCTGTCCATTGGGAAAATAGATATTGTACAGCCGGAAATCCTTGTAAACGAGTTCCAGAATCCGCCCTTCATTATCAAACTTCTCAATACCAATGCCATAATTAACTTCTAAAGGTTCCAAACGAGAATAAACCACTACACCACTATACCCCTTTTTTAATGTGGAATATGACCAGTATGACTTATAACCGTCGATGTTAATTATAGCACCTTCCCGCTGGTGTTCCTGTAGTTTTATTTCTTGAAGACATAAAATATCCATATCCAGCTTTTTAAAAGAGTCCCAAAAATCTTTTTTTATTATTGCTCGAAGACCGTTTACATTCCACGAAATAAGCTTAACATTTTGACTCATGACTTTACCCGTTGAAATAGTTGAATCCAATAGTGTTTTAGATATTTACATATATCGATTGAAGCGACCTGCAACAAACAGCTTTACGTCTATTCCTTAACCCAATGATATTGGACCTATCCGGGCTGTCAGGAATGCGGAATCAGCAAAATATCCAAAATAACATGGAATTATAAAATTCTATTATTAAAAAGATATGAACCTTGGTCGTTTAGGGCCATCACTGTTAATTGAATATGTCTGATACCATTGAAGACCACGGTTGACTATTTTTACAAAACAGTCAACAGGCTCCCAAAAAAACAAGACCTTTGAGATATAGTACACCCGGAGTCTGTTTGGGAGTCAGTTGATAAATTGGGAATGCTCTACAAAAATCACTCCCTGTATTCCCTGAATTCTTCCTTGGGAAATCCACACTCGGGGCATACCCAATTTTCCGGTAGATCTTCAAATTTCGTTCCAGGTTTTATTCCCGCTTCAGGAATACCATCTTTTGGGTCATAGGTAAAAAAACAGCCGCTACATATATATCGAATCATGGTTTGTAACCTGAAAAAAAACTAGTCATTTATATTGAATTCCGTTATAATAACAGGCCTTTGAAAATGTTTTGGTTTATGATCATTTAGATCGGGAAAGCACATTTTCGTTTTTTCCCATTCGGAAAAATCGATAGAGTCCGTATATGATTTTTCGTTGTTTGATTTTCCACGAGAAAAAATTGTATGAATTATTATAACAGGGTAATAAAGAATTTTTGTCAATATGATTATGGTGATAATATTTCGGTACTGTAATTATTCAGCATTACCCTGGATTCTGGGTTATTCCTGCGAGGGTACAATGTCAATAAACTGATTTTTTAAAGATCCTTAAGCTCTTCTGCCATCTGTCACCCTGAGGAGGGACAACGAAGGATATCTCAAGGCCAAAAATCAATTGATGTCGTTTGCCATTGTATAATGCTATATATATAAATAAACAGGTCTATTTAATATAAAAGGCATATGTGTCTCAAACATGTTAAACGATACAGCTCAAATTTCTGGAGCGGACCGAAATTAAGTGACATGTTCTTTTGTCGCCGTAGAACAGTTCTACAATACAGGGACGAATAGTTCTTTTGGCATGGTTCTTTCAGAAAGCAATACAAGATGTTACATTCATATATTTTATCATTGATGAGGCATATCGGGAATTTAGAACATGGCCAAACAAGTTAATAATAGAACAATTAAAACCACAGATTTAATATACAATAAAAATCTGTGTCGCCTGTTACATTTGTAGTACATATCGATATTGTTTAAAAAACAAAGCATGGGAATTAATAATGAAATGGCGTAATATAATTAAAAGCATCAAATCAATGAGCGTAGAGGAAGCAAAAGCATACATTGAATCGCATGCTCTTGTTTCCTTTCAGCTTGTGGATGTACGAAGACCCGAGGAGTACAGTAAAAGTCATTTACCTGGAGCGCTTCTTATATCACTGGATGACTTAATCACCGGTAAAGATAACCTGGATCGGCAGAAACCGGTTCTTGTTTATAGTCGATCCGGCAATCGCAGTTTGGCAGGCGCCCAGTGGTTAACCAGCCAAGGTTTTTCAGATGTTTCGTATATTGAGGGTGGCATTAACGCCTGGCAGGGAAAGGTTGCCTTTGGACATTATGAACTGAATTTGAATCTGTTGGACCCGGAAGCGGAATTTCCGGATGCTATCAGTATGGCTTATGCCATGGAGGAAGGCTTACAGCAGTTTTATATCATACTGGCTCGGGAGACTGATGATGAAATTTACAAAAGACTATATCGAAAACTAGCGGCTTTTGAGGTGGATCATAAGCGCGAACTGTCTAAAATGTATTCCATCACCCAGGGGAAAGAATTGATTCAGAAAGAACTTAAAGAGCATCAAGGCCAGATATTGGAAGGTGGCGGTTATGCAGATATTACTTTAATCAAGACCCTGGCCAATACGGAAAGTGCCTATGATGTATTCAGCTTGGCGGTGGCTTTTGAGACCCAAGCCTTGGACTTTTATACTCGATTGTCTGCACAAGCTGTCCGGCCGGAAGTTAAAGAGTTTTTTCTGAAAATGGCAGATGAAGAGAAGAAACACCTGGTGTTTGTATCCAATGAGATGGACAGGTATATACAAGAAAAAAACAGAATCTTTAATAAAAAGGATGAATGAAAATGTATGAATTTCTAAATAAACATGTTATTAATCAAGATGTTACAGAATATTCAAACACATTGAGCATTAACCATATTAACCAGGCAGCCGGTTTTGAGATTTTTAATTTTCTGGATAAAAATCAGCGAGCTACGGCTATTGGAGAAAATTCAGATTTTCTCCAATTATTCATGATTTTGGCCGAGGCTATTTATTTGGAAAAGAAAAATGCATTTGGTTCTTATATCATGGCCGTTGATATGGATGGTAATCGATTGTTTTTAAAAGAGTTTAATAAATCAGACAAGCAGCAATTCAAGTATTCCTATGTTACCCTTTTACATTTTATTAAAGAGCTGCCGCCTGAGATAAAACCTGAAACATTCAGTTTTTTTTGTGAAATTAACCGTGTGGATGTTAAAGAACCAAGGTTTGAGCCGGAGGCAAAAAAAATCATTAGAGTGCTGAAGGAAAAAAACAAAGAATCCTGGCTCGAAATTATTGAAAATAAATACGACTTTCTGAAAACGGATTTGTATGTGTATTCACTTCAGAAACTTTATTCATGGGGGTTCCAAATCATTTCCCCTGATGGTCGTTTAAGACCGGATTATAATTTTGTAAGACCCGTTCGTCCCAAACCAAGGGGAGTAAATCGGCGATAGCTGTTTTATTCCTCTCATTTTATAAATGAGAAAAGGAGAAAAAATGAATCTTGAAGAAGCCATTAAAACAGCCCTTGAACTGGAAAATAAAATTATGGACGTTTACAGTACCTATGCCGATAAGCTTAATTCACCAGTGGGTAGTAAGATTTTTAAATTATTGGGTAAAGAGGAAGAAGGTCACGTCGATTATTTGAAAGCCAAGCTTGCCGAATGGCAAAATTCCGGAAAGATTACAGTGGATGAGTTGGACACTGTTGTACCTGATAAAAACGTCATTAAGAAGAATGTGAAAAAGTTAAAAAAAGTGGCCAAACAGGATAGCATCAACGATGAAATCGAGGTTTTCAAGAAAGCATTGAAGATGGAAGGAGAAGCATCAGCCGTGTACAGAGATCTTGTTGGAAAACTGCCCAAAGATGATCAAGCCCTGTTTCAACGCTTTCTTGAAATCGAGGAAGGTCACGAGGCCATTGTTAAAGCGGAAATTGATAATGCCATGGGCATGGGTTTCTGGTTTGATTTTATGGAATTTAATCTGGAAGGCGCATAAATGCGATTGTTGTATTTAAAAACACACTATTAATCATTTCACCGAGAGAATCACATGTTAACGGAAAAAATGGAAAACCAGCTTAATGAACACATTAACGCTGAGTTTTATTCAGCTCACCTTTATCTTTCCATGTCTGCATATTTTAAATCCATTGATCTGTTAGGTTTTGCCAATTGGATGAATGTACAATTTGAAGAGGAGATGTCCCATGCCATGAAGTTTTTTGAGTTTGTAGACCAAATGGATGGGAGGGTACGTTTGACAAAAATTGAAGCCCCTCCGGTGGAATGGGATTCGCCATTGGCTGTTTATCAGCATACATACGAACATGAACAAACGGTTTCAAAGGGAATTCATGAATTGGTCACCCTGGCAATTCAAGAAAATGACCATGCAACAAACAATTTCCTGCAATGGTTTGTTGCTGAACAGGTGGAAGAGGAGTCTTCGGTTAAATCTGTTCTAAAAAAGCTCAGGTTTGTGGAAGATTCAAAATCAGCCTTGTTAATGATCGACCAGGAGTTGTCTAAACGAACCTTCGTTCCTCCCAATCCATCAGTATGATTGGTGTCTGGCTTCACTTATTAATGTCTGCTTCTCCCAGGTCCATATTTTATCGGACCTGGGAATTACTACTACTTCGAATATTATTAACATGAACGAATAATGAAAAATTCTGTATAATCTGTGGTTTAAATTCATTATTTAGTTGATAGAATTGTGCTCTTTTTAATCTTGACGGACCGGCAGTTCGGTTTTTTGTTCTGAATTAACATGACTGAGTAGAATAGTTATTATGGCATGATATTTTCAGTATTGTTGATATCAATTGAGTTGTAAAAGATGGTACTTGTTTTCATCTCAGTAAAATGGCCTGTTTATTGACCAAAAGCTCCCGTCATAACCTGGATCGGTTATTGTTGAAACAGTGTCTCAAATTTAATTTTGAAACACTTGATGAATTATAATCTATGTACTAAAATATGGAGCCAAGAATGAAAAAAGCGGTGATATTTCATAATCCTAAGTGAAGCACCAGTCGAAAAGCCCTGGAGGTGCTCAAAGACAGTGGAATTGAATTTGAAATTGTTGAATATTTAAAGAATCCACCTTCAAAACAGAAACTTAAAAAAATATGTGATGGACTGGGAAAAGAACCGGTTGATATTGTCCGAGTAAAAGATAAACGATTCAAAGAGTTAGGATTGTCTGTAAAAGATAATCGAAGCCCGGAAGATTGGATCTCACTGATGGTTGAAAATCCAAGCATGATTGAGCGGCCCATCGTGAGCTATGGCGACATGTATGCTTTAGGTAGGCCACTGGAAAATGTAAAGGAAATTCTAAACCAGTGAGTGGTATTTTCCATGATATTTTTATCACTCACATTTCAGGGTTTTATAAAAAATCAAACGTCCTGAAAATCGTTGGTGTTTAATTATTAAGGGCCGGCTAAAAAATCAGTTCACATTCTGTTTCCAAAATGTCCATTGTTTTGGGACGTTAACAAACAGATATTGCTCTTGGCCTTGAGAGGTCCTTCATCATCCCTCCCCAGGATGACAGATGGCAGAGGTTTAGCTCATTGATATTATGTCTTTGCGGAAATGATATAGAGTTCAGAGTTATATTGAATAGTTACAATTTTATTAAAAAAATAACTCGTTATGTGTCCCCTTGGTGGTTCTTTGCAACGTCTTGCCGGTAATTCACTTAATTGCCTGATTACAGCTGGATTACTGATATAATCCGCTAAAATCTGGGACAAGTAATGGTTGTGTTGCAATATATTCAGTATAGAGTTCTTTTTGATTGCTGGCTGCATTATTCTGTTTGATTGCTTTATAAGTACATGCCTCCTGATTTCGGCCCAATACAGTACACTTGGCGACATCGGAACAGCAATACGAGGTTTATTCAAAATTTAAAAATGTAAGTTAATCACCCTTTTTTTTAATAGCGTTAACCTTAAGAATATGAGGAAGATAAAATGAATGTTGATATCTCCATAAGAATCGGTGGTGAAGCCGGTCAGGGTATCCAGACTGTGGGTCAGCTTCTGGCCGGTGTATGTCGAGAGGCTGGTCTTTATATCATGGGAATCAATGATTTTGAGTCTAGAATTCGTGGTGGCCACAGTTTTTTTCAGATTCGTATCAGCAGTTCTCCCGTATCGGCGCCGGTGAGCAAGGGACATCTGTTAGTGGCACTTAATCAGGAGACATACGAGCTTCACAAACAGGATGTTGTTGACGGTGGTTTGATCATCATGGATGGAAAGGAATCCCCGGCTGAAAATGTTGCCCTGGTGTCTATTCGTGAGTTGGCGACTAAAGCCGGCGGAAAAGTAATGGCCAATACCGTTGCTGCCGGGGCTGTTCTTGGTATGCTGGGAACTCCTTTTGATATATTGAAGAATCTGCTGATCCAACGCTTTTCACGTAAAAGCCAAGAGATTGTTGATAATAACATCGCAGCCGCCAGGCTGGGATTTGAAGCGGTTAAAGATACCCGGTTTAAATGGGCGTTTGATTGGGAAAAAAGCCTACCAAAAGGAATGTTAATCAATGGATCACAAGCGGTTGCTCTGGGTGCTTTGGCAGCAGATTGCCGTTTGGCGGCATTTTATCCCATGTCGCCAGCGACCAGCATAATGCGGAATCTGAACGCATATGCAGGAAAAGTTCCCCTGGTGGTGGAACAAGTTGAAGATGAAATCGCAGCCGTTAATGTGATTATTGGCGCTTCGTTTGCCGGTGTACGAGCCATGACATCCACATCTGGCGGTGGTCTGTCGTTGATGGTTGAAGGACTTGGTCTGGCAGCCATTACCGAAACACCCATCGTCATTGTAAATGCTCAAAGACCCGGACCGGCGACCGGATTGCCCACACGGACTGCCCAGGGAGATTTGCAGTTTGTTATCCGGGCGTCACAGGACGAGTTTCCCCGGTTTGTTTTTGCCCCCGGTTCACCTCGTGAAGCATTCGAAATTACTGTCAAGGCATTTCATCTGGCCGAAAAGTATCAAGTTCCGGCAATTATATTGATGGATCAATATCTTAACGATTCACTTTATATTGAGGAAAATCCGTTTAAAGCTTCCGATAGTATCGAACGGTTCATTGCTACTGACAAAGACCTGGCAGATCCGACTGAATACAAGCGGTATTCAATCACGGAAGACGGCATTTCTCCACGAGTCCTTCCCTGTGGAGGCGATGCCCTGGTGGTGGTGACCGGCAATGAACATACCGAAGACGGACATATCAGTGAGGATGCCGATAATCGGATTAAAATGGTGGATAAACGCAATGCAAAAATTCCGGCTATGCTGGCTGAGTTAGATCCACCGGAAGGGTATCATGACGACAGCGATATTTTGCTGGTGGGTTGGGGATCGACCAAAGGTGTCATCAGAGAAGCTGTCGATATTCTCCGCAAAAAAGGAAAAAATATTGGTTGTGTTCATTTTACGGATATGTGGCCCTTTTCTGTTGTTGAGACATCAAAGGCACTAAAAAAGGCAAAACAGTTCATGGTGGTGGAACAAAATATTTCGGCACAATTTGGATTGTTGATCAGAGAGCAGACCGGGCTATCCTATTCCAAAGCCATATTAAAATACAATGGCCGACCTTTTTACGTCAGTGAGATTGTGGACCAACTAAACCAGATACAGGAGTAAGATCATGTTGAAAATTGACGATTATCATAACGATTATGAGAATAAATGGTGCCCGGGATGTGGGAACTTTGGAATTCTGGACGCCATGAAAGATGCCTTGGTAAGTTTGGGTATCCCACCCCGTGAAATATTGATTATTTCCGGTATTGGTCAGGCTGCCAAAACACCCCATTTTTTAAACTGTAACATGTTTCATACACTGCATGGCAGGGCTTTACCAGTGGCTACCGGGGCAAAACTGGCCAATCATGATTTAAACATCCTGGTGAATTCCGGTGACGGAGACTGTTATGGTGAAGGCGGAAACCATTTTATCAATGCCATTAGACGAAATCTGGATATTACCTTGCTGGTTCATAATAACAAGGTGTACGGTCTGACAAAAGGACAGGCATCCCCCACGTCCGATATGGGGTTTGTAACCACCTTACAAACCCAGGGGGTTATCTCCGAGCCTTTTAATCCTTTAACTGTTTCCCTGGATCTTGGCGCCGGATTTGTGGCCAGGGGATTTTCAAATGACCGAAAACACCTGAGCAAGCTTATTCAAGATGCCATGAAGCACAAGGGATTGTCTCTGATCGATATACTACAGCCTTGCATTACATATAACAAAATAAACAGTCATTCCTGGTACAAAAAACGGGTGTATGATCTGTATGAAACAGATTATGCCGCTAATAATCTGGATGAGGCCAGGTCATTGGCACTGGAATGGGAAGAAAAGATTCCCATTGGTATCCTCTACAAAAAAGAAAAACCTGCCTTTCATGAAAAAATTAAGGTTTTGGAACAGGGACCGCTGATTACTCAAAAATATGATGCAGAGAAAACCCAGGCCATACTGTCGGGGGTATAAGAGATTAATTGACAGGGGAATTTTGCCGGAAGAATGATGCAGCCTTGCCCTGTTCTTGGTGGTTGTACTAAACCTGATGTATCGATTTTGAACAGGGCCTAAGGGATCGTTAAAAAATAACGTTACATAGTCTGTTTGCAAAAGTCCTAAAAACACTGGAGGTTTTGCAAACAGAATGTAAATTAATTTTTGAGCCGACCCTGAGGTGGATTAATCGCCTTGTGCTGCCATATGATCATCGTAGGTTGTCTCCAACGCGCTTTTATGTTTTAACTCCTCCCGTGACAATATATTGAAAAAATCCGCGTGTTCACTGTCGTCTGAAGACTGAGCCAGTTTATCGTATAACAGGTGCGCTTTTTCCTCACGTTTCATGGCCAAACGTAAGAATTCGAAATACGTCATTCCCGGTTTATAATCGAGATCAACCAGATAATCACTTCTTTTGATATCTTGAATGCGTTTAAAAACATAATTGGTGATTTTATCTTTGTTATTTTTCAGATCTTTCAACATTTTTTCGTGTTTTTCCTCCTCTTTGGCAAATCCGATCAAAACGTCTTTTATGCCCCAACCGGATTCTTTTTGGGCTGCTGTCCGGTAAAAATCAGCTGCTTCTTTTTCCTTTTCAATAGCAAATTGAATGATATCATCTATCGATTGGAATTCCATTTAACCTCCTTTTTTTAGTGACTAAATATATATTCAGGGTGGACAACCAAAGTAGGTAACAAAACGCCCTGACGATCACCAGTGATGGCACACACAGGGCGAACAGTACAACAGTTCCATATTGTTCGATTCTAAAACTGTAGTTCAGAATGATGGAACTTGATTAAATCCCTATGCTGATTCCCAGAACCCATGCAGGTTACAGAATGCCCGGGCTTTCATATCCTGTTCCTCAACATAAAAAACCGCCTCGGCCACAGTGTCTCCTTCTTTAAAATCGTGCCGATAAACCTTTTGGCCGGCCAGAACCTCTACAAAAAGAATGTAATGATCAGCTCCCATAGGATGGGGGGCCTCTCCTACTTTCACTGTAACTTTGCTGCCATCTTTAACGATGACAGGCACATGTTTTTCTTGAGCGGCATCCACAGTATTGGGGATCAATTTTCTCATGTTTTCTTCACAACAAACAATGTCATGTTCTCCATTCCACAATGACTCCACAATGTTGTGACATTTATCGCAAAAATAGACGGCTTGTTTTTCAATCATAATATCCTCCAATTGGGTAATTGTTTTACCTGCTTTGAAACAGTTTCAAAAGATTTAAATGATATTGTTTAGTAAATCGGTTCAAATCTATTGATTCGGTTACGAATTGTTATTACATACTGAAAAAACCATGCCATTCATAGATATAATAAGCGAATAATAGGACTGGCAGTTAGAAAGGATGATTGTTTTATGCAAATAAACATTGACTTTCAGCCTTAATATCAAACATAAAATTCATGATTCTAACCGTCCAAAAGTGACTTTTCAGAGGCCATTAGCCAACCGGATGGATCTTCAAAGTACAGGAGTGTATCCTCCAATGAAACAACATGCTTGTGCTCAATGGCTGCCATATATTCAAAAAACTTTCTCTCATCCGGGTTTTCGGTTTTTTTTATCAGATCTTTATAAAAGGTATAGGCTTTTCTTTCAAAATCGATGGCGATTTGCACTGCCTGCTTATCATCTGTTGTTGAATCCGCACCGCCATCGACGGAGTTAATCATCTCTTTTAATGCTTCTTTAATATCGGTTTCTTTAATAACCGGGGAGATATTCTCGGGCCACTGACCGGTGGATTCAAGATTATTATGAATTGCCTTTAGTTGCTGATAGTGATCCTCCTCCTCTTGTGCGATTGTTTCGAACATCTTCTTTCCCACCGGGTTGGTTACTTTATGGCTCTGTTTGGTGTAAAACTCTTTTTCCTTTAATTCATTTTCCAATGCAACTTCAACTGATTTTAAGCTTGGTTTCATGTTTTTGCTCCATTAGCCGGATTTTTAAAAAAGGTTTTCCCCGTGATTTCCGGGGGATCAATTACAATTTCTGCAACGCTCATGCCTTGAGCATGATTAATAAAAAAAGGAATAAAACGACATTTGAGCTTTTGGAACAAGATGAAATAGGTTTGGCCATAATACCTGTGTAATTGCTGGATTTAAACCATAGTCTATAAAATCGTTAGTGATATTTTTTTGCGATTTAAAATTTGTATTGAAATAACAATTTTAATATATTAATTCAATAAGATAAACAAAAAACAACATCATTGATTCCGTAATGCAAGGAATGATAGCTAAGTGTTCCTGATAACTGATTCCATCGATGAAATATGCAGGCACAACATCCCGGAAAAATGTATTGCACAAATGTGTCTCATAAAAATCATGAGACATATCCAGGAACCAGCGGAACTTATGCTATGGCAAAAATCTGTCAGACACATAGGCCTGCCTCTACAACAATTAAACTAAATTTATGTGATTACCTTGCTAATGATTTCATTGAGTTGACTATTGTGCAATCTGTGGTATTAATAAAGGAACATTTGAGGAAATAGAACCAGAAAGATGATAGGAGCATGATCTGCGAAAAAAGCAAAAGAGGATAAAATGGAAATCGGTGGGCATAATGTCTTTAATCCATTAAATCAGTTAATTATAAGATATGGCATACATTCTGAAAGCTAAAGCAGTACATTTTCCAAATGGTTAGATAAAAAAAGAAATAGTTCCAATTGTTTTTCCCGGAAGTACTCTTGTGATAAAAAGTTGATACAAACATACAATTGACCCCCCTCAGATTAGCAGAAAAAACGGTTTAACTGTCTCTCAGGGAAATGCAGACAAGGAGGATGCTGGCCTGTGGTGTGTTATATAGGGTCATGCTTGATTCGGCTTTAAAATTATGGAACTGGTTGAAAAAGAGAAGAGCGCCTACATTGAGAAAGGCTGGTGGGAGCAAATCTGAAGTTGTTTTTAATGATCTTTGGTTAGTGATAAGGTTTTTTTTATTAATAATTAAGGGTAAGAGAAAAAAGGCGATTGGATAGTTTTCCTATTACGGGAAAAACATGCTGCCAGCTTTATTGACAGCAGATTAATATTATGTACCAATACATTACTCTTGAAGTTTTACTAAAAAATATCAAATATCAGGTTTTAATCTGGCATGTGAGTAGGTATTTTGTATTGGTAGTTAAATCGTTTAACCAGTGCCAGATTTAAAATCCATTGTGTCATCCCTTCTGTTTTTTGAATGGATGCAGGTTGAGTCAAGATTTCGTGAAATCCGGGGAGGCTTTATGTTTCATAGTCCCCAGGATAACAGCAATGGGCCTGATGTGGGAAACTGGTATAGACATACATTCACAACTGACTGTTGCTTTTATCATTAAACCAGAATAAAGGAGCACTATGGGAATCACTTATCATATCGATGAAATTTTTGAAATGGCCGGACAACTTGAGAAAAACGGGGCCGAGTTTTACCAGCAAGCCGCAGATAGCGCAAAAGATCCGGATGTCAAGAATTTGTTGAAAGGCTTGGCGGCTATGGAAGTGGAACATAAAAACACTTTCAGTAAAATGAGAAAGGAGTTGGTGGAAACCAAAGATATCGAATCGTTTTATGACCCTCAGGGAGAAGCGGTTCTTTATTTAAAAGCGTTGGTTGATACACGGGTGTTTTTTGAACGAAAAATCGATGTTTCCTCTTTTGAAGAGGTGTTAAAAGAGGCCATCATAGCAGAAAAGGAATCTATTGTTTTTTATTTTGGTATGAAGGTTATGCTGAGTGATGATTCAGGCAAAAGTAAGATTAAAGCTATCATTGAGGAAGAAATGTCTCATGTTAGAATTCTCGGTAAAAAGTTGATGGCTTTAAAAAAATAAACCTGTGATATATTCCTTAGTCAATGAAAGCACTTTGTTGGTGAAATAGTTTGAAAACATCAAGATGAGTTTTCTTTAAGGATCGTTAAAAAACAATTTCATATAATCTGTTTATAAAAGTCCCAAAGAACAATGGATATCGTGTAAACAGAATGTGAACCAATTTTTAACCGACCCTTGGCCCAAAAGGTTCAATGGTTTGTTTTTCTGAATTAGTCGGATGATTTTTTTTATCTGAAACTCAGGAAAACAGGATTTGACCGAGTTTTTGGTTTTAGGCAGAGGTATTAAAAAACAAAACAAAAAAGAGGACATGAAGATGACAAAATATGTTTGTAGTGCTTGTGATTATGTATATGATCCGGAACAAGGTGACCCGGACTCCGATATCGCTCCCGGAACACCATTTGAAGACATACCGGATGATTGGGAATGCCCGGTTTGCGGCGTTGGCAAAGAAGAGTTTGAAAAAATGGAATAAACATTATGCAAAGAGAAGAACTTAAACAAGGCATCTATTGGGTGGGTGCAATTGATTGGGATGTGCGCAATTTCCACGGGTATCTGACTCAACAGGGTACAACTTATAACGCTTACCTGATCATTGATGAAAAAATAGCATTGGTAGATACGGTCAAAGAAACTCACTTTGATCAGTTGGTTTCTCGAATCAGCCGTTACATTGATCCCTCGAAAATTGATTATGTTGTCAGCAACCATGTGGAGATGGATCATTCCGGTGGTATTCCACGGTTGATGGAGAAGATTCCACAGGCGACCATTTTTACATCCAAGCAGGGGGAAAAAGGGTTACGCCGGCATTACAAAAAAGATTGGAACTTTAAAGTGGTAAAATCGGGGGATACCCTCAATCTGGGTCAACGGACTCTCTCTTTTGTGAACACGCCCATGGTGCATTGGCCGGATTCAATGGTGACCTATATTCCAGAAGACAAAATCCTGTTGTCCAATGATGCATTTGGGCAGCATTTGGCCACGGCAGAACGGTTTGATGATGAAATAGGCTGGAGCGCAGTTAAAAAGGATGCGGCCAAGTATTATGCCAATATTGTATTGCCTTTTGGTAAGCAGGTGAATAAGGCGCTTTCCGGTTTATCCAGTTTGGATATTGAGATGATCGGGCCCAGTCACGGATTGATTTGGAGGTCCCATGTGACCAAGATTTTAGCGGAATACCAAAAGTGGGCCAGTCATGAAGCGGAAAACAGAGCGGTAATTGTCTATGATTCCATGTGGCAATCAACTGAAAAAGTTGCCTATGCACTGGAAAAGGGATTATCCGAATCCGGGGTTTTAACCACTCTGCGCAACCTCAAAGTCAATCATATATCAGACATCGTGCCTGATTTCTTGAATTCAAAACTGATTCTTCTGGGATCTCCCACTTTGAATAATGGACTACTTCCCACCATGGGGTCTTTTATAACCTATATGAAAGGACTCCGACCTCAAAACAAGATCGGATTTGCTTTCGGTTCTTATGGGTGGGGAGGACAAGCTGTCGGGCAACTTGAAAAAACCTTTGATGAATTGAAATGGGAACAGCCGATCAAAAGTGTTAATATTGAATATGTACCGGATACGGATGATTTGTCCGATGCCTTTGATATCGGCAAACAGCTTGGAAAACACTTGCTGAGTGTAAAACAATAGATCATTTTTAGTAACTATTCATCATTACCGGGATCTATGTCATTCCTGCAAAGGCATAATGTCAATAAGTTGAGTTCTGACATTGTCATCCTGAGAAGGGACAACGACGGATCTCTTAAGGCCATAATCAAAGAATGTGACAAGGCATCCAGGAGAGTTGTTTGCAGAACAATAATCCAAGTGGGCACAAAAAGTGTGCCCACTCAACATCATGAATTTCAACAGCAAAGAGTTCAGAGTCTATTTGGAACTTTTTGATGCACCCCCAGAATGACAATAGTTAATCGATTACTCCTGGTTTAATGACATTGACATAGCGCCATCCCATGGTTTGATGGTTGCTTCAATTGGTATCTTTAACTCAGGATGACAGCTGGTGGGAACTTATCATGCAATTGTTCTTGGAAAACAACAAAGAATTGGATTTCATAGATACAAAAAATCAGTGTCATCGGTGAGATCTGTGGTTCACGTAGATATTATTTGTGAAACTTTCAAAAATTCGAAACATACTACTTTTGAAACTGTTTTAAGGAGGTGAGTTCATGGATCCAGTTTTATTGGCACGAATCCAGTTTGCAGTCACAATTGGTTTTCATTATATATTTCCGCCCATTACCCTGGGGCTTACTTTTTTGATTGTTATTTTTCTGGGATTTTATCTAAAAACCAGTCAAGAGTTATATAATAAAATCGCTCGTTTTTGGATCAATATCCTGGCAGTTGTTTTTGCGATTGGGGTTGCAACAGGGATCGTTATGGAGTTTCAATTTGGGACCAATTGGGAGAAATACTCTCGTTTTGTGGGAGATATTTTTGGTGCTCCCTTGGCAGCGGAAGGCATATTTGCTTTTTTTCTGGAGTCAACCTTTTTAGCCGTACTACTTTTCGGAAGAAACAAGGTATCCAAAAAAATGTATTTTTTTTCTGCCTTAATGGTGTTTATCGGTTCCACGTTATCCGCATTTTGGATTATCGTGGCCAACTCCTGGCAACAAACTCCGGCAGGTTATCATATTGTCAACGGTAGGGCGGAACTAACCGACTTTTTTGCGGCGGTTTTTAATCCATCCACATTGCATCGGTTCTTCCATGCTATTGTTGGCGGCTGGGTAGCCGGTGGTTTTTTTGTTGCCGGGTTAAGCGGTTACTTCCTGTTGAAAAATAAATATATACAATTTGCTAAAAAATCCATTGTGATTGCATTGGTTTTTACACTTATCGTTTCAATTCTACAGATCGAATTGGGCCATCTGCATTCTGTTCAAGTGACCAAGACACAACCGGAAAAAATGGCTACTTTTGAATCCATGTTTGAAACACAGAAAAATGCACCCATGGTAATTATGGGAATTCCCAATGAAGAAAAGCAAAAGATCGATTATGAGATCAGTATTCCCGGATTGTTGAGCTTTATGGTGGCTTTTGATACCAATTATGAAATCAAAGGACGCAACGATTTTAAAAAGGAGTTGTTGCCTCCGCTGATGATCCCGTTTTTTTCATATCGAGTGATGGTTGGACTTGGATTCTACTTTGTGTTGATAAGCCTGATCGGGATTGTGTTATATCGGAAGGACATAATTGTTGAGACGAAACTTTACCTGCGAGTACTGTTATTCGGCATTCCTCTGCCGATTATTGCCAATGAAATGGGCTGGATTGCGGCGGAAGTCGGCAGACAACCGTGGATTGTATATCATGAATTAAAAACCGCCGATGCAATATCCACTGTTGTCTCCGCTGGAGAAATACTGTTTTCTCTGATTCTTTTCAGTAGTTTATATATTGTTTTGTTTTCTCTTTTTATTTTTCTAATACAGAAAAAGATGAAAAAGGGACCGGAGACCGTATCCGAATCCTATTAACACACATTTCTGGTAATCAGCAACATCTCTTGCTTTTGACCCTGAGAGTTTTTTCGTCAGATCCTTTGTCGTTCATTCTCAGGACTTCGCTTCATCCTCAGGATGAGAGGAAACCTGCTTACTGATCGACCGGGAATCCGTGGTCATTGGAGTAGGATAAAAAAAACTAAAATGTGAGATATTAAGGCATAACAATAAACTGTTGAATAGAAATTCCGGATAAACTAATGCTATCCGCATTCTTTACTGATATTATTAATTAGATGATAAAGTTCAAATCGTTTCAATTAACTTGAAAAAACAATTTCATTGAATATACAACGAAAGGGGATTTCATGGATCTAAATACAACCTGGTTTTTATTAATTGGTGTATTGTTGGTGGGATATTCCATTCTCGATGGTTTTGATCTGGGGGCCGGTATATTGCAGTTTTTCTCTAAAAATGAGGAGGAGAAGCAAATCTTGCTAAAATCCATTGCACCTTTTTGGGATGGCAACGAAGTCTGGCTGTTAACTGGTGGCGGCGCGTTGTTTGCGGCATTTCCACATGTATATGCCACTGTTTTCAGTGGGTTTTACATTGCTTTGATGTTGTTGTTAGTGGCTTTGATTTTCAGGGCATTGTCGATTGAGTTTAGAAACCAGGTAGAATCCCGAAGTTGGAAAAGATTTTGGGATAAGGCTTTTTCTCTTGCCAGTCTGTTGATTGTTTTGCTGTTGGGAGTTGCCCTGGGTAATATCTTTACCGGTATCCCCATTGATAACCAGATGAATTATTCGGGCTCATTTTTTACCTTGCTCAGACCACTGCCGCTTCTTATTGGATTGACCGGTGTCAGCATGTTATGCATGCAGGGAGGAACGTATCTGTTAATAAAAACAAAAGGCAGTTTTTATCAAAACGTCCAGGCCTGGGTTAAAAAATCCTGGCAGTTTTTTATTGGTTTAACTGTCCTAACCACTATTTTTACTGCTATTTTTTATGTTTCAAAAATATGGACGATTTTCAGTAGTGTTTTTGGCTATCTGGCTGCACTAACACTAATATACGGCGTGGTTTCCATTCCGATTTATATGAAAATGAAATACAATTTCAGAGCTTTTATCTCCTCTTCCCTGGTCATCGCATCAATGTTTTTAATGGTGGGAGCAGCCATATTTCCTAACATGGTTCCCGCTCTGAACCCGACGCACAGCTTGACAATTTATAATGCGTCATCCAGCCAGAAAACATTATTCGTTATGTTGATCATTGCTTTAATTGGGATGCCCATTGTGCTGGTATATACGACATACGTTTACCGGGTATTTAGAAAGTAAAAATGTGACAAAATAAAATGATTTATCGATAAGAGTCGCGAATGGAAGACCCACGTCGATGTCATTAAGTAAAGGAAAATGGTTTACTTATTGTCATTCTGAAACCTGAGGCGACATGGACTGATAAGCAAAAATAAATAAGGAATAAAGAGATATGAAAAAAAAAATAGAATCGGTTGAAGATGTCACCCGTATATTATCCAAACAGGGGTATGTCAGTTCGGAAGAGATATCGACCATTGTTTTCCTGGCCATCAAGATGCAGCGTCCAATTTTGGTAGAAGGCCCGGCTGGTGTGGGGAAAACGGAACTGGCCAAGTCATTATCCAGGGCGCTGAAACTGGAGTTGATTCAATTGCAGTGCTATGAAGGATTGGATGAATCCAAAGCTATTTATGAATGGGAATACGCCAAACAACTACTGTATACCCAGATTTTAAAAGAAAAAATTAATGAAGTGGTGGGAACCACTAAAAATCTGGATGAATCGATCAAAAGCCTGGTGAAACTGGAAGATGCGTTCTTTTCAGATCATTTTTTGCTGCCACGTCCCTTATTGCGAGCTATTCGTTCAGAGAAACAATCCGTGCTGCTGATTGATGAGGTTGATAAATCTGATCCCGAATTCGAAGCCTATCTGTTGGAAGTGCTGAGTACCAACGAGATTACCATTCCCGAAATAGGAACCCTGCAAGCAATTGAGATACCCATTGTATTCCTCACGTCCAATAATGTCAGGGATTTAAGTGATGCACTCAAACGCCGATGTCTGAACCTTTACATTGATTTTCCAACCCAGGAACTGGAAGCTCGCATCGTACAATCAAAATTCCCCTATATGAAACAGAAGCTGATTGAAAAACTGGTGAAAAGTGTTCATCAAATCCGTCAACTGGAGATTAAGAAAAAACCATCTATCTCAGAAACCATTGATTGGGCAGAATCCCTGCTAACGCTTCAGATAGAGGATATCACACCGGTTGAATTACAGCGAACCCTGGGAACTCTCAGTAAATATAAAACCGACATGGATCAAATCATGCAGAATTCCGAAAAAATTCTGGGGGAAGGATCATGGTCAGCTTGATGCTAAGATTTGCAGGCTACATGAGATTTCATGGTTTGAACGTTTCCACCTCCTCTCTTCACAATGCCATTTCAGCCATGAAATGGATCGATCTTTTAAACAAAAAACAGGTGTATTCCGCCTTGGAAAGCTGCCTGATTCTAAATATGGAGGAACGGAAAACGTTTAAAAAAGTTTTTGTTAAATTTTTTGAAGATAAGTCTCTACAGGAATTGGAACAAGAAGAGGTCGCATATAAACTGCAAGTTCAGGAGTTCTCTTCGGAACTGCGGAAAGATGGTGATTATATCGGTCGCATCCTGGCGGATTATCTGGAAGGTGATGTGATCGGACTGCTTGAAAATCTGGGAGACGATCGAACCTTTAGAATTGTCTACGATGAAACCGCCTCGGGTCTCGGTATGAATAAGGAAAAGGTCCGTTTGGATATCCTGAAACGTATCAACAATCTTTCCGACAAAGCGGTGGATTTTGCCCACACTTCTTTTCATTTGAACCGGGACAAACGGGAAGCCTTGTCAGAATATTTGAGACAGCAGCTACAAGACGCAGCTGATTTTATTAAAAATAAAACTAAAAAACGAAAAGCCAGGGATCATTTGCTCCCCTGGGAAAAACAGAAGACGGTTTCAAATATCAGTTTCGATAAATTGACCATTGAAGAGCAGGAAAAGGTGAAACAAGAGGTGGAACGGATTGCCCAAAAACTGAAAGACACCCTGTCCAGGCAAAAAAAGAGAGCCAAAAAAGGTCATTTGGATGTAAAAAACACCATTCGCAATTCCATGAAGTTCAATGGCGTGCCGTTTAATATCAAAACGCGGACACCGGCCAGAAAAAAAGGGAAAATTATTGCCTTGTGTGATATTTCAATGTCTGTTGCCTATGCAGCTCAATTTACGTTACTGCTGCTATATCGGCTGCAAAACCGGTTTTCCAAAATTCGTTCTTTTGTATTTATCAGAAATGCTTATGAAATTTCTGACCTGTTTAAAAAACATTCCTTGGAAACAGCCCTGAAAAAAGCCATCAAACAGCATCATATCGGTATGGGACAATTGACTAATTATGGTGCCACATTTAAATCTTTTCTTAAAAGCTATCCCAATGCTATCACACGGGATACAACCATATTAATATTAGGTGATGCATTGAATAATGGTGTGGATTCCCAGGCAGAATATTTAAAACAAATGTCAGAAAAAGCTGCCAGAACTATCTGGTTAAATCCTGAAGAGGAAAAATACTGGTATTCCTCCGGCAGTGCGATTAAAGATTACAAACCATATTGCACCCAGGTGGTGGAATGCGCAACCATCGAACAATTATCAGATTTTGCGCGGAATCTGGTATTGTAGAAAAATCAAAGTTGGAGAAGAGAAAATGCCGGATGTTTTTATTTATGAAGATAAGTTCTTCAAAGTTGTTTGCCCTGAATTTCCGTTGAATTGTCGAGAGGATGGCGGGCATCTGGTGCTTGTGAAAAAAGAGATTGTTTATGACCGATCCGAATTGTCATGGCAGGAAGCCATTGATTTTATGAGGATTTCCATGATGACTGGTCAGGCCATGTATGAAGTTCTGAATGTGGAACGTATGAATTATGAAGATCTGGGGAACTGGGGTGTTGATAAACCCAATGGCTCCAGTATGCATCTGCACTTTTTTGGTCGAGCCAAAGAACAGCTTCATCAAGTCCGTGGTAGCCACATGATGATTTACCCCCAGGGACACAAAATTTACCAGGGTCATCTGAAACCCTTGAATGATAAAGAACTAACCGAATTAAAAACCGCCATCAATGAGATAGCCAAAGAAGACAAATACCAAAAAATGGCGGATCTGGCAGGCCTGTAGTCTTTACCTACTGCAAAGGATTCCGATATAAAACAGTCTAAAACGTCTGTTTGCTTTTTGGTGGAAGATGTCGATTACAACAAGAACAAATGGTTGGGCCACCCAACGTCAATGCCGTTAGGTTGAGGGATCGTTAAAAACAACTTCATATAATCCGTTTACAAAAGTCCCAAAAACAATGGACATTTTGTAAACAGAATGTGAACTGATTTTTTAGCCGGTTCATAGTAGCAAGCTCCTCAGAATGTGACAGGTAGCAGAGCTTAACTTAATGATATTGGGTTCAAAGTGGCTGCTAATAGGACATTTTTTCTAATTGTTCGTGTCTTTTGTTATAGTCTGGCTCCGTTAAATTGTTTTTTTCCAATGCCTTTTTGGCTGCTATTACAATCTGATTATCGGGATCATTCAGTTTCTCATTGAGAGCTGTGATAACAGATGGGGGTTTATCTCCGATTTCACTGATAGCCAAAATGGCTGCTTTTTGAACTTGCCATTCTTCATCATCAAGAAGCTTCAGCAATTCCGGAACGGCTCTCTTGGCCCCAGATCCAATTGAGCCCAGTGCCATTGCAGCCGGTCTTCTTACCTGCCACTCTTTATCTTTCAGTGCCTTAATTAAGCTGGGTACAGCACTTTTTGAATCTTCTCCAATAGCCTCCAGGGCAAAGGCAGCTGGTCTTCTTACCTGCCACTTTTCATCCTCAAGGGCCACTATTAAGGATTGAACAGCAGGTTTTGCGTCTTTTCCCATTTTTGTCAATGCATAGGCAGCTGCTTTCCTGACTTTCCACTTTTTATCCTTCAATTGTTTGATCAAAGCTGGAATCGCTTTTTTTGCTTTAATCCCCATTCTTGCGATCGTAATGGCACTTTTTTTACGCTCTTTCCAATCAGGGTTTGATAACCTTTTAATCAAATCATCAATATTCGGTGATTTAAACTGTTTGATGGTTGCTTCTTCGGATATTGCTTCAGGGCAATTTTTCTGATCAATTTCTCCAATAACTCTTTTTGCCCTATGAACAATCTGGTCTACAGGATCGTCAAACATCTTCTTTAAGGTTGGAATTGCTTTGGTTCCGATGCAACCAATTGTTCCCATTGCCATAACAGCAGGTTTTCGAACTTGCCACTCTTTATCACCAAGTTTTTTCATTAATTCAGGAAAAGCCGGTTCAGCCTTTGGTCCAAGCACTACCAACGCATATGCAGCTGCTTTTCTTACCTGCCACTCTTTATCGGAAAGGGCTTTGGTTAAAGCATGAAGAGCAGGTTCCGCTTCATGCCCCATATTTGCCAGAGCAGCAGCTACTGATTCACGAACCATCCACTCTTTGTCTTTAAGATGTTTTATCAGTGTGGGAATCGTTCCTTTGGCATCAACTCCAATTAATTTGATTGCTTTAGCGGCTTCCAGTCTCTTAGTCCATTCGGAACTTGAAAGTGCCTTAATCAAGTCTGGAGTGCTACGTTGAATTTCATTATAAGCCAACGCTGTATTCTGATGAATAAAAGATTCGCCTGTTTGAATGAAATTAACCAGAACACTTCTTGCTGGAATAACGCTTCCTTTGTAGTTGACGGGGCTACTTTTATAATTGGCTACCAATTCAAGATCGCCAAATGTTGTCTTTTGAACATTGCGATCCGGGGTTAAATAATCAAACGATTCCAGAGCATATTGATATGAATAGGAATGTGTTTTTTCAAACACCTTGCTCTGGTGTTTGATTTGTTCTTTGTCCTGTTCAAAACGATCCAGATTCAATTGATACAATGGCGCCACCTGATACAAAATTTCCGTTAACGCGTTAGTTTCTGCTATGTTTGCAAATTTCAGACTGGAAGATGCATAATGAGACGATGTGATGATAGAGTCATGAAAAACCGCCTCATACAAAGGTAAACGAAATCGAGGATCACTGAATAAATGAACATACTTTTCCTTTAGCGGGACAGATTTAAAGTGATTTTCAGGCTCTTCAGGAGGATAAGGAGCGCCGACAAAGTATTTTGACATTTCGTTATCATGTTCGATATCAGCGTCTCCCCAACCGATTGTCGGAAAAAACACTCCTTCAGCCACTGCCAGGGATTTGGCAAATAGATAACTACCTCCTTCCGAACCAACCGGAACCTTGAAATTTTCAAAAATCCAATTGACACGATCTACCCTGGCTGCTGCGTCTTCACTCTGACTGACGTTTCGCCCCGGTGAGTAATCATCCCAGAATTCACCATAGGCGTCACAATCAATAAAATAATATGAATACGGGACGTTTTTAAAATTTTCTGTCACGCGTTTTTCAATTTCAGATCGAGCAAATATTGGACTTAACTTATACCCTATCCCATTGAATCCTTTATAGGGCTGTCCATTTAACTTTAGTATTCTTCCCTCATCATACAGTTTCTGATTAAATTTTGCGGTTAACCATTGTTCACTTTGGGGATCATGAACAGAATCAAAACTGTCATAAGGACCATAAAGAAACCCCTTTTCTTCAGCGTATTTAGCAACTTCAGGTCTTACTTCAGCTTTTTCCCAGGAAACATCAAAACTCAATAGAAATTTGTCAAAACCGTTTTGAGACAACTTATCAATCATTCGGGTCGATAAACCATTCCCCCAACCGGACGGCTTTGTCAGATATTCTTGAAAACTGGAATACAACAGATAGCTGTTTAATGCGACTAATTCATCTTTTGGAACACTTTGAGGGGTCTCCAGTTTATTCACAGTATTCTTATGCTCCTGGGATAAAGCCTTTTGAGGCCATATCCTTTTATCATAAAATCGAGGAGAAAGCAGAATTTCGGACAGGGAGGCCGCAATTTGCCGTTTCAGGTGTTCTTCGGCCTGTTTACTCTGTGACATTTTTAGAATACTATTTCTTTTGTGTGAAAGAAGTTTAAAAATCTTTTTTCCAGGTGTAAATTCTGAACCATTTACCTGTTTTACAATCGCTTTTGTAAATGAAATCCACTCATTTTGCTGAACATCTTTTACAGTGAATGCTGAACCATCCCAAACATACGCATGAGGCGCACCAATCATTTTTTTAATTCGAGGCGCAATCTTCATTTTATCATCCAAGGTCACAAAAGAGTTCTGCTCTTTCAAAAGTTGCCGGAAATGTTTCGCCGGTGTGATGGGGGATTCGTTGTGATCCAGGTAAACTCTTATTGTTACGGGCTTTGTTAAGTCGTTGTTGTCCGTAAAGGTATGGGTAAAATTCAAATAAAAATCATCCGCCTTTTCCGTGAATTTAATTGAGTTATGAAATGGATTCTCAATAATATAAGACACCATTTCTTTCCCCGTTTCTATCCCCCAAAAAGGCATATATTGATGTTCCAGTGTATTCCATTCGTTTTTTTGAAGATATTCTGTCCAGACGGCATCATTCAACGGTATATAATTTCCTTCAAAATGAGGCCAGATTAAAGCAGTATCCTTTTTTGCCATTTTTATAGTGGGCCAGTTCAACGACTGTGGTTTCTCGGCATGACTGGTCAGTTTCAGAACATTGTTATCTAACGTGAAGGTGATTCTGGCTTTTAGTTCTGAATAATAGATTGACTGATTTTTCTTTCCGACAACTGCATCATCCCTGTTAAACACAGGATCAGATATCAACTTCATTTCCTTATCAATCCCTTTTTTTCTTAATTTAGTTTCCAAAGTCGAAGGATTGATGGTTGCAATTAAAGCATCGGATTCCAATTGTATTAAATTGTCTTTAAGTTCATAGGATACTTGAGACTCTCCTTTGTCAGTGTTATCACAAGCACCAATGACAAATAGAAATGATATGATCAAAATAAGTTTACTCATGACTAACTCAATTATAAGGTTAAAAAAACTAGAGAATTTCTGAAGCTTCAAAATACTCAGGACATATTAAAGCCTCAGATTTTTCAAAATCTGAGATAAAACACAAAAAAGCAGGGTAGGGTAATTGTGCGTTGATTCAGAAATTCTCTAAACAATAAAATTGAGAATACCAAAGAATCGTGTCAAAAAAATGACAATAATATGTCAATTTTGTGACAAGGTTAAGAACAGGTGGAACCTGACATTTCTCATGACAGCTCAGGTTTTTTGTAATAACCTGGATTTTTAAAAAATGTAGTCGATGGCCTATTGGGATCAAATTAATAATATGCACGGATCGGTGATAGGATGCATATCCATAAGTACTTCAAAAAAAAGAAAATAAATGAAGTACCTAATGTAATTGATCCCTATCCATGCTCAAATTGCCAAGTAAGGAGTAAAGATGGCGGAAAGCAATCCGTATGAAGCACCAAAAAGCGATGTTGAATTTAATAACAGCGAGTTTTACCAGCCAAAAATTTTATCTTTCAAAGGTCGGATCGGTAGATTGAGATATTTGGTTTACACATTCACTGTTTATATGGTTTATGCGGTAATACTGTATGGAATATTCAAATTAATCAGTTTAAAAAGAGAGAATTTTTTTAATCAGATTATGGGAGAATTGAGTTTTGCAGCAGTTGGATTTGCTCTATTGGTATATGTTCCGTTGGTTATCGGTATATTGGCCATGGCCAAAAGACGTTTAAACGACCTTAATTGGAACAGTTGGTTTTCATTTCTATATTTTATCCCTGTTATTAACGTACTTCTTCTGTTTTATCTTCTTTTTGGTCCCGGTACAGATGGTGTGAATAGATTTGGACCACCGCCCGATTCCAATTCAATCGGTATCAAAATTGCCGCATTTGTCATTATAGGTATCATCTTGATATTAACAGTTCAGATCATTAATGCTTTAATAAAAGTTTTATAGAAAACCGTGGATGTTGTTGATGTAGTGAGACGTTGAGCGGTAGGAAAACTGGGGGCGTCCCCACCTGTGTACACCGGTTTTCAGTTAAGGGTCGACTAAAAATTCAGTTCACATTCTGTCTGCAAAATGTCCATTGGTTTTAGGACTTTTGTAAACAGATTATATGAAGTTACTTTTTAACGATCCCTAAGACGCCACTCTTTTATTTTATCTCCGATTTGAAAGAGCCAATAAGCCGACTGTGCCACAACCGGCCCAAATGGTTTACCGGCATAGTCTAATCCAAAAGGCTCAAATAGTTTGTATTGCTCATCACCTTTGGCGATGGCTGCCGCTACTACTTCAGCCCCGGCTGTTGTTGCACACATGCCGTGTCCTCCAAAACCTTGGCAGTACCACTCTCCTTCTTGAAGCTTGCCGATCTGTGGCATTTTATGTTTGGCATAACCCATGTAACCCCCCCAGGCAACCTCAGCCCTGATACCTTTTAATTGAGGATATACCACCAGCAAATCGCGGATCATGACATCCTTCAGTTTTTCCTGGGAAGGATGAAACATTGAAACCCGACCTCCCCATAACAAGCGGCCATTGGGTAACGGTCGATAATAATTGCATGAGGTACGATTATCTGATGCGCCATAAGGTACTCGAACAACATCACGCATACGATCACCCAAAGGCTCTGTGAGCAGTACATAAGTCGCAACAGGCAGTGTGGCACTTGATAATTTAAAATGAAGTTTGCCGATATATCCACTGCAACAATAGATAATTTGATCCGCAATGACTGTGCCCCTCGGTGTCTGAACATGCCACTTGTCATTAATCTTTTTAACCCGAGTGGCAGGTGATCTTTCAAATACCGAAGCGCCAAGCTTTTCAGCAAGTTTAGCGATGTGAATGGTATAATTTAAAACATGAAGAAGTAGTCCATCCGGTTTGAATACCGCATCATAATAACGTTCTGAAGAATAGTATTCTCGTACCTGTTCTCGAGACCAGTACTCGTATGATTCATTAAACTCCTCCTTCATTTTCTCGACGTATTCTCGCAATACTTTTTCCTCATTAAACCAGGAAATTGATGAGATTCCTTGAGCCGAGTCTATCATGATACTCTCAACGCCATCAATGCGTTTGCGAATCAGCTTCATCGCCTTCTGACTTAACGTATATAACTCTTTCGCGTGAGCTCCCCCGACTTTTTTTTTGAGGTCAAATGCCGGTAATGAATAATCGGAAGAAACAAATCCGCCGTTTCTTCCCGAGGCACCCCAGCCGATTCGATTCGCTTCTACTAAAACTGGATTCTTAACACCTTTTTCCGCCAGACCCAGCGCCAACGCCGACCCTGTTATACCGCCTCCTATGACACAGGCCGGGGTTGTGATATCCGAATCGATAGCCGGAAAAATACAATCTTTTGTCAGAGATCTGGAAAAATAACTGTCAATGTACTCATGATCCTTATGAGCATGGTCGTACTTTTTTCCTAATTCACTGTTTACTAGATCCATAATTTCCTCATATCTAAAATCATTACACTAAAAACAATCGTGATTATGAGAATAGTTAACCGTTCCAAGTAAGAATTCAGCGATTTCCTTAATTTATATAAGGTTTGACCTCCGTTGCCGTTAATTTCAGTTAAAGAATGCTCCTAGTACTCAACCAGTCCACCATAGTATCTCCGGTCATCGGGATTGTGGTCTTTATAAATCGAAAGATAGTAGCACAGCCACTCCAAAGGCACAAAAAGTACGAAAGGCGCGAGCGCTGGATGTAATCCATCTGCAAACTCGGCGTAATCAATAACGATGATGTTTTCGGTAAACTGTTTCGTGAATTTTATGGCGCGTTCCGTTGTATGGCGACTTTCATCGGTCCCCATCAAAAACATAAATGGCACATCCTTTTCCACAATTTCCAGTGGTCCGTGACGAAACTCACCGCTCTCAAAGACTGATCCATGAGTCCACGTAAATTCCATCATCGTAATCATACCTTCCTTATAAGCCAAAGGCCTTAAAGGACCTGCTGCGACGGTGTAAATCAATGGCCATTTCGATGCCTTCGCACCTAATTCCTTACCGGTTTGCTCGTAATTAATCACCAATTTAGCCAGGACATCCGGCAGCTTATATAAGTCGTCACGAATTTTCTTAACCTCCGGATGGGGTTGTGTCTTGTCAATAAAAAAGAGTGCCAGAAAGTAACACAACAACAAGTGAATTTCCCAAATACACTCGGCTTCATACGCCACCAGAAACTCACCCACATTTGCAATAGGGTTGGTTGCTTTTTTCGTGAAGGCGATCGTTAACGCTCCTTTTTTACGGGCTATTTCGAGAGATTGAATCACTTCCTCGGTTTTTCCATAATCGGATAAGGCGATTACGGCACAGGATGCGTCCAGTTTAAATGGACCATTATCGATGAATTCCCATCCAGAGTATGCTTCACAATGAATTGAGGAGTAACGGTCAAATAATAACTTAGCGGTTTGAGCGGCGCACAAAGGAGAACCACATGCGACAAAATAGATTTTTTCAATCCGTCGCTGAATCATTTCATCAACCATTGTTTCGATTCTTGGTATTTCCTTCTCAAGAAGTATCTCGACTTCGTTAATCATATTTTCCGTGACTAAAAAATCGACATCTGCTTTATTAATTTCTAACATTTATATCCACTCCTTGTTTGATAGACGCAGTCTATTTATTTTTTCAGTATTAATAGAAAAGGCTTTTATGAAACATAAAAGCCTTTTCACATTAATACTTTTTGAAGGAAATCTCGTATTCGCGCTGATTCAGGATTATTAAAAAATTGGTCAGGTGGCGCGTATTCGATCAGTTGTCCGTTATCCATAAACGCGATATTGGATGCCACTTCTTTCGCAAATCCCATTTCATGAGTAATCACGATCAAAGTGATTCCGTCTTTTACCAGACCTTTCATCACATCCAGTACCTCCTGGATCATTTCAGGATCCAACGCAGAAGTCGGTTCGTCAAAGATAATGACATCGGGTTCCATCACCAATGCACGGGCTATCGCGCCGCGCTGTCTTTGACCGCCCGATAATTGATCCGGGTAGGCATCCGCTTTGTCAGGGATGCCAACCTTTTCCAGTAACAATTTTGCCTTTTCAACCGCCTCCTCCTTGGACCATTTTAAAACCTTAAGGGGGGCCAGGGTGAGGTTATCGATGATTTTCATGTGAGGAAAAAGGTTGTATGCCTGGAAAACCATTCCGACTTTTTGTCGCAATTGAGAAATATTGATTTTGGAGGAAGTAATCTCAAAATCCCCGACAAATATCGATCCTTGTTGTACTTTTTCCAGACCATTAACACAGCGGGCAAGCGTGCTTTTTCCAGACCCGCTTGGTCCGCAAATAACCAACGATGATTCGATTTCCATACTAATATCTTTCAGCACCTGATTTTTACCGAACCATTTGCTGATATTGTTGATTGTTATCTTCATATCGATCTTTCTTATAGTTAGGTTGGTTGACGTTTCAGGAAGTAACCAGATGACTTTTCCGCATTCTTTTTTCCATGAGAGTCGAGATAAATGATATCGGATAGCAGATAATGAAATAATACACCGCAATGACCGCAAAGGATTCCAAAGCCGCGAATGTCGAACCAACAACTGTTCGAGAGGCGAGAGTTAATTCAAATAATCCAATGATAGAGGCAAGTGATGAATCTTTGACAAGTGTAACAATTTGCCCTGTTAATGATGGTAAAATAGATCGTAAGGCCTGGGGGATAATAACATAGCGCATACACTGAAAATAATTGAGTCCCAGTGATTGGGCCGATTCAATTTGCTCTTTTTGAATAGAAGCGATACCGCCCCGGAATATCTCACCGATGTATGACGCCTCGAACACTGATAACGCCAAAACAGACCAGACAAAAACACTTATGGTTGGAAAGGGACTGCCGATACCCCAGTTAAATATTGCGATAACAACCAGTAAAGGTATATTTCTAAACAATACAACATAGGTCAGCGATAAATCAGCAATCGTTTTAATCCTTGACATCCGACCCAAAGCGACAACTAATCCCAAAATAACAGATAGCGCAAACGCGCTGATTGACAGCTTTATAGTCATGATCAGGGCGTCATTGAAAACGCTTAAGTAGCGAAAAACCGCCCCGAAATTAAATTGATAACCGGCTTTTGTCAGCAAATAATAGCTTCCCCAAGCAAGTAATAAAATAAGGATTGTTACATTGATTATTCGGAAAGCCAGGCGTATTGATTTCTCAAATAGTGATTTTTCCTTTTGCATTTTATTTTAATTGCGATTGATTATTGAAGATAAACATTAGCGATCGAAAATCGACATACGCACTTTTGGTCAATGAAATCGACAAACAACGCAATCTCAATGTCATTTCCAGGATTGCGTTGTCGCATTTATCCCTATTTGTTTTTCAACCAGGAAACAAACCACTTATGGTAAAGCGCGTCGTAAAACTTTTTGCCCATAAACGACTTATCAAGCTTGAACTCCTTCATTAATTCCTCGTTCACAATGGTGACTTCTTTAAGATGATAAATACAGGCGTTCATCCAGTTCAAAAACATAACCGTATCAAGTCCCTGGCGGATACCAATCGCTAAAGGTTCTGCACTCAGAACATCGTTGGTGGAGTATACCTTTTTAGGATAAGTGTTTAAATATCGTTGCGCAAAAGGACCATCAAATATGCCCAGGTCCGCTTTCCCAAAAACCACATCTTGAGCCGCTTCTGGATCACCCATCGTGCGAAAAGTCGCTTTGGGGAAAAGATTTTTAGCCAGAAAATATCCGGTAGTTGTTAATCCAGTCGCGATAACCAATTTGTCTTTTGTGACAAGATCCTTATAAGTTTTGACATTTGGATGCCTGGCCCTATTAATCAAAAGCTTCTGGCCTATTTGAATATAAGGTGTCGTGAACTGAATTTTTTTTGCTCGTTCCAATGTTGCTGTCATAGCGGAAATCAGGATATCGTATTGACCAATGGCCAAACCTGGAATAATGCCGGCCCAATCCACATTGATGATCTCTATTTTAACACCCAGGTGTCGTGCTGCAAAGCGCGCGACATCGATATCAAACCCAACATAATTATTTTCCACATCAGCTATCTCAAAAGGAGCATAACCTACGGATGTTCCCACTTTCAAAACACGCCTGTTCAGTATCTCATTCAACATGTCTTTATTATCTGATGCCGCAAAAATTGTGTTGGAACCAGTAATAAGACCAAACAAAACTACCAGTGAGACAAACTTTGAAAAACAATTCCTAATCATAGTGTTTCTCCTACAGTACAAGTTAATGGCGAAGGGAAATGGAAGACAGCAAAGAATCTTGAAAAATGAAAATCCTGACCTGATTTTAAAAATCGAGAAGTCATTCCCCCATATGTTATAACTGATTGAATGTCTCGCTTTTCTTCACCTGTCATTCATTCCGGCGACAATTCTATCTCTATTCTTTTGGAAACTGTAATTTCGTTTGTAGAGTAGTGATAGAATTTTGAGTGGTCTTTTACCTATACCACCAATGCAGAAACATATACCAATGTAAAGATCTTATGTCAAGTTAAAATAAAACTGTTTATAAACACAGGAAATTAGAGATGAGCAATTCTTATTCTGCGGAAATACACTGTTCCAGCGCTGATCAGCCCAGTAAGTCAGGCGAATGACACATGTCCTACCAACTGGATTTTTACTGATTTAACACTGTAATGTTTCGGTTGAGATGTTCAGAGATCACAATGAGTTGTCAAATGGGATGTCCAATAAAAAATGCTTTAAATTGGTGTAGATAAAAAAAACCGACCAATAGTTATTCACATTTCAGTTTATTTATCCCACTCCAATAACCACGGATTCATGATTGGTCGGTCAGTATGCACGTTTCCTGTCATCCTGAGGGTGAAGCGAAGTTCTGTGGAGATTCTTCAGGTCGTCAGGACTCCATCGGAATAACACTGGTTTTTGAGTAAATCTGAACAAGTGAAGGTCAAATCCAAACCATAACATGTGTGTAGCAACGATCTGATACAAAACATTTTCTTTAAGAACTTGCCAATTCACTTCAGCGATTATGATTCAGATATTTATGCTCATTTGGTCTGTGGGCAAGTTGAATCGAAATGATTGAATGTGGGAAAGGGTGTTTGTTTAAACTAATTCCGTATAAAAGCAGCAATTATCCCCTCTGGTATACGATTTTGTGAATTCCACGATCTGATCATTTCCATCATAGCTTACACATTCAAATAAAAATACTGAGGATTGCTCTGATATTTTGAGCATGCGAGCAATGGGATTATTAACCTTTACAACTGTCAATGTCTGAGTGGCTTCTTTCAATTGAATACCACAATGAACATAGGCTTCATAGAGAGAAAAAACATTAAAATCGATCGATTTGATATCCGGAATAAGCTGATAAGGTACATAGGTATCCTCAAGTGCGATAGGAAGATCATCGCCGAAGCGCAACCTTGAAATTCGAAAAACCGATTGCTCCGGGGTCAGGTTCAGTTTTTCCTGAAGTGTTCTTGAGTTATCTATTATATGCGTGGCAAGTACTTTTGAGGTTGGCGTGATACCTCGGACTTTCATTGTGCGGCTAAAACCTTGTAGAAAATTCAGATCCCGGAAAATTTTTTGTTTGATAACAAATGTTCCTTTTCCTTGCACTCTTTTTAAAAAACCCTCGGCTACCAGGGCTCCGATCGCACCACGCACTGTCATTCTATTTAACACGTAATGATCCGCCAGTTCTCGTTCAGAAGGGATCAATTCACCTGGTTTGTATGTGCCGGCTTCGATTTTATTAAGAATAATTTCTTTTAATTGCAAATGCAGCGGGGTTCGATGCTTCAGTTTTTGTTTCACATTACCGTATTCGTTGATAAGTTATGGTAGACGCGGCGTTTTCCGCTTCTGACATCATTGAATGGAAAATATTTTGTTCTAAAAACCTCGGTCATAAAAATCCCGCAATAATGGCGTCCTCAGCGCCCATTGTATGCGTCGATACAATTATCCCCAACTGCCGCGAGATTAAAAGTCATGATTTTATTTACTCCAACGAAGATTACTGGAAAATACACAGCGATCCCCTCGTGTAATCGATTCTGCATACTCAACCGGAGTATTTTCCGTATCATAAGCGGTTCCTGATAATACCAGAGCCGCTTCACCTTCTTTCAGGTCCAGCAAACTAGCGATTGGATCGTCCAGTGTCCGTAATTCAATGTTTTGAGTCGAACGGATGAGCTTGATTTTATATTTTTCTTTTAGAATCGCATACAGAGAATTCTTCTCAAGATCCTCATTTTCGATACCATTACAAAAAATTTGCGGAATATACGCGTGTTCAAGAGCCAGCGGGGCGTTATTTACTATTCGAAGCCGTTCTATTTTGTAGACTGATGTTCCCAGCAAGATTTTTAGGATTTTTGCCACATTTTTATCGGCTTCAACTAATTTGATTGATAACGATTTGGTTTTCAGATTCGCTTGACTCTTTCGTATCGCATTAGTGAATGACGAAAACTCCCACAGATTTCGTTCGATTTTATCTGGCGCGACAAAGGTTCCGCTACCTTTTTTACTGTATAAAACACCTTCATTAATAAGGTGTTTGATCGCCTTGATTAAGGTAACACGATTTAACTTCCAACGATTGCAGAGTTCTCTTTCAGAAGGTAATCTATCATGCGGTTTCAGCCCTTCTACAATCAAGAAGTCCTCAATCATGCTCTTGATCTCAAAAGCTTTGTTTTTAGGTGGATACAAATAAAACTCCCTGTCGAATTCCTATACAATTAAGTTAGATATCTATACCAATTACAAAAATAAATGTCAAAAGTGAAGAAATGTATCTTGATACTTACGATAAGTAGAACATGAAATGGATTTCGTTGATACTTCATTTTAAAGCCTGCGGTGTTATAACTCACATTTAAAAGAAATCATCAGGTGACAATGATACGCATTACAGCAGCCAGGTGACAACAAGGTGGATAAGCAGGACAAAATTCCTGTTTTCAGGAAAATTTGTTAGTATTTGAAGTCAAAAAACAATTCCAAAATAAACAGGGGGGTGATTATTTACAGATTTGTCCATATTTCATATCTCTAAAATTAATAAACTCTCAAAATTCTGCTACCCCGTATTGGATCTGTCTCATTTTGTGTTTATCTCCGTTAAAGGAGAAGACATCATAAAATCAGACTCAACGTGACAAACAAGGAACGGAAAAAATGAAAACTCTAAAATCTATAGTGATCTTAAATATTCTCATGTTTTTTCTGATACTGCCTGGATGTGCGGGGGATAATTCTTCAAATGGGGGGGATGATTCTGCTCCTAAAGCTCCTGATCTTACGTTGAATTATAACGTCAAACAACTTGAGTTCAGCTGGAATTCCGTGTCCGGTGCCGCCTATTATCAACTCTATTCAAATCCTGATGGTACGTCAGGATTCTCCCAGGTGGGTGAGAATATCACCGACACCCATGCTACTGTTGATATCACTGTATACACGCATGATTGGTCGAATGCTGCTTATTTTGTGAAAGCATGCAACAATGTTGGATGTAATACTTCCAATGAAGTGAATACTATGGACTCCGCCATAAATGCCATCGGTTATTTCAAAGCATCAAATACCGAGGCTCAAGATTATTTTGGAAGCGCTTTATCCATTAGTGGTGATGGAACAACCCTGGTAGTTGGGGCACCACAGGAATCCAGTGCTGCTCTCAATACGGATGTTTCCATAGATCAGGACGACAATTCAGCCATTCGTGCCGGGGCCGCTTATGTTTACATCCGTGATTCGGGTGGCCGATGGTTGCCACAAGCTTATATCAAAGCATCCAACACCGAATATAATGACATTTTTGGTACTAGTGTGGCCCTTAGCAAAGACGGAACGACACTTGCCGTTGGAGCAACAGGGGAGGACAGTAGTGCTCAAACCATCAATGGAAGCCAGAGTAATAATGATGAGGAAAACTCAGGAGCTGTTTATATATTTGTCCTTAATGCAAGTAATAATTGGATTCAACAAGCATATATCAAATCTTCAAATTCAGAAGGTTATGATGCATTTGGTAAAAAAATCGCTTTGAGTGACGATGGCAATACACTGGCTGTTGCGGCTGAATACGAAGACAGTATTGCCACAGATATTAACAATATCTCTCCGGGTTCATTTGACAACTCGGCCGATAATGCCGGAGCTGTTTTTATATTTATCAGGGATACCAACGATAGCTGGTCTCAGAAAGCGTATGTTAAAGCCTCAAATACTGAAACTGTTGACTATTTTGGCAGGTCCCTCGATCTCAGCGGTAACGGAACAACGTTGGCTGTGGGCGCGGCTGGTGAAGACAGTGGTGCATCAAGGGTCAACAATACCTCAGTGGGTCAGGCGGATAATTCGGTGCAAAATTCAGGTGCTGTGTATGTGTTCGCATGCAATACAGACGGAGTATGGTCTCAACAAGCTTATATCAAAGCTTCAAATCCAGGTATTGGCGATTATTTCGGCAATTCTGTCGGTCTTAATAAAGACGGTAGTTGGTTACTGGTCGGCGCCCCGAATGAAGACAGTGCCGCAACCGGCATAAACGATACGATAGTCGGTCAGTCAGACAACAGTAAAGCAGCTTCAGGCGCCGCTTATCTATTCAGCCGTGGGAATAACGGTTCCTGGGCACAAGAGGCCTACATTAAAGCCTCAAACTCTGATAGTGGTGACCATTTTGGAGAGTTCGTCGCCTTGAGTGGCGATGGCAACACCCTGGCTATTGGCAGTTACAGTGAGGACAGTTCTGCTGTTGGACTTAACGGCGAACAAACAGACAATTTGGCTCCCAATGCCGGAGCTGTTTATGTATTTATATACGACATCAGCAATAATTTGATACAGCAAGCTTATCTTAAATCATCCAACACAGATCCAGCTGACTATTTTCATAAGGAACTTGATCTTGACGACACCGGTACTAGTCTGGCTGTGGGCGCATATATGGAAGATGGTTCCGGAAAGGGGGTAAACGATTCTGAAGTAGGTCAAAGCGATAATGGCGCATACAGTTCAGGGGCCGTGTACTTATTCTGAGCTAAAGCACTCTCGATTTCCATTCGATTCTTCTTATACAATTAACAATCTGTTATTGTTGAATATATTTGGTACATTATTCATTTATTCCTGTCCTATTAATGACCAAGTTAAGAACATATGGTTCTATTTAACTTTTCTGGTGAGCCTGGACAGAAAGGTTTCAAGTTGTTCTCGATGGACAGAAGGTGTGTGACAGTTGGCCAGTACAAAATAGGCGGTGTTGATAACGTGTGTCAGGCGCGGTTTTTGGGGGCAGGTGTTTATATCCAGATATTTATCCATGGTTCGTGCCCGTTCCCATCCGTTATGGTCGGTATGGATCTTCCAGCAACCGGACGCTTTTGCCAGATCTGTTTTTGAAGTGCCGCTTGATTCCATCCAATAGCCGACCGATAATTTCATAATATTTACAACGTTTTGTGGAATACTAATCTGGTCTTCTTGACTTTGAAGCGAGGTTCCGATTTTTTCCAGCGCGGTATCCACCGTTTTAAGATCTTTCATCAATTCCGGCTTTTCCTGCAAGGTTGCGGGAGTAATTAGACTCAGGGAGGCTTCCAACTGCTGAATACGGTCTCTATTTTGATTTAACTCTTTGATGATATCCAGGCTGTTCCATGGAGTATTCTCAGTCAATCGCTTCGTCGGTGCTTTATGCATCGAACGCATAATCAACACATTTAATTGCTCATCCTCTAAATCAAGAGGCATTATCAGGACATCAACAGGGATCTTTTTTTGTTTTGAATTGAGAAGGTTTATTTTGGGGTAGTTTTTACCGATTCCAGGGGGAATATGATCACCGGATAAATCATCCGACATGGCTTTCAGGGATTTATCACGACTCTCTTTAAAAAATGTGAGATAGGATTTACCCAACAGTTTTTCACTGGTGTAGCCGGTAACCTCCTGGAATGATTGATTGCAAAAACCGACTTTGCCGGATTCGTTGACGGCCATAATCAGGTCGGGGACAGTGTCAAGCATGTCGGAGAGCTTTCGCTGCATCATCAACAGGCGTTGTTCGGTCTGTTTTTGTTGCTTTATTTCTCTTTTTAACTGAAGATTTTCCTCCAACGTTTCGAAAGCTTGTTTCATGGCCAGTTGTGATCGCACCCTGGCCAGCAATTCATCTTTGGAAAAAGGTTTGGTCAAATAGTCGTTGGCTCCGGATTCGAACCCCTCCACCAGATCGCTGATTCTGTTTTTTGCAGTCAACATAATAATCGGCAACTCTGACGATGAATATTTTGCTCTCAGTTTTCGGCATGCTTCATATCCTGTCATTTCCGGCATCATGATATCCAAAAGCACCAAATCCGGTTTTTGATCGTTTTCGATCCGATCAAGCAATTTTTTACCGCTGGACAAAGTATCAAAGGGAATTTGTTCCAGGGAAAGGAAATTAGCCACGACTTGAAGGTTGACCGGTTCGTCGTCCACAACCAGCACTCGCTTTTTTTCTTCATTTGCTTCAGAAAGGATACTCGGAGGAACCAGATCCGTCGTGAGTACTGGAAAAACCTCGGCCAATTCAGTATGTTTTGTCGGTCTTGCATCATGTGACTTTTCAATAGGTTCATCCGATATTGGCAGGGTAAAGAAAAACGTTGACCCAAAACCGATCTCCGATTCGAGCCATATTTCTCCTTCATGTAATTCAACCAGTTTTTTGGTAATGCTAAGTCCCAAACCCGTCCCTTCGGAAGTCCTGGCATTTGGGTGTTGATGCTGCTCAAAAGACTGGAATATTTTTTCAAACCGATCTCTTGGAATTCCAGTACCGGTATCGGTTATGGAGATCTCAAGACTATTTCCCTTCTGTCGAGCCGATACAGTGATTTGCCCTTGATTGGTAAACTTAACCGCATTTCCCACCAGATTATAAAGGATCTGCTGAAGCCTGTTTTCGTCACCATATGCAATCGGAAGATCCGATGGAATGGTGTGTGTGATGATAATGTTTTTACCTGCTCCCAAATGCCGAAAAATAGACAGGACCGTTTCCACCACCGACTGGATATCCACCGGTTTTCTGTTGAGTGTGATATCCCTGTTTTCCAGCTTGGAATAGTCCAGAATATCGTTGATTAAACTGGATAGTCTTTTGGCTGATGAAACAACCATGGAAAGATTCTGCTCTGCGCTATTGGAAAGCTTTCCCGCCACTCCTTTTAAAACGGATTCGGTAATGCCGATAATTCCGTTCAGCGGTGTTCGGAGCTCATGAGACGTGTTGGCCAGAAATTCATCTTTCAGTTTATCCAGTTTTTTCAGGGCGATATTTTTTTCACTCAGTTCATCGGTCATCTGTTCGACCGCCCAGAAAGCCTTTGAGAAGCGTCTGGACAATAGAAACGATTGGAATGAAATAAAGACAAATAATCCGAAATGTGCCAGAAATATCGTCTGAATGATCCCGTTTGAATACAGAATGTCATTTAAGAAAATCGCATATAAAATGAAAAAGCCGGTCAGGAATATGATTGCCCCTTCCCTTTTATGCAAAATAGCACGTATCAAAATAAAAACCGCACAGGCGCTGTAAACCAGGATGAAGGCCTGGTAAATCGGAATGGTCTGAATAGAGATTTCTATCGGAAAAAAGAGCAGTATGAATATAAAACAACCCGCTGTTATCTGAACGAATCGAACCCCCAAACGAGGTAACTCAACCGGATATAAACGGTATACAAACATTGCAAATATAGGAACCGTTACGTACAGGTCGATGTATTCAATAGCGATCTGGGCATTCCAACTTAAAAATGAGAAAAAGGAACAGAAAAGTTTCTCGTTTAAAAATAGTGTTCTAACGGCAATCACCAGACAAAACATGCCAAAATAGAATGTTGAGGTATCTTTTCTTCGCAACGCATACAGTACAAAATGATACAATCCCATAACCAAAATGCCGCTGAACAGAAAGATATCAAAGGCAACCTGGGATCGGCTGATGTTTTCAATCTGTTCCAGCGGTCCGAATTGGATTTTTTCCCAAATGCCGCCGGTTCGATGTTCAAAGTTGGAAACCTGGATAGTGATTTGGCAATATTCCTGATCATTATTAAATATGATTTTTTGAGGTAAATACTGCGGAATGGAGTTGATTTTATTGAGTGCTACTGTACCGTTCGAAGCAACAAATTGATCATTGATCCATAGTTTATACGCTGTCCGCATGGAGAGAATTTTCAGGGCGAATTGTTCCGGCTGCGGGGGCATTTTGATTTTTAATCGATAGGTGGCAAATCCTTTGGCCGGAAGCGGCTTTCCATCAACCTTATATCCTTTCCACCCTTTAAAAACAAGTATTTTGCCTGTGTGTTTAATACTGGTTTCATCTTTAAAATCTTTAGGTTCCAAGAGCTGATGCCAGTAAAACGCCCATTTGCCGTTTAAGGTAACGGCGCCATAATCCTCAAAACGCCATGATGACAGATCAATAAAACCATTGTCGGCCTTTGGTGATTTTAAAATTTCGTTCCGGCAACTTGCCAAACTCAAAACGAAAATCAGCATCAACAGAATGTTCTTTTTCATCTTAATTCTAAAATTGTAGCTGATCCGAGATTTTTGTTTTGATCCTTCAAATTAAAAAACGTGATCTCTTTTTTAAGGTAATGACATTATTTCGAAAAAAAGTTGTAAGCTGGTGTCATCATCATGTCAGACAAATCTCCGCCTGATCAATCCAAATCAGCTAATATCCTGTAAATATTGATATTTTAAAAATTTGATTAAAAAATAACATTCAATCTGATGGTATTTCCTGCCAGGCGGATGCTGTTTTTTATTAATTCTGATTTATATTCTAATAAAACAGTGGCTTATGTTATAATTTTCCAGTTTTTGCCAGTTAAAGTTTCCGGTTTTTGCCAGTGATTTCTTCTTGCTATCCCTCCTTTCGTTCATGATATGCTGATACGGAATTTGCCTAAACTTTTTGTGAAATACCGTTTGGGTTTTACCAGATTAACGGTTGTGATGTTGACAAATTGGAGGGTGAATTTTCTATGATCCAACATCTTCCAATAGTCTTATTCAAATCCGTGAATGAAACCAGGTTCCGAATTGGATTTTGAGAACTAAAAATCAAGTTTTCAGGGAGCAAACATATTGAAAAAAGAGGAGACAACCATGAAACAGTTGATTAAGTCTATATTCATTCTTTTGATGTCATCGTTCATCTTTTTTGTAGGGTGCGCATCCAGTGATGATGATTCATCAAATGCCACGGCAGATTCGGATAACGATGGTTTAACCGATATTGAAGAAATCACTGTCTATTTTTCAAATCCAGCTGATGAGGACACAGATGGTGATGGTTACCTGGACGGCGAAGAAGTAGTTAAATACGCTTTTGACATTAATACAAATCGGTATCGGTTCAACCCTACCATTGCGGATGTTCCCCAATTTACCCTCAAAATTACATCTGCACCGACAGTAACCGCCTATTGGACACCGACCGAAGGAAGTTCAACCCAACAGAGTTTTTCCCGTCAGGAAACAAATACGGAAAGTGCCAGTATAACCAGGGGAACCCAACAGAGTAACCAGCTTGAAGCCTCAATTTCAAATACAGTTGGTATGTCCGTTACTATAGGTGCTCAGCCGGGAGCAACGTTCTCCGGGGAAACAACGGTGGGTGCCAACTATGTTCATTCCTGGGCCTTCAATTGGGACATGTCACAAAGCTGGGAAACTTCTATCTCCGATACGGAGGGGTATGAAACCGTTTCCACCCAAAGCGACACATTCGACTTTGGAACCATTAGTGTGACGACTGAACTTTATAACGAAGGATATATCGATTTCAGGGTGGATAATGTCCAGATCTCGGTAGTGGAAGATAGTCCGTTTATTCAGGATAATAATTCTCCCGTTACAACCCTACAGGGCGGTGCCGGATCGGATGCATTTGTTACGACTACACTCAGAAATGGACAATCCATTCCCAATGTTATTTTCACCAGTTCAGACAGTACACAATTGGATTATACAACCACCATGCGGCTGTTACAAAGTTCAAAAAACCTTATTTTCACCCCGACAACCTACACATTGATGGATGAAAACGGCACCGGTATCGATATGAACATGGATACGGTAAACGGGAAAACCGCGCGAATCACCATCGATTTTGGTGTTTCGGATCAGACTCCCAAACAATATTATGTAGCTACCCGCAGGAATTCAAATAATCCCGGCATAACGCTGGAGCAGGCTTTGGATGTTCTGGCGATTGATTACAGTATAGACCCGGTGGAATGGTCCCTGGACCCGTCAACGGATCATGCACGTACTACCACCTATAATGGAATTACCCGCATTGATTCATTTGAAACCAGCGAAGAAATTACTTCATACTGGGTAATTTTTATATCGGCCAATAACGGATACACAACTACAAATTCAATACATTCAAACCTGATATCGGATTATAGCCTTGGAAATATTATTCTTAATGCCGGCAATGATGTGCGGATTCTTTATATGAAAGATGAAGATAAGGATCTGATCCCCATTCGGGAAGAAATTCTGAACGGATGCAGTGATAAATTAAAAGACAGCGATGGAGACGGTATTACAGATTATAACGAATTGAGGGTCGGTTGGTACGTGAATGGAAAAATTGTATATTCTGATCCTGCTGTACCGGACACTGACCGGGATGATTTAACCGACATGGAGGAAAGAGGATTCTGTGATGTCTCCGATGATGGGTCAATGTGTCTTTATAACGGCGAACAATTAATTAAAATAGATAGCAGCGGTGATGTGATTATTCCAACTGAAACAGAGCTTGGTTTATTGGGAATACCCTATTCCACAAATCCAAATAAAAAGGATACAGACGATGATATGCTGTTGGACAAAATAGATAAACATCCATTGACCTTTGATACGTTTGTCAGTCTGGAAAATTTTGTAGTTAGTGACAGTTCGGATGATGGTCTGACGCTGGAATGGACGAATCCGTCTGATACGTCAACTTATGACGGCGTTGTTATTGTTCGACATAGTTTCATATATAATATGTTTGATATGGTGCCAGACAGCCAGGACCCGGTAACAGATTATTCAGGCGGGTATAATTTCCCGAATTCAGCGGACACCTCCGATTGTGATGGTCTATCCGGTCAATCATGGGTGGCTTGTATGCAAGTAGCGGTTCAAAAGACACAATCAAAAATAATATATTTTTTTCACGGTGCTCTTTCAGATACCTCAGTGACCGATGTGAATCTGAATACCGATACGACATACTACTACACCGCGTATCTGTATAAGGGAGATCCCGGTTCAGTTAACTATTTTGATTTTGTAGCGGCCGAGGGAAAAACAACATCTTCTGTAACGAATGTTTTTTTAGATGGACAATATAGAACATTGGATAACAGACACCTGGTCAAGATAAACTGGACCAATCCAGTGAGCAGCAATTTTCAGGGAATCGTCATCCTCAGGGGAGATGAGAGTTTCAGTGATTCCGAGCTTCCATCGCAAACACCTGATTTTTATGTCACTGCATATTCCGGTGATAAAAACTATACGGATTTAGCCAATACAAATAATACCCATACAAAAGTCATCTATGCCAGCCAGGGAGACGGTATTGGGGAAAACGATTTTTTTATCGATGGGGAAGGCCCGGATGATTTTTATACCCTTGATTCCGGCAAAACTTATTATTATGCCATTTACGCTTATACCGAGGGAACTGACCCTCTATCCTATTCAAGTTCCAGAGTTCGCAGGGCATATACATTCAGGAAAGTAACGATCACATTAAATAAAATAGGAACATCCAATGCGGACTCTTGCGGATCAACATGCGAACTCTATTGGAATTTTGTCTGGAAAAATGCAAGTGGAAATGCAATCAGGCCCAATGGTGACGACTATGGAGCGATTTCTCAATTCTCCTGTAGTGATACCTTTGATATCCCGAAAAATACTCCAATGGGATTAAGCGTTGCTCAAAACAATAGCGCTGAGTTTTATTTCGATTATGATGTTGCAATAAATAATCCGAATATCCCTTTGTTTTATTTGGCTTTCCCTGTTCGTGAAAAGGATTCCGGCTGCGACTCCCTTAGCAAAATCAGGGGTCAGAGTAATTCCGGAGATGATGATTCATTCGGGATGCAAAATCCAGAATTACCTAATTACATTCAATACTTTGTTAAAAGTTTCTCTTATAACCAGATTCAACAAGGAGATTTCGAAGACGCACTATATTGGATCTATTATCCAATCGCAATGAGCACGTCCCAAAAAATATTCCTGGATTACAGTATCGCAATTGAATAGAGAACATAATTCACCTTACAGGCTTTTTTAACTTACTCAATACAATGTCATCACGTTAAAGATTGTCGGTAACTATTCAGCATTGCTCCGGGATTTATGTCATTCCTGCGAGGCATGATGTCAATTGGTTAAGGGATCGTTAAAAAATAACTCCACTCAATCTGTTTATAAAAGTTCCAACAACAATGGACATTTTGTAAACAGAATGTGAACTTTTTTAGCGACCCTAAGCTCTGCCATCTGTCATCCTGAGTTACATATGCCGACAAAATCTATGCAACTGACTTGGTTTTGGCATAATGGTTTTACTATTTTATACTTGGTTGAAATTTTTGATAAAAATTTCTGGTTGGTTAACAGAATGAGAAGCGAAACATCCCTTCATAGGGGAAAGTCGTCAGGACACCACCGGCAATCTCATAGAGAATTTTTTGTTCATGGAAAACGACTTTCCCTGTCAAACATTGTCTACCTCCACTTGTCGTATTTACAGCAGGGATCAAAAATAGGGATCAGATTGTTTTTATATCCGGTATTGTTTTGCCGTGGGGGTCCTGTTTTGGTTTACCTAGTTTTTCGTTAAGATATTCTACTGTTCCTTCTTCGCGGATGTGTTCCAGGTGATGGGCCGTAGCATGCAATTGGTTTTCAGGTGTACCTATTTTTTCCAGATATGTTTCCCATAAACGGTGGGCTCGCAGTACATTGTTGGCTTCTCTGGTGCCTTTTTCCGTCAGGTTATATCCTCCATCGGCCAAGACCAGCAGGTCGTTATGAATCATTTGTTGAAGGGCTTTTTTTAATCCTTTTGCGTTTTCCACATACTGGCGCATAATCGACAAAGGCGTTGCCCGGTTATATCGCAGAATCGTCGTCAGAATGTCCTCGATGACCTGTTGCGGAACAAGGTTTCTCGTTCTGATCCATCGGGCCAGAAGACCATATTTGGGTGCAACCGCCAACACCACCAGGAATTGAAGGGTACAGAACAGCATGATGGCACCACCCCCGGCGGAATCTAACCAGACACAGGTATATAACCCGCCGATAATACTGGTAACACCGAAAACGGCTGAAAGGACCATCATTCGGTCCAATCGGTCGCTAAGTAGATAAGCGGTGGCTGCCGGTGTTATTAGTAATCCGACAACAAGAATAACTCCCACCATGCTGACAGCACTGACCACCACCAGGGATACACAGGTGGTCAGGACATAATCCAGCAATAATACCGGCAATCCGATTGAAGCAGCCATCACCGTATCAAAAGTAGCCAACTGGAAATGTCGAAAAAAGAGAAGGATAACCGAAAGCACAGAGGCTGCCACAAAAGCACTGACCCATAAATCGCTGTCTGCTACACCCAAAATGTCTCCCATGATAAAGTGCATGAGATCGATGTGAATGTAATGCCGAAAAATAGACACCGCCACCACCCCCAGGGCAAAAATGCCGGTGTACATGATACCGATGGCAGTATCCTCTTTCACACGGGAAATTCTGGAAACAAAGCCGATCAAGGCAACCGTAACAATGGCAGCCATCAAAGAACCCAGGAGCATTCCGGGGGCATGTGCCTCAAGATTAAAAAGCAGCTTCATTATCAGATAACCACCTGCCACACCGGCGATCATGGCGTGGGATAGAGCGTCTCCCAGAAATGCCATTTTGCGAAGGACGACCAGACAACCCACAACACCTGCCACAATGGCCACAATGGAACCGCCGATCAATGCTTTTTGAAAGTAAGTTTCAGTGAGCGGAGCAATAAAAAGATCGTACATCATGATTCCTCCGATTTCAGAACGTTACCAAAAATTTTCAGGCGGCCTTCATAAACCTTGCTGAGTAAGTCTTCCTGGAGAACAAGTTGCGGAGTTCCATAAGCGTACATACGTTGTTTGATCAGAATGAGTTTATCAAAATACTCAGCAGCGGTTGACAGATCATGATGCACCACAACCAAGGTTTTTCCTGCTTTTTTGGCTTGTTCCAGGACATCCAGGATGGCTCGTTCGGTGGCTGCATCAACACCGGCAAACGGTTCGTCAAGCAGCAGGATGTTGCTTTTTTGAGAAAGGGCTCGGGCCAAAAAAACCCGCTGTTGCTGACCACCGGAGAGTTCACCAATCTGTCGGTCTGCAAAATCTTCCATTCTAACCATTTGAAGTGCTTCAAAGGTTGACGCCCAATCGTCTTCACTCGGTGAGGCGTACCAGGGTATTTTTTGGTAGCGGCCCATCAAAGCAACTTCTTTTACAGTGATTGGGTAATCCCAATCCACTGCCCCACGTTGCGGGACATAAGCAATCTGCCCTTTGGTTTTGTGAACCTTTAGACCATTAATGTAAACAGTACCGATATCAGGTTTGATAAATCCCAGCAACGCTTTGATAAACGTTGATTTTCCGGCTCCGTTCGGTCCGATGACCCCCACCAGTTGGTCTTTTTCGATATTAACACTGACATCAAGTAAGGCGGGGCGAGCCTGGTAGCTGACAGTAAGGTGCTCCACCTCTATGGCATATTGGATACTTGTGTTATGTGGCATAGGTTTAAAGTCTTTTTTTAAACTCAATAGTTTAGATTTCTCATGTACTAATCTGTAATTAAGTTCTATTTTAAATGGTTGCAATGTCATTCCGGGCTTGACCCGGAATCTATTGTTAGCTCCGGGTATCTCTCCCTGGATGCCGGATCAGGTTCGATATGACGACGGGAACTTAAAATTAAAACTTCAACATTCGAAATCAGGTATTTTCATTCGATGTTGGATTTTCAATGGTTAATGGTTTTTCTCCTCCATTGAAGCCATCTTGAAACTGATTGTGCTGGAAACCAGCGATCCATGAGTATTCCAAACAGTATCATCAACAACTACAGCGCCTTCTTCCAGCAATCTTATCCTGATACCATGATCAAGCATATTTTCTGTTAAGGGTGGACTGGCTTTGATATATATTTCATTAAAACCAGCCAAAACACCGGATATTTTTTCAATTCTCAGTACAGTGCCCCGACTCATCTGCTCATCCGGTATATTTATTTTTTTGCCGTTAAGTCTTATTTCCAGAAGTGATTCGGAAGTATCATCTGTTTGAAGAGCAAAAGGATCTTCTGCAATGGAAAACGTCGGAGTAATCTCAAGGGAATAAACACGTTCCAATACTGTCTCAGTATAGGCGGTGGATACAGTTTTTACTATGGCCGCATCCCGCTGCCAGGTGTAAAGCCGGAGTCCCCCAATAAAAACGATCCATATCACCAGAACCATAAAAAAGCGCATGGGATTCCTATTTTAGTGCGTTAGTAATACGTAAAATATTCTCTCTCATCATACCGATGTAAGTCTCGCCCGCCGAATTTTCAGGACCCATGGAATCGGAATAGAGTTCTCCACCGATTCTTATTCCTGTCTCTTTGGCAATCTCCCTGATCTGCTTGGGATTGATGGAATTTTCCACAAAAATGGCCGGAGTGCCGGATTCCCTGATGGATTGGATCACTTTGCTGCGACGTTCCGGGGTTATGCCCGCACCGACTTCTGCCCCAGTTGACCAGCCCACTGGGGCAATAGAAAGAAAATTGTTGTTTGCATTAAATTTATATTCATTACAGAAATAATTGAAAGCATCGTGGGTAGTCACCAGGATTCGCCGTTGTATCGGAATACGGTTAACTTGTTCGCGAATCCAGGAATCAAGCACCCTGAGTTGTTGTAGAAAAAGCGTTGCTCTGGCCGCATATTCATCTTTATGTTTGGGATCGAGCTGGTTCAGTCCTTTAACAATATTTCTAACATAAATTGCTGCGTTCCTGGGAGAAAACCAGGCATGAGGGTCGGCGATTGATTGGCCGTTTTGATCGATGGACAGCGGTTTAATACCCTTTGTTGCGGTGATCAGTGGCCTTTTGGCATCTTTGGCCAGCGTAGCCATCCAGTTTTTACCTTCTAAATGCAGTCCGTTTTCCAAACAGAGATCGGCTCTTAATACCATTTGGACATCATCCGGTGTTACCTGGTAAGTATGTGGATCAGCTCCCGGAGAGAGGATGCTGTTGACAATAAGTCGGTCACCGGCGATCTGGCGGGCAAAATCAGCGATCTGCGTGGTTGACGCTACAATAACCGGCTTGTGAGATGATGCATGAACGGGATGCAAAAAAAACAGAATCAGTGAAAGCGAAACCAAACTTGAATATATGAAACTCTTCATTTCATCGCCCCCATTAGTGTGCTCATTTTATGGAAGACTTATGTAAGTGATAAGAATTGGATCATATGTAATCGATATTTTGATGTCAAGAAGATTGAAGATTATTCCAGGATAATTGCATGAATTCAAATGCAATACTACTTCTAAGAAGCATGAAATACGTCTTGATATCAAAAAATTGAACCGTTTCTGGGACCGAACAATTTGAAAGGTTCACTCGTGATTTTGCCCCAGACTTCCTTCAGATATTTCCTAAAGAACTTGCCCTTGCTTTTTACTGGAAGTCAACGTAAAGGTCACTGTGTAAATGAAAGCATGTTTTTTGTGCTCACTTTTTCGGAAGATTATAAAAGGCCATAATAATGAAATAGTTATTCCCTATAATCCGTTATAAACAGGCCAATGTGTTTTCCCAAAAAGATGGTCAAACATATAATATCTCTTAAAATAGCAAATGAAAGAAAATATTCATAAAAAAAATAATTATGCTGTTTGCAGCTCTTCTTCTTGGGATCATCTATATGGTCCATATTGATTACGTTGCTGTTAACATTACTTATTGGGATGATTGCTAAATCTTTTTGCGGTATTTGAACGCTCCAGAATCAGATAAGATAAGTATGCTCTTTCACCAGCATAACGAGCATAGATTAGTATTTTCGAGGCTGGTTAGTTTGCTTCAGGTAGATATTTTGGGGTATATAGATTTTAAGATTTTGATAATACTCGGAAATATAGGTTTGTTTTTTGTCTCGGTAGCGGTGTTTAATGTTTTTCGAAGAACAGATCTTAATTTATATTTATTTCTGCCTGTTCCATATCTGTTATTTAATTTTCTATCTTGGAGCAATATGAATTGGGCGGCGGGAGCATTGCAGAACTATTATGTCGTGGTGTTTTCATTACTTGCTTTCATTTTCTTTTCAAAAAAAGGATTTGCAAATATAATAGTTTCCACGTTATTTGCGTCAGCTGCCACTTTAACCAGTGGATCGGGTTTGTTGATTTTTCCGGTTTTTTTAATTTGGTCATTTGTTAAGTTGACTAAACCAGGGATGTCATTATCGGGCTCCTCTACACTTCCAAAAGAGCCTTTAATAAAAACCAAATTCATTTTTGTTATATTGTCTACAGTATTGGCCGTATGCTTATATTTTATAAACCATACCAAACCACGGCATCATCCGAGTATTTTTGATTCGATTACCTCTCCACTTCAATTTATCTCGTATTCATTGGCTTTTCTGGGATCTTTTTTACAGATTATACCGGTTTCAATTTTTGTTGGATTAGTGATACTGATAGCTTTTTGCTGCTTGTCTTACAAGAAGTATTACGTCAAAAATCCGACTGTCTACTTTTTTTGATTTATCCATTGTTTACTGTTGGAACAACAACTCTAACTCGATCTGGATTTGGTATTAACCAGGCACTTTCCTCACGATATGTTATTATTTCAATATCCTTTCTGTTTTTTTATATATCAGTATGTTAGAGTCTATGGAACCAATAAGAACTCTGATAGAAAGAAATAAATATATAGCTATTATGCTTTCAATCGTCTTTTTTGGAATATCAGTATTTGCAGCAAAACCCAAGTTATTGGAGAGAAAAGAAATCCTTGAATCCGGACTGAAAAACTGGCAAGTAAATGGAACAGGTTTGACTCTTAGAGATGGAAAACTTGCTACGAGAATCATCTCAAAATCAATAAAAAAAGGAATATATATATTGCCTGATACGAATTAACAATGCAAAATGTCATTCGAACCAGCGGGAGTTTACGAATCAGCCAATCTCGGCGTTCCCGTTGATCGTATGAACCGAAAGAACGTAAGCATCAATAAAAGGGCATCTTTTTTCCAGACCGGCAGTCTGTCATTATATACCCTGACATGCACAAGTTTTTGGGATAACACACAGGTATTCGGAGCATATGATGGGGGGAGGGGAATAAAGCAGTAACAGTTAAGCTGCAATGTTAAAAAAAAGCGTCATCGTTTGACTCAATTATATAAGGATTTGCAGAATTTGGGGTCGATATTTACAACCGACAGGAAGTTGAGAGAATCGTCCAAAATACGTCGAATCCAAAGTATGGTGGAATCTTTATGACGACATACAAAGAGTACATATGCACACTCTGATGAATTTACTCTCTCCGGTCAAATTTATTTCCTTAAAAACTCAGCTGGATTCAGTTTTAAACTGATTTCTGCTGAAGAATCATCTGATATGCACTGATATCAAAATCAACAAATCGCCAATTGATCAATCGGCAATATTGGTATATATTAAAAAATTACAACTAATTAAATGTTTTTACCCCAAATACGATCTTACAATCCCGAAATTACATTTTTATCAAGTAAAAACTCAGAACGTCTCAGCTTAAAGCCGAATCCATCAGAATTTTCGTATTGATAAAAACAAAACCGATTTCATTATCAAGTAAAAATTCAGAATTTTGCCCTTCAGACAGGTTATTCTGAAGAAATGCAGGTTAATATAATGTTAGATACAAAACAAACTATAATAAATGCGAATACGTGAAGCAACAATACATGACATAAACGATCTCTCATTGCTGGCAAGCCAAACGTTTATTGATACATACGATGATTTGTCAGAAGACGAGTCAACACAGTACGTG
>JBFFHJ010000044.1:0-60984 GCA_041556995.1 bacterium | reverse complement strand
TCAGTATTATTGCGACCACTAACTTGCCAGATGCATGTTAACCCGGGCTTCATGGAAAGACGTCGCCATTGCCACATCTCATATTTTTCTACTTCCGAAGGAATTGGTGGCCTGGGTCCTACAAGGCTCATTTCTCCCCGTAATACATTAATTAATTGAGGTAATTCATCCAGGCTGGTTTTTCGCAAAAATTTGCCGAACCACGTAATTCTGGGGTCATTTTTCATTTTAAATACTGGCCCGTCAACCTCATTTTTATCCATCAAACTGTGCTTCATATTTTCAGCATTTTGAACCATAGTGCGAAACTTCAAAACATAAAATTTCCTACCACCCAATCCACTACGTTCTTGTTTGAAGAAAACCGACCCTTTCGATGTCAGTTTTATCATTAAAGCAATAAAAAGAAATAACGGTGAAAAAAGGATTAAGTTAACAAATGCAATTGAATAGTCCATTATGGATTTTGTGAAAATTGCCCCCCCATTCTGAGGAACACTAGAAAAAACAACCGTTTGGATACCCATCAGCTCATTAAAATAAGCTGATGAATTTTCTAGCTTATATCTAATTCTTGGAATCTCCCAATCCGGTAATATGCGAATATTGACACCAAAATTCTCCGCATAAGACATATATTCCTTTATTTTATCAATCTCTTTAAGCGGCATGGCAAAAATGACTTCGTCGATTGGGTTGTTTCGTAATAATGAGTAAAATTCATTCATCAGACCTATCACTTTTACATTTTCCGATATTTCCAACCCAACTCGATCTTCATCAACTTCAAGACATCCGAATATTTTGTAACCCGAATCTTTTTCATTTTCTATTTTCTTAATCAGCTCATAAGCCCGTTTTTTACTGCCGACTATCAGCACGTTTTTACGGTTAAACTCTCTACTTTTATGAAATAGAAATGAATAGAATATAATGGTTTTACTTGTTAACAGTAGTACAAAACTGATGACGGCGAACAACCCCATCATAATCCGACTGATATCGGATGCTTTTAATAAATACAATGTAAAGATAACGGCTCCAAAGCCAATCGCCACTCCTTTCAGGGTATTACCTGCTATTTGATCAAATGTCTTCCCTCTATATGAATCATAAAAACCAGATTGCGTGAAGACGATAAAACAAATTATTACAACTAATAACAGTACAAAGTAATAATTTGGGGCATGGGAGATACCGACATAAGGTTCGGGCAATGCGTACCTTTTGATAAAGTAAGCGCAAATAAATGAAACAGATAAGAGAAATATATCAAGGCTTTGGTGAACCTTTTTTAAATATCTGTTCTCAATAACATACATTTTTTACCTCTAAAGCTTTCAATGTTCGATAAATTCTTACAAAACGATACGATAAGGGACAGCCAACCCATTAGTTTGAATGCTCTATTAGTGCTTTTAACAGCATTTCTCTCTTCAAAGGCTTATTCTTATCATTTTATAATGTATGAAGATATGACATTAAGAGACTAAACATAGACACTGATTTTCCATATTGATCGAAACTCGGGACTTGTAACGCCATTTAGAGCTTCAAATACAATTACTTCAAGACTAAAAAACTAACAACAGGTATACCGAATGTCAATGACCAAAAATATGCCGAGATGCAGACATATCGGACCATTTGTCGTTAACAACATAAGATTTTCAAATAAAAGTCCGGCAACCACTGTTGAAAAGCATAATTGGGAAAAATTGAACTCGGTTTGCACACACTGATTTTTGTCGCGAATGTGTAAAAAATAATGTTGCGAATGTTGGAGCCCCAAAAACGTAGGAACGACTCATAAAAACGACTTGTTGGACGAAATCACAAAAGTCGGCATTCAACTATAAAATTCACGATTTTCTAAAAAAAAAATCGGGTTATATCAGGAAAAAATGCTAATATCAGGACTATTTTTCACAAAAAAAAGACACCTCCAAACATGGTAAAATGCTCAATTTATTACCAAAATTATTCCTTCCGACATGTTTAAACATTTACGATGTAATTTTCCAGCCTTTCCGATTTACCGATCACTAGCAAAAAAACTGAGTTGGTAATGAGAGTTTAATTAGTATCAAAGGGTTACATAAAATTGTTAAAATTTCATGAGTGAACTGTTGATTTTTTTTTTAATCACGATATAAATAGTAATTTTGACTTTTTTCAAAATAGGACATTTATGCCTTTTTTTACAGATATTTAAGGCATGATTTTAAAACTGTAAGACATCCAAATGTGACTTTCCGATCACTTGGGAAGAAAATGAAATTTCAAATGTGGAGGTTTAAAAACAGGATAAAGGTGAACTGTTAAGAATGAACCTTTTTTGAACCATGGTCGGATACTCTGACTTGCAAAATGGAAAATTACATTGACTCCTTTAACAATACTTGTTAAAATGCCCGATTTGGTCAATACTCCATAAAACGAAGTAGCTGAAAAATTGGAAATACGACTGACTCTCCAGGTAAAACAATTGTCTTGATAGAGTGATTCCTTTTAACCAGTTCGATTATCCCAAATAGCTTGAGGAACAACCGTTAAGGGGATGGTCAAAACCTCTTCCTCATTCATTAGAGACAGTATCGGGTAGCTGAAAGATCTGACTTTTATTTGCCACAAAATAAAGGGGCAAATTCACCACAAATGTCCCTGCAAATACCGATACGTATTTCAGCGGAAAAATCACCTTTGGCAAAACTCACAACTCTCGGCATGACCTTGTCGACAAGAAAAACAGGGGGTGTTTAATCCCCTCTGGCCCCGGGAGGGATCAGTGCAATTCCATATTTCGGTCTGATTCCCAAAAAAGGCTTTTTACAGATTTTCAAAAAAGCCTTATTATCCACTATAGCGGACAGCTAATAATATAGTCCCGTTTTTTCCGAAAAATAAAAATCTTCAGTTCAATAGAAAACGGTTGCTAATTGGACAGTTTTTTATTGGCAAACAATCGAGCGTTCATGACCAGTGAGTCAAATAATGCTTGTTGCAGGGGATCTTCGTGCGATGTCAATTCAGGATGCCATTGAACACCCACCAGCCATTTATTGCTCTCCATTTCAATAGCTTCGATCACGTTATCGGGTGAACGGGCCACGACTTTAAGACCATCGGCCAGTTGATTGATGGCTTGATGATGCCAGGATATAATTTCCAGCTCGGATGTCTGCAAAATTGAATATAATCTTGAATCCGTGTCAACAGAAACACTATGTTTGGTAGGAACAACGGGCGGCAGACGGTGAATGACCTTTTCCCCATATTCATCGGGAATATGAGCATGCAGTGTTCCTCCCAGCAGGATGTTAATAATTTGAATCCCCCGACAAACAGCCAGCATAGGGATTTTTTGTTTTAGAATCTCATTTGCGATATCCAACTCAGTCTGGTCTCTTTCATGGTCTACCTTATAAATTTGTTCATGCTGTTTACCATTATATCGGTCGGGATCAATGTCACCTCCCCCGGATAAAAGGACACCGTCCAAACAATGAATTAGTGCCATGATCTCCTTCTCACCGGGTGGCAGAAGTATTGGTATACCTCCAGCTCGTCGGACACTATCTACATATTGTCCGGCCAAAAAAAACTCCCCTTTTTCGTTTCTGGCGGCTGTAGTTATGCCAATGAATGGTTTATGATTTATCATGTTCCCTTATCTTCTTTATCATCGAAAGTTACTGATTTGTATATATTTGTCGATCAGATAATCATCTTACATTTGATTTTATGGTTAAAACATAATTTTCGATGAAACAACCTTCAATGTCAAACAACCATAAGAAAATTATAAAAGAGTAATGTCCCCGGTAAGTTAGCTAGGTTTTAATAACTCTATCGTTCTGAGTTACAACTGCCGATTGTAACAATTAACAAACGGTTGAACCGCCACACAGCTCTCGAAACATGAAGGAATCAAGGAAGCATGTAACAAACGTTTACATTAATACAAGGATATCATCAGGTATTTTATCCAAACGGAATCAACACCGGAACTGACGACTGAAACATATAAATTGGGACATTTTTGCAGTGATCCCGAAGGAAGGTTTACTAAAAATTGCCCTTACAGTTGGTTGACACCCAGTTGGCCCAAAAATGCGGTAGTATTGAATCATCAGCCATGTTACCATTTGCGAAGTAATGGGTCTGGGGATGTACCGGTTATTCTTGTGGCGGCTTAGCAGGCAGAATTGTGGCTTTCGACCGGAACCCGGTTCATAAGGCAACAGTACAGCACTGGCAGTGAAAAACATCAGAAAACCTTCTGTTTTTTTATTGTGTAACTCTTATCCAATAACACGCTGTTTGAGGCATGATGATTCATTGCACATCCAGAACAACCTTCAGACTTGTTGACAGAGGTTTTTAATTTATGCAGATTGATTGCATCAAACCTAACTATAATTCCAAGTTAATATTATCTCATGGAACCCAGCGACTTCTTTAATCCGACTTTCCTCAAGGAATTATCTCTTTCAGTTTTGAATTCCATTAACGATGGGGTTTTAATCGCAGATAAAATGGGTATTATCCAATATGTTAACCCGGAATACACTCGAATTGTTGGAATGAAACCTGAGAATCTGTTAGGAAAAGTTCTGGCAAGTGTTCGTCCGGGAGCTATATTGCCTTCGGTGATCGAAACCGGAAAAACCATGTCAGGGGTATACCGGGAGGTTGGAGAGACAAAATACGTGGTCGATATGGCCCCCATTGTCCACAACGGCAATATTGTTGGCGGGGTTTCAATCGTTAAAGACATAACTGAAGTTAAAAAACTTTCGGAAGCTTTAGAATCAGCTCAGAGTTCTCTTCAAAAATTACAAAGCACGATGGAGAGCTACTTCTGTCCAAAATACACATTAAGCCAATTGAAAGGTGGCTCTGAAAAACTTAACCGAACAATTGAATTAGCTGAGAAAGCTGCCCTGGCAAATGCTAATGTTCTACTGCTTGGTGAAAGTGGAACCGGCAAAGAACTCATCGCCCAAGGAATTCACAATGCCAGCCCTCGTCAACATGGCCCTTTTGTACCGGTCAATTGTGCGGCAATTCCCTCTGTCCTGCTGGAAAGCGAGCTATTTGGGTATGCAGAAGGTGCATTTACCGGGGCCAGAAAAGGTGGAAAACTGGGACTTTTTCAACTGGCACATCGCGGAACACTGTTTTTGGATGAAGTTGGTGATATGCATGTTGATATGCAGGCCAAACTTTTACGTATTCTCCAGGAACAAAAAGTGCGCAGGGTGGGCGAACTGAATGAACAGGAGGTCAACGTCAGGATCATTGCGGCAACCAATCAGGATATTGAAGCCATGGTAAAACGGGGCCGGTTCCGACAGGATCTTTATTACAGACTCAATGTTTTTCAGTTATGTATTCCGCCCTTACGAGAGCGCAGGGAAGATATTATCGATCTGAGTTATTTTATGGCCAATGACTATGAAGAAACCATCAAAATCACTCTGTCCGAAGAGGTGAAAAAGCTATTCTATTCATTCGACTGGCCTGGCAATATCAGAGAATTAAAAAATGTGATTGAGTTTGCCTGCAATATGACCGGTCAAGACGGAGTGATCAAAAAGGAGCATCTTCCCGAACGGATGCAGCATTCAGAATATCTTCCATATTTTTCCTCAGACTATTTACAGCCTTTAAAAGATAGCGTTAAACAATTTGAAAAAAAGCTTTTACAGAGTCTTTTGACTGAATTTGGTGAAACTCTTGAAGGAAAGAAAAAAATGGCTAAAATTCTGAACATATCGATCTCCTCGCTCTATAGAAAGTTAGAGAATTAGAGTTCTTAAATATGGGAACAGTAGAAACCAGAATTCTCATATTTGAGAACTGCATCTTTCTTACCAAATCAATAAGTTACATGGTATCCTCCCGACAAGTCCTCTCAATTTTGAGAATATTCCAACCCAATTGCTCGATTATGTTTCGTAACTTTTTGTAAAAATTGAATAAAAACTTGCGGCATATTCTTTGCTGAATCAGGGCAGTTTTTTAACGCTATTTTCTATCTAAGACACTTAAAAGGAGAAGTTATGTTAGCGTTTTTTGGTTTCTGCACTATAGCGGTACTGCTGATTTTAATAATGACGAAACGAACTTCGGTCATTGTAGCCTTGGTTGCAGTGCCAATCGTTTTTGGATTATTGGCAGGCCTGGGACCTCATTTGGGTGAGTATATGATGAAAGGTCTTAAAGGGGTTGCTCCGACTGGTATCATGTTGACCTTTGCTATTCTTTATTTCAGTGTAATGAATGACGCTGGAATGTTCGATCCGATTATCAAGGGTATCATTCGTTTTGGCGGTCGTGATCCGATTAAAATTGTGATTGGTACAGGTTTAATCGCTATGTTTGCTCATATGGACGGGTCCGGGGCATCGACTTTTCTAATCTGTATTCCCGCCATGCTACCCATATATGAACAGCTCGGAATTGATAAAAAAATCCTTGCCTGTATGGCTGCACTGGGTGCAGGAACAATGAATGTTGTTCCCTGGGGAGGTCCGGCTCTCCGTGCAAGCACTTCACTACAGTTGGAAATGTCGTCACTGTTTAATCCGGTCATTCCCGCACTAGGAGCAGGGTTGATCTCTGTTTTGGTGATTGGTTTCTTTCTGGGTAAAAAAGAAAAATTGCGCATCGCTGGAACAGAAGCTACTGTTGATGTTGATTACGCCGTTGAGGAGTCTGACGAGGTTAAAGCCCTTAAACGTCCGAAGCTGTTTTTGTTTAATGTTGCCTTAACCGTAACTGCTATTGTAACACTGGTAGTGGGATTAATTCCGTTACCGGCAGTGTTTGTGGTTGCCCTGGCCATCGCTTTGGTTGTCAATTATCCTAATGTCAAGACACAACAGGAAAGAATCACAGCTCACGGTAAAGCTGCCATTCTCATGATAGCTATTATTTTTGCTGCGGGTATTTTTACCGGTATTCTGAAAGGCTCGGGAATGATCAAAGCCTTGGCAGAAACTCTGGTGGCTGTGGTCCCTCAAAGTTTAGGCGGTCATTTACCGGTCCTCACTGCTATAACATCCATGCCTGCCAGTCTGCTCTTTGACCCGGATTCTTACTATTTTGGCGTATTGCCTGTTTTGGCTTCCGCTGCTGAAGCATTGGGCGTTAATGCTGTTGAAATAGCTCGAGCTGCTATACTGGGTCAGATGACTACCGGTTTTCCAGTAAGTCCTTTAACAGCTTCAACCTTTCTATTAGTCGGTCTTGCTGGAGTTGATCTGGCGGATCACCAGAAAAGAACCATTCCCTTTGCCTTTCTGGTCACCATCATTATGACTGTTGTTGCCATTATCACTGGCGCTTTCAGTATTTAGAATCAGCCAGTGGAGAAAAATATGTCTGAAATTAAGACTCAAGTCGTCATCGGTTCTGGAGCTGGTTATTCAGGGGACCGAATTGAACCTGCCGAAGAATTGGTAAAAAGTGGGAAGCTGGATTACATCAGTTTTGAATGTTTGGCTGAACGAACCATTGCCCTGGCTCAATTGAAAAAGTTAAAGAATCCACAGGCCGGTTATGATCCTCTTTTAGCGGAACGTATGGCACGAATACTTCCCCTTTGCCGTGAAAAAGGTGTTAAACTGATTACCAATATGGGAGCTGCCAATCCGAAAGCAGCGTTGGAAAAAACGTTGGAGATTGCCCGAAAGCATAATCTGAAAGGATTAAAAATCGCTGCTGTGATTGGTGATGATGTCAGCAAGCAAGTAGCTGATATTAATCCATTGTTGCTGGAAACTGGAAAGCCGTTGCTGGAGAGCATTCCTGAATTTGTTTCTGCCAATGCGTACCTGGGTGTTGAAAGTATTCTGCCTGCCTTACAGGCCGGTGCGGATGTTGTTATTACCGGCCGGGTTGCCGATCCCGCTTTGTTTTTGGCCCCCTTGGTTCACGAATTCGGTTGGGTTCTGGATGATTGGAATCTGCTGGGCAAAGGAACCGTTGTTGGCCATCTGCTTGAATGTGCAGGACAGATTACCGGGGGATATTATTCAGATCCCGGAAAGAAGGATGTACCCGATTTGGCGAGGCTAGGTTTTCCCATGGCCGAAGTCAGCGCTGATGGAAATGCCATAATCACGAAACTCTCTACGGAGGGTGGAAAAGTCGATCCCTCAACATGTAAAGAGCAATTGCTTTACGAATTGCACAATCCCGTAGCCTATTTAACACCTGACGTGACTGCCGATTTTTCCGGTGTTTGCTTTGAGCAGGCCGGGACTGACCGGGTTCAGGTTACCGGAGGTAAAGGAAAGCAAAAACCGGATCAGCTCAAGGTATGCATCGGATACCACGGGGGATATATTGGTGAAGGTTCCATTGGCTATGCAGGGCCGGGAGCCAAAGCAAGGGCCTGTCTTGCTGCGGAGACTGTCAAAGAGCGTTTGACCTTGATTGGTGCCCGTTTTAGTGAAATCCGGTTTGACTTGTTAGGTGTGGATTCCTTGCATCGTAAGGTTTCTCCTGCAAATGACCTTGAACCTTATGAGGTTATTCTGCGGGTTGCAGCAAAAACGGATTCCTTAAAAGCGGCTCAGCAAATCGGCAACGAAGTTGAAACTCTTTATACAAATGGTCCGGCTGGCGGTGGTGGAGCTGTAAAAGGAACCCGCGAGATTGTGGCAGTAGCATCGACCCTGATTCTACGGGAGATGGTTACTACAGAAATTATAGTAACGGAGGTGGATTGATATGGCTAAAATCAAATTGTGGGATATCGCCCATGCCAGAACAGGCGATAAGGGCAATACGGCAAATGTCTCCTTAATTCCTTATGACGAAAAAGATTATGAGTTGTTAAAGGAAAAAGTGACTGCCGGAGTCGTTAAAAACCATTTCTCCGGGATTGTCCAGGGACAAGTTACCAGATATGAGTTACCAAATATTTGTGCTTTGAATTTTGTTATGGAAAAAGCGCTATGCGGCGGCGTAACCTCCTCCCTTGCCTTGGACACTCATGGAAAGGCCCTTAGTTCCGCACTTCTGGAAATGACTATCGAAACCTAAGGATCGGCTCAAAAATCAATTCTCATTCTGTTTGCAAAATGTTCAGTGTTTTTAGGACGTTTGCAAACAGAATGCGTGAAGTTATTTTTTAACGATCCCTGACTCACCATACCGGCCCAATTCTCATCGGGCAGGTTTTTTGGGTAGATAAAAACCGGGGTTTCTGTTCCCGGATAAAGGCATTTGGCTTTGGCGAAATTCAGGCTGGTGCTTGTACACGAATAGAATGTTTGATCCTTAAATAAAGCAGATCAGGAATTATTGCATGTGCTTTTGACCTGGCTCATTTTGATTACATTCACGAGCACGTTAACGATCTACAGATTTTATTTTCTTTCAGGAGTTAAAAGACAGAACCGGAACGTTGTTAAAATGTTAGCTATCATTTCAACAACGGTTCTGTCGGTTCTTTTACAAAGCGTCATCCCAATCCCGGACGATATTAAAGCTTCCAGATGAAATCGTAACGGAAGTCGCGCACGCATCTGCCAATACATAACTGCTATTAACCCTACAAAGCGTTATGGAACCAAGTGTTCCATGAAAAAAATCACCGGGATCATTTGCTAATCTGTTCAGAATAACAAATGCGCTGGAGCCGGTGTGACTTGCTTTGGCATAATACAGATCAGATGTTCCCGTTGGAGAATAGGTTACATTATCCACATAGGGAGAACTGGTAAGCGATAAATCGCCAACTGCCAATGTACCTTTTAATGTCATTCTAAAAAGGATGCCAAAGCCGTCAAAATTCGTTCCTGGATAATCGGTGGAACCTGATGAATAAGTACTCACAAACGTGACATTATAATCAGCGTTCCCTGAGTCATAATAATAATGGACGAACGGATCCGCATTAAGAAACGGAATCGTCGCATTGGTTGTAGATGAGCCTTCGATTTTTGTTCCGTTAACAATCATACAAAACGTATTATCATTCAGATACGTGGGCCCATAGCAACCAGGCGGATCAGCGCTGTCATCATCACTTTGTCGACACCCCAAAAAGATCAGCCCCATAATCAAAACGGATACCGCCAATATAAAACCTTTTCTGAATTTAAAAATCTCCCATTTCATTACCTTTCTCCTTAATGCAAATGGTTCAGGTTTCCCGCCTGGTTGGAACAAGTGGTTTCTTTCCACACGGGATTAACGTGGCAAAACTATTGCAGGACACCCCCTATCACGGCAGGTGCTCCATCTATAGTTGGCTGATCCCCGATACTCGGGTCTGTCCAGTCATCAATTCCGGGCAGGGTGTATGAAGTCAAACTCAAATCGCTGCACAAAGACGCATCCACTTTGCTCATTTGCTGCTCGACATGAAGCGGTTTGATCACATATTCGGTTGTTCCGTCGGCAACATCTGTGGCCAACGAACCCGCCGTAATGTTGAATTCAGGAATCCAACGCGCATTCTGATCGCATTGTGCGGTTGCTCCTGTTTCCGGGCTAACGCATCGGCCCGGAATACCGTGTAAGTTACCAAAACCGGAGTAATCCAGGTTAAATTTCACGCCATCATACTTATTATCATGTTTGGTACTGTCCGTTTGACTATGAACGTAGGTAACCATTTTGGGTGGATCAAATCTGGCAAAATCACCGTTACTGTCTTTAATGGCAGTAAATTTGTTCCATTCTTCCGGTCCGGTCTCCCAGGTATAATATACAACCATATTATCCCAGGCCTGCCAGTTACAGGTTTGAGACGAATTCCAATCACAAGCGACAATGTCAAAATTATCCGTAGTCGCATCAAACAATATCCCGGAATGGAATCCCCATGGCTGGCTACTGTTTTCCGCACTCATTACGGCACTGTTACCTCCATACTTCAACACCATACTGGCTGAATCGAATGTGTATTCATAATAATATGAAGAATCAGGTGTCGCATCAATCCACCAGTTCTTATCTGTTAAAGTCAAGCTATCCGCACTTGGATCTGTTAACTGGGTCGGATCCGGACAGTTTTGAAAGCATAATAAAGTACTGGGTATTGTGTCTGTCGGATACACAACATCCTGGAGGTGGAATATCACATCAGTACTGGCATCAGGAGCCTGATAACTACCGGTGTTGTCTTTAAGCGCAAAACTTCCTGATCCCCCCAACGCTTCCGACCAGAAATGAAAGCTGAAGTCATTATCAGTATCAAAAGACACATCCTCTGTAGAAGACAGCTCCTGCCAATTCCAGTTCGTTTCATCCAATATGGCGGTTTTTTTGAGACTGGTTCCATCCCATTCAACTCTGTATTGAACCCAGCTATCACCACTTGAATCGCCCCATTGTAACGGGATATTTTTCAGTTCTCCCAATAATATGCTTTTTCGGGTATGTTTCATCAAACGCCCCCCCGAAATGAACACTGTATAGTCTTCTGATGTTCCCCCTGAATCATCATAAGTTTCCTTTGAAACCGTATCACCATTGCTTATGCTGGCTTCACCGGGCATCCAGAGACCGTGAAAGCCAACCCAACCATGATATTTGTCTGATGACGCATCTTCGTAGGTAATGGGAAAACCGGAATTCATATCAATCCTGGCACCGGCATTATCATACATGCTATACCCCCAGACCGTTTGATCGAATTCGTTCCGATCAAAACACTTCTCTTCATCTCCACTTTTTGCTCGCAGGAAATAATCCTCATTATATGCGATGTTAAAGGTTGTGACTGACGGTGGACCATCTCCTCCCCATTCCGGTGCGGAAAGACTTCCGGCGCCACTAGTACCACCTGCTGAGCGCCTGAAAGTCGCTTGTTCGGAAAAGGTCATTCCGTCAAACGACATCTGGTTGCTGAATTGCAGCAATATCTGGCCGGTCGATGTTAAAACCGTCCTCATATACCCTTTAAACATAATCTGGGCAGTTATCGGATCACCATCGTCATCCACCGGATACCCAACAAAATTCATCCTGAAAAACCCATATGGGTTTTCATCGGTTGATGATCGATAAATCTCCATTTTTGCCATGATCAAACTGGCCGGGTCTTGATCGTCTGCTTCCTGGTTCACCCAAACCTTAATGATATGAGGCTCATTTTCTTCACGGGAAGAATTCACTGTCCAATTTTCATACTCGGTTCTGGTTGAAGCGGAAGATTGATTTTGGGATTCTTCTGCGGCTGACGAAGGATCATCATTGCCGCTGGAACACTGGTCAGTATCTATCTGCGCTCGGTAATTACCTTCGCCCTTCATATCACCATAACGCGTCTGGTCAATGGAGCATAAAATCTCATTCACCGTATTAAACGCCTGGACCGATTCTTCATGGACCCAGACCTGTGTGACATCCAGGTTATAATCCGCATCGGCGGCAAATCCGTCTGTATCAATGGCCCTGTTTATCTCTGATGATATGCTTCGAGTATTTAGATACAGGGATTCACTGCCAGTGTCCTCTTTGGCCTCAATTACACTCACTTTGGACGCAATTGTCAGCGAATCCGAACCTGCCGCAGCAGAAGGCATCAATTCCGTTTCAGTGTCCGGATTTGTGGTCGGTGTTGTGGTTGTGGAATCATCGTCTGATGAAGCACAACCAGCGAATGATAAAACAAAAATAAGCAATATCAATCCTAGAAAGCCTTTCACAAATTTACTTTCCATGAATGTCTCCTTGTTTATAAATGGGTTAACAAACAAATGCATGTTCCCGTGTAAAAAAACAAAAAGCCAAAATATATCCTATCATATTCACTCCTCATGGTTTTATAAACACAGGCAAAAAAGTAATTAATAACAATAAAAACAGTCGCCCCCCGAATCATCAGCGGTATAGGATAAAATTGCCAAAGCTATGCCAGGGATATCTTCACTTTGATATTAGATAGTTGACACAACATTAAGAGGGAGTGAAAGAGTTATTTCAAGGTTTTGATTGAATTTGGACGAATTATTTTCTAAAAGGAGTAAAAAGTGGAGAAAATGGACGGAAAAATCTTCCTGAAAAGAAACCGGGTGGATCTTGGACGAATAAATAGGTGGTTTAAGAGAAGAGCATCTGTCTGGGAGATAACGACTAAATATTGCATTGATAGACTACCGGAATCTTCATCTATCGCAATCAATGCTCCTTATTGGATAAAAAAGGCAGGCTTCAAAGCTCTTAATATATCAGCAGAAGACGTTCAATTGGCAAAAAACTGGGATGCCGATCATCGATACCCGTTTGATCGAATGTTGGCAGCTTAAGCTTAGGCAAAACCCCAGGAATCAGGTCTGACCCGTGTCGATGATAAGATGTCCCAGTTCCCCATAAATACAGTCGGTTGAGTGTAGTGGAGATGAATGGCTATAAATAAAACAAAGTTTGGTTTGTTAGTGCAATCGTCATACGACTGCACTGGAAGGGTGATTAAGATAATGATTTTGTTAAAGGAAAAAAGTTTGGCAACTGAATCAAATGGCAAAATGCATCATTCGGAGGACATCGAAGTAATCCTTACTTTCAAAAGCCAACACACGTGGTTCAATGGATCGTATTCCCGGATAAAATGAAGTTTTGTAAGCAGTCACCGGATCACTATATTTTATTTCGACTTCAAAAAATTCAGGCAATTCTATTTTACAGGCGGATAAATCAGTACTTAGGGCTTTTACAACACCCTCCTTAATTTTTGTAGTGGCTTGTTTTGGGGGAATACTGATGGTCGAATCGCCGACACCTTCACAAACGGGTGTCGTTTCAATATAAGGATTAAATAATTTGACATCATCACAAAGCGCTTTATCTCCTGAAACAAATATCACTGGAACGTTAACATATGCGGCAGTGAATGTATTTATAATAAATTCGGAAACAAAGCAGCCATTTATTTTTATATGACTGACTTTTCCAGTAATTGTATGGGCTAATGGATGAGAATCGGCTCCTGCTCTGGAATGATAACCGATCATTAAGGCTGCATCAAACGTTTTATCCAATTCCTGCATCATGCTGAAAGGGTGTCCGCTCCAGCCTCTTACCAGTTTAACCTGACCGGGTAAATTTTCCGAGATTATATTTCGACCGGTGGCATGGGCGTCTTTAATGACAATCTCTTTTACACCGGCTTCAATTGCGCCTTGACAGGCGGCTATTACCGATTCCGTCATTAATTCTCTGGCATTTCCATATTCCGGATGGGTTATATTAGTTTCATTCCAATGGGTAACACCTGCTATACCTTCAAGATCAGCGCTGATAAATAGTTTCATTTTTTATCTCATATAATATCTTTTATTTTAGATAATCATCAATCACTTTAATATGTTAAGCTCAAGCAACGATGTTTTGGTAAGTATAAAATTTTTGTTAATTCTATGATCCAAAATTGCAATCTCGCATATGCCGTGCGTTCGATCAAGGCCATTTATCCAAGGCAATCATATCAAATTGACTCAATTACCGTAGACGTAGACCTGTGTGTCTGCCCTTTTGTGCCATAATGCAATTTTTCCGATAAAGACAAATCCCGCCGGATCGAAACATAGGTTCTCAATATCATTGAGTTGATTGCTAAAACCGTTCTAATGTCATTCATAATAGAGCCAGAAGCGACGAAGAATTTACATGACTCAAAATAAGTTCATTCCTTAATCCGACAAGAATGGTGAATTGTGCGGTATTTGGCTGATTGTCATGAATTTTACAGAAATAGTCACATGACAAAGTGGTTATTTCCTTCTATTCTTTGTCGAAAGTCTTTTTCGGTTTTAACCAGGGATATTATATCATTTGATATTCCAATAATACTCTGCCTTCACGCCTCGGATATCTATTATGAAACAGATCACATTAATAATTATCGGCATTATTCTTTCTTCAAACCTGTTTGCCGCCAAAAAAGAAAAAACCTGGCAAGACATTAAAGAATCCTGTTTTAGAGAGTTTTCCAAGGTCGAATCTCCGGTTAAAGGAACTGTTAAAATTCGTACTGATAACCGTCAACAACTCTTTTTTGTTCAAAATAAAACGATTTTGCCAGCCAGAATATTTGAGTATGGACGAGAGCAATATATTGATTACAAAGTGATTTCTCTATCAGGAGAATCGAATAAAGCAGTCTCTCAACAAAAGTATCTGTATGATGGAAATTACAAAACATCACTTCAATTTGATCCTTATTCCAATCAAAGCCCTGAAATAATAATCGATGTCAGCAAACTACTCAACGCCGGACAATTTTCATTCAGGCTTCACTACCAGGGGAAGATGACATCGGTCCGATATTTTATTTCAAAGGACAATCAACGATTCATCGAAGTAAACCGACCGCAGGACTATCAATGGCGCTATTTAAAATTACAATTTGTTCCGATGAATCAAAAGGACAGCATACGATATCCGATTTCAATTAGTGAAATCAACCTGCTGACCCAAGCACCGACAACTTACCTGGTGAATTCAAAAAATACATCTCAAATCAGTCTTTTTGCCTCTTTTGAATGTGAAGATCCCGATTATGGCCAATTGATTAATCAAACAGAAAAAATGAGGCGTGTTACCAAATATAGTATTAATGCACAAACAAAGCGATATACAATATGGCTTGCACCAAATCCCGTTTATAATTCGGATTTTGATGATGATGGGATAAAAAACCATCAGGATAATTGTCCTTTCATCTCCAACAAAAACCAGCTTGATAGCGATTTGGATCTGGTCGGTGATGTGTGTGATTTTGATAATGAAACCAGAAATTTCCATGATAAGGACAGTGACCGCGACGGTGTTGGGGACAGTCTGGACAATTGCACCTATATTTACAATCCCCGTCAGGTTGACTCCAATGCGGATAAACGGGGAGATCTCTGTAGCGACGATGATGGAGATGGCATTGTCGGTCATCGGGACAATTGTATTTCAATCAGCAATTCAGATCAAAAGGACATTAATGTCAATGGAATCGGAGATGCCTGCGAATTCGACAAAGATAACGATGGCATATTCGACAGCATCGATAACTGCATCAATGTCGCCAATTATGATCAGTCGGACGAAGACAACGATCAAATCGGTGATGTCTGTGATAACTGCAAGCTCTATAACCCTCGACAAGTTGACAGCAACCACAATGGAGTCGGGGATCGATGTGAAGAAGAGGAAAAATTTCTGAAGGAAAACGACCAGGACGGTGATGGCGTGATTAACACGGAAGACAATTGTAAAACAATCGCTAATCCCAATCAGGAAGATGGTGATAAAGACGGTGTGGGTGATGCCTGTGATAATTGTTTGAGCTTGCAGAATCCGCAGCAAATTGATAAAGATAACAACAAAGTAGGGGATATGTGCGAGGATTCTGACAAAGATGGCATCATCGGCTATCGGGATAATTGTATGTATCACCCGAACAACAACCAGGATGATTCAGACAATGACGGTATTGGAGATGTATGTGAAGATGACGACCATGACGGCGTGCTGGCATTTGATGATAATTGCCCCTTTGTCTTCAACAAAGACCAGTGGGACAACGACCGCGACGGAATCGGTGATAAATGTGACGACAAAGATGATCGACTGATCGAATCCAACCGTTGGATTGTTATTGCTATTATTGTTGCTGTGACAGCGATTTTTGGATTTTTGATATTTAGAATGGTTGTTAAATTAAATAAGGATAAAGAGGTAAAACCAGATGAATAAAATATTGAACCGAATTGCCTGGATTGTCAGTATTGCTTTGGGTAGTATGATTAGTTCATTGTTTCTCCAAATGACATATGAGTTCTGGGAAATTTTTGATATTAACTACACTGTCTATTGGATTTTGATTTTTCCTCTTGCAGCACTACTCAAGCGGTTGTTCCTTTCAAAATCCTTTATTGATACAGAACTGGAAACGTTTGCTGGTGCCGGTACGGTGCCTGCGGAAGAGGAAGTAATACCTCCTGTGGCGGACGTTGAAAAACAGGCGGCTGCAATGGAAGCACAAAAGGAATATACGGCACCTGCAAAAGATGTTTCTGTTGAACCCGCTATCCAGGCAACACCCGAGCCATCTCTACCGCCGAAGCAAGCTGTAGTGTCACCAGCAGAGGCGGTTCCTCTTGAATCGGATAAAACAGCACCTAAACCGGCTGCAAAACCTGTCGAAGCACCCAAGCCAAAACCCCCTAATTTTATCCAAAGATTCTTTGCAGAAAATGTACTGGCCAAAGTCGGGGGAATCCTATTGTTTTTGGGGGTCCTGTTTCTTTTAAAACTGGTTTATAGCGCCATCGGGCCGGTTGGAAAACTACTGATCGGTTTTGGTATCGGAATGGTAATTTATGGATTTGGTCTTTTCCTGGACAAAAAGAAGCTAATTACCGAATCTCGCGTTTTGATCGGCACTGCCATTCTGATCAATTACCTGGTGATATTATCTGGCCGATTTTTGATTGGCAGTGGCACTTTTACGGATGATATGATTCTGAATGAAGGACTGACCTTTTTTCTATTGATACTAAACACCGTGTTTGCTGTTGTCACTTCGCTTTTTTACCGCTCACATCCATTGTTGTTTTTCTCCTTTGTTTTCGCTTATCTCAATCCGTTTATGGTGGGCGCGGAGGCTTCAACGACGCCTTACACACTGGTCGGCTACGGAATGATTGTGTCACTGGGAGCGGTGGCCTTAAGCAGATTCTTTAAAAAGGAACACGATCTATTCTCAAAAAGCCTTCTATCCGTGGCTTTCATTGGAGGTAATATACTCTTTTTGATAGCACCGTTTATGGTTGCTTCCGGTTGGTTAATAAAGTTAATCGCTACCGGTATGTTAACGTTGCTGACCTTTTTTGTCGCTTATAAAAACGAACGGATCAAACAGATTGCCTGGTATTTCGCAGGTGGTTATCTCTTTTTAATCGCCCTGATCGGTTTAGGAGGAATAGCGATGCCCTGGGAACTTCGTTCGTTGCCTGTTCTATTGGGTTACTTCCTTTTTATGATTTTGATGTTGGCATCGGGCGTTGTGATATTCACGTTGACATCGGCGATATCCATTCTGATTTTGATGGCAACGCCATTACTCATTATTACGGGATTGGTGCTTACCAATACCATTATGTTCAATAGTATTGTTTTTGTTTTACTTGGGGTTTTAGTCATCTATTTGGCTGTTTTTGTTTATATTTCAAAGCTAATGATAGGTGCCCTACAGTATGCCTACTTTTTTCTGGTGGGAGTGTTTGTTATACTGCTCAGCGGATACATGAGTTTGGCATCTTATGGGGAAATATGGATAGGTCAATCGGATATTGTTTTTCCCCTGTCTTCGGCGATTATCATTGTCATTACTACCTTTCTCTACCAGATCTCGGCCTACTTTTTCTCCCGTCGAAAGGGACTTGAGTATCTTTATACCATGGCGTCAGTTATGGGAATCATACTACTGGCAACCGTGATCCAACGGGACGGCGAACGTATGATACTCAGTATATGCAGTATATCCGGGTATATGGTGCTGAATCTTTTGATGCCGTTTCTAAACCGAACATTAATCGAGGCCAAAGTAAGAAATCTGGTTATTGGATTGGTTGCCGGTGTGTTGTTTGCGTCAGGTTCAGTATTTTATTTCGGTGAGATGTACTTTTCAGGTCTTGAACTGGGAATTGCATTTTTGGTGGAGGCTGTGTTGTATTTTCTTTTAGGTTACGCATTGTACATAAAACTGGATGTTGTTTCTTCAAAAGCTGCCAAAGACGTTGTGTTCACCATGTTGGGGATTTCGATCTCATTATTTTCCCTGGCCATCGCTTTTGTCTTTTCCAAACATTCGGAAGTGGTTTCCGCTGTCTGGCTCTTTGAGGCAAGTTTGATGTACTTCTTTTATAAACGAAACGAAGATATCAAAGTATATGCTGCCGGTCTGATACTCATGGCCATTGGATTGTGGAAGCTGTTTGAACTTATCGATCAAGTGGTTTCCGAAGAGTTTTTGTCCTTAATTCCAATAGCTGTCATTTTTGGATCGTTGGCTGTTAATCTGAAATTCCTGGAACAGGAGAAAAAAAATCTACGCTGGTTTCATGATATCGGGCATCTGATAGCAGTCAGTCTTATTGCGGTATTAGTGATACAAATTATCCCCAGTCATGGACATGGAATGTCCATCCTCGGAGGCGCTTTGGGAACCTTGGTGTTAGCGATTGTTTATTCCAAAATTTACTCCGGGAAAATTAAGCACATATTTGCCGCCGGTTGGGTACTGTTCATGATATATCAAATCGTTAGCCAGACCAAAATCAATATCAATCTGGCACAAGATAATCTGAAGTATCTCATTGGAATTCAATATTTCTCAACGACCCTGGTCGGAATCGCAGTATACCTGTTTAACCGTTTTTTAAGACAGGGAGAACAGATTGAAAAAGAGTACACAGACATATTACGGAATTGTATTAATGCCTCATTTGGTATCTATTTATTCTTAATCACAAGTATTTATGTATACCATATCTTTGACCACAACACGTTTATCATCACTATCTATTGGGGATTCTTAACATTTGCACTGCTAAGCTACGGCATCCAGAAAGGCGTGATCCGATGGCGGACGCTCGGTTTGTATATTTTGATACTAACCGTTTCTAAAATCCTCTTTTTTGATGTCTGGCTTGAGCTGGAAAATGCCGTATACAGAATTCTGGCCTTGATGTTAGTGGGTGCCTTTATGATTGTCATCTCGGTTTTATACCAGAAGAAGTTCGATGGAAATTTAAAGCGGGAATTACTCCTCGAAAATTTGAAATAAGTAAAAGCCATAGTGGATGGAGTGCAACCGGGTCTATCTGGTATGGAAGGTTATTTTATAGTCAAGTTATTTTCAGATATTGCCTGGGCTCCATTGAGATTCTTCAGGTTGCCTAAGGCTTCCATCAGAATTTTATTTAAAGCTATAAAACTGAAAGACCAAACCAATATTTTTTATTAGTTCGATTATCGAACTATATATAGAAAAAAAAGAATTATTTATGTTGACATCGAAACTTTAATCCCATAATTATTACATCAGGTATTTTTATCTGTCTTTATTTTTGATAAAGCCAAGCCGAAACGGTTTAAATACATTTTGTCGTATTTCTGAATTGTACAGTGAGAACATAAAGAATCCATCTGATTTTAAAGAGATTTTTTGTTGCCGTTTATTTCAGAATGGCAGGTATTGGCCATGGTTTTGTCTGTTCGGCTAAGGGTCGGCTTAAAAATTAATTCACATTCTGTATACAAAATGTCCAGTGTTTTTAGGGCGTTTGCATACAGACAATGCAATGTGAAGTTATGTTTTAACGATCCCTAAGGTCTGAATAACTTCATTCAAGGAGAAACAATGAAACGATTCTTTAAGAAGTTCAAACTGTCGATTGCATTATTAGCATTAGTATTGTTATTTGCAGAAATGACCAGCCAAGTCATGGCGGAAAATACAATAACACTCAGTACATATTTCCAGAAAGATCCAGCCAATCCTCAATCAGCCGGATTTAACAAATCATTGGAGGCGTTTGAAAAAGCGTATCCATCCATTCAGTTAAAGCATGAATATGCAACGGGTGAAGCCTTTCACCAGAAGTTTCAAGCCATGGCAGCTTCGCAACGGATTCCGGATCTGGTTACCACATATGTTGGTAAACGAACTGCTTATATCACTGAAACAGGTTTGGTAATGGATCTACGTCCTTATTTAACCGAAAGTTTTAAGAAGAATTTCTCTTCGGCGGTATGGGAACCCCAGGGACCGAACGGTGAAATATATGTCATTCCTCCTTCAATGGCTGTCTGCCATGTTTTTTATGCAAATACAGACTTGCTTAAAAAACTTGGCCTCAAATTTCCAAAAACATACAAAGAACTATTGGGCCAGGTTAAAACCATTCGTGCTGCCGGCTACTATCCTGTGTCAATGGGAAACAAGGACCAGTGGGTGGTTAATTCATGGTTGTTAAGTGCGCTGGTGGACCGTATGGGCGGCAAAAAGTGGTTTAAAAAAGCCATGTCGGGGGAAGCCAGATTTACTGATAAACCCTTTGTCAGATCTCTGGAAATTGTTGATGAAATGGTAAAAAGGAAAGTATTTTCTCCTGGTGTCAACCAGATGTCCAATACGGAAGCTGACCAGGAATTTTACATGCAGAAATCCGTTTATCTGATTGATGCCGGCTGGCGAACATCTGCCATGGTGTCCACCCTTCCCCGGAAACAGCAGGATGCCATTTATATGGGCGTTTTTCCAGCCATCGAAGGTGAAGTGTCACATAACTCAAGTGCTGCTGTCCCATCCGAAGGTTTTGCCATAAGAGCAGGGCTGAAGGATAAAGCAACAATTGAGGCTGCCTTTAAATTTATTGCCTTTTATGCCGGTAAGGAAGGTGCTGCCATTCGTCTGAAAAATGGCGGGGTTCCGACCTGCAAGCTGGATATTTCAAAATTCAAGCTTCCCAAACTGCAAAAACAATATGCAACGTTTTCAACCAGCCACAATATGGGTTACATCATTGATGCCATGATGGACCCTGAAGGCATGGGTGTCTTGAACCCTGATATTCAGGCAATGATGTTCGGTCATTTGACTCCTTTGCAGGTTGCGACTCGCTACGAAGCATGGGTAGCCAAAAATGATTCCAACAGAATGAAGTAACATCCAAGACGGGAATCTAATGATAGAATATAAACACAAAAAGTATAGCTATTACACATTGTTATTGCCTGGTGCTATTTTATACCTTTCTATAATTATTTTCCCCATCGGCGTCAGCGGCGTACTTTCCTTTACAAAATGGAAGTACTTCCGCTTGCATGGATTTGTCGGATTCGATAATTACATCAATATGTTTATGGATCCGGTGTTTATCCGAGCCTTGTGGAATAATATTCAGATTATGCTACTCTCTGTATTCGGGCAGATCCCCCTGGGGATTATTCTGGCCTATATTCTTTACCGAAAATTGGTCAGGGCCACAAAGTTTTTTGAGATAATGATATTTATTCCCATCACTATCTCGGCAGTTGTTGTGGCATTATTATGGAACAGGGTTTTTTCCCCGGTGGGTGTATTTACCACGTTCATGCGCTGGTTTACTGATAATCCTGATTATGTCGTCACCATTGTCCAAAATCCACACCTGGCCATGATTCCGATCCTATTCGTTTTGTTGTGGATGCATACCAGCCTTTATATGGTGATTTTCCTGGCTAATATGCAGAGACTTCCGAATTCGATGATTGAAGCCGCAAAGATTGACGGTGCATCGGAATTGACCATTTTATGGAAAATTGTCGTTCCTTCGCTGACAAATGTCATTTTTACCTGTTCAATTTTTGCCATTGCAGGAAGCCTTAAAAGCTTTGATCTAATTTTTGCCATGACGGGCGGAGGTCCGGTTGACTATACCAATGTTATGTCCATCTACCTGGTAAAACATACATTTACCTACAATAACTATGGATATGGCAGTGCGGTTTCCGTTGTCATTGTTATTTTGAGTGTGGGATTGATTACCTTTTGCCGTTGGATTTACAGCCGGTTTCAGAAGAAATTTGAGTAGGAGTGTCACCATTATGAATAATCAAATATCCGGATTATCGCGTACGGTAATCTATCTGTTATTAATTGGATTTGTCTTGCTGACGTTACTACCCCTGGTCTGGATGTTTTATTCCTCATTCAAGCTACAGGGAGAGATTATGTTATCCCCCCTGGGACTACCGGAAAATCCCACGCTAAAAAACTATAAAGACGCATGGACCATCGGTAATATGGGTATATCGATTCTCAACAGTATTGTCTACACCATGGTCGGAACCGGCGGAACTGTTATTCTTTCACTGGCTGCCGGATTTGCCTTAACCAAGTTCAATTATAAAAGCGCCAAGGTTTACTATTCCATTTTTACACTGGGATTGTTAATTACCGTCAATTCGGTGATTGCACCACTGTTTATCATGGAAACCAAAATCGGGCTTTACAATACAAGACTGGGAGTTATTCTTCCCTATATCGCCTTTGGCCTGCCCCTGTCGGTTTTGATTGCCTGCTCCTATATTCGGGGAATTCCTGATTCCTTGATTGAAGCGGCTCTGATTGATGGTGCTTCATATTTCCAGGTTTTCCGACAGATTATTGTCATGGTTTCAACGCCGGTGATTGCAACTATTGCGGTTTTAACATTCCTAAACAACTGGAATGAATTCATCCTGGTTTTCATATTGACATCCGGGGAAAACATGCGCAGTTTGCCGGTGGCTATCAACTCGTTTGCCGGAAGACTGAACGTAAATTATGGGATGCAGTTCGCAGCACTGGTCATCGGAACGCTTCCTATGATTATTTTTTACTTTTTTGCACATAATTTATTGATTAAAGGATTTGGTGAAGGCGCTCTGAAAGAATAAGGTGTGGTTTTTTGCGTTTTGCCCGGAAAGATCCTTCGTCTTTTCAACTCAGGACAACAAATGGAAACGTTTAACTTAATGACGTTGGAACTTAACTGGAAGCCGGAGTGACAAATGAATCTTTTCAACAAAGATCTATCTAAAGTGGTTTTAAAATGAATAGTGTTAAAATAGAAGTTTGCCTTGATTCTGTGAGGTCTGCTATTGAAGCGCAAAAAGGCGGCGCAGACCGTGTTGAGTTGTGCGACAATCTTTTTGAAGGGGGGACAACGCCCAGTGCTGGAGCCATTGCAGTAACCAGAAAAAAAATAGAGATCGGTTTACAAGTAATGATTCGTCCAAGAGGCGGTGATTTCTGCTATTCAGAAGATGAATATGAGGCTATGAAGTATGACATAAAAACAGCTAAAACACTGGGAGCTGATGGGGTTGTTTTTGGTATCCTGACCAGAGATGGCAACATTGATGTTAAACGTTGCGCACCACTGGTGAAACTTGCCCGTCCAATGAATGTGACGTTTCACAGGGCGTTTGATGTGTGTCGTGATCCAGGGGAAGGATTGGAAAACGTTATCTCCATTGGAGCCGACCGGATTTTAACATCCGGCCACGAAGCCACAGTTCCAGAAGGAATTGAAATTATTGCCGAACTTGTTAAAAAAGCAGGAGAGAGGATTATTATCCTACCCGGTTGCGGTATTACGGAAAGAAATATAAAAAAGGTCGTACGGGAAACCGGAGTTAAAGAATGCCATGTGCTAATCAATCGTAATGTTGACAGTGCCATGACCTATCGGATAAATCATGTTTCCATGGGCGGTGTTCTTCGATTACCGGAGTACTCTCACAGCATTACCTGCGCAGATGGAATCAGTAGTGTAAAAACATTGGGCTCAAATTAGAATCATCAAATGGAACCGATATAGGTAAACAAATGAAAATTGCAGTCGCCGGACTTCACCATGAATCCAATACCTTTAATCCTATTATCACCAACGAAGATGACTTTGCGGTATTGAGAAGAGATGAAATATCTTCGGAAAAAAATAACGGAGCCATTCAAGGTATTTTGAACACCCTCAGGTCATTTGCCGGATATGAAGTGATTCCGACACTTTTTGCACGGGCCGTTCCTAACGGGGTGATAAACAAGTCATTTTATCTCTCCCTGAAATCGGAGCTATTGGAAATGATAAGTGGGCTAAATGATATAGACGCCATTACTCTGGCACTCCATGGTTCCATGCGAATTGAAGAGATTGGAAGCGCAGAGGGGGATATCCTTGAAGCATTACGCGAGTTGCATCCAAACATACCAATCATTGCCGCTCTTGATATGCACGCCACCATTTCTGATAAAATGATGAAAAATGCCAACGCTTTTGTAGGTTACAAGTGCGCTCCCCATACAGATACCTATGAAACAGGTGCGCATGCCGCAGAACTTACACGTTTTACGCTGGAAAATCAGGTTCCCCTGACCATGTCAAGCTTAAGGGTTCCCATATTGATTGCCGGGGAAAAAACCGAAACGTCAACCTTTCCCATGTCATCAAGAATAAACCGGTTAAGAGACATTGAAAAAATCCCCAATGTGCTGGCGGCATCATATTTTTTGGGCTTTCCATGGGCGGATACGGAAACCAATGGTGTCACTCCCCTGGTTGTTACCGCCGATGATCAGAAAAAAGCAGATTTACTGGTTAAAAACCTGGCCACTGAGTTTTGGGATATTCGGGAAGAATTTAAATTTCATACAGAAACGTATGAAGTAAAGGAAGCCTTGAAAAAGGCACTGACATCCACCCGGTTCCCTACATTTCTCTCCGATTCCGGGGATAATCCCACTGCCGGCGCTGCCGGAGATTCAACTCACCTTTTACGGAAGTTGTTGGATGTAACAAAAAGTGATTACCAGGACAGGTCAATTGTTTATGCCGGTTTTTATGATCCTGCTACAGTAGAATTATGTCTTGAAAAAGAGGGTGAAGATGTATGGATCAATTTGGGGGGAGTTTTTGATAAAGAGGCTGGAGCCCCGGTAACCATGTGTGTAAGAGTTAACAGGGGTGTCTGTAACTGGGGGACGTATCATGCGGATATGGTCCATGTGACATATAAAAATATCAACCTGATTATTACGTCCAAACATATTGGCTGGGTTGACCCTTCTGTTTTTAATGTCCTGGGCCTAAAACCCGAAGAGTGGAATCTGGTTATTGTCAAACTGGGTTACCTGACCGATGAGTTTAAAAAAATCGCCGCTCGATCCATCATGGCGCTCAGCCGTGGGGCTAGTCATGAAATATTGGAAAACCTGACGTATCAAAAAGTTCACCGACCCGTTTTCCCATTGGACAGGGACTTTGATTGGAGGTATTGATATTTCGGGAGGTCAGCAGCCATATTGTTATATGGATTCCCACTTGCCGGCATAATGGAAACAAATCTGTCCCTTCTGCCGTTGGGCCTGTAAAAATCTATTCATTAATTGAGGCCAACACCTCCCGGATGGTTAACCGCGAAATATAGGCATCCTGCTCTGCTCTGCCTTCTCCCTGAATATCAACCGGAGTCTGTTTCACAACCTGACCGGTCCGACAAATTGATATAAATGCATGATCCCTCCCGCGCCGCTGGCGGTCTGTCTGTAACGCACATGTTACCGCAAAGCAAAGGTCAGCTTTTGTCTTGAGTTGGAGTTTTGTGGAAAGAAGATCCGCCATTTGTTGACTGACAAATTTACTATCTGGTTTGGACCCTAAAAAAGAAGTGAACGAAGACTTGCCATATAGCATTGTGGCTTCCAGCATCACCCGGCTGCACCCCGGAATCCTGAATAATCCAAACAGATCAGCCGCTCCTCCGGCCGCAACAAAAGCCATTGTTATTTTAAAATCTTCAGCAACATCTAATAATTCTTTAAATAAATCTGTCATATGTGAATATTTGGATGATTATGATAAAAAAAACGCCTGTTTTCCTGGAAATACAGCCAATTGGCTACTTTTTTTGAGGTAGGGTCAAGCCGCTGTAAAAAGCAAGTAAATCATGTATTTGTCATACTATATAGGAACTCTTTTAAATAGTCTTATTGTTAAAGTGGTTTTTAAATGACTGTTTTTTGATAAACGTCAATATTTAAATTATATATATTTTGATAATCCAGCTGGGCATGATTGCATTATCAGTTTTTAATACCTATACAAATCCCAGGCGATGTCTTTTACAGCCGGATCTGAAAAGGCGCGGTGATATATGCGGACATCATCAATCTTCCCGGCAAAATAGGCAGTCCTTCCTGTCAATCCTGACCTTGCTCCAATAGAAAACTTCTCCTTACTGATATAAGAAGATGGCATTGTTTCCACACCGGTAAGCGCAACACCCTGTCCGTTTTTATAAAACCTGATGGCGCCTTTGTCATATACCACTGCTATGTGCTGCCATGAATTGATATCGACCCTGAAATCGTCATCGTTCACTCTTTCAAACCTATTGTCATATAAAACATTGAAGTAACCATTTTCATAAAAAACACCTCTGCCATTCTCGTTATTGCTTTCTTCATATTCCTTATTCCCGAATATATAACAGGTTCCAGAATTTGCTGTCGGATAAATCCAGGCGGAAAAGGTAACGTTGGTCATACACTTGTTATCAGGAGCACCGGGACAGGGATTAACATCAACTTCGGTTGTAATATATTCATTTCCGGAAAACCGGTAGGCTCTATCGGCATAACCTTTTTTATCCATGGTTGACATTGCACCATTCACAGTACCGTTATATCCGTTCCCACTGGAATCCAAAGCGGTGCTGTCAGCAGCATCGTTAAATGAATAGCAGGCTTTCAGTTTCAGGGGAAAACTGTATAGTTTCTGGATGTCTGATAAGGGCAGCGCTTTGTTGTAGATTCTGATTTCATCCAATGCACCTTTAAAAAAATGCTCATTCGAATACAAACGACCACCGATGGCCAGGCGCTGGGGGGCATCAAGGCGGACTCCGTCCATTATGCCGGTTGCCCAGGCTGCCGGGGTGCCATTGATAAAAAGGATGATAATGCCGCCGGTATCCTGCCGGATGGCAGTAATACTGTGCCATCGACCATCGGAAAGGGGGTCACCGGCTTTCAGGGTATATTCGCCCACACCGAACATGGGTTTGCCGTCGATCATGGTCAGACCAAAATCGTTTTGATTATCACCGGTTTTTCCGTTAATAATGCCTTCTCCATCGTACCAGCAGGGGACATCCTCCCCGTAATAGACAAACATAACGGCATCGGCTACGGTGGTGCCGGTATCCCAGGCAACGATTTTTACAAAGTGATCCAGATCTTTATCCAATGGATATACCCCCAGCAGGTTCCACTTTCCGCCATTGTTTCCCTGGTCAACCGTTACAACACTGATCCGATATTGCCCCATACCATTACTGTGAACAATCTCTATCGGTGCGGCACCGGGGCGAATCCCGCCATCAGTCCACCGCATGTAGATTTTGTAGTTTCCGGTTTTGATAATCTCCGGTCTCCAGACCGCAACATTGCCGACACCAGTGGTTGCCCATCGGAAATTGTCTCCCAGAAAACCGGAAAAAGTGGCTGATGTGCCCCAGGTTCCACTGGTGCTGAATCCGCTGTCCGTATTGTCGACGATAATGTCGGGCACCGTTTTACCGATTTTCACCCAGGCGGACAGGCTGAAAGAGCCTGTATAAGCAGAGAGACTTTGACATAGCTGGGATAACAGAAAAAGTAGGATTACAGATTTTTTTTTCATGTGTTTAGCTTATGTATAAAAGATGTGTAAAAAAGCGAACAGTCACAGTACCCACAGACAAGAACGCCTGGAGTTAAGCCTGGAGCTGTATTAATGAAGAAATACCGCCCATGCTCCACTCACAATGAAAGGCCAATTACCTTAAGTGAATGGAAGTGATCATTGCCTTACAGCAGCAACACTCTCGGTACAAAAAAATTAAGGGATACACAACAAGCGATTTTTTTAGTGTCATTTCGTGGCTGTCCTGTAATGGCAATCAGATGCGATTGGCCCGTTCCCCTGTTTATCTTAATCACTGATTGATAAACGTATGCCACTCTTCCACCGGGTAGAATTTTATGCCGGTGGGTTTACCCCTCATGACAGCATCCACAAACTTTTTATGGAATAAATATATCCCCGGTTTTTCCTCAAGCCTGAATATAAAAGGTGGGTTTCCATATTTTGGTTTGATCCTGCTTTCATCCAGAACCAGTTTTTTAAACCGGGTTATCATTTCGTCATCATCCAACGTTTTATAAATTGATTTATCCCTGTCCAAACAGGTCAGCCAGAACATCACATGCAAAAACCAGTAATCCTCCCAAACCTGGTCCTTATATGAAATCGTTGCTTTGACAAACTGAACCTTCTGCTTGTGAATAACACAGTAAAACTCCAGGATCTCTTTGATTTTTGTAGAGATCACAGGATAAGGGGGTGCTATATGAAAGTCATACGGTTTCGGTTTGAAAACTACTTTGTCATCGATAAAAAAACGAGCGGTAAACAGCGGATGGATGGGTCCCTCTTCCATCACTGCGTCCGCAGTTTTATCATCAGATTCGTGAACCAGCATTTTGTTTTTTTTGTGTCTTGATAACACATAATACTTCATTGAACCCTCCTATCGGTTAACTTCCGAGGATATTAATTTTTCAGCCACGAAAAACACGAAAGAAAATTCCATACTGTATATCCATCAGCACGTTCGTTACAAAAAATAATGGGATACCCAACAAGTAATTCTTTTTTTGTGTCATTTTAAAGGATACCTAATAAGTGATTCTTTTTTAGTGTCATTTTAGGGATACCCAACAAGTGATTCTTTTTTATTTTAGTGTCCTTTCGTGGATTTTGTGGCTGTAATTGTAATCAGATGCGATTGGTCCGTTCCCCTGTTTATCCTAATCACTGGTTGATAAACGTATGCCACTCTTCAACCGGGTAGAACTTGATGCCGGTGGGGTTAACCTTCATGACGGCATCCACAACCTTTTCATGGAATAAATATACCCCCGGCTTTTCCTCAAGCCTGAATATCAGGGGGGGATCTCCAAACCTTGGTTTGATTCTGCTTTCATCCAGAACCAGTTTGTCAAAATCTACTATCATTCCATCTTCGTAGGTATCATAAACCGATTTCTCCCTGTCCAAACAGGGCAGCCAGAACATGACATGTAAAAACCAGTAATCCTCCCAAATCTGTTCCTTATATGACACCGTTGCCTTGACAAACTGGACCTCCTGTTTGTGAACATCGCAGAACAGCTCCATAATCTCTTTGATTTTTGTGGAAATTACGGGATAAGGGGAAGCTGTATAAAAATCATACAGTATCGGTTGTGAGACAGCTTCATCATCAATAAAAAATCGGGCGATAAACAAGGGATGAATCAAGCCTTCCTCCATCACCATATCCGCAGTTTCATCATCAAATTCGTGAACCAGCATTTCATTTTCTTTACTTTCTGATAAAACATAATACTTCACAGTGTTCTCCTTTTGGTTAACTTCCTATATAAAAGAATTTTCTCCCGGTTGTTTTTTCCAGGTTCTCCATCTCCTCCAGACTGGCATACCAATGGATTCTGCGTTTTGTACAGGTGGTGTTTCCTCCATTGATGACCTGTTGTTTTTCCGGTAATGAAACATTTTCCCTGCCTCCCTCCTGACAACATCCTTCTTTGTTTGATGGAGCGTAGTCTTTCCCATCCCTTGTCAGTAATAATTTGTTACTGCTAATTCGCAAATATATTTTTGTGCTTGTTTCATCCATTTTTGTTATAAACCGATCCGAATCGCACTGATTCTGAATGCGTTTAAAATTCAGTTTTACTTCTTTGATTAATTGTTCAGTATACCTTGTATAACGCATTGAATTTTCATTATGATCATGGGTCCCCCGATGCAATGGCACCTTAACATGGCAGGCCAGGCTTAACCAGCCGGGGTACATCACCCCGTTGAATTTGGTATTGATGTCGTATTTCAGGTTTTTGCAGGTTTTTTTCCATCCTTTTGTTTGCATGGCTGCGCCGGGGATCAGGTGATGGGCCTGGAGAGACGGATTTTTGTGAGATCGATATTCGGTCGTCCCGGTATCATGCACCCTGGTTCCAATGTCATGCCAGTAGGGATGTCGGGTATGGGAACCATCGGGATACATATTTTCCCGTAATATTGCGGGTTTTGCCTGATGATTCCCTTTTTTATGCAAATGAAAGTGATGGAACGCTTGTCCGCAGATGGGGCATTGGGGGGGTTGGGGATATTCAACCCTGATTTTGCCATGATTTGAAATTCCGGTTCTTCCTGCGATAATGATCGGTTGTTCCTCTCCTCCAGGGGTTTCCACCAGATCCCTGATTTTTTGCAGCGCCTTGTCCATTTGGACATCGTAGTCCGCCAGTATTTCCTCCAGGGCATTGATGATGTCACGACCGGTGTTGAATCGACCCATCACCGTGATAGCATTCTCGATCACCTCTTTTAACCGATCCTTGTATCGTTTGATCTCGTTCCAGTCCACTTTACTGAAAAACGTCCTGAAACTCCCCAATTTAAATGTATCAAACAGCTTTTGCAGGACATCGGCCATCACTTTTGTTTTTTTAAACCCGTCGGTGGCTTTTCCCACCAGTTTAACCCCGGTTTTTGTGATATCTCCCCCCAGGGGAATCCAACCGATAGCGGTGGTCAGCAGATAGATCCAGTTTTCCAGTTTTTCTCTTTCTTTTTTTTCCATCAGCACATGGAGCCAGTAAATGGTATCCCTTCCATCGGCGATCTGGCCGTAGACAGGAATAAAATTCAATATGGTGCCAAAAATAACCTGGTAGGGATCGGCATCCTCGTTCCAGTCTCCCTGAAACACTTCTCCCAGCCATCGAAATCCATGTACAAACTTGTAGGCCATCAAACTTTGCAAATTATAACCTGTCACAACAACTCTCCTTCATCCGGGTTTCTGCTGGGTTTTCTCATTCTGAAACGACGATAGTAATCCTTGTCCTGGTTCTCAAAATATTTGTCCCAGGGGTCGTGTTTCAACCGGGCAATAAATTTACCCCTTTTGGATGCCGGCAGGTTTTTAATAAACAATTCGCCATTATCATCCATGGTATGGGTTTCTTTAGACCCGTCGGCGAATTCGATTTCCACTTCCGCACCGGCGATCACGGTTTTGTCGGAATACTCATAAATCAGCCTGAGATATGTTTCATCGGTTTCCGGTTCGTTGGGGTCCGGGACATCATCCTGCATCACCCCGGCCATGCAGACAGTATTGACCTTGTTCATTAACATCTGGTCGGTTTTGCGGCATACACCCCGTTGTTCCACGATGACATCGCCGGAAAAGGAGATAAAGGAGGCTTCCCCCTTGTTACAGCCGGAGACGATCCCCCCCAGGCTACCGGGTTCATCACCGGAGGTTTCTCCAAAACAGGAACCGAAAATTGCAATCGGTTCATTTTCTATTTTTGTCAATATCGATCCGTTTTTCAGCGATTCTGCCTTACCAATGCTCGGGTACGGCAGGGGAAGCGGTCCCGGAGGCGCCGGGAACGGAGTTTTGCATATATTCGGCAGGGTTGCCATGGCAATGCCTTTGCTTTTTTTAAAAACCACGGACAACCCGTTTGCACTAACCTTTAAAGCCATTTTTAACTCCTGGGATGTATGATTTATAGCCACCAGATTCACTAAAGCCCCTGAAACACACGTCATTTTTGTGTCTTTTTGTGGCAAATAAAAAACCGGATTTTACCTGAACCGGCTTTTCTCATTTTTTGTTTTAATGAGACAAACCACCCTTTCACCGGTGTCATTGGCGGTGATAATGATGCTGTTGGGACCGCTGGCATACCCTTTTTCCCCGATTTTTAGGGACAGGTTTGCCAGCACAAGGCCATAGGCGGCACCAATATTACCCATGGTGGTGATGGTTGTTTTAAAACCCGAAGGATCTTTAATCCGCGACCCCAATATTCTTGTTGCAAAGCCGTATTCGGCAGATCGGGCACGGGTTCCATCCATATCAATGTACACATGATCCACCTGTTGCTGAAAGGACGGGTCAAAATTAAAACATTGTTCCACTGCATCTGCCATCTGGTCCCCCAGGCAGGGTTTACCGTTTTCCGGCAGGTTGGTTTCCAGTCTTTGGGCGATGCCTTTTATCTCCCCCAATGGTTCCAATTTTAAGGTCTGGCTGAATTCTTTTGAACTCAACAGCATACAGGCCGCTGCTTCACCGGGAACAAATCCATATTTGTTTGTTTCATGGCGAATTCTGTCATTTTGTTTCAGCCATTTTAAAGTATCCTTATGGATAAACGAATCCACTGCCGCAACCAGACAAATATCAGATTCTTCGGACAATAGTGAGGTTACACCTTTTCTGATTGCCACCAGACCGGCGATATTATCCCCGGGGATGCAATGACATTCGATGATGTCCGGTTCCCTGGTGTAAAAGGTATAAAAATAGTTGATAATGAGTTTCTCAACCCCATGTTGCAGCTTCCGATCAAATTCACCTTCCAATCCCGGTCTTTCGGAAGGCAGACCGATGTAAACCGACAGTTTATTTATATGGGTCAGTTTTTCCGGTATGTTATCAAAACATTCCCTGATGGCGCTATAAAGCAATGTTTCCATTCGCTCCAAAACAGGACAATCAGGATGCAGATAATCCGCTCTTGAAACTTTTATCGGGTCAGCCATTGAATCCGGGTCCGGTTTCACCAGGGTGAATCTGGAAATATTCGTCACAAATGACCCGTAGGTGATGCCTGCATTCCAACCGACCGGTGTGGCTGATCCGATGCTGACAATCTGTATATTTTCAGTCATATGCATTTAAATATAATACTGTTAAAATCTTAAATCATGTGTAATCAGCGAATCTTCGATAAAATGTTCCTGGTACTGGCATTTTATTGATGTTTGCCAGAGCATTGACACCCTGGGATAGTCGGGTTCAATTATGACAGAGTGTAATGTTCCCCTGTGTTTTATAAACCTGTCTTTAAGCCAGGTTTTAAAAAAAACCTGGACGATCGGCAGATAAAAGATCAACTTACCGTTGGGCGTCAGGTTGGTAAGACGAACGCCGATACCGTCTTCGATGTTTTTCAGCTGTTGATCCACCGGGGCGCTGTTGTAATACCTGGAATCAAAATCCCCGGGTCGTCCCAGTGATTTGGACGTTAAAAAGTCGTCGTCGTAAGTACCGGCAAAATTGATTCTTGGCGACCAGTGCGCAGGGATGGCCCCAAAACAAGCCACCCTGTTACGTTTCGATTTACCTGTTGTGGTTTTGCAGTCCGGATACTCAAAATTCGGTAACCGACAACGGATCAATTCTTTTCTTTTTTTTCTGAAACCTCTTCCAACCGGGTTTCTGATATCAAAAAGCGGAGTGGGATTCCCGTTTTTGTCCGGTTGTTCAAATTCCGACAGACCACCGTAAGCATTTTCATAAATGATGGGAATTTTATCGAATTTTTGGGGATCGGTTTTGTAGATCACACCTAATTCTCGAATCCAGTATCTTTCACCAAACACGTTCAGTGTTTTTGACCATTTTCCCACTTCAACACAAACCATTGAGTTGGTGACGGGTTGTCCGACAGCATGGGCATGCCCGTTTACAATAATATCGACATAATCCTTTCTTAAAACAAGATCACTGTCATACAACAGGCTTGACCGGTTTTCGTCGCCCCTGTATTCGGGGGAAAGAAAAACGTTGACCTGCTCGTCCGATATTGACAATTCACCAGGATTATCTCCTTTTATGTCAAATGTTGCTTTCACCCCGATAATCCACACCTCTCCACCGTCAACATCGTCGCGGTAGAAACAGTAATCAGCGTTAAAGGGTGTTTTGTTTTTAAGTTTCCAGATTCCCATGATCCCGATAATAAAATGGTATTTTGACTGGATATTGCCTGCCATTGCGAAATGCTGATATCTGTTCCACTATGGCTTTTATACCCTGATTTTTATAACTAAACATTGTTTTTAAACAGGTTTCCACCTCTTCATTGTCCGTCCATTTTAAGGCTTCGATAATGTAAGGTCGTGTCTCCGCATTTTCATCACTGCCCAACCGTTCCAAAATAAACGAATACAGCTCGTTATACCTTTTTGCCGCACTACCGGCCAGGTATACCAGTGCGGTAATCTCTTCCAGCCCGTCGTTATCCCTGAAAAAATCGAACAAGGCTTGAAACTCGTAAATACCGTATTCCATATACGAGATCAGGACATTTAAAAGGAAATCCAGTCGGCAGGCTTTTTCCACCAGAATATTCTCCGGCAGATAGCCTTCCGACAGGTTGCAGATGACGATACCAAGCTCCTCAACCTGGGTTTTAAATAAATCCTGCTTAAAATCCTGGAGACATGTCTGTTCAGCGTCCCCTTGCTCACTGCAAAAACAGGTCTTTATCCTGGCGGTGGTATGGAAGGAATCGCTGTTGGTGACAGGAAAATATGTTGGATTGTTTTGCTTTTGACTTGATAAAAAGCCTTCTACATAGCTGTTCTTTTTACTCATTTTTCTTAAAAAGTGCCTTTTTTCCACAAAACCACACAAAAAGCACGAAAAAATCAACCGTTTTCCGCAAGGTTATGGGAGTTTGTTTGATATTAATGGATCACTTAAAAATAGCGTCACATATTCTGTTACCAGACGTCCCAAAAACACTGAACATTTTAATAACAGAATGTGAACTGATTTTTAAACCGACCCTAATTAAGTTCAATAACACCGCCTTTAATCTTTGTGGTTTTTGTGCTGCGGGAAACAATACGTTTTGCCCTTTGCACATAGTCACCCAAAGCATTTAGAAATATCCTGCTTTTACCGGATCTGATGCTGATCTTTACAGCGGCATTAAGAACAATTTCATCAGCGTCAAGAATAATGGTTGTGCCTTTTACATGAATGATTCGGGAATCGTTGCCGGTCTCTTTTTTTTCCTTTTGCCCCGGACTGTTGTTAACAATGTCATCCAGAATCGGGTGGTATAAACGCTGAATAATCGGTTTTAGGGGATTCCGATTCTCAAATTCCAGGTATACACACCGTTTTTCCGCCATGGCCTTTTGAAGATCCCGTCGACTGAATGCTTTGCCGAGCATGGCCGCAACAGGACGATGCAGGGGATTTTGATCAAAATCCACCCAGATCTGCTGTGCGTTATCAATCTCAACAATGTACCCGCAACAGGATCGGGAAACGGAATATGGTTCTTTGACAGTTAAATTCGGATTGTTGGTTGGGTTTGCAGTCATAACTTTAATCTATTGATAAATCCAACGAAATTAGTGATTGAATTTTTTCAGCTTTAAATTCGTAATAAGGAGCTATTAAGGATCGGCTGAAAAACCGGTTCATATTCTGTTTGCAAAATGCCCATTGTTTTTGGGATTTTTACAAATGGATTATGTGAAGATATTTTTTTTAACCATCCCTTGAGAAAATCTGTTATACCGAAACACGTGACGACATCTGCTTCAATCGTTTCTTAAGATCGGTAATGATGGGATAATTATTCAAATCCCCTTTTAAAATCAGATTGTAGAAAGCATCAGCTGTTTCGGACGAAACGGATTCAAAGGTATAGGCAAGAATATCATAATCATATTCCATCTGGTGGGGTAACCCATCGGTTTGTTCACACACTCTAATCAGGATTTCCCTGTTCCTGCTTTTCGTATATTCCATTTGGTTTTTTTTAGTATTATTGTTGGAACTGACTATCAAAACCCTGCCAATAAAATAGTTATTCTGCATTTGCTGCGCAATCCATTATCATCTTGATACAGGATGCCGGATCAAGAGACTGTGCCACAATAAACCGTTAATCCGATGTTATCCACTTTGCCATTCTCAACGCAATGAATAATCCCTTTATTGACAAGGAGATTATTCGACGCTTCGCTCCATAAGAATGACAGTCTGATAGTGGTTTTCACAGATCCAGTGAATGTGACACAGTCTGCAAGTCCGACACACCGACCGAAATTTTAAATGTAAAATGTACCGGTATTCCAATTGGAAAATCCGGTTTTTTTTGTATTTTTAAGTAGCGATTATTTGATACTCGGGATTGTTTACAGACCAGCAGCGATCTTGTTTTTATTGATTTCCTTATCAATATAATCGATACATATTCAAAATAGTATAAACAATTCAATTATTGGTTCACTGCTTAATATAATAGATAAAATAACGATTAACCGACGTTATCACTTTCTGTTCACTAACTGGAATTAAAGCACCTGACCAAGGGGGCATGTGACATATTGGAAACCTGTAATCAAGCCCCATACCCCCTGATCGCTCCACATAATGATTTTCTGGAAACATCCTTTATTTAAAATATCTGAATCGTTATTATTAACCCATTTATTCTCAACATCTATTATCAGATAGTTGATTTATACTCTCAATTTATCATTCTTTAGTCATAAATCGGTTTTTAGTGTATTCTTAAAAATATGTGGAAACAACGCTCATTTCGGCAATAAATATGGTCTCATTATCAAATTGAGTTGAGACTGCTTTCCAGTTTCATTTATTTCAATATCATTTGCTGTTTCCATAATTGCAGAACACATGGTTACCATTTTTTTATTTCAGTAATGTTTTCTTTTTTTAAAAAAGGTAATTGAATACATTAAACAAACAGAATTATCACTTTAACAAGACCTAAATCCGAAAAAGTATGAAAAGGGGGAGGTATTTTTCGAAGTTTTTCGAAGTTTTTCGAATATAAAATCAGCCTGCCGCCAATGATTTCAATTGACAAGCAGCGTTTTGATATATATAAATGTGATTGGTTTTTCGAAAATATTATTCAGTTTTAACCCAAACGGGATACATAAATATATCTGTTATTAAACCTTTTTGGGTTATATTATGACTCAAATACAGGGCAAGTGGGACAAACGTCCGGATTAAACGTTTGTCCCACTTGCCCAAACTACCGGCACCTCAACACAATCGAGCGATATGGACAACAAAACAGATTTAAAACAGACATTGACAATTGATGGCTTGTATACATGGATTCATCAGAATGATGCTGATTGCAATCAATACATTCTTTTTGTCCATGGCGGACCCGGTAGCCATAGTGCGTATTTTGAATTCGCTGTTAACGAAATAAAATGCTTTCAAACCTCCGACATCGGCTGGGTATCATTTGATCAAAGGGGATGTGGCAGGTCTGCTGACAATCCCCGGGCTTTATCGCACGAAGGGAATATAAGGGACATGGCGAATATTATTGATTATTTTGAGACTTCAGGTGATCTTCCGAATATTTCGGCAGTGTTTGCACATAGTTATGGGGTCAATGTTGCCTTCGAATATTTTCGGGATGTAAAACCGGATTCAAGCCTGAAATTCATTATGGCGGGTCGGTCAATGCGGTATGATATCCCGGCCAAACGAAATCTGATGATAGACCTTTCGATTCTAAAGCTTTTCCAACCGAGCGACTACAGAAGCCTGACAGCCAGGATCGGAGACCCGGACTTACCGTTTCAGGAAATTAAAAAAACAGCCCGAAAAGCGATAAAAGATCAAACAAAACGAAAACTGTTCTACTGGGGAAATCTGGATCGGATGGAGTGGTATGAATCCATAATGGATAAAATTAATATTGGAGATAATGATGATACATTTCAGAAAGTTATGGATACAATTCATAAAAATCCCAACAGACGGCATTATAATCCCGAAGAATTAAACCAGGATGTTTGTTGGATAATGGGAATGCAGGATTTTTTAATGGGAGGTGATTCTGTAATGCAGGATGATAAAAGCGGTTCTTTCAGGAAACTCGTATATCCCGAGTGTGGTCATTATCCACATTTTGAGTCATCGGAAAAATTTATAAACGATATACAGGATTTTTTAGATGGATCGTAGCCAAACCACGGCCCAAAAAGGTTACCTGTTTTACAGCAACAGGAGGGGACAAAAGGTGAATAAATCCGCTGTTGTTACCGGATTGAGTATGCCAAGGGGGATTAACGTGACAAAACTGTCTGTTAGTCTTGTGTAAAAGGGGAGTTAAACTGCCATTGCCTGGAGATTTTAAGACACCGGGATAAAAAAACCGTGTTTTAGCAGGTATCAGTGGTGGCTTTGTATGATATTTTTTCTTTTAATCCAACCGGTTTATTAAAACTAACAGGTGTACTTTTTGTACCTGACGTTTGAAACCTCCTTTTTAACAAGGGCCCTTAGTTCGGGGGCTCCTTTTGTATTATTTAAAACGTAATTGGCAGTTTGTATAATACTTTTAATTCTTGGTCTGGCGGGAATCTTTTGAATATCCAGATATTTGTCGAGTGTTACCGTTCTTAGTGTTCCTTTATCAATACTGACAGTCCAAAGGCGAGACTCCTCGGCTAATGATATTTTGTCTTTTTTGGTGCATGAATGCCACAATTGAAGAGAATTCTGAAGAATACTAACCAGTGACTTGCAATCCTCCTTTGACATGTATCCCTTCTGTGAAGTATCTGTTTTTGAATTTGAATTTGAATCATCATTGACCCAACGACTGTCTGTGTTATCTTTTTGGTTTGTTAAGGATGTATTATCCGGCACAGCATCAGGCATCGAATTCTCAATCCGGGGTTGCACAGTAGAATTTGCAGCCTTGTTTGCCTGAAACAACTTTGAAACCAACTGAAATAGAACAATGAATGCCACAATCTTTACAATGATTCTTATAACGGATTCAATGTCCAGGATATTTTTAATCTTAAGGTCATTATCTATTAAAACATAAAAATCGGCTGCTTTTTCCTTGCCTAACCATATGGTATGGATGTGCTGCGCGTTAGTCGCTAAATCGGAAAAATTACCATCCGTACAAAAACGGATATTAAAGTCACAACTATTAAAGCTGCTTTCCAGACCAACACAAACGAATTTACTGTTGGTCTTTCTCTTAAGGGATTTGGTCAGGTATGTGACCCTTGTAAAAAGAGCTTTCTCCTTTAATGAAAATATTTCATCTTCAAACAGTCTTTCCTGGCTGATAATCAGCAGTCTGGCAAATTCATAATGCTCTCTCATTCTAATGTCATGGTTTAAAAAACCTGTTATTGTTTCTTCAATCAAGACCAGGAAAAACAGAATCACCAGAAAGGGTTTAAACAATTCTTTTTGCATTTTAATTACAGATACAAATACAGATATGTTTTATCCCGGCGTATATGTTTTCAGATAGTTGACTTTATTGTTTTTTATGGCAAAAAAATGTAATGGTTTCATGGTTTCTCCACTCCGGTCGTAATCCATTTTCCCAAGCAATCCGTCATAATTCAGTGTTTTGGAAGCGTTGATCAATTCAATTCCCCGGGCATTTGGAAAACGTTCCAGGGTTTTAAGCAATAACGTGGTCATGTCATACCCCAACACAGTAAAATAAGTATGATGATGATAGCTGCCACAGCTCTTTTCATACAATTTCAGATACCTTTTTCGCTCATTGCCAGCCAGATTCTGATCCCAATTTTTTACAAACACGAATTCTATATTTGGGGACGTTTTTCCGATCAATCGAAAAAAGCTTTCTCTTCCACCAATTCCGTCTCCCCCCAATAGCCTGATTTTCATATTTCTTTTGGATAATTCATTATATATGTTTCCAGCCCTGGGATTGATTAAAGGCAGGAACACCAGGTCGGGTTTGCCGGACTCAATAGTGTTCACCAGCTCGGAATACCCATCAAACCCGTCAAATATATCAAAACGGGTGATCTTAATCGATTTGTCTTGAATTTTAAGATTGTTTGCATATTCTTCAGCCAGAAATACCGAATACGAACGAGTGACATTAACAATCATTAACACATGGGTTGGATGATAATTCCGTTTGGTATACTCTGCCAGTGCCTTTGCCTGATGTGTATCACTGGATGCAAGGCGGGTCACATACGGTTTGTCTTTTGTTACATCCGGATGGGTCGCATTGGGGACAAAAAACGGAATTTGATGTTTGTTGAGTGGCTCAGCCGCAACTAGCGCCTCAACAGAATTTCGAGTTCCAATAACGGCATCAAACTTTGATTTAACAATCTCATCAACAATTTTTTTCGTTTGAACAGCTGACCGTCGATTTTCAAATACCCTGAAGTCAATTTTCATGCCTTTCAGCTTTGTTTCATCAATAACTGCCTGTGACATGCATAACATCTCCTGGGTTGCACTCTTCTTATGAGGAAGATTTTCTTCAAAAATCCCGGCAATTCTAAATACATCCGCATTACACGGAACAGCACCCAAAAAAGCACATAATACTAACATCTGAAAAAAAACAATCGTGTGTTTCATATCTACCTCAATTAATAGGATTTTGTATAGTCGCCATCAAGAATGATATTATTACCTGTCAGATGATCGGAAAAAGGTCCGATTAACCCTGCAATCACCTCCGCAACTTCACCCAGAAGCATATTTTTTCAAAGGCACATTGGAAACATCTTCTTGATATAATTGTGTATGACATTTGTCTTCAGACTCGGCACGCAATTTTAAACGATGGTTATAACCTTTTGTCTTAATACCTCCCAGCGATAATGTATTCACATGAACGTGGGACAGGTTTATTGAAATGGTTTTCGCCTGGGCCAACCATGCAGACCTGATAGCAGAATTGATTGAGTACCTGCTCATTACCTGAATGGAAGAGATGCCTGAAATAATGACAACCTTATTATGGAACTCTTCATTCATCCTTTGGATGGCTTCTTTTAACAACAATAACGGATTTAAAAAAACACCCTTGAAAATTCGAATCCATTCCTCTTCTTCTCCGATCTCACCGGTTGCGCCGGTTATGATGATATTCATTGTAAATATACTCTCCACTTAAATTGTATTGTAACGTCAGTATTATAAATCATTCATTTTGATTATTGAAAAGTAAAAATTACATCGATACTCACATCTTTTGATTCAAATCAATTACAAGATAATGATATGATTTCCTTTTTAAGATTTCAGAAAACAGAAAAACTTGAATTATCCTCTTTGGATTTTGAGACAGGCGGTTAATCTTATTTTTTTTCTTCCACTAAAATCCATTCATCTTTTTCAGGCGATTATTACAGAATCAGCTTTGACTTTTAAAAATATCCTTTTTTATATTCTCATGAGCCGAAATCATCGTAACTTAAATAGCAATAAGGGATCGAAAAAAATAACTTCACATAGTCCGCTTGCAAACGCCCTGAAAACACTGGACATTTTGCAAACAGAATGTGGATTGATTTTTGAGCCGACCCTTACCTGTTTTGGATAAACGGAAAGGAGTAGTTATAAAAGCCATCTAATGAAGCGCTATAAAACCCTATTTGTTAAATTATCAGATTTAATCACTTGATATATTTTGTAATCTGCGGTAGTTATTAAAACTTCACACTCATTGTTGATCAAATAACTTCCAAAATAAAAAATCGGCAGAACATAAATTAGTTGACAATGATTGTTGTTTGCTTTTATCAAAAGGGAGTGTGATTCCTAGTACAATCCCTTACCAGGATTGAAAATAAATCATGTAGACATTTGTCAAGGCAATTGATGAATAACAAAGCAACTGCATTATCGGTAACGAACCTTCATAAAAGATACGGTAGATTAGAGGTCTTAAAAGGTGTATCTCTCACCGCAGATAAGGGAGAGGTAGTGTCAATGCTTGGTTCCAGTGGATCTGGTAAAAGCACTATCCTGCGCTGTATAACTTTCCTGGATGTACCGGAAGAAGGAAACATCGTTGTCGGAGGAGAGGAGATTCTTCTCAAAGTCAAGAGAAATGGACAGGTTGTGCCAAAGAACCTGAAACAGGTAGAGCGCATACGAACCAAACTTTCAATGATCTTTCAGCAGTTCAACCTGTGGTCTCATATGACCATTGAAGACAATGTTATTGAAGCCCCTGTTCATGTATTAAAACAATCCAAGAAAGATGCCCGGGAGAAAGCCAGGTTTTATCTGGAAAAGGTAGGGATTTATGATAAAAAAAACGCATATCCGACACACCTTTCAGGTGGCCAACAACAACGAGCAGCCATAGCCAGAGCACTGGCCATGGAGCCGGAAGTCATGCTGTTTGACGAACCAACCTCTGCTCTTGATCCGGAGCTGGTCGGCGAGGTACTCAAAGTAATGAGAGACCTGGCTGAGGAAGGAAGGACAATGGTTGTTGTTACTCATGAATTGGGGTTCGCCCGGGAAGTATCGTCAAAGACCATATTTCTTAATCATGGAGTAATCGAAGAGGAGGGGCCACCTGAAGAAATCTTTGAAAATCCCAAGTCAGAACGATTTCGTCAATTTCTTGCCAGTAGCTACGAAACATAATGACCGGGGAGGGCACTTTGCTTTCTCTCTTTCTGGAAATGTTCTTCATAGGTGTTTAGATTGCCAGCAGGTTAAACTGAATATAAACCTTTTAAAAAGGAGAGTATTATGAAAAGAATCGTTTTATTCCTTACCGCAGCTGTTTTTATTTTTTCAGGTAGCGCTTCCGCAAAAAACTGGAAGAAGATCAGAATGTGTTCAGAAGGTGCCTTCCCTCCATTTAACTCCGTTTCGCCCGAAGGTGAGCTGGTCGGTTTTGATATCGACATCGGCAATGCGCTGTGTGACTACCTGAAGGTTAAATGTACATGGCAGAAACAAGCTTGGGAAGGAACAATACCCGGTTTACTGGCAAGAAAGTATGATGCCAGTATAGCACAAATGTCCATTACTGAAGAAAGATTAAAAAAAGTCGCATTTACAAACAAGTATATGAAAACTCCCACCAGGCTGGCCGGTCACGAAAACTTCGTTACTCGCGTAATCATGGGAAAAATAAAAAAACCTAAGATTGGTGTTCAGAGAGAAACAATTCAAGATCGTTATGCTTCTCATTTCTGGGGAAATAAAGCTGAGATTGTCCGATACGGCTCTCAGGATGAAGTCTATCTCGATATGAAATCAGGTCGATTGGATTTGCTTTTTGCTGATAGTATTTCTATCTTAGACGGATTTTTAAAGTTGAAGGGAAATGAAGCCTATCAATTTATCGGTCCTGTATTCACAGATCCAAAATGGTTTGGAAAAGGCGTCGGAATCGCCATCCATAAGCAGAATCAAGACCTGGTTGAGATGTTTAACAAGGCTATTGATGGAATTCGCGCCAACGGAACCTACAAAAAGATTCAAGATAAATACTTTGATATTGATGTTTACGGTGAATAACCCCGATAATGCTGTAATCAAATCAATTGCTTCAAATCAGAAACACACTGGGCCAAAACGAACTCCGACCCAGAAAACAAGGGTAAGGTATGTTTAACCTCTATGGCTATTTCAACAGTATTATGGAAGGCACATGGATCACGCTGAGTCTTGCGTTGAGTTCATTGTTAGTTGCCGTCTTTTTGGGTATTTTAGGAGCGTTGGGAAAACTCTCCAATTCAAAACCATTGAGAACCGTCACCCTTGCCTACACAACAATTATTCGAGGCATCCCCGATCTTGTTTTGATGCTGCTGATCTATTACGGGGGCCAAATGCTGGTAAATAATCTTGCGTATTCTCTGGGATATGATGAGTATGTTGATATTAATCCATTTATCGCCGGTGTGGCGACCATTGGATTTATTTTCGGCGCATACATGGCGGAAACCTTTCGAGGTGCCATTATGGCTGTCAACAAAGGACAACTGGAAGCAGGAGCCAGTTATGGTATGACGAGATTGCAGGTATTTTACAGAATTCTCGTTCCCCAAATGATCCGCTACGCTATTCCCAGCTTTGGTAACAACTGGCTGGTGATGATCAAAGCCACCGCCATTGTTTCGGTGATCGGCCTGGACGATATGGTCAGAAAAGCCGATGTAGCGGCGAAAGCCACAAGGCAACCCTTCACCTTTTATATCCTTGTCGCCTTTAACTATCTGATCTTTACAACAGTGTCCACCTATCTTCTGGCATGGGCGGAACGAAGATACAGTCTCGGTGAAAGGAGAGCTTAAATATGGATTTTTCTATTATTTTTGGGAAATGCCTTCAGTGTGTTATTGATTGTGGCCAAACAGAAGGTTTTATTGAAAGTTGCAAGCGAGCAGGATGCGGGCTTGCTTTTTATATTGATGGATTATTTCTCACCGTACAGCTGGTTGGAATATCACTTCTGATAGGATTGAGCTTTGCAATACCTTTAGCTGTTCTAAGGACTTCAAAAAATGTTTTGATCAGTTCTCCTGTGCGACTTTTTGTTTATATTTTTAGGGGCACGCCTTTAATAGTTCAGATGTACATTATTTATTACGGACTGGGTCAGTTTGATTGGCTTAAAACAACAGTTCTTTGGGATTTTTTCAAAGAAGCCTATTTTTGTGCCCTGTTTTCCTTTACGTTGAATACTTGTGCTTACACCATTGAAATCGTACGCGGAGCAATGGAATCCACTCCTTTCGGCGAAATAGAAGCCGCAAAATCAGTAGGAATGTCTCGTTTTTTGATGTTAAGACGTGTTATCTTACCCAGTTCACTCAGAAGAGCATTTCCGGCTTACGGTAATGAAGTCATCTTCATGCTACATGGAAGTGCGCTTGCCAGTGTTATAACCTTGATGGATATTACCGGGGCGGGTGGAATTATCAATGCTCGTCATTATGCTCCTTATGAGGCATACATAACAGCCGGTGCATTCTATTTGTGTATTACCTTCAGTATCGTGTGGTTATTCAAATTAGCTGAAAAACGTATTTATGCACACTTGGCTCCATATGTTGAAAAAACACAAAAACAACCTGATCTCCTAATGATCAATGATTGAAAGCAGCATATTGAGTTGCCTCCAATTATTACAAGTGTGTGAGCTTTCCAAAACATACCTGATTTGTTTCTTGTTTTCCTCGTGATAGCAAGTTAACTGCTTACATGTAATTAAATTCCAAAACTTATGCAACAAACAAAAAAAACTGAAGAAATAACTCTACCTTTTGCTTCTTTGGGAACCTGCCGCAAACTAAATATCATCCGTTATGGAAATCCTTCAACAGGGGGAAAAGCCTATATTCAAGCTGGATTACATGCTGATGAACCCCCTGGATTGGTTGTCATGCATCATCTATTAAAATTACTGGATGATGCGGATAAAGAAGGGAAGATTCAAGGTGAAATCCTATTGGTTCCCGCTGCCAACCCCATTGGCCTTGACCAATGGCAGTATGAAAAATTACAAGGTCGCTTCCATTTGTCTAACGGCATTAACTTTAATCGAAACTATCCCGAATTGACGGAGGTTGTTGCCAGAAAAATCGATAAACAACTGACTAAAGATACAGAAAAAAACATCAAACTAATTCGCCAAACGCAATTGTCCTGCCTTAAAGAAATAAAACCAAAAGATGAAGATCAGTTTCTAAAAAAACAGCTAATGTCATTGGCAGTCGACGCTGATATTGTGCTTGATTTGCATTGCGATTACCAGGCTTGTCTTCACATTTACATGGGCACACCTTTATGGCCGAATGGATCAGATCTGGCAGCCCAAATGGGATCAAGCGTGACGTTGCTTGCTAAAAACTCAGGCGGAGAGCCCTTTGATGAAGCATGCAGTAAAATATGGTGGGAATTGGCAGATAAATTTCCGGAGCATCCCATCCCTTCTGCATGCCTGTCTGCTACTGTCGAGCTCAGGGGGATAAACGATGTATCCCACGACAAGGGATCAAAAGATGCTAAAAATATCTTCCTCTTCTTGCAACGAAGGGGGTTTATTAAAGGAATCGCCCCAAAACTTCCAAAGCTCTTGAGAGACGCAACTCCCCTGGAGGCAGTTGAGTTCCTGACAGCAGAAAAACCCGGAGTCGTTATTTATCGAAGAGAAATCGGTGAAACAGTCAAAAAAGGCGATGTCATAGCAGAAGTTATCAATCCGCTGGAACCGGACACAGCAAAACAAATTTCCAGAATTCGAACAAAATACGGTGGTTATCTTTTCACCAAAAACGTGGACTGTTATGCCCACCCCAACCGAATCCTTGCAAAAATCGCCGGTAAAAAACCAATCAAAAACAAAGGAAAGCACCTCCTCACTGCTTGATTTTAAACGAAAAGATTGTAATGCCGTTTTACTGGCGGCACTCCTTCTGTATCATTCTCGATTCCGTCGGGAACAATCATATACTTTCCACCGGATGCATTCGGGTTATTTTCATTTATAAACTCACCTTCCAGAATCGATGAATCTTCTGCTTCCATCCAAATATATTGTTTTCACCTTTGATTATTGATCCGAGCATTAATCTTCTGGACACAACAAGAGTATCAGTAGTTACTGAAAACAGCTAAATATTTGTATTTCCATGTCATTAAGCCAAAGATTATTATTATTTTGAAGCCTTATCAATGTTCAATAATCACTTGACTGCATGAAGGCCCTTCTTGTTTGTAGAAAACTCAAGACAGGCTTAAACAATGTCATTTGCGCCTGGTTCTGAGAGATCCTCGTCATACTTCCTCAGGATGATAGATGGCAGAGATTGGCTTATTGACATTATGCCTATGCGAAAATGACATAGAGTTCAGGGTAATGCTGAATAATAACATTTTTATATCAAGCAATATGGTCGAGATAAGAGACATATTTGACGACAATTGCTTTGGCCTGTTTTCTATTTGCATAAGGAAGAAATTGTTGATAACCTCTCATAATTATTAGGTTCAATCACTTACGATGACTGGCACATTTGATGAATTTAATAATTATGTTGTCTTTTAAATCGCGTTTTGTTTCAAAATTATACCGATGAATTTCTGTTGGTACAAAGTCAATGTCATTAAGTCAAAGATTATTGTTCACCTATTATCATTCTGAAGCCTTATCAATATTCAACAACAACTTGACTGCATGAAGGCCCTTCTGCATCAAGTTGTTTGAAGAAAACTCAAGATGAGCTTAAACGACGCTATTTGCTCTTGGTTCTGAGAGATCCTTCGTCGTATTTTTTCAGAATGACAACAGGTGACAAAGTTTAATTTAATGACATGGGGGACAAAGTAGTTAAAAACAAAATAAAAAAGGGGGAAGAAAACATGAATTTTAAAAAAACAGCTTTTATTATAATAGTTTGTCTTTCAGTTCTCTTGTTGGCAATAAGCTGCAAAAAAGAAGAGGATGACGTTAACTCTTCTGAAGAGACCAGTTTTGCTACCGAGACGGTCAATAAATTGGAATCAATCGGTAACGGATACATTCCCAATTCATTAAGCAGCGGTTCCGCTTCGTCATCACCGGCATTTGATCTTAAATCAATGCAATCCAGTAAACCTTTATATGCCGACAATGGCGATCCGTGTGAAGGCACCGACCTTTATGGATGCCAATCCAGATTGTTAAAATTATATATTTGGCATTCCAAATTTCTCTTTATGGCATCCGCTTTATATTTGAAAGTCCTGGCCTTGCATGTTGGGCATCTCCCGGACGGATCCAATGGAACCATCATTACCAATGACGGTGTAACGATTAAATATTCAAAAGTCTCAAATACCGAATTTGACTTTCTGGCTCTAACCTCAAGCGGCGCATTCCTGGATGCTCACATTGCCGGTGGTGAATACACGCTGAAACTGGACAACAACAATTCCCCGGAAAGTAACGGCGACCAGTCCCGGCTTGAAGTTGAAGCATCTTATACCAATGATACCACCTGGACAGTAACATCAACCATCATCAATGACGTGTGTGACGTTAGTGATGTCAGAGCTCCGAATCGCATCAGGGTCATCATGTCGCGAGACAGTTCCCTTTACACCGGAAAAGCGATGCTTTATTCACCACGATGGGCATATTTTAATCCAGATCCAACTTGCTCGTCACCCATTGATGATGATCACACAATGAATCTGTACACCGACTTTGTAGCCGAATCTTCAGCCGCCAAAGTCAATGTTTATATGATGAAAAGAGATGTTTCCGCTGAAACATTCATTGGTGAGATTGACACCAGTAGCGATGCCTATTCAATGGGAAATTTATGTAATTCATATTATGCAAATTTCAACCTGGGATTTGGAGACGCAGCAGCGTGTGACTCTACTTTTAATTTTTCAACTACCTATCCCAATCCGTTTTGCACAACGAGTCCGTTTGTACCTCCTGTCTGGGGAAGTGATTGTAATGGGATCAATAATACGGTACGAGATGCTTTATTTGGTTCAACTGCCGATTGGTCAGCACCTGACATGTTTTACACAGAGACAATTTCACTTAGAACGGAAATAAATTAGGTTTCCTTATTACAGCAATCCTATAAAGTTAATGGCAGCGTTTAAAAAAAAACCACTGCTATTAACTTCAAATCATAATACCCACGAGCAAACACATTTCTCCATTGAAAATAAATTCATTTTATTCGATATTTTTTATTTGTTCCTTAATATTTCCAACACTTATTTGTTTGGCCCAATGGAAATATTAATTAAAATACCACAGTCCAGGAAACTCTGGCACAAATTGTTTAACCCAACTTCGTCAGTGAATTTGCTGTTTTTGTTAATTTTCCACAATTTCTGTAAAAGAAATACTGTTATATCAACAATCTTTTTTGGAATTTAAAATGGTGTGCCTGAAGAATAAATCAGTACGGCATATAATACAGCAGGCCAAAAACAATGAATTTTCATACCATTATTCTCACATTATAATTCGTTCAAATCTTACGCAAGATCACAAGCACAGCTACTCTTGATCTGCTGATAGTTGAAAAGTGTTTTCGGCATCCGGCGGTCTTTCTGAAAATGTCACATAAAGGCGAGATGGCTTGAGAAGACAGACCGCTGGTATTATGGGTCAAAATGACAAAATCGGTCATTTTGACCGTACTTAATTACTAAATAAAACTTGATAAGATTTGTCAAAATGACCCGGTTTAATAATAATCTAAATAAGATTCTGAAATAATTTATACTTTACTTCTGGTATACAGGATGCAATAATCAGAGCAGGACTTATAAAGTCCTATTTTAGTTCTTTCAAGATGAAATGATCAAAATAACAATGTTGATTTGGGAAGTGAGTTCATTCTCAATCCAAATAACATTGTGACGGTCAAAACGAAAAACCTACTTTTGTGGAGGTCAAAATGTTTAGAAGATTTTCAAGTGCAATTGATACTCTTTTGGCCCTTCAGGATGCATTAGATACGGCTAAAACTTTTGATTATCTTGGATCTGGTTCTATTACCAGCAGGGGAACACAACCATCGGTCAACTTTTTCAAGGATGGGGAAACACTCATTCTCATGGCAGAAGTTCCCGGGTTAACAAAGGACGAAATCAAAGTCGAAGTAAAAGATGACATTATCACTCTGGCTGGAAAACGCTCCTTGAATTATCCGGAAGATAGTAGTGTTCATAGAATCGAGAGAAGAAGCCATTCTTTCAACCGATCAATTAAGCTTCCTATCAAGGTGGACACAGATCATGTAAGGGCAGACTACAAAAACGGAATCTTATCGGTGATCTTGCCAAGAGCCGAAAAAGATATGCCTAAACAAATTACTGTCAGATAAAGATTGATTTTAACCATCTGTTTATAAAATTATCATGTTTGATCAGGAGGAAATTATGGGTAAAGAAGAAAAAAAGGATATTACTGTCCAGGAAAAAAAAGAAATTAAAGCCAAATCGGAACATACGATTCCAGGCAAAATTTATATGCCGGCCACCGATATTGTAGATACCGGTAATGAACTGATTTTGTTTATGGATATGCCAGGGGTCGATAAAGAAAAACTAACGGTCAAAATAGAAAAAGATATTCTCAAGATTGATGGAGAGATTGATCCAACACCGTATAAAAACTTGGAGCCATTATACACCGAGTATAATATTGGACATTTCTCTCGTAAATTTGAACTTCCCAATGAAATTGATCAATCGGCAATCAAAGCCGGTATGAGTGACGGTGTACTGACGTTGACTCTGCCAAAGATTCCCAAAAAACAGCCCAGATTGATCGAAATTAATTAAGAAGTCCGTTTTTGCCAGTTCATTATTCCAACTATTAAACCAAAGATATTGAGGGAGTTCGGACTTATTCGGACTCCCTTTTTTATTTTACCGAATAAAATGTCCAAGTTTTGGAGGATAACATGAAAAATCGATTTACTTTTCTAGCTGGACTATTGTTAATTCTTATAGTTCAGCCCGGTATAGCCAAAGAAAGCCCTGCTCTAAAGCAGTTGATTACAGAATCCAGAGCACGTGCAGATATCGTAGAAACGACTCAGAAAGCCGTCGTCCACATACAAGTGGAAAAAATATATCGAACAGGATCTTCGGGTACTCCCTATAATGACCCCTATGACCTTTTTAATGACGAGTTTTTTGATCAGTTTTTTCCAGGTTGGCGGCATAATCGATCGCAGCCGGGTCAACCCAGAGAATTCAAGCAGCAAGGAGCTGGCAGCGGTGCTATTGTCGACAAAGAGGGACATATTCTTACTAATAATCACGTTGTCGGAGAAGCAGATAAGATTAAGGTTAGATTGTTCGATGGGAGAGAATTTGATGCAAAAATTGTGGGGACCGACCCGTTAACCGACATCGCCGTGATAAAAATCACGGCAGAAAACCTGGATGTTATCCCCATGGGTGATTCGGATGATATTAGGATCGGTGAAACCGTAATAGCCATCGGCAATCCCTTCGGTTTATCCCATACGGTAACCATGGGAATTGTCAGTGCTAAAGGTCGGTCCAATGTGGACATCGCAGACTATGAGGATTTTATACAAACCGATGCCGCAATCAATCCCGGGAATAGTGGGGGCCCGTTAATCAATCTCAATGGTGAGGTTATTGGTGTCAATACAGCTATTTTTACCCGAAGTGGTGGTTATCAGGGGATTGGCTTTTCCGTGCCAATCAACATGGCAAAGAATGTTATGAACCAGTTGGTCAAGAATGGCAAAGTCTCCAGAGGATGGTTGGGAATACTACTACAGGATATTTCCCATGACCTGAGACAAGCGCTTGATCTTAAAAATAGCAAGGGGGCTTTGGTTGCAGAGGTCACCGAAGATTCACCGGCAGAAAAAGCCGGATTAAAAAGAGGGGATGTTATTATCAAATACAACGGAAAAATGATCAATAATGCAGGCCATTTGAAAAATAAAGTCGGACTGACTTTCCCTAACACCGAAGTAAAACTGGACGTGATTCGCAAGGGAAAAATAAAATCCCTGACTGTTAAATTGGGAACCAGACCCTCTCAAGCCTATGCCTCGTCCGGTTTTACCGATACCGGTAATTCCCTGGGGATGAAAGTTCAGAACCTCACTCCCGATTTAGCTGAACGGTTTGGATACCAGCGTTATAAAGGAGGTGTTGTAATCACAAATATAACACCAAATTCTCCTGCCGCAAATGCCGGTTTGCAGGTCGGATATCTGGTTTTAGAAGTCAATCGGGCGCCAATAGATAATATAAAGGCATTCCAAAAAGCTATCAAGAGTACCAGTTTAGAAAAAGGTATCCTGCTACTTATAGGGACGCAAAACGGTGCTCAATATGTCATTGTAAAAAAATAAACAAACCATGGTTTTTTATTTTAAGATTTTATAAGGAGGAATGAAAATGCCTATCTACGAATACGAATGCGAAAGTTGCCATAAGGAGATCGAAATTATTCGGAAATCCAGTGAAACACATCAAGTTGCATGCCCACACTGTCACGAATTGAAACTGAAAAAAAAATTGTCTCTGAATTCATTTCTATTAAAAGGCGGTGGCTGGTATAAGGATGGATATGGCAGCACAAAGGCATCTCAGGAAACGTCAACAGAAATAAAGACTTCCGATAACAATTCAAATAAGGCCGTTGCCTGACAGATCTTAAAATCAAAAATAACAGGGGAGGGTGAGGACTACTTATCAAGACTTCTCCCTCCATTCGTATAGCCCACCCAGCAAGCCATCTTGTCTTATTCAATATTCACGTGTTATCAATACTCTTAAATCCAGACCATTCAGCACTTTGAATTTCTTCTCAGCCGCTCCCTTATTTGTTTACTTTTTGCCGGTTTTAAGACTCAGTTTTAATACCTTTCATTTCATTCGTTTACGGTTTATCTGCCATACGATAAAGATCAACAAAGATCTCCGAAAAAATGATTCTGCCATTTAATTAAGTTGCGACGACAAACGATTAAAAAGAGTATTTGAGTTCTGTCTGCACATCACTGATTTCAGTATTGTCAATCTCAAAATATGAGAACGCAAGATAGACCTCCAATCCGTTGGCTATTTTGTATTTAAAGTTGGCTTTAAGCTTGCTTTCCACAGACTCTCCTTGGTCATCCCAATGATTGGCAAACATCAGAGTTACTTTCAGAGCGTTACCGGTTAGAAAATCCGCATCAATATAACCGGAAAGGATGTCGGTTCTTTCCCGTCTTTGCCTGTTCAAGAAATTGGTTTTCAGATCCAGTGGCGTCTCTTCTTTGTAATCCTCCACCAGGATCTGCCCGGCATAAAGATTGATTGTGGCCGAACCGATTATAAATTCTCCCCCTACCAGATATTGGCTCCATTTGTTTTTAATAAAGGGATTGTCGCCATCGTCATCCTCCGTAAAATTTTGTACATAGGCCAGCTTGGGAATCCAACTACCGAAATTGTATTGGAGATCCAATCCGGGACTTCGGACACGATGGTAAGTTCGGGCCGGGCGATTGTAAGTGCTCATATCCGCCGATAATTCCAGAGAACTTCTGGATGAATCGTACACCATTGCATTTCCATCGGTGTCTAACAGATCGACATCTGCCTGTCGGTCGGTTCCGTCGACATAGCTGGCAGCATAGTCCAATTTGTTAAATGATCCGGTAAGGCGTGTCGCCCATTTGCTGGTTTCAGGCTTACTTTCCCTTAAAAGTTGTCCTCCGGTATAGAGATAATCAGTATATGCCGGATTAATGTTGACTTGCCCGACAGGGATATACATGAACTCCAAGGTACTGTTTCCGAATCCTTGACTAAGCAAGACTCCGGTGCTCGGCAGTTTAGTATCTTCATATTCGGAACTGAGATAGGTTTGGTCCCGCGCATTCAGTCGGTCAGTGGGAACTTCGAATCCTTCCAGGTAGCTCCAGGTGACCAGCTGAGTCCCGACTTTCCATGTGCGGCTCCCTTCATAAAATTCGATGTAGCGTTCCACCATTCGGATACTTTCCTGGCTTGATTCACTGTTTTCTTCAGCAATGGAATCATACCCATCGGAATCGGTCTGGTCGGCTTCGTTAAAATCCAAATTGAAAGCCGCAAAGAGACGCGCTTTGTCGCCCAGATAGCCTTCAAACTTTAACTGGGTGCGAACGCCAGTATAGGCATATCCCTCTTCTGTTTGCTCATCCGGTGCAGAATTTCCAGCTGCTTTTATTTGCTTAAATTGAGCCCATAGGTCATTGGAATATATGGTTCGATTCCAATAGGCCATGGCCTTTATATAACCACTGAATATCAGAGAAATTGCTTGTTCGGGCGATTCATCGGGCAGTGTTTCAACCTCATCTTCGGCAAAGGAATCGGAAACCTCGTCAGTAGTATCCTTGGAACTTTCAGTCATTATGAGATCATTTTCAGCCTCTTCCAAAGAGTCTGACTCACCCAAAGAGTCTAATGAGTCAGATAGCGTTTCTTCTGCCGAATTATCCAGTACTTGCAGTTGGTCCAGTTCATCAGCAAGAACCGGTGTCCCAACTGCAAGCATGGAGCATATGATCAGGAGGATACTGAGGCGATGGTACAATTGCATAGGGGGCCTCTTTTGTTTGGATATCGTGTTATGATTAAAGAATCGGTATAACGTTTTTTCTGTGACCCTCGCACTGAATTTGCGATACTCTGAGCAAAGAATGGAGTTCCATATATAATTGATTGCACTGGATTCCCTCTCGATACTGCGGCTCTTGCGTATTCAGTGTAGGAATGGTGAAAGATCAAAAACTGACTTCTTCCTTAATCGTCATGTGTGATCTTAAAAATAAAAAGCTTAAAAAAACGTATTACCACCAACGGCGAGTAAGAAACGTCGTTTTGAAGATGTCTGGACGAATAGATGCGGCAGCGCTTCCAGTACGGATTTTGGACATCTTCATAATCGTTTTGGTGCCTTTTAAAACGCTTTTCACTTCGGAACCGGTCATGATGAATACTGATTTTTTGTCTTTATTTTTCAACGCCTTAAAGGAGAGTAAACGAGTTGTTTTAAAGAGTTGGTTATTCAGATCGTATTGTTCCGCCTTAAAAATCAGTCCCGATTTCAAATGCACCCAAACCACTGCTCTGCTACGTCCATAATCCTGTTGCATCTGCTTGCTTTTAAATACCGTCTCCACCTTTTCCACAGCAATTTTTTTATTTTTGTACACTACCTTTTCTGATCCCAGCCAGGTGTAATTGCTATCGTCAATGTTTTTAGGAGCCATATCGCCGTTGGACATATCAGAGCCCATAAATGAGGAACTCTTGTCAGAGCCAATGATGCGTTTGGGCTTGCGTAATCCTTTCAGATAAATCCATTGATCGTCATCATCGTTTGCGACTTCCACCGTCAGGCTGCCATTACCTTTATCGTCAGCCGGAGCGTAAAAGGAAGACAATGTGTGGATCAGGCGTTTGGTTTCGTCCTGGTAATCACTATAATACTGCGCACCTCGAACTTTTTTTGTGAAGATCACTTTCCCCTGGGAGTCATAGATAAAGAGAGTGATCTGGTTCAGGACTTTTTCGAGTACCGGCAGGCGGTCAACCTCTTCCATTATTCTACGGCCCTTCTGTTGCGCTGTTTCAGCCAGAACTGCGGAAAAGGGCATTACAAGAATTACCAGAACAGTGATAAGAAATAGATAAGATTTTTGAATGACTTTCATTGACTTCTCCTTTTATATATACCTTATTGGATGATTAATACTGCTGTTGCCCCCTGCTTTACAAATAGGCGGGGGCATTGACCCTTGGGATCAGCTGGATGTTTTTAATCCGCCACTACCAATTTGACTGTGTTTGATCAATTTGCAGTCTTCAGTTTGTTTTGCTCGGAAACGCCGATACCGTTCTGCTTCTTAATAAAACCGGGTTTAATAATCGTAATCAGGATCGGGAGAATGATCAGGGCTCCCAAGGTACTGAAGATCATAGTCCCCATCGTCAAAACACCCATGGAGATCACGGGGATAAACTCGGAGAAGACGAGTACCAAAAAACCGAAAGCCACGGAAATCGCATTAATGAAAATCGCTTTTCCGCTGGTACGTATGGTGTTCACGTATGCCAGCTCCAGTGTATCCCCCAGCTGCAATTGCATTTTAAAGCGTTCCAGGAAGTGAATGGTGTAATCCACTCCGATTCCTATGGAAATTGATGCCACAATAACGGTCCCCTGGGTGATCGGCCATCCCAACGCGTACATCATTCCGAAATTGAGAATCACAGTAAATCCCAACGGGATCAGTGAAAACAGACCTCCTATGGCCGAACGGAAAATAAAAAAGGTGATCAGCCAAACCAGGACAAATGATCCTGCAATGCTTTTTAACTGGGAATCCATCAGCAAACTGGTCACCTCTCTGAGTTGCGGTGCCAGTCCACCTATCAATATCCGTTGAATGTATGGATCATCTTCGGGAAACAATTCCTTGGTTTTCGCATACACCTGTTCTACATAGTCTTCGATGATTTTACTTTTACCGGAGCGAATTATTATATTCATCTGAAATTCTTTGTAATCGGGCGTCACCATCGAATCAAACATGTCCCGGTTGGAGCTAAGGGCCTGGTTGATGGCAACTCCGATAATACTTCGGTCCGTCAGGGTAATATCCTTAAAACCATCCCTGGTTGTGTCCGGCAACCGGTCGAAGATCGGATTGTCGTCATGGTAAAACGTTTTATAAACTTTTCGGACCAGGTCTACCGGAGAAGCCACCAGCCCAGTCGGTTTCAGCTCGACACCTCCTTTGACGACAAGTGGTTGCTCCATTGTTTTTAAAAACGTGTACAGTGTTTCCAGTTTATGCAACACTTCCGGTTGTTTGATATCAACGGAGAAAAAGTCCTGTAGTTGGTTAAAGGATCGTTGCATTTTTAAACCGGTGTTATCCGATTTATGTTGACGCAGTGTCATGATCAAACGCACCGTTATTGCTTGATTGTCTTCCGATACGCCCAATCTGCGAGATAATTCACTAAGCCCTTCGAATTGGTTGGGATCGAGTTCTTCGAAATCGGCATGTTTGGTGTTTTCAATCGATTCTTCTTCTCCGAGATCCCCAAGGTCGCTCAAGGCGTCATCGGAATCCTCTTCCACCGGACTTTCTGATAAAACTTCAACCGTTTCTCCTGACTCATCCGAATTGTTTTTTAAATCGGATGTTTGTTGACCGGAGACAATATAGTCCTCATTCAACAGATCTTTAATTAAGGTCAGATTCTGCCGTATCGTCGGTAAGTCAGGGTTGGTGTCAACGGCCAATCTTTTTAAATTCTCGCCAACGTTTGCCAACCGACTTGCCCTTAGTTCGGGGATTTCTTCAACAAAAGCATTCCAATCATTGGCAAACGAAATGGTTCTTTTTTCCAGTTCGGAAACCGCTGCTTTGCTGTTTAGATTGACTTCGTCCCGAAATCGGAAAATCAAATTGACCATATTGGTTCCCGTCAGAGACTTATTAATAAATTGATCGGCCTGAAACAAAGGATTGGTTTTTTTAAAATTGATAATCGGATCGCCTTCAAAGTAGTTATTTAATGTACCGCCTATGGCAAAAAGAGTAATCACGGCAATCACCGTCAATATCGCTTTTGAGTTGCGAATGACAAACAGAGGCCAGATAGGTCCTTTTTTACTTTCAGAGTCGTTTGCATGAGAGGAGACAAAGGCCGTCTTTTTCCGCTTTATACCGCTTTTTGTAAGCATCAGAAAAGCCGGCGTTAAGGTAAAGGAAAGGATTAGCGCAATAGCAACACCGCCAGCAGCAAAAATCCCAAAATGTCTGAGATTGGGTAGAGATGACAACGCCATTGATCCAAATCCGGCCATCGTTGTCAGGGCTGCCATTATAACTGCGGTCCCGACCTGTTTGAAAGTACCGGCAATAATGGCGGGACGCTCATCAGCGGAACGGATATCCGAAAAATAGCGATTGAGCAGATGAATCCCGTATGCCGTTCCAACCGCCAGTAGGACAATCGGCAGCATTGTTGTGCTGATCGAAAGTGGGGTGCCGGTTAACGCCATGAGTCCCAAGGCCCATGTCACCGATAAGATAACCGTAATCAGTGGAATTATTAATCCGGCAACGTTTCGGAAAGAGAGAGTCAGGATCAGAAATATAACACCAATGGCAAGGGGCAGCATGCGCTTCATATCAGTGCTCATCATATGTGAAATGAGAGCTACAGTGACTGGTTGCCCTGCAATATGGATTGTTACACCGTCCAACGGGAAGTTTTTTGCCAGATCAATGAGCAGCCCGTAATTGACTTGAAGATTATAGATATCTCGAACATCATAAAATTTGAATTCCAGGTTTTCCCGACTTAAGGGGTCGATGACATTCAATGTAAATTCGTATATGTCGGTCATGAACTGATCCCAGCTCCGTATGCCCGGATGGAGAAAAAAGTCACGATCTTCTGTATGGAGTATCACTGCTTCTAACTTCTCGTGTGTCATTTCTCCGTCAAGGGCTTCTTTTAATTTCGGATGATCGTTAAAGACGGGTTCCAATTGTTCAATCAGAAATTCTTTCAGTTTTTCTCCAACACTTGCAGAATGAACCTGAATATAGTCGTCGTCGTAGGTGTGATTACCGATGGTTTTTCCATAAACCGTAAACGGAAAAGTGGAGTCATTTCCCTGAAACCGGCTTTTTAGTTTTTCAGGGCTGAGCGCGGTCCCGAGTTCTAAAAGAGCAAAACGTTTTTTATAATCCCATTTTCGGATCATGGGAACCTGGATATTGGCGGCATGTTCATCTTCGGAAATCACATTACCCCTGAAGATCCGATCATCCATGACCCGTTTACGTAAGGCCGGGATAATTTTCCGCAAATCATGATCCGTTTCCGGCAGGCGTTCTTCCAATCCCTCGGGAGATGTGATATCATGATCCTGTTTCAGTTTTTTGATAACACTCCCGTCAATGACCGAACCGGTTTCCTGATCCAAAATGGTATCCTCCAGGTTAGCAATACTGTTAATGTCTTCAGTATCGATCCCAATCGGCAAGGTGACGGTTTCCGTTTTTCCGGTCAGCTTACTTTCAAAGGTCTTGGTCGCTTTCAGCTCTTTCAGCCCCAAAACGATTTTTTCGATATTCCGCAAAACGTCGGGTTCCAGGACACTACCGGAGGGATATTCAATCCCAACCATGACGGTTTCCTGGTAATTAAAGTTTTTCTGGGAATAGTCGTTGGCCTTTACCGCCTTCAAATCTCCGGGCAGGAATTTGGTAACATCTCCCTCGAAATAGAGATTTGTCTTGATCTGGTATATGGCTGATGCAGTAATGATTAATGCGACAAACACAATTAACCAGGGAGATTTTATGCAGAAATTTCTAATTTTTTTTAACATCACTTGTACTCCATCACTGAAAGAGTTTCTTAAAAATAAAAAGGAATTGATGGTGAAGAGGTTGTTTTTTGAGCCACCTCAATCGCTGAAACGATCCACCATCTTTCGGGCATCGCCCCAAATCCAACTGCTGTCGGAAGACCGGCAATAAATCCTACAAGTCGACCCTTAGGCCGGATAGTAAGAAGAGTTTTATTCCACTCCATATCAATCACCATTATTGTCATTGAGGGACATGAAAAAACCTTGATGAACGCATGGATGAATCGGGTGTAGCGTTTACTCATCCTTATATGGTGAACTTCCTTTGCTTTTCCAAACCGAGTGATTCATCAATCCGAATGGTCGAATTGCCTCAATTATGGCGTGTCCCAATGGTGTTTTATTCGCTTGTTCTCCAGGTGATTCTTGGCAAAGATAAATCGTCCAGTCACTTTCTATGTTTTTGTTTTGATAGAGTTTAATGCTGACATTCGTTTCCAACGGCTTATTTCGAGCCGCTTTAATATCATGAAAAACCCTTAGTAATTTTGGTACATCTTCCTGTTTTGAAAGACGAATACTGATAACTTCAATCCAATTCATCAAAGCTCCTATCAAATGAATCTTGTAGACATCGGATAAACCGTATTATTGCTGTTTTTACTCTTTGCTCAATCTCAGTTGATTACCAGAATCACGAAATATATCTAAATGCGATGATTTCGGAGACAGATGAGTTAAAATGATATAGTGCCAAAGATATGCCATGGCTAAAAAGGGTAATTTTATCAATAACTAAAGAAAACAGCTGACCATTTTTATGACATATTTAGTAGAAAACAAATGCCAAATACGGTGAATAACTAAAATACTACCGTATTAGATAGAAAGTTTGTGTACTAAAAATCGTGCGGAAAAAGATTGCTTTTAAATTGTGGCGGCGAATGAAGTGGATCAGTAAAAAAATGACCAAAGGTATGGACTGTAATCCTGATCCTTAAAGTAGGAACAATCCATTTAATTCTAAAAATTCAATTTCCAAATAGTATTGACACCCACATTTCTTGAGTATGACCAAACGTAATACCGGAGGAAAAGATGAGCGTCGCAAAAATAACAATATCAATGGAACAGCAGCTTTTGAAGGAGATTAACCAAATGGTCAAAAATTAGTCATTCAGTAACCAAAGCCAGGTAATACAATCAGCTGTGAAAGATAAAATCGAGAAAATGGAGCATACACGTCTTGCAGAAGAATGTACGAAACTTGATACTTTATTTGAGCAAGATCTCGCAAATGAGGGATTGTCGATGGAGCTGGAAAAATGGCCAGAATATTGAGAGGGGATATGGAATATAATCCAGGCTGATTTGAATCCAACACAAGATTATGAGCAGGCCGGATCACTGCGGGTTTCAATCCTTTTTATATTGGATGTTGGTCTCCGACCAGGGATACGAAGCATCAGGTCATTTTCGGTGGTATCGTTTCAATCCTTTTTATATTGGATGTTGGTCTCTGACAATACTAGACCAACGCGCACACCCTTCACCATCTTCAGTTTCAATCCTTTTTATATTGGATGTTGGTCTCCGACCAATACGATCTGTATGCTGCTCTAAGTTCTGACTCACCCGTTTCAATCCTTTTTATATTGGATGTTGGTCTCCGACTGAATTGTCAAGAAACTTTGTTTTTCAGGTTTTTTTGTTTCAATCCTTTTTATATTGGATGTTGGTCTCCGACTTTGTCTTTTTTGCTTTCTTATCGCCGCGAAGACGTTGTTTCAATCCTTTTTATATTGGATGTTGGT
>JBFFHJ010000043.1:0-63088 GCA_041556995.1 bacterium | reverse complement strand
TGGAGAAGGTCCCAAGGGTTTGGCTGTTCGCCAATTAAAGCGGTACGCGAGCTGGGTTCAGAACGTCGTGAGACAGTTCGGTCCCTATCTGCCGTGGGCGTTGGAAATTTGTGAGGATCTGTTCTTAGTACGAGAGGACCGGAATGGACGAACCTATGGTGATCCTGTTGTTGCGCCAGTGGCATGGCAGGGTAGCTAAGTTTGGAATGGATAACCGCTGAAAGCATCTAAGCGGGAAGCCAGCCTCAAGAAGGATTTCCCGGGAGTATAACTCCTCTGAAGGTCACAGCAAGACTAGCTGTTTAATAGGCTGGGGGTGTAAGTGCAGCGATGTATTAAGCTTACCAGTACTAACCGACCGTGCGGCCTCACTGAAGAAGTATTTTAGATCATGAAAGCAGCCTGAGACAATAGATTATGTAGCCGAAACGGATATCAAGAGATATTCCGGTGACAATAGCGAAGGGGTCACACCTGTTCCCATATCGAACACAGAAGTAAAGTCCTTCAGCGCCGATGGTACTGCACAGGTGACTGTGTGGGAGAGTAGGACGTCGCCGGATACAAGAAGAGAGCCCAGTCGCACAACGGCTGGGCTTTTTTGCGTTTTGGGGAAGAGAGAATAAGATGGTTATAAACAGGCTTAATTATCTGGTATTACTCTTAGCATTAATATGCATTGCTATTTTTTTATGCATACACCTATCATCTTTGCGTCTGGTGGTGTATGACGAAAAAATCGAGATCAACGAAGACAGCAAAACTAAAATCACTTTAAGAAGCAATCAGACTGTATTTAAAGGATTAAAATATATAGTTATTAAGCAGCCGCAAGGCGGACGGTTGAAAGGGCAAATGCCCCATTTGACCTATGTAACCAAAGCTGATTTTTACGGAAATGATGAAATTCGATTTTATATCATGAAGGGAAATCGAAAAAGTAATATTGGCACTATAACCATAAAAGTAAAACCTGAAAACGACCCACCAGTTGCTCAAGGTAAACAAATCAACGTACTGGAAGACGAAAAAGTAAAAATATCACTGGACGCTTTTGATAAGGAAAATGATGTCCTTCAATACAAAATAACAAAAAGACCCAAGCATGGCAGAATTTACGGAGATCCTCCATTTATTGAGTATTATCCCGAACAGGATTATTACGGATTAGATAAACTTCGTTTTTTGGTGAAGGATAAAACTTTTACCAGTGAACCCGCAGAGGTAACAATAAATATACTACCTGTCAATGACATTCCAATTGCCATTTCACAGAAAACATCCACCTTTGAGAATATTCCCCTGGATATTACTCTGGTGTCTGACGACAAGGATGGGGACATTCTGAATTATACTTTGATCAAACGTCCAACATTTGGAAGGTTAAAGGGGCAAGAATCAACTTTTAAGTATTTACCGGATAAAAATTTTGTTGGTATCGATAAAATATATTTCAAAGTAAGCGACGGCGTTAGTGAAAGTGGCAAAGGCATACTGAGTATTAATGTTAAAGCAATTAAAAACTCCAGAGATTTTAGAACTGTCTTACGCAAGATAATAAAAAAAGGAGGTGTTGCCATTGGGAGTTATAATAAGCCAGATCATATATATCGGGCTGGACATTATATTCCGGCTTCAATCACAAAAATAACCACTGCGGCTGCTTCATTAAAAATACTGGGGGAAAACTACCGGTTTCATACTAATTTTTACCTGGATAAAAATCGGAATCTTTATATAAAAGGATTTGGAGATCCGTCACTTACATCCAAAGAATGGCATACCATTGCAGAAAAACTTTATGAAAAAGGGATTTTAGACGAACCATTGAACGATATTGTGTTGGATGAGACTGTTTTTTCGTATGACCTGGAATTTGATGGCCGACGAAATTCGATTCACTATTTCGATGCACCTCCCGGAGCATTGGTTTCCAATTATAATACTATCGTTGTAAAAATTAGTGGCCCGGGACAGATCAGAGTATTGAATGAATACACGCCGATCACCCCAATGATTAAAAAGAGGGTTTTCGGGCTTCCCAAGGGTATTCAGCATTTTAATGTTGTTGCGACGCCCAGTGAAAGTGCAAAATATTCGGGAGAATTGGCTAGGGCGATTTTTAAAGAACATGGTGCGTCTTTTAACGGTTTTATTAAAAAAGGACAGGTTCCCTCGGGAACGACATCATGTTTGGTTCATTATTCAACACCCAAGTTAAAAGATGTGATAAAAAAAATGTTGAAGGAATCTAATAATTTCATTGCCAACCAATTGTTATTGGCTATGGCCTATGAAAGATTTGGAGGAGGTGTTGGTATTGAGCATGGTGTGGAGCTGATATCATCATTTTTGCATAATGAAATTGGATTGAAAGATTGTGATTTCAATCTGGTTGAAGGCTCCGGTTTATCCAAAAAGAATAGGGTGGATTTATTGGCCATGCTCAAAATTGTTAATTATTTTGCTGATTATCGTGACTTGTTACCGTCGCTCCGTAGTTCAAAATATGAAGATCTGGCAAGAATGGGTAGAAAATGGGATATATTAGCAAAGTCGGGTACATTAAACAAAGTATCCACTCTGGCGGGGTTTATAAAACTAAAAAACAATAGCTGGAAACCGTTTGTTATCATGCTTGATCAGGAATGGAGTAAAAGGGGCAAAGTCATGGAAGTTATTGGGAAATATTACAACGGTTAAAATGGTCTATATTTGGGTAACATAGACCATTTTAGTATACAGTGATACTGGGCTAAATTTGATAAGTATCTAATGGTTGGCCAGCCATCATTTTTTTATCACGTTTCACTATATCCTCACTTGTAACAGCAGCCAACGAAGCTTTAGAATCAAAATACCGATTTGCCACTTTTATCAAATTATCTTTTGTACAGTTTAAAACACCGGCTCTGAATTTTTCTCTCATTTGTTTAGTTTTACCTTTTCGTTTATTGATATACTCAACCACTGCTTTACCGGCAGGTGAAACGGGGGTATCCATGTTGCTGCATGTTTGCAGTATGCTTTCGTTGATCTCACGTTCGCTAAATTTACCCTCTTTTAACCAATGGCATGCCTGCTCAAAGACCGAGAGGGTTCGCGCAAAATGAGGATCGCGATAGGACAGCAAGCTAAATATTCCTTCATCTCCATTGTAACTGGTCATCGCTCCATATGCCCCTCCTTTTTCTCGAATTTCTCCATGGAGAAAACAGGATTTTAGCAGGTAAGCCATAACCATTAAGGTTGGACCATCTTGGTGTAAGTAATTGGCGACTACGTGGGACTTAGCAACATAGGAAACAGGTGTTGTTGTGAACCAAGCTTCATGTAGGAATTGTTTATTGGATTCTATGGTATTAGCAGTCGGTTTTTGTGGAAGTGGTTTGGATATTTTTTTGGAAAATGTTTGAAAAAAATCTGCAATATACTTACTAGTTTCAGAAAAGATTTTTTCTTCACCTACAATCAACATAGAAAGCTTGTCCTTGAGAAGCAGGCTTTCAAAAAGTACTTTTAGTTCCTCAATAGTGTTTTCTAATTTGGATTTATCCATGAACAACAGATCTTTCATAAACTGGATCTGGTGAACACCACCGTAAATTTCCTCGATATGAGATATTTGGCTGAAATTCCTGTTGGCCAGGCTCAAGGCGTAATTATGACCGGACTGAAGCAATGAATTTATCATGCTGTTGGTACGTTGTGCGATTAAAGTTTGAACTCGATCTGTTTCTTTAAAATCACGATGTCCCATCAACAATTTTGCTAAGTCAAACATTTTTCCCTGGTTTCGGTTGAGGGCCTTGCTGGAAACAATGAAATATTCTTGAAGATTGTTTTGGTCGGAAAAATGGGTTTCGACGGTTGGACTGGAAGAAAAACCGCCCGTGTACCGGCTGATTTGTTCAGCCAGTTCTTCGTATGACAGATTGCCAGCGCCGGTGTTGGATATGAGGTTTCCTAAAATTGGCAGCCACTTCTTTTGCTTGTCCGGCAGATGGTCAATTTTGAAATACCAGTTAGTATATACGATTCCATTTGTCGGTCGGTCAAAAAATGTAATGTCCAGATCATTCAAGCCTTCCTGGTGGGGGTATACGTACTTAATCTCCTTTGGAATATCAGATACTTTTAAGCTGGGTAGACAGCTGAGATCTTCGTTTTTCTCCTGAAGTGCTTTTAGTTCTTTTGCATCTTCTATAATCTTCTGTTTTTCCGAATCAGTCATAAGAGATTTTTTCTCTTCCAATTCCTTTTTTAGCTTCAACTCTCTCTTTTTTTCCAATTCGATATCCGGTTTCAAGACAACTTTAACCCGGTGTGGGTTATCAACGATATACTTCCTGATTTGTTCCTCAAGAAATGGTCCTTGTTTTATCTTTTCTTTTAATTCGCTCAGTGTTTTATCAAAATCGATAGCAGTCACGGGGTCTCCACCATGCAACCAGGTACCGAAAAAGCGAAAAAGTAAATTAAGACTGTATGGATAATGTCCACCACTGATTTCCCGTGTATCAAATTCAATTTGATGAATAGCAGATTCGATTTGATCGGGATTTATGCCTTGTTCGAGAATTTCATCAAGAGTAGCAAGGATTAGATCTTCGACTTTATCAATGTTTTTTTCTGCCACTGCTTGTAATCCGATACTGAAATAAGGTTCTCGAATTTCGTCTTCAAAACCGGTTGTGTCAGCCAGTGATTTCCCCAGTTTTGATTCGAGCAGTTTTTTACGAAGGGGGGCACCTGAATGTCCCAGAAGGATTAGGTTGATGATTTGCAATGACAAAATTTCCAAGGGTTCTTGAATTTTACAGGTTAACCAGCCAAGTGCAATCTGGCATTTTTCTCCGTCATCGTCCTCTTTGTTTAATGGGTAATTAAAAACGAATTCCTTTGGTTTGGTAAGTCGTTGTTCGTCGGGTACGTTTGTATCGACAACGATTTTTTCAAATTTGGACAACACATGTTTGTTGATGACTTTAAGATTTTTTTCCAGAGGAATATTGCCATAGGTATAAAAAAGTGAATTGCTGGGATGGTAATGGCGTTTATGAAAATCCACCAAATCCTGATAGGCTAACTTCTTGATTTCCATAGGATCACCTCCCGAGTTATGTTTGTATGTAATGGTAGGAAAAAGAGCACTACCCATACAACGGTGCATAATGTGGCTTTGCGAAGACATGGCTCCTTTCATTTCGCTGTATACAACTCCTTGAATTGTTAGTGGTGAATCTGGCGATTCGGGTTCAGCAAACTCGCAACGATGTCCTTCTTGTTTGAAACTGGTTTCAGTGAGTAACGGAAAAAAAGCAGCATCAAGATATACTCGCATTAAATTAAAAAAATCGGCTTCATTCTGGGTGGAAAATGGATACATGGTCCAATCACTGGCAGTAAACGCATTCATGAACGTCTTCATACTTCGTCGGATCATTGAAAAAAAAGGATCACGCACTGGATATTGTTTGGAACCACATAAGGATATATGTTCCAGAATATGAGCAACACCGGTTGAATCAGTAGGAGTTGTACGGAATGCCACCCCAAAACAATTATTATCGTCTTCATTCTTCAGATGAATCATCAATGCACCGGTTTTTTCATGTTCCAATTGGACCATTGTATTGCTTAACAAAGGTAATTCATTAATATATTTTACGTTAAAACCTTCTATTGTATCTCCAATTTTTATATCGGAAATGTTTTTATCAATTGCCATATGATCCTTTTTCTTTGTTTTAAAAATGTTGGGTGAAAAATGGGAATTTGAAAAATTGATATTATTTGCTTTATACGATCAGATTAATTAAAAAAAACAAAAATATACATTTATTTTACAATCATTTGAGCCTATTCGACACAATTGTCGAGATCTTCTTTGGGAGATGTAGTTTTTTGATGACTTAAACCAAAGTTGAAAAAGCAAAAAAAAACAATAAGATATAGTGATAATAGTTTATCGCTTTTTCAATTAATAACAAAACAATTCTATGTTGACATGTGATTTTAAAATTGAAATGGATTTGAGTCATTCTACGAAAAAACACATTCAATTTGATGCTTCTATCTTACTTATTATAACTGAATTTAGATCTGAATTCTTAGAATAATGGAAAAAAGTAATAAAAAATAGTACAGAATGGTACAAAGCTGGCAAAAAGAGAAATTAACTTTTTCAAAATAGGGATCAGAGGAGACTGTAAGAGAGAATTATATGAATAAAATCAGACAGAGAGAAAGAACTTGTTCATAAAAATCTTTTCATAATTTTCCAGCAATCAACAGGAGATAATGATGTCAAAATCAATAGTAAAAAACAGGAAGGTTAAAAAGTCGAAAGGATTTGATCCCAACAGGGATTTTTTGAATGAAGCAGTTAAGGATTATGTAAAAAGAGGTGGTAAAATTACAAAAATTATTGATGTAACGGAAGATTATGATCGATTTTGTGGACATAATGAAACACTTCCTCCGGCAGATGATTTCCTTATGGGGGCATAGGAATTTATTTGAACAAAAACTGTCGAATGTGGCGCATGTCATTCCAGACTGATTTTAATGCAGATTGATTTCGAAGCAAGTATGAGGGATGAAAAGTTGGAATGACCGGAATATCTTCGAAATATGTTAAATTGCCCCGCATTTTCATAATTCCCATTGCATTCGGTATTAGTGTTTTGGTAGCAATATTGCCAAGAGTAACGATCAATTTCGGTTGTATCAATTCAAGCTGTTTAAATAGGAATGGAGAACAGGAAGCAATTTCATCGGAAGCGGGATTTCGGTTACCTGGGGGACGACATTTGATAATATTGCAGATATAAACTGCTTTTCGGTTTATTCCAATGGAATGGATAATCTGAGTTAATAATTTTCCGGCTTTCCCCACAAATGCAATACCTGTCCTATCCTCATCTCCACCCGGTGCTTCACCGATAAAAACCAAATCAGCCTTTTGATTTCCCTGTCCGAAAACAATCATTGAACGCTGTTCACACAAGCGGCAGCAATCGCATCCTCTTAATCTTACTTTCAATGAATCAAGATTGGTTGCCTCAAGGGGTGGTAAATTGTTAATAGACAGAATTTGAGAATCTTCCTCTGTTTTTGAAATAACTTCTACATGTTTGGTATTGACGTTTAATTCTTTCGGCTGGGCAACATGCTGGGCCGGATGTTCGATTGGTACTGTGCCGGTATTCTCATCTTTTATCAATTCCCATAAATCAGCCTGTAGTTCTGCGTTGATTTCTTCCAGGTTAAACCAGTTACTACCTTTGCCTGCTAACCGAAGGGTTTTTTCAAGTTTGTCAAATTGTTGATGCGGAGAATCGATTTCCATCTGGAATGTACACTTATAAAACGGTTTGACTTAAAGGTATGATACCATTAACGGTTGATTTACCTAGAAATTTCGATATATTTGGAATTCAACTATCGATGTTCCTATTACAATAAAGTTTTGTCTTTTTTCTGTAAATAAATATTCCGTTACTAACCTGTTTATCGGATTCAAAAACAGTATCGGTTTTAAATCAGTATGAAACCAGTATATTATTAAGTCTGAATCTTATTGTTTCGTTAATAATATCAATAGAAACTACAGATTTTTATTATTTAAGAAAGCTAGTTTATTGTTGTTTTAAAAGATTGTTACATCATAGTACTTTCTCATCTAACTAAACTATTCTTTTTCAGTTCAGGCTTTCTCTATAACGGAATGTGAATAAGTTTGTGGTTTAATCTCTTTTGATGGAGAAAGAAAAAAATAACACATCAGTAATCTTTATTTATTAAGCCATTGTTTCTGGAGTACACATATTTAAATATTCAAGAAAGTGTAATCAATGAAATATGCGGTTTCATTTTTTGTTCTGGGGATCTTGTTCATAAAACATCAGGTGTATGTATGAAATTGTTTTTTATATTTAGTTTGACTCTTCTACTGTTTATAAATGTCTTTGCCGTTGATGGTTTTAGAGAGTTCGCCTTTGGAGATGATACAAAAACGGTGATGGAAAAAGGAAGACGATTGTGCCGATTTGGAGAAGTTCAGAAGGATACTCGCTGGAAGTGGAAGACATACTTGAGTTGTACCAGTTATCAGTTTAAAAAGGAGACGCGAGTGAAGCTGTTTTTCCATTTCTCCGATGATAAACTGGTCAAAATTTATGTAGTTTCCAAAGACATTGATAATTACTTTTTGATCCGGTATCCCGAACATAACTACCTGGTTCCGTTGATCGATCCAAAATTAAAAAAAAGAACAGCAAATTTGGTGGATAAGCTTGTATTACAAGACAAAGTCCATACACTGGGTAAAGAGTATCAATACACTACATTTTTCTACCAGGGAAAATGGGAATGGGAATATCTTTATGAGGATCCCAGGAATAAAAAAAGGGAATTAAAAAAAAGAGAAGTACAATTAAAGGAAGAGGCAGAAGGCGGAGTAAAAGGGTGGAAGAAGTTTAATTTCAATGAATCGGATGAGACGATCAAAGAAAAATTAAAGGGGATGTGTTCTTCAATCAGTGTTTTTTCAGTAGGACAAGATAAGGAAAATCTGATTTGCCATGAATTCACTTTTACAGAAAAAAAGATCGATCTGATTTTTTTATTTTATAATGCTGGATTGGTTAAGATTGAATTAAAGTTGGAACAGGAATGGTATCAAAAACTTTTGCCGTTGTTAAAAAGAAAATATGGAAAACCATATGTTGAGCTAACACAAAATATGCTGTATTTTCCTTATATCGAGTTTACAAAGGCCAATGTGGTGTTGTCATACAAACGCAACGAATCCAAAAACAGAGAATCATGGGTATCACTGAAATATCTGAGAGAAGGATATCTGGATGGATCTACACCATTGGACAATTTGAAACTAAAATTTGATCGGGATGGAAAAAGTGAAGCAGAAGAGATTTTAGATAATATCTGATAGTCTTATAATTTTTTCATTATGACAAAAACATCACTTCATTTTTGCTTATAATCTCATAGTACTGATGATAACAATAGATCGTGTAATTCAGGACGAAATGCTCTCATCAATGGTATATTTTCCTCCCTGCTGATATTGACTCGATTTGAAAGCAAGATAACAATCAGTTTCATAGTAGGGTCTATCCATAATGAGGTGCCAGTAAAACCCAGGTGTCCAATACTTTTAAGGGGCATAAGCTGACCACAACTCCAGTAGTCGGCATTTTTCATTTTAATATCCCAACCCATTGTTCTTGCTGTTAATCCGGCTGGATTTTGGTTTTCAAACATTAATTCAATGGATGTCGAAGATAAGATTCTTTTTCCATTGAATGTTCCTTTATTTAACAGCATTCTGCAAAATCGGTGAATCTCTTCAGCAGTTCCGAACAAACCAGAATTTCCCCCTTCTCCATCAAAAAGAGCGGCATTTTCATCATGGACCTTCCCAATAAGCATCTTTTGTCGATAGGGGCAATAGGCAGTGGGGACGATCTCTATCTCTAAATTCTCTGGAATAGGATTAAAAGTAAGGTGAGTTAATCCCAGCGGGAGAAAAATACTCTCTTTGCAGTAATCAGTCAAGGATACTTGCGAAATCCGCCTGATGACTTCTCCTAATAAGATAAAGCCCAAACAGCTATAAGTGGTTTGAGTTCCCGGCTTGGTTTTTAGTTTGGTTTCCAGTAATTTTTTCCACCCGGTTTTTTTTTCAAAATTGGGATCGAAGAGTGCTATCCAATCTGGAAGGCCGGAAGTGTGGGTCAGCAGGTGAGCGATAGTGACTGTTTCTTTTGAATACCGGTTGAATTCGGGGATAAATTTCCTAACATCATCGTGGAGGTTCAATAAACTCGAATCAGAAAGTTGCATCACAGCACATGTTGTGGCTAGGGGTTTTGTCAACGATGCCAGATCGAACAAAAAATTGTTTTTTAACGGAGGGCTATATTGGGTTTGGTCCAGACGACCATAACTCTCATGAATAATGATGTTTTCGTCTTGAGCAAATAAGATTTCAATACATGGAAATGTTTTTTTCTTTATGGCTTCTTCTACCAGTTGTTGCACAGCGGCTTTCAGATTATTAGTAGGGCGAGTCGACATGGATTATTTCATTGATAATTGAATCAAGTATTTTCTGCCAGTATAGCCTTTTAAGAATATATCGGAAACCATTTCCCAAGGCATGTGATAATTAATATAGACCAGGATAAAAGGCTTGAGTGACGGGATATAGGAGATATTACAGATTAAACAGATGTCAATTTTAAAAAAAACAGTGGCAGATTCTTTGCATTTCTTAAAACCGTCTGGTTGAACACTCCAATAGTTTATTTGAGCAAATTTTATGGAGATTAAGAAATGAAATACATATTATTGACAATCTCAGCCCTCTTTATCCTTGCTGGAACGGCATATGGTCAGGATTGTCCGACTCGCGAATCGATGAAGCCCAAACCTCGACCGGGACGCTCTCCCGATGCACCTGCGGTGTGTTTAGAAGCTTATGAGATGTGCAATAATTGGGCACGGCATTATTGTTATGAAGGAAGTCATGAAAGAACCGTTAATGAGATTTTACGAAGAAAAAAGGAAAGGGGAGTTACCATTACGACTGCCGTTATCAAAGCTGTTGCGAAAAGAACTCTTAAAAACTGACAAGTGTGACAGAGGTTGTCTTTACAGTTTTTAATAAGCTGATTTGAAACACCAAATATAGCTTTGGAAAATCAAATCGTTTGAACCAATGTTTCATTTCAGGCTTTTTAAGGTGTTAGATTTCACGACGAGTTTTCCTCCCCATCAAGATCTCCACAGGGTAAAAACGGCAAAAATTTGCCGTTTGATGTTATTGTTAGAAATTGACGCTGAATGCATATTATAAATACTCCTCTATCCAAGCCGAAATTCAATATACTAGCGTGAGTTTACGAGTTATAAAAATGACTTTTCGTAATTATTTGTATTTTTAGTTTTATTGGCAACAACATGTACTCTCTAACTTTTTAAAACCAAAAATATTAACTTATTGATATTATTAGATTGCTGTTTTTTTAAGTTGCTGACCCTTAAACTCACACTGGAAATATAATTAAAATCGGAGGTTATCTGCATACTATTTTTATGTAAATTGCGCAACCACCTTCTTTTCTTTAACAGTTTTTTTAGATGTTTGAGTCATAATATATTGTTTTTATAAGTCATAAATAGAACAGAGACAATCATTGGGGAATAGATCCGTCAAGTAGACAGTCATATGAAAGCCGATGAAATAAAGTGGGATAAAAGGTATAGCCACAAGGATTATCCGACAAAACCGGTTGAACTTGTTACTGAGTTCTACAAGCTGGCAAAAAAGGGCAGGGCATTAGATATTGCTGCCGGGAATGGAAGAAATTCGCTATTTCTGGCGAAAAAGGGGTTTGAAGTTGACTCAGTTGATGTTTCTGGTGTGGGACTGGAGAATATTAGAAAAAAGGATTCAAGTATCAACATTATTCATGCCGATCTTGATACATATCAATTGAAACATGATTATTATGATCTGATTGTCAATGTAAATTTTTTGCAACGCCGATTATATCCGTATATAAGAGATGCATTAAAAATGGGTGGAATCCTGTTATTTCAGACTTTCCTGGAGAAAAGTCGGAATGATCCTGCATATTCTGCCACAAAAAGAGATCAATTTTTGAAACGAAACGAGTTGTTACATGTTTTTTTATCGTTTTATGTAATTCTTTATAATGAAAAGGAAGTTGTTTTTCCCAACAATGAACAACAGGAAATTGCCATGTTGATTGCTCGGAAAAATAAGGATGATTAATTTTTTATTTTTTTTGAGTAAAGCCTTGTAAAGTAAGCTTTTCAGGATGATTATAGTTTTTGAGTGATGAATAGATTTTGACATTTTGTTTTAAAAAATGTGATCTTGGAAACTTAATTTTGACAATACATCAAAAATCGTTTTTGAAGAATATAAATAGAGGTCAATATGAAAAAAAATATGATTATTATACTGCTGGCTGTTATGTTGAGTATCCCCGGTTCATTAATGGCGGATCAGTTTTACGGCGGGATCGGTTTGAACCCTGTTTCCGGTGAACCGGACTATATAGCAGACGGTATTATGAATATCAATCTGGCTTATGAAACAAAAAAATACGGTTTGGCTGGCTGGCGTTTTTCTTACACCATGACCAATTTTAAACACAGCGATGAAGATTCATATAAGATTAAGTCCCATATTATTGCGGCTGAGAGTATGTTTGTGAAAAAGATGAAGTCGGGTTTAAGCCTTATTGGCGCGTTCGGACCAGCTTTATATTCCACCAAGCATGAAGCCGGTGATTCAAATTCGGGAATGGGTATTGGACTTTCTGCAACAGGATCCATTCGTGTGGCTGTTACCAAAAGTCTGTTTCTGGCTTTAGCATACCACTATAAAAATTGTGCTGTTCCTATCGATGATTATACATTGGATGGTGGGTACCAGGGATTTTTTATCAACATCGGGTTATTCTTCTAATCTACCTTCGATTGTATGGCTCTCGGGCATACCAATATGCTTGTAGAGCCCTTTTCTTCTTGTACCCTTACTTGTTTCCTTCTCAAAATAGGGTATTGACCCCATCTTTTATCTTATATTACTCACCTAAATCTTCCCGTTATACTGGAACATGATGTTGCAGCATGATCGTATTGGTTTTCTTCGGATGATCCTGAACAGAGCACAAAATTGGCCACTAGACGTCTGATGGAGTCGGTTTGACATCGCAGACAGCTGATATTTTGTCTTTTTCAGCAATACGCCTTAATTTTGAAAAACATGGCAGTATGATTTATATTTATAATCAAACAACAATGATGTATTACCTTGAAATGATTTGTTTTCTGTATTATACTGTGAAAAAATGAGTAAGACGACCTGACAGTGCTTTATTATCCTGTTTTTACATTGCACAAAAGTAACTCTTTTGTATAAGATTTATGGTGCTCAGGTAGAAATATCTGATCAATACTTATTAGAAAAGTTTCTAAGGTTCGAATAAACCAAATTGTGCAGGATTGGGAGATTCAGTTTAGAAACTACTATCAACAGGTCAAATCTAAAGGCAGCTTATGTTGAGTCTACACGGTATTTATGAAGATGGAAAAATAACATTGTTACATCCAATTCCAAAAAAGATCCCGGAATCTTCGAATATTCTTGTTACTTTTGTTGATGATTGCGCACCCGTTGGGAGCCTTGAGGCGAATAATCCTACGGAAAAGCAGCAAGAGCCAAATGAAGAGTATTATAAATCGATCAGAGAATTTGAAAGAGTCAAAGCTCATGGAAACATTACCATCATTGATAACAAAGACCGGTTTACATTTCCTCTCAATGATTATTCACAAGGTGGGCTCAGTTTTATTTCCGAAAAGATGTTCGATGTTGGACAGGAAATCAGTTCTGGAATCACAGATCCGATGAATCCGGATTTGGTGCTAATGGAATTAAAGATGGAGGTCCGTGGGATTTTTAAAACAGAAGACCAATTTTATAAAATCGGTTGTATGTTCCTGGATCCCGTGGACGAAGATCTATGGCATGGGCTGTTGCAGTATTTGAGTTGAAATGGTGTGTATTTCTTGTTTACTCTATTATTCCTCTTTCAGTTTTTCTCGGCGTGCTTCAACAACACTGTCTTGAATATTTTTCGGACAGATCGTATAACTATCGAATTCCATTGCAAATGTTGCTTTTCCTTGGGTTAGCGATCTCATGGTTGTTGAATAGTCAAACATTTCTGATAGAGGGACCGTTACAGTAATAACAGTAATGTTATCTCTCACTTCAGTCCCACCGATTACTCCTCTTCTTGAGCTCAAATCACTGATGATAGCCCCCTGGAATTCTGAAGGAGTTTCAACCTCAACTTTCATTACCGGTTCCAGCAGATGAGATCCGGCTTTTAGAACTGCTTGTTTCATGGCTTGGCGTGAACATATTCTAAATGCCATATCGCTGGAATCGACATCGTGATATTTACCGTCCAGCAGGTTCACTTTGATGCCAACCATGGGAAAAGCAGCCAGTGGTCCTTCGGACATAATATCTTTAAAACCGGCTTCACAGGCATTGATGTATTCAGATGGAATGTTACCGCCTTTTACTAGGTTAACAAACTCAAATTCATTGGAATCGGCATCTTCATAGACGATTGGTTCAATGTTACCAATGACGCAGGCATATTGCCCGGATCCACCGGTTTGTTTTTTATGTGTATAATCAAATGATGTGGTTTGAGAAATGGCTTCTCGATAGTTGACTTGCGGCGGACCAACTTCAATGGGAACATTATACTCACGCATCATACGCTCTATATATATTTCAAGGTGAAGTTCTCCCATGCCTGAAATAATTGTTTCCCCGGATTCCTCATCGGTTTTCACATTAAAAGTTGGATCTTCCTTAATAAACCTTGACAAGGCTTTTGACATCCGATCAATGGCAGCATTATCTTTACATGTCACCGCTAGAGAAATAACCGGTTGTGCCACATACATTGATTCCAGGGATACCTTTATACGCTCATCGCAGAATGTATCACCGGAAGCACAATCGACGCCAATCAAAGCAACAATATCTCCGGCTCCAGCTGACTCGATATTGACTTTGTCATCGGAGTGCATTCTTACTAATCTTCCAACCCTGATTTTTTTCCCGGTTCTGGTGTTAAAAATATTTAATCCTTTTTTAATAGTCCCCTGATAGATACGAATATACGTTAACTGACCGAATTGTTCTTCTGTAATTTTAAAAGCCATGCATACCAGTGGTTTATTGTCATCAGGTTCCAGACTAATCATTTTGTCTTCATCTTTCACATCTCGAGCTTGCATGGGGGCCGCTTCCAATGGAGAAGGCAGGTAACGACAGATGGCATCCAGCAATGGTTGTACTGATTTGTTTTTAAACGCCGATCCCATATAAACAGGCGTTAAATCTTGACTATTAACACCGGCATAAACTGCGCGATGGATAGATTCCTCTGTGATTTCACGTTCTTCCAGCAAATCTTCCATCAGTTGGTCATCATACATTGAGACGATTTCCAGCATTTCGTCTCTTTTTTTAACAGCCAACTCAATCAGATCTTCGGGAATCTCTTTTTCTACAATAGTTTCCCCTTTCTTCCCTTCGTTGTAATACGCTTTCATAGTAATCAGGTCAACAACACCAACAAAATCGTTTTCCGAACCGATAGGAATCTGCATAGCGACAGAATTATGTCCCAACTTGTCTCTTAAGTCTTTAATGGCCTTAAAAGGATCTGCTCCAACGCGATCCATTTTGTTAATAAATACCAGCCGAGGAACTTTATATCGTTTCATCTGGCGATCAACGGTTATGGATTGGGATTGAACACCGGCAACCGCACATAATATTAGGATAGCACCGTCAAGAACACGTAATGAACGCTCAACCTCTACAGTAAAATCAACATGACCGGGTGTATCAATGATATTAATTTTATAATCTTGCCAGTAAACGGATGTGGCCGCAGAGGTAATAGTGATGCCTTTTTCCTTTTCCAATTCCATATGATCCATAGTAGCGCCTGCGCCCCCGCCCCGCACTTCTTCAATTTTATGGATGACACCGGTATAGTACAAAATTCTTTCGGAAAGTGTTGTTTTTCCACTATCAATATGGGCTGATATACCGATATTTCTAGTTAGGCCAAGATTTTTCATGTGTTTTTTTGCGTAAAAAGGTGGAAATACCAGAAAAAAACTTTTTCTGGTGTTCAATGGTCAAGTTTATAACCTTTAATTCTATGATGGAGAAAAGGAAGTTGTCTAGATGTTTTGTGATGTTCTTTCGAGTGGTAAAATTTTTACGAAAAGATTTGTTATTTCAGCGGTATATGAAGAATATTTTTGAATTGTTATTGTCAATACTTTAATGATGTCATAAATTTTTTTATCATTATAACAAAAATGTTAATGGATTTTATGATCTATCCTGTATTCAACAGTGCGATTTGATCGTTGTATGAAAATCAAAACGACATATGATGCCATGATCATTATCTTTTTCGTAAAAAAATCTTTAAATATAATAATATCAACAAATTTATGATTCAGGAATAAATTCAAGTGGGGCAATATTGTCCAATTTTTTTAATTCAAATAGTTTTTTCTGAAATAATTGAAAGCCTTTCTGGTAATCGGATGAAAAATCATAGTGGATGTTTTTCAGATATTCAGCACATGAGTTTGCATCAGGAAAAACACCATGATACTTCTCCGCAGCCATTTGATCATATAGATTTTTTGATTTATGTCGTGACTGAATCAAGGCTTGATAAGTTTGTATGACTTGATTTTGGGCCTGCTCAAATACCTCTTTTCTTGTGACCCAAAGTGCAAAAACAAACGGTAATCCGGTTTTTTCCTTCCATAAAGCGGATAAATCATAGACGTAGGGATCACGTTTTTCATAAAACCGACAAATTGCTTCATCGGCGATGAGCAATTCTCCACAGGCAAGATCCGATTTTTCCTGGGTAAACGTTACATTTGAATCTTTTAGTAAATATTGAATCAGATGGACTGAAGTCAGTGAAAACTCTGTAAGTTTGATGACATCGCCGTCAAGCTCTTCCAGTGGTTTATCGAGAAACAGATAAATGGAGTAAACCGGTCCGTCAGCCCCAACTGAAAGATGTGGGAAAATCAGATATAATTCCGGATTTCTGGCATATTCAAAGGATGAGATAACTGAGATGTCGATCTCGCCATTTGCCAGTTTATTATTAAGTTCGGTGACTTTTCCCTTATATATGTCACAGGAAACAGTGACGTCGCCAGATATGATATTGTAATATACCGGTAGAACATTGAGGACATCAATGATACCCAGTTTTAGATTTTTTGGCATTTTAAAAATAATAACAGATGATTAGGGATTTATTTATTGACTGATTCAGGATTATTTCGCTATCTGACGATGTTGGAAAATGAATTTTATCAAATAGGCGAAACCGTATATTTGATTGAAGTTAAATGTGTGTTAATTTTTGTTAAACTTAAGTGGTGTATATGTCAGATGTTTATTTGTTCAGAGGTTTTTATTAATAGTTAGTATGCCGTACTACAGTAATAAGTCTTTGATATGTCTATTATGCAACATAATAATTAAGATGAAGATTGATAAAATTGAGTTTGTTTTGAATTAATAATAAGCCAACGTTTTAATCTATTTTAAGTTAAAATAATTATGGTATACTGTAAACAGAATATTCGCCTTGGTCTTCTTCTTACAGGTAATATAAACTGTTCGGGATCAAATCTGAAAATCCATCTTCAACTCAAGATGACGCAGCATTAAAGATGGTACCGGCAATATTGGAGACAACAGGATCGGATTTTGTTCTGGTCATAACAGGTCAATATGAATCGGCAAGCAAGGGTATAGATCAATCTTTGGGAGAAGGTTTGATCATTTGGGGAGATAAGGCGACTGTTCATACAAGGGCGTATAAAATCAAAAGAAAAACCATTGTTTGACACTTTAGTCGGATCTTTGGCATTGGATGTGCTTCAGCGTCAAATTCTAGGCTTAACGACTGATACGTCTTACTATTTTGATGAGATAAGTCGAAAGAAATTGGTATAAACAGTTGGTATGGGAATTTGACGATCAACTGGTAAAATTCTTGACAAGCTTTAATGGAAAAGCCAAGAATAAGATATAATTATTCGGTCAAGAACGATGAATAGTAAACAGATTTCCCCTCATAATGTAGAGTGATTTTTTATGAATAAGTTGACAATTGAAGATCTTGACGTAAAAGGAAAAAAAGTTCTGCTGCGAGTTGATTTTAATGTCCCTTTGGATGAAAATCGTCGGGTTACGGACGATACTCGGATTCGAGCTGCATTACCAACCATCAAATATCTTCTGAAAAAAGGTGCTAGATTAATATTGATTTCACACCTGGGGCGACCCAAGGGAAAACCTTCCGATGAATTTTCTCTTAGACCTGTAGCGGATGCTTTGGAAAAAGTATTGAATAAAAAGATCGTCTTTTCTCCCGTTGTATTGGGGCCGGTGGCTCAAACTGCCATCGACTGTTTGAAAGATGGGGATTGCCTCCTTATGGAGAATATTCGTTTTTTCCCTGAAGAGGAAAAAAACGATGCACAGTTTTGCAAAGAACTGGCGTCTTTGGCAGATCTTTACGTCAATGATGCTTTTGGCACAGCTCATCGGGCGCATGCGTCAACAACAGGCGTTGCGCGCTTTTTTGAGAATTCCGCCTGTGGTTACTTAATGAAAAAGGAGTTGGATTTTTTGGGGGATCTGTTACGAAAACCTGAAAGCCCATTTTGCGCCATTATTGGTGGTGCAAAAGTAAAAGATAAAATACAAGTCATTTCTAGCCTTTTGGATCGGGCCGATCATGTTTTGATTGGAGGTGGCATGGCGTATTCCTTTTTGCGTGCCAAAGGATTCCAAATTGGAAATTCCCTTTTGGATGAAGAGCATTTGGACCTGGTGGATGATTTGTTTAAAAAAGCTGAATCGACTGGTAAAGCTATTCATCTACCGGTCGATCATTTGGTGTCAGAGTCGTTTAATAATGATGGACCTATAAAAATTGTTGAGGGAGACATTCCCGAAGGTTTTATGGGAATGGATATCGGACCCAAAACCATTGAAGAGTACCTGTCTATTATTGAAACGGCCAAAACAACCTTCTGGAATGGTCCCATGGGTGTTTTTGAAATGGATAATTTTCAGAAAGGCACATTTGAAATTGCCAAAGGTATGGCTTCTAACCAAGCAATCACCGTTGTTGGAGGCGGAGATTCGGTAGCCGCTGTTAACAGAATTAATAAAGCTAAAGATATGTCGCATGTATCAACCGGAGGAGGAGCTTCTCTTGAGTTTCTTGAAGGCAAAACGCTACCCGGAATTGATGCCTTAACGGAGAAAAAATAGTATGGCGCGGAAAACGATCATTGCCGGTAACTGGAAAATGAATTTACTACCAGCAGAAGGTGAAGAACTGGTATTGGCTTTAAAAGAACATCTTGCCATTAAAGATAATTTAGAAGTGGTGGTATTCCCCCCAACCGGTTTAGTACCGTTGGCTTTGGATTGGATTACGGATTCGATTATTCAGCTTGGTGCACAAAACTGTTGGCATCAACTGACCGGTGCGTATACCGGTGAAAATTCCCCGCTGTTGTTAAAAACACTGGGATGCAGCTATTGCTTGGTAGGACATTCCGAAAGGCGTGAAATATTTAGTGAAACAGACGAATTGGTTGGACGAAAAGCACAAGCTTTGATATCAGTTGGAATTACGCCTTTGGTTTGTGTAGGGGAATCCCTGGAGGAACGAGAGGCGGATAAACATATTGAAAAGATACAAAATCAGGTTAAAGCCGTATATAATCAGGTAGATAAAGAGGTTTGGACACGGCTATGTTTTGCCTATGAGCCAATATGGGCTATTGGAACCGGCAAAACAGCTTCACCGGAACAGGCTGATGAGATTCATCGGGTGATACGAAATACCGTAAAGAATCTGGCGGGGGATATCCTGGCCAATGCGACCAGTATTTTATATGGCGGTAGTGCAAAACCATCGAATGCCTCGGAGTTGTTACAAAAGGTGGATGTTGACGGGCTACTGGTGGGGGGAGCGAGTCTTAAAGCACAGGACTTTTCCCAAATTATTTCAGCGTTTTAAATTAAACAGGAAAAAATGAACTCGTTACTCATCATTATACATGTTATTGTTTGCATCATAATAATCTTTATTGTTCTCCTTCAAGTGGGCAGGGGAGCTGAAGCAGGCGCTATGTTCGGCGGAGCCGGGCAGTCCCAAAATGTACGAGGATCAGCCACTTTTATCGGTAAGTTCACAACAGCCATGGCAATCGCTTTCATGCTGACTTCTTTTTTTCTTACTTATGACACATCAAACAAGGCAAAGTCATCAGTAACTGAAAGCATGACCCTGGAACAGACGCAAGAAGTTCAAGTTCCTTCAGAATCGGAGAATCCAGCAGTACCGGATGCGTCTCAATCGCAGGAAGCAGAAAATCCCACAGGCGAATCTACCAATTAAACCAACAGTTTTTTGGGATCAAAAAAGAGATAGACCTTTCTTGAATCATTACAGTTCAAATGATTCAAGAATTGTTCGCACGATTTTTTTTGCGGAGTCACCGGAGTATAACGCTTTGGCGTTTTGCTCCATGGTTGTGATTTTGGAAGGATTGAGAATCAGATCTTTTATGGTTTCATAAAAAAGCTGCGGAATTAAATCTTTTTCTTCAATCATTATTGCAGCACCAGCCGTTACCATTGTTTTTGCATTTTCTTTTTGATGGTTTCCGCTGGATATGGCGATGGGGATAAGAATGCTGACTCGTCCCATGGCTATAATCTCATTGACCATTGAACCAGCCCTACAGATTAGCAAGTGGGTTGTTTGATACATTTCTCCCATATCATCAATAAAAACTTTGATATCGGCTTTAATTTCAGGATACTGTTCATATTCAGCCCGCACCCATTGGTAATCATTCTCTCCTGTTTGGTGAACAATATTGATACGATTGGAGATCTCATTCAATCTGGGAAGTATTTGAACTAGAGTCTTATTTAAAATATGAGCTCCCTGACTACCCCCGACAATAGTTAATTTAAAAGGTTTTTCCGTTCTCTTGGATTTTTGTGATGCAGCGGATATGATGGCTTTTCTGATGGGATTTCCCACAATTACCGGATTTTTAAATAGATGTTTTGATTGAGAAAAGGGGATGAAGGCTAATCGGACATATTTACCTAAAATTCTGTTGGTCATGCCGGGATAGGCATTTTGTTCCTGAATGACAGTTTTTTTTAACAGGAGTACGGCCAAGGCAAGGACAGGACCCGATGCATATCCGCCAATGCCGATGACAAGGTGAGGGCGGAATGATAGTAAAATCCATAGTGATTTGAACAAAGCCAGGGGAAGTTTTAACAGGGTTGTTATTTTTCTTTTAAATCCGACTCGATAAAGACCTGAAACAGGGATTGTATATAGTTTGAATTCGGTTTTGGGAATGATTTTTTTTTCAATTCCTCTTGAAGTGCCCACAAAACGAATATCGCAGGTGCGATGTTCCTGAAACTCTTCTGCAATAGACAATCCGGGAAACAAGTGTCCCCCTGTTCCGCCACCGGCAATAATGATTCGGATATGTTGTGAAGGTTTGTTCATTTTAGGTGGTGATTTTGGTCGTTTTAGCGATATTGATCAAAACACCGACCAGAAACATGCTTAAAACAAGAGAGCTGCCACCGTAACTGATAAACGGCAGTGGGATACCTTTTGTTGGTAAGAATCCGATAACAACACAGATATGAATGATACTCTGGAGAACAAGTAAAACAGTGATGCCAAATGACAGATTTCGCCCGAAATCGTTCCTACAGTTAAGTGAAATTTCAAATCCTTTCATCATCAAAAGAATCAGTAGAATAATTACTATAGCAACACCAATAAAACCAGTTTCTTCTGCCAAAATAGAAAATATAAAATCGGTATGGCTTTCCGGTAAGAAAAACAGCTTTTGCCTGGAGTCTCCCAAACCTCGGCCTGTTAAGCCTCCTGTGCCAAAGGCTATCAAAGATCGAATTAACTGAAAGCCACTGTCTAAAGGATCAGCCCAGGGATCTAGAAATCCTGTTATTCGTCGCAGGCGATAGGCATTTGTGATGATGAGAAAAAAACCGGTGATGGAAAAACAGACGATACTTAATATCATGTAAAGCGGTCTGGCCCCGGCTACAAAAATCATCAACAACAATGTCATGCAAAGCAAAACAGACGTTCCGAAATCCGGTTGCAGCAAAAGGAGAAAACTGAATATACTGATAACGATCAGGCTGGGTAATAACCCCCTGGAAAAGTATCCGATGACCTTCTTTCGTCGATCCAGAAAACCAGCTACCCATACAATCAGAGTAAATTTCAGTAGTTCCGATGGTTGAAATCCAATGCCCAAAAAACGGATCCATCTTCTGGCATTACCAACCTGTTTCCCGATACTGGGTATTAATACCAGAACCATTAATACAAATGTGACCAGCATCATAATTGGGATTAGTTTTTGATAATGTATATATGGATAGCGGATGGCGATTCTTAAAAGGACAATGCCAAAAGCCAAGGCTATCAACTGACGTTTTATGAAATAAAAAGGTGAACCAAAAACTCTTTCCGCAAAAATTGCACTGGAGGAATAGATCATCAGGATTCCAATGCTGGTTAAAGCAAGAAGAATCAGTAGTAGATAAGGAGCAGGTCTAATTTGAACATTACGTAAATTTGTAGAGATACTCATGTAGTGATTCTCGGTTTCGAATAATTTTATCAGCCGGTTAGTATTGAAGAGTGATAATTACTCATCCAACTCTTCGTTTATAATCTTATCCATTATCTCAGGCAATGTATCGTGTAATGCGTTTTGGACCGTCTCTGATATGACACCTTCGATCATGGCACTTAGTTTATTTCGAAGTTCCGGCGATAAGGATACAGGAGATTTTTTTGCAGGTTTGGGTTGTTCTTCTGAAGGAATGGTATCTGCTTCCGATTCCATCTCTTCTTCAAGACTTGAATCAGTGTTGTCTGCGTCTATGGCAAGTCTTTCTGATTCGTCGATAATGCTAAATTCGTCTGGGAAGTCTTCAAAATCGTTGTCGTTTTGTACCAATTGAATCCCGTTTGTGTCCGTTTCAAGTTTAGAATCTGTTATGTCAATGTCATTAGCTGCTGTGTCGTTATCCAAGTCAAGAATTGGATGAAGGTCGGGTAAGTCTTCATCCATAGAAGGTAGATTCATATCTTCCATGGAATCCTGAGGTTGAGATTCCTCATCAAGTGTATCCTCCTCTTTAGCTTTAACCGTTTCAATGCCTTCCATTAGATTGTATCCAGTGTCGGTTTTTTCAACGGGATCGGTCTTTTCTTCCTCCCCATCCAATTCGTCGTCAGTGATATCATTTAGATTAAAGTCGCCCATTTGAAAGGTGTCTTCGGGAACTTCGATCGTCACTTCATCTGCTTCATCAATGGCACTGATTTCCTGATCATCGGGTATATGGAAGGATGCCGTTGCTGCTGCTTCCTTCTCCTCTGATTCTATGGGTTCAATGATAGAAATATCATCTGCCATATCCGATTCCTCTTCCTGTATTTCATCCTCGTCCAGCGGTAGAAAATCAATATCTTCCAAAGAACTGCCATCGTTATCTTCTTCCTCTCGTAAGTCAGTGGATGATTCGGCGTTTATTTCATCCTCATCAAGAGGTAAAAAGTCGATGTTGTCAATATCGTCATCTTTACTAATATCATCATCAAAGGTTGATTTACTTTCGTCCTCTTCAAGCGGTGTAAAATCAATCTCTTCAATGGATGCGTCTTCGTCGCTGGAAAGAAGCTCCATATTTTGTTGCTCAGTTTCAGCTTCATCGTCTGTGAGCAATTCAATCTCTTCAAACAGAGTCTCCTCTTTAGGTTCCTGCTCGATATCATCATCGGACAAAAGGTTGATATCTTCCAGAGAATCTTCCTCCAAATCATCGGAAAGAAGTTCCATTTCTTCCGATTTTTCGTCGAACGCCTCCATTTCATCTATTTGAGATTCCAATATCGGTAAATCATTATCTTCTGTGTCCGATTTCTTGTCACCGTCTTGGATGGGGTTGATTTCAATATCGTTCGCTGTCAAATCCTCGTCGCTGAGCAGATCCATGCCATTGATCTGTTCCTCATCTTCTTGAAAAGGCTCGATTTCAATGTCTGATGTTAAATCCTCCTCTTCTTCCGATTCTCCATCACTAAACAAATCCATATCATCAATCGGTTCTTCTTCTTCTTCTTCTTCTTCTTCTTCGGACAGGAGATCGATTTCGGGTGTCTTTTCATCCACATCATTCAGTAGATCAAGACTTTGAGGAGTACCGTCTTCAAAAATCGTTTCCCCTGCTTCTTCCCCATTAGAAAGAAGGTCAATATCTTCATCTGAATCTTCTTCCAAATCTTCATTAAACAGGAGTTCCGCATCTTCCGAATCAGAAACATCTTCCTCTAATGGCAGCTCAATTTCTTCTGCAATGGTTTTTGGGTCCGATTCTACACTCTCACTTTCTTCCGGGATTTCATATCTGGCCTTCATAACTTGCCGAAATCCAATCATTTCCTGGATGGTTGCTGAGGCTTCTTCAGTGCCGGCGGCGGCAAGTTCTTCCAGATCGATATCTATTTCATTGGATTCACGCTTTTTCAGTTCATGTTCGGATGAGAGCTGAGACTCCTCTGCCTGTGGGATGTCATCTTCGTCAGTTACTCCGAATTCAGCAACATCATCCGTATCGGTTTCCATGTCTGGCAATGAAACGCTCGATTCATCAAAATCGATTTCAAGATTAACGGAACCTTCTTGCTCAATGAAGGTTGAATCCTGGGCTTCTTCCTTTGGCGTTTCTTGTTCCACTATGGAAAAGTCATCTGTTTCTTCTTTCAAAATATCGTCAGGCAATTCCATGTTGTCTGTATCTTGGATAGCGATATCTTCAGGTAAAACTTCTTCCACATCCGATTCCAAAAGGTCATCATCCAAACCTTCCACCGATATATCCAGCAATTCCGAGTCGTCGATTTCCTCCTCCATTCCTTCGTCACTGTCATAGAAGTCTTCTATGATTTCTTCGTGGGGGATTTCCATCATATCATCTGATGTTTCGACTTCAGATGATATGGCAGTATCTTCTCCCAGTATGGAATCGTTTTCCAGTTCGGCTGGGGAATGTTCTCTAACAAATTCTTCTTCGTCAAAATCTTCGGAGATGGATTCAATGACGTTGCTTTTGATGGGGGCAATTCTATAAGGAACGATGTCAAGTTCCATAAAACCAAGTTCATCTTCATCTTCCGGGATGTTTTTCAGAACAGGCGCATCAGTCGCCTTACCTGCCTGAATAACATCAATGGTTTGATATGTTTGCCCCATCCTATCCGGTTCATCAAATGAAGGTTGGTAGGGTTCGATATCCTTTGCGAAGTCGGTCGTTTCCAGCTCCTCTTCGATTTCCAAATCAACAAAGTCACTTTCCTCCTCGATTTCTTCCAGTTCGACCTCAATATCTTCAATATCTGTTTCTTCAAGATCCAGTTCGTCCTCTTCGTTTAAATTCACATGATCTGCGAATTCTGTATCCTCATCATCAATCATATCCATTGGACCCGGAAATTCGGGTTCAACCCAATCCTCTTCCACTTCCGGTTCAGAATCTGCAAACTGATTTTCCGTTTCGTTGGGGATGAGTTGCAATGTGGGATCAAGCTCTTCTTCCAATTCATGGATGGACATGTCGGGGGGTATAACCTTGCCGGATAACAGGTCCATTAATTCTGGATCCACAACGTTCAGATCTTTCAGATCATCTTTTTTTGGACGATTTTTCTCATGTTCCTGTTGTCTAATAACAATATCGATCTGCTCATGTAGAGTAGAAGATTCAAAGGGTTTTCTGACAAATCCTTTGACACCGATGTTTTTTAAGAGTTTTTCGTCAAGTTTATCTTTAGCAGATGTTAAAAGAAGGATGGGGGTATCGCTGAATGCGGCGAGAGAGCGGAGTTTTTTAACGGTTGCATAATCCTTTTTTTGATCCAGATTGCTAAGGAAAATAATATCAGGATTGGTATCTTTAGCTTTTTGGATATAGTTGTCCGGAAATGCTTCATGATCGACTTTCCAGTTCCAAGGTTTCTCCGGAAGCGCTGAATCAAATAGTTTATGAACCATCAAGCTTTCTTCCAGAACCAAAATAGATTTATGCATGGAATCTCTCTCTAAATTGATTTTCAGAGATATGTACTATTGTTTTTTGAATAGTAAGGAGTGTTTAAGCACAATTATAAGTAATATTATCAAAAAATCAACTAACATTACCATCAAAATCTTTTTTAAAAACAAATTACAGCATACGATGCAACCCGAGTACTTTAAACTGATTTAAAATATATTTTTACAATGCAGGAAAAAAGCTATAGTTAATGCTGCTTATTTATCTGAAATATTAACTATATCATATCGAATCACTTTCAACCAGATTTGTATTTTCTATCATGTTTTGCAGCAAAATAATAAGATGAACTAATATTTGCCTGCTACTGGGAGTGGATAAATGAATCTGTTGATTTACTCCAAATTTGAGGAAATTCAATTTTTATAACATGCGGATATTATTGCTTTCTTATTTTGTAATTTACAGAAAATCCTACTAAATCAACAGACTCATAAACAGGCTTTTGTTAAAAACAGAAAAAAATATCAGGAATTGAAAAGGTGGATCAAAAAGGCAGGCGGAATTCCATAGCTAGTATTGATGTATAAGGATCTAAGGTAGCGGTTGTCTTTTTATGTTGAAGACTTTAAAATCAATTTCTAGCGTGAGTTTGCGAGTTGGTGATTTATAAAAAAGTAATCTTATAACATCAATAAGTTGAATCCTTCAGTTTTAAAAAAGTCAAGGAGGGTGTGTTGTCGCCAATAACGCTAAAAATATAAGTAACAGTTAAGCTGGGTTGTCTCCGCAACCTGTGCTAACTATCTTTTCCATTCTAAATAGGATGTTTATCAAGAAAATTGAGCAATTTATTCGCCGGTCTATCGTTATAGTTTGCGGTTATTCCTGAATATAAATAGCAACTTAAATGTTACAAATATAAATAGTTACGAAAAATCATTTTTATAACTCGTAAACTCACGTTAGGTTGCGCAGTGGCTTGATACTTCCTTGTGTGTTGGAAATGATTGTTTTCTCTTTCGGAGAACCAATTATTAAGTCAAACTGTTTGTCATCCAGACTCACTCTATTTTAATCACTCGGGGGTAACTAGAGCTTAGCTAACTAAATAATCTACCCGATTCAATCGACACTATATTTATAACAAAATGAGATATGAATGACTCTAACTGGAGAAAAGACTCCTGGAAAAAGTTTCCGGCTATGCAACAGGTTGAGTGGCCTGACAAGGAAGAATATGAACAAATACTCAATCAGATTAGCGATCTTCCACCGCTTGTTTTTGCAGGAGAAATTAGAAAACTGCGTAAATTGATTGCCGACGCTTCCAAGGGGGATGCTTTTTTGCTGCAAGGTGGCGATTGTGCTGAGGAATTTAAAGAATGCACAGCATTCACTATTCGTGAAACCATGAAAGTGATTTTACAAATGGCTGTTGTTCTTACTTATGCAGGTGAAAAACCAGTGATTAAGGTGGGACGGATTGCAGGTCAATATGCAAAGCCCAGATCCAGTCCTATGGAAACGAAAGATGGTTTGGAATTGATGAGCTTCAGAGGAGATTTGATTAACTCTGCTGAATTCACACCGGAAGGGAGAAAGCCGGATTGTCAAAGATTGCTGAATGGTTATTTTCACTCTGCATCCAGTTTGAATATTTTAAGGGCGTTTACTCGCGGAGGATACGCTTCATTGGAAAGAGTCCATGCCTGGAACAAAGAATTCGTCCTACAATCCAATGAAGGAAAATCATACGAAAACCTGGCTCAGGAAATAGATAAAGCCTTAACTTTTATGAAGGTGATAGGATTTGATCCCCAACAGGTTCCTCAGTTAAGTGAAGTTTATTTTTATACTTCTCATGAAGCATTGCTGCTGGGGTATGAAGAAGCATTGACTCGACAGGATTCGTTAACCGGCCTTTGGTATGATTGTAGTGCTCATTTGCTCTGGATTGGAGATCGCACAAGGCAGGTAGACGGTGCTCATGTTGAATTCCTGAGAGGGGTTCATAATCCATTGGGGATAAAAATTGGTCCCAATCACGATATAGATGAGATCAAACGCCTACTTAATATACTAAATCCGGAAAATGAACTTGGTAGAATTATTTTGATTACCAGGTTCGGAAAAAATAAAATTGATGACTATCTGCCACAGTTAATTAAGTGTATTAAAGAGGAAGGAGCCAACGTTCTATGGAGCTGTGATCCTATGCACGGCAATACGTTTACTGCTGAATCCAATTATAAAACACGGAACTTTTCTGATATTTTAGACGAAATTCGTAGTTTTTTTAACATTCATTTTGCTGAGGGAACCATTCCAGGCGGTGTTCATTTTGAGCTAACCGGGAAAGACGTAACCGAGTGTATCGGTGGAGCGCAAGAGATAATGGATCACCATTTGGTGAATAATTATGCCACCTCTTGTGATCCACGGTTAAATGCCCAGCAAAGTCTGGAGTTGGCATTTTTAATTGCAGATATGCTGAAAAATTAATCATTTAATAAAAATATGAAATCCGAATCCTTTGAATTTGAACTATTAGGACAAAATGGAGGTGGTGCTCGTGTCGGTAAAATGACAACACCCCATGGTTGTATAGAAACACCCATGTTTATGCCCGTTGGCACGGCTGCTGCCATGAAAGCTATGACTATGGAACAGCTGAAATCCACAGGAGCACAAATTGTGCTGTCCAATGCTTACCATTTGAATATTCAGCCGGGGTCGGAACTGATCAAAAAATTTGGTGGGTTACATACTTTTATGGGATGGAATGGTCCAATTTTAACGGATTCTGGGGGATTTCAGGTGTTTTCACTACCAGGAAAAAAGGTCGATGACGATGGTGTATCCTTCAAGTATACCAAAAACAGTGAGTCGGTTCGGTTGACACCGGAAACTTCCATTCAAATTCAGAATGATATGGGGGCGGATATCATCATGGCATTTGATGAGTGCATTGAGTTTCCAACCACTTATGACTATGCAAAACGATCGTTGAAAAGGACCTTGGACTGGGCAAAAAAATGTAAAAAGGCCCATGTTAATAAAAAACAAGCTTTGTTCGGAATAAGTCAGGGTGCACTGTTTAAAGATTTGCGAAGAGATGGTATTAAAGCTCTCATTGATATCGATTTTCCAGGTTATGCGCTGGGGGGGCTTTCCGTAGGAGAAGGGATTGATAATATGAAAAAGGTGTTGGACTTTGCTTCACCTTGTTTACCGGATAATCGACCCCGTTATGTTATGGGAATTGGATTGCCGGAAGACATTCTGGAAGCAGTGGAGCGTGGCATCGATATGATGGATTGTGTTATCCCCACCAAGTATGCACGGTCCGGTACTTTGTTCACGAATTGTGGAAAGATTCGCATCACCAACAAAGAATTTAAAAATGATAAATTCCCGGTGGATACCGACTGCCAGTGTTATACCTGCCAAACATTCACTCGTGCTTACCTCCATCACTTGTTTTCCAGCAACGAAATTCTGGGGGCTATACTCACTTCTATTCACAATGTAAGCTTTTATCTATCATTGATGAAACGAATTAGACAGTCTATAAACAACAAAAGATTTAGTCAATTTAAACAGGAGTTTATGTTGCTTTACCAGAGAAGAGAAAAAAGAAAACGGTCCAAAAAGTCTCAGATACCTACTAAAAAACGTAATCGATGAAAATAACCGAGGAAAACGTTTATCGGATTCTGGATTCGATTTCGGGAAGGGGTCTGACTGTCAAAGAGATGCTATCGGTCATGGATCAGAAGAAAAAAAGGAAAACACTTCTGAGGAAAATCCTCCGCAAAATGGGAAAGCAGAAGCAATGTTATAAGAACAACAATCGGTATTTTTTGAAGGATCAGGTTTCCACCGTTTCCGAACAAAGGAGAGGGAAATTTCGATTGAATGGTTCCAACTCGGGAAGGGGATTGCAACGGAAAATTCCTCGGGGAATGGTGTGGTGCAAAAAAGGTCAGTTTTGTGTGTATTCTTTTGAGGATAAAATCGAATATATATTGGGAAGACAAGGATTGAGGAATATTCTTCATGGAGATGTTGTCAATTATTCGTTTGCACGGGAAAAAAGTGGGCAGAAATCGGTTTTTATCACAGAAATTGTTGATCGTAGGATTAAGCAAATAAAAGGAAATGTTGTTTTTCAAAAAAAAGGTCCATTATTATTTATCTCCGAAAGTCCACACTTCAAACAGAACTTCAGGGTAACCAATTCAATCGCAGCTAAACACTTACCGGTCGAGGCGTGGTTGGATATTTCTTCATATTCACAGACTAAGAGTAAAAATCAACTGGAAGGTAAAGCCAAAGTCCAGTCGGTTAATTGTCAATCCATAGATCCCCTGGTCAGCGAAATCCTCCGCCAAAATAAGATCTCCACCCGGTTTTCCGACAGTATTCTTCAAGCATGTTCTTCACTGCCAACATCCGTTCGATATAAAAAGGGTGACTCACGTTTCGACTTGCGAGATTTGCCTTTTGTTACCATTGATGGTGATGATGCCAAGGATTTTGATGATGCTGTTTATGCGGAAAAAGAAGGGGATCACTATCGAGTTTGGGTATCCATTGCCGATGTAGCGGAGTATGTTCCTATGGGATCGAATCTGGACAAAGAGGCGTTTAATCGTGGTGTGAGTACCTATTTCCCTGGAACGGTTTATCCCATGTTGCCCGAAGCCCTTAGCAATGGACTATGTAGTTTGAAAGAAGGAGTGAATCGGAAAACCCTGACCTGTGAAATGTTAATCGATCAAACAGGAAGAACCATCCATTCCAAAATATACCCAAGCCTGAACAAGATAACCTGCCGCTTGACTTATGCCTTGGTTGACAGTTTTTTTGAAACAGGAACACTTCCACAAAAAAAAACGTTTCCTGATCTGAGCCGGGCGTTGACGCTTTATGGAGAAATTGCTGAAAGGCTGGAAAAAAAACGAGTGAAAAGAGGATTTATCAGTTTTAACTTACCAGATACCGGTTTTGAATTTGATAATAAAAACAGAATTATAAATATCGGCAAAAAATATCAAACCAAAGCCATGAAACTGATCGAGCAGTTTATGTTGGAGGCAAATGAAACTGTGGGTGTTTTTTGTTCAAAACATAAAATTCCCATCATTTGGCGAAATCATCCACCGCCATTGCAGGATAAAACCAAAGAGCTGCGACAATTGCTCCGACAATGCGGGCTGGAGGTTTCGAATATGGATTCAGGACGTGAATACAACCAAGTGCTGAAGAAAATTAAGGATAGTAAGGACAAGGATTTTCTTGAGCATGCTATGCTGAGATCTATGTCTTTGGCTGTTTATGAAATCCAAAGAAAAGGGCATTTTGGTATTTCCGCTTCCCATTATTGTCATTTTACTTCGCCTATTCGCAGGTATCCTGACTTAATGGTTCACCGGGCACTGAAAGCGTATTTTAATGGCAGTAAGATGTTAAAAATTCCTGAATTCATGGCTGCTGCGGTTTCGGAAAAGGAAAGACAATCGGAAGGTGCCGAAAGGTCCATGGTGAAACTGGAAAAAACGAAATTCATGGCTGGCAGGATTGGTGAAATATTTAAGGCAAAGGCCATTGGATTTGTTAAAAGTGGGATTTTTGTGGAAATAGACTCCCCATATGTTGAAGGATTTGTATCGTTGAATAGCATTTATGACGACAGATATGAATTGGATGAAAAAAAACATAAAATGCGGGGAAAAACACGGAGAAAACAAATCGGTATTGGAACGGAATTAAAAGTGATTTTAACAAAACTGGACTTGAAATATTTAGGCCCGGAATTTGATTGGATTTGTTGGACAAAAAAAGATACAATCGATTAGATTTGCAGAAGTCGCTTTTTGTTTGTTATATGAGAACGGTAACTGTTTTTTTTTTGACAAATCCATGTTCAGCAGTTTTCTGACGGGTAGATTTAATTGCTCCCTAAATGATATGTTTAAAACAATCGCATATGATTATGTTTGGCAGCTTAATTTGGGAAACCTCTTGCTTATTGAAAAAAAACGTATGTTTTCAAGATGAGTAATTGAAAAAAAAACGCTAAAACAAATATATGCTAAACCCGGCAACCAGAAAGAAGGATTCCAATGTTTTCTATAAAAGGCATATTCAAAAATAATAAAGTACATCTAATAGAACCCCTTAACATCAAGAAAAGAACCAATGTTATCATCACAGTTCTGGACGAAGAAGGCCTGGATGCGAATTTTACTTTGGGCGAATCCATGGATATCGACCAAGTGGAGGATTTATCCGGTGAAGAATTTGAATTGGAACCGGCAAAAAATGACCAGTTGGAAGAGACCGACGAATTTTCTGAAGAATATTATGCAAAAATAAGAAAACACAAACGGTATATTGCCAACGGAAATATAGCTCTGATCGATGGTGATAAAGAGATTGTTTTCCCATTATTTGATTATTCGGCAGGCGGATTAAGCTTTATCAGTAACAGACCGTTTGAAGTGGGGAAATCCCTAACCGCTTCTATCAAGGATCCTATTGAACAGGATATGTCTGTATTGGATTTTGAATTTGAAGTTGCCCGAGTGGTGGATTTTAATGGTAAGTATAAAGTTGGTTGTAAGTTTTTCGATGAAGTGGACGAAGAGATTTGGCATTCATTAATGAGCTAGAAAATACCGACCATATGGAATTCCCCTTGCATTTGTTAGGAAATAATAAATAACTTGGAACAAAAACAATCTGGAATTATTGATTAATCCGGGCTTCAATTGCAAGGGTAATAACCATTGGCGAAGGATACCATCTTAAAAGATCAGTATTTGACAGATCGTTTTAATGGTAAGATTCGTTTGTAACTTAATGAAGGGTGTAAAAAATGTCACAGGTACTCTCTCAAAGTGAAGTTGATGCGTTGTTAAAAGGGATTGAAGGCGGGGATATGGAAGATGAATTCGATATGCCCGATATCGATGACAACGCCGTAATTCCGTATGATCTAACCAGTCAAGACCGTATTATTCGAGGGCGAATGCCGACCTTGGAAATCATCCATGACCGCTTTGTCAGGATGTTCCGATTAACGCTTTCGGGAGCTTTGAGAAAGGTGGTAGATATTAGTGTTCGATCTACGGAATTAATAAAATTTGGAGAATTCTTAAAAACATTGCCTGTGCCTTCGTCATTAAATCTGTTTAGAATGAATCCTCTTCGGGGAAATGCCATCATGGTTTTGGAAACAAGATTGGTATTTAATCTGGTCGATATCATGTATGGTGGGACCGGAGAACTCGAAGTTAAGGCCGAAGGTCGGGATTTTACAGCTATTGAACAGAAACTGGTTAAGCGAACCGTCATCAGTGCCCTGGAGGATCTTCAAGTCGCATGGAGACCGGTTTTCCCGGTTCAGATTACATATACCAGAACCGAGATAAATCCGCAGTTTGTGGCTATTGTTCCCCAAAGTGAAGTAGTGGTTGTTATCACATTTGATGTGGAAATGGGAAAAGCCCCAATGACATTAACCATTTGTGTCCCCTACTCAATGATTGAACCCATTAGAAGTAAACTTGATTCCGGTTTTCAGGCGGATCAAAATGAAGAAGATACTGTTTGGGGAAACCGTTTCAGGGAAAACATCCAGGAAGCCTTTGTTAATTTGTTGGTAGAGCTTGGTGATTCTGAATTGACGGTTCGTGACTTCCTAAAATTGCAGGTGGGGGATATCATCCCTTTGGATCAGGAGGTCAATCAACCTCTGGAAGTTAAGGTTGAGGGTGTTTGCAAATTTCATGGATTCCAGGGCAGCTATAAAGGAAACCAAGCCATTAAAGTGACAAAAAAGATATATGTGCCTCCGGCAACCGGTGAATTTGAATAGACTGTTTAGTCGCTTCATCACGCACTCTCCCTTCCTGCCTTACTATTTATTCTAATAATCCCTGGTGGCATGATTATGCCGCCTGTAAACCGTATGAGTCATATGCTTAATCAGATTGTATTATTTTCCATTGTTGTGCAATGGGGTCTTAAATTCTATTTTTATATTCATATCGCAGCCTTTTTATTGAGTTGGATACAGGCTGATCCCAACAATCCTATTGTTTCAGCCATTAATCGAGTCACTATTCCTATGTGGAACTGGGTTGGAAGGAAACTCCCAAGGAATGTTATCGCTTTTGCTCCCATTACTGCTTTATTGATTGTTGGTTTCGGAGAGTTGGTAATACCGGGCATTGTTCGAAGTACCGGGGCCTATTTTATAGAGAATTTTGAAGGTGTTGCCAGATTTGAGAGTATTGGTAGGAATGCTTTGTATATGAATGGTATTCTTACTCTTGAAAACATTGGCAGGTACTTATTGATTGGCGGCCTTCAACTAATGGCCAGTATTGCCTGGTTTATTTTTTTACTGTCAATTATTTGGTTTATTTTCACCTTGGTCAATCCACCATTGAATAATCCCATTGTTCGTGCCATCTGGTTTTTGATTGATCCCCTGATAACGCCCATCCAAAGATTAATGCCTCGCTCGAAAATCGATTTTTCTTCGCTGGTGTTGGCTGCTATCGCGTTCATTTTATCCAGTGCATTAACTACTAATCTTGGCCAAATCGGAACACTGATTTGATTAAATAGAAACGAGTCGGTCAAATTGCCGGTAAATAATTTACTGGACTGTTCTTTCAGTTCCGTTAGACTCAATTTTCAGATATCCAAATAGCTTATTCAATGATAGATTGTATAGGTTGTTGGTGATGTTTTATGCTCAATAAAACATCTTTAATTTCAGATAATTACTTCTTGACTTATGGCATTCATCTTTGGCTTAACAGATCGCATTCGAAAACTGATCGGGTTGGAATGTACTTTGGATGAGGATTTTTCGTTCTTTCAATCCGGTGGTAACAATCATTCGATCCAGTTTTTTATAAAAAATTTTACCGATGAATACCGAGATCTGGGTGATTGGGATCAGCGTAATCTTTTTTTGATGGACATTTCTTCAGAATTGGATGTCGAGTTTGAATTGGATGATGATTCGATGTTTGCTGTTTTTGAATACAAGAATGGAAAAGAAACTCGCATGGTGCAAGCGATTATGGATCTGCGGGATAATTATCTGACGGTTGTTTATTATTTTGGTGATCCCAAAAGTTGTCAGCGACTAAACCAGAAGTTGATGAATTGCGGGCAACTTCATGCCTGTTTTTTAGGATCGGATATATTAGAGCAGACAGCGTTTTATATTGAACAAATTGTCCGGATTGAATATAAATTTGAACAACTTTCGTCCATGTTTTTGGAGCCTGTAGTTGTTCAGGGTGTATTAAAGGGAGAGCCGGCCCATCAGGGATTTTTGGATTTTATTCGATCAAACAGATCGTACTTTAACATCAGCGCTATCGCCGGCCATATCACCGACGGCAGTCAAGGCATCATTTCTTTTCATCAGAAAGGGACTATTCAGGTGGATTCGTGCAGACTATCCAGTTTTATGGAAATCGCCAACAGAATTTTTACTATACTAAGAAATAAATACCAAAACTTGATGGAAAATTATGTAATTGGTTGGGACGAAACCCAGTTAAATGGTTATATGGAGCTTAATGGTAACTATGTTGAATATCGACTCAAGCGACCAGTAGAAAAACTGGATGGTATTATCCGGTTTTTGACTTGTGGTGATAAAACCATCAATCTGTTCGGAATTTCTGAGAGGATCTCACGAAAATTGTGGAGTATAAAATCAACTGAAGTGAACACCATGCGTCAGATTGAGTTTGAAATCTCCGATTCAGTTATCAGAGCCTATCTAAAAACTGGAGATTCAATACCTTTATTGGATTCTGTGGAGTTCTTTTTAAGAACTCATGTGGAAGCGGATATAGAAAATACTATTATATAAACTTCTGATCAAATATCTATAATATCAATTAAATGTGGGCCTAGTGATGCTTGAATATTCATGTTCCAGATCCCGTATGGCAAACTGGGTGTTACACCAGGTAGGTTTTCAATCCGATGCCATTTTTCCAAGGAAAAAAGGATGGGGGGCTTTTCTACGTTTACGTTATCCCGGTGATAAACAGATGGGATATTTTGTAATTTTGGTCACAAATAAAGAGGACAATATCGTTTTTGTCCCATTGGACAGTACTGTCAAGCGAAATCATGTAAAACAGCTGAGACATCGAAATCTATTGGACGAAAAAGAAATGCATCGTGCCTCTTTGGTTATCAACTATCAATTAATTTTTATAACATGTGAAAAATGCGAGGCGCATGTCACTGCATTATTGGACGAACTGGGTAAAAAATCCAGTTTAATGGTGCTGAATGCAGAAGAGATACAGTTTGTCCGAGGAAATTTTAACAATCCCAGGTTGGAATACCGATTATCCCGTCAAAGTGTTGACGCCGATATGATTCCGGATTTTTTACCGGCTAATTTTCCAACTATCAATGAAGGAATGACCAAATCTCTGTTTTACCAGAACATATTCTTTCATATTAATCAGTGCTGGTTGCAGGGAAATGACAACGTGCCTTTGCGAAAGATCATGAAAAACTCAATCCCCTACTGGCGGTATTATAAAAAAACCGATCAAAAAAACATCATCGGGCAAATAAAGGAAGATCTTGAACTGGTTTTTCAGGAGTATTTTGAAGGAGCTTTTAAAATTAGTGATTTTTCTAAACACAACAATTCCCATTCCGAAACAATGATTTCATTCCCTGAATCTTCCAGCAATCGAAAAGTATTAAATAACTGGACACGAAAACAAAATCAGGCGCTGAGTTTTCTAAGGGATGATATAAATCCCATCTCTATTGATGTGCTGAATTTAAATCCGTAACAAAATATTCTTATCCGTTGTTTTTCGAAAACAATGAAGGTTCTGGCTATTTCGATTACAAAATTCTGTTTCATCTGTGAGATCTATGGTTCCTTTTGATTTTATCGTCGAGATACTTATAGCGAAACGTCAACAAAATATAAACCAATGGAAAACAAACTCAGTCATTTTGATGAAGATGGGAAAGCAAAAATGGTGGATGTCAGCCCAAAATCCGAAACCATCAGGGAAGCTATTGCTCGCAGTCGACTGAAAATTTCTCCAAAGTTGGTTGATATATTGTCAACCGGTCAACTGGAAAAGGGAGACGCCTTTACAGTGGCGAAAACAGCCGGTATTTTAGCCGCTAAACAAACAGGCAATCTCATTCCCATGTGCCACCCCTTACCTGTCGATTATGTTGGCATCGAGATGTTATTTTTTAAATAACAAGGGGAGGTCAGAATTCAGAGCCAGGTCAAAACCACAGCCAAAACCGGAATTGAGATGGAAGCGCTGGTGGCGGTTACCATGGCGGGATTGGCCTTCTATGATATGTGTAAGGCTGTGGATAAAGGCATTAAAATCCTGAAAACCGGGCTGTATAAAAAAATCGGTGGGAAGAGCGGTGTATATGTTAATTCGGAAATGGAATGGGAGAATATGTGATGCTGTATCATGTTCTCTGAATGAGATGATACACCTCGTATGTAAATGATGCCACTGCTGTACAAAATCCTGCAATGGCCCACAATGAAGTGATTTTTCCCCGGAGGCCGTTAATAAACCTGTCGATTAAAAATAAAGCGTAAATTAACCAAGTCGTTATTGGTAGGATTTGTCGTAATGTCACACCTGAATGTCCGCCAGACGATATCAGCTTCATGTTGATCCCAAATAAAAGCCCCACTGTCAGCAATAAAAAACCTACGGTGATCACCTTGTAGTTCAAAGCATCTAAAAATCCCAAACTGGGAACCCTTACATCTTGCAATATAAGAGTTTTGCTTTTAATTTTCCGCTCTTGGTATAAAAAAAACATGGATGTCAAGCAGGCCACTCCGAAAAGCAAGTACCCTAACATAGCACAGGTAGCATGCGTGTAAAGCATGAATTTTCCGAATATTGGTGATTTATCCAGAATGCCTTTGGCTATAATTTCCTTATTAGAAATAGTGATGGAGAGGATCAAAAAAAAGATTGAAAGTGGTGGGAATATAATCTTAAATATCTGGTTTGGAAAGCTAAAATTCAAAATAATAAATATCAGGATAGTAAAAAACGACAAGAAGAGGAATAGTCCCGATAAGGAATCAAAAAGAAAATTTCCCAATTTTAGGGCGCCGGTAACAATGAACAATACTTGGATGCCCAGTCCTAGAATTAGTAATCGTTCTCCCCATAGCTGCCCATACTTATTGTTACTGAAAAAAGAGATACAACAAATTATCCAAGCAGTAAAATATATGCCGCAAATTGTCCAAAACAATAGAGTAAGATTCACTATAAAATATCAGGTAAACTGGGATTGAATGATAGGATGTGGAATCAAAATAAATGCGTAATTACTAATATCAGGAATTTTACCAGCTTGTGCTAAGGTTCGCAATAGGTCATCCCTCATATTTCTGGATAAATGCATGAAAATAAATATCATTCTGAAAGCAATGCTGTTGAATTAAGCCTTGGATTTTATAGCTGTTTCTATTTTAATGGGCAAAACAGTAAAATATATCTCAGGTTAAATTGCGAGGTTTGAACCGGATTAGCTTAATTCAACAGCATTTTATTTTGAGGGGAGTGGTAGCGACATGAAGAATCTCACTGGCTTTAAGGGGATTCTTTATTAAATCGGCAAGGTTTTTTACACAAAAACTACTACAATGTTAATGACGTCATTTGCTTTTAGCCTTGAGAGAGCCTTCGTAGCAAACTTCTCAGGATGACAGCTGTTTTGACATTCCATTGATTGCCCTGATTTATATTTTTTATGCTTGAATAACGGCTATTATAATCTGATGTTGTTTTTCACACCCTCTGATAAATAAATAAAAATAATTCTTTTGGAGGAATTGATTCAGATATATGGCTTTTGAGGGATTTTGTATGCAAGATAAGTTTTTTAAGCAACCAATCCAATGAGAAACGCTTGAGGCTGATTGCTTATATTTAGTAGGGGAATATTGGGTCTAGAGAGATTATTTTTTACCTTTTATGTTGGCTAAAAAAGTTGAAATCTTTTCAGTCACAACTTGTTGCAGGTCATCCAGATTTGACATCTCATCCCGCATCTTTTTTCGTTTGTCCGAAATAAAGCTGCTCAGATTTTCTTCCAACTCAGAGAAACGTTTTTCGATTGTCTCCGCTTTTTCAGCAATAGTTGATTTTATTATTTTTGCGTTACTGGGAGACAGCCCTGTTGCTTTTGACAAGATTTTAACCTGTTTCTCCAGATCATAAATGCGTTTTTCCAGCTCTTCAATACTGGACGTTTTCTTTTTAAGAACCTTTTTGACTGAAGATCTGTTCAAGGTTTGAGATTTTGCTGAGGCGGATTCAATGGTTTTGAAAAAGCTGGCCTTGTAATGTCTTAACTTATTTTTTGAGAATTCTGAGAATTCTTCGTAAAGCTTCTGGTTGCTTGCCTTGGGATTTTGTCTAAAAAAGTCAAATACCTTGCTTCGAAGTGAGGAAGCTGTCGTTTTAGGAGAGGATTTTGGGGCGTTTTTTGGGGGAACAGGTTTGTTCTTTTGGGCTGGTTTTTTTTCCTGGGTTTTTTTAAATTTGGATTTATAATTACGCAACGTGTTTTCTCTGACATTGGGAAATTTTGCATAGAGTTTCGCATTGTCGATGTTTGGATTTTTTTCGAGAAACTTTATCACTTGTTGGGCAATACTATCTGCCATATTATCCTCCATAGAGCTGTTATTTATTAAAGATCAAAAAATTCCACCAAAGTATGCAAAGAGCCTTGCCAATTGCCTTCAAGTTTTATTAAGCTTATGGCTTGTTGATTTTTGATGAGTATAAAACAATGCCGAGGAAAAACACCAGAATTATCAGAAATAAAAGGACATTTATCCATATTGATGAATGGATTAGTGTAGTAAAAAAAGCAAACCATCGGTGTGATAAGGAAGCGATAGCATATCAAGTTTTCTATATCCATTTTTCCTTATCAATAATATAATATACTAGCTATGCAGCTTTTGGGGGAGTGACTTATAATCTAAATCCTTTGTCTGCTTATCATAGCTTAGAAGTAAAGACAATAGTAATTTAAATAAAACGATTGAATTAATTGGAGTTGTTCCCTGTATTCAAGTCCACGGAATTCAAAATAAGAGCCTATCGTCTCTAAATATTAGGCATCATTATCGGCCGTTTTACCAATACTATTTTGGCTCTGAAATATAGAAACACAGGTTCTTTTTCGTTAAGTCGGTTTATATGGATCTTGAGCTTTTTGAAGCTAATAACGGTAATTGCCCGTATCTGGAAAATCGTCAATGGTTTAGTTACACCTTTAAAGCCGATAATTTAGAAGGTAATATATATGAATCGCTTATTACCATGGGATTTCGGCGAAGTGGCAGGTTTTTTTATAAAAACAACTGTCCCGGTTGTAACGAATGTGTCTCAATTCGTGTGAATGTTGATGATTTTAAGATGTCAAAATCCCAAAGGAGAACCTGGAAAAAAAATAGTGATATATCAGTGACGTGGAATCCTGTGAAATTTGATCAGGAGAGCTATGAATTGTATCGTAAATATACCAGCGAAAGACACGGTAGTCAGACAACCGAGCGGAATTTTAGAGATTTTTTGGTGAATTCTGCTGTGGAAACTATAATGATGAGGTATTACTATCAATCCCAATTGGTGGGTATTGGCTGGATAGATGTTCTACCAACGTCACTAAGCAGTGTCTATTTTGCTTTTGATCCTGATGAAGAAAAAAGAAGGTTGGGCGTTTTTTCCGTCTTAAAGGAGATCGAACTGGCCGATATTCTGCATAAACCTTACTTACATATGGGTTTCTTGGTTAAAGAGTGTCAATCCATGAGCTATAAACAACAATATAAACCGTTCGAATTATTGATCAACAATAAATGGGTAAAATTTTAACCTTATATAATACAGGGAATATATCGGCTTTAGCCTCGTTTTGTTTTGCATATCGATGGATATCCTGCCTATTATTCTCAGATAAAACATCGCCTTTTATCAGTATTTGCCTTAAGAGAACAAACTAATAATACGTGACAACAGATGGGGAATACATTTGGAAGTTTATTTCGGGTAACCACCTTTGGAGAAAGCCACGGTAAAGCATTGGGAGCTGTGATAGATGGTTGTCCTGCCGGTTTGGCTATTTCTGAAATTGAAATTCAAGAACAATTGGATCGAAGGAAACCCGGACAGAGTAAAATAACCACCAATAGGGCGGAATCCGATCAAGTTCAGATATTATCGGGTGTTTTTGAAGGGGTTACATTGGGAACTCCTATTAGTCTTTTGATTTTTAATAAAGACGCCAAATCGTCAGCCTATGATGATCTGAAGGATTTATATCGACCCGGACACGCTGATTTTACTTATGACGCCAGGTTTTCGTTGCGAGATTGGCGAGGCGGTGGACGAGCAAGTGCCAGGGAAACGGTAGCCAGGGTTGCAGCCGGTGCTATTGCCGGAAAAATGTTGAAAGAACTAATCAACCTGGAGACCCTGGCTTGGGTAGAGCAGATTCATGATATTCAAGCCGATATCGATATGCAGGATGTGTCATCCGAAACAGTTGAAGCGAATATTGTGCGTTGCCCCGATCAACAGGCGGCGGATAAAATGGTTCAACGTATCATGCAGGCTAAAGAAAAAGGTAATAGCTTGGGCGGCAGAATCCATTTTCGCATAGACAATTGTCCCGCCGGATTGGGGGCACCGGTATTTGATAAATTAACAGCAGATCTGGCCAAGGCATGCATGTCCATACCAGCGACCCGAAGTATCAACTTTGGCATTGGCGACCGTGCTGTAGAGATGACTGGTGAAGAACACAATGATTTGTTTGTATTAAAAGAAAATAACAAAGTGGGCACAGAAACCAATCGAGCCGGTGGAATGCTGGGAGGAATCAGCAATGGTGAGCAGATTTATGGCAGCATTTCATTCAAACCAACAGCTACCATTCGCTGTAATCAAAAGACGGTTTCCCGTTATTTGGAAGAAGTTGAGTTTAAAGCCGGAGGTCGGCATGATCCTTGCGTGTTACCTAGGGCTGTGCCGATTATCGAAGCTATGTTAAATATGGTGATTGCAGATCATTTGCTGCAATTCTCGATTGCTACAATGGATCGAATTAAGAAAATAATATAGTAGGACAAAAAAGTTGTATAAAAATGGTTGAAAAAAATAGACGAAAGTGTATAATATTTCAGCTTTGACACATTACAAAACTAACTGATTTCTAATTCAAGTGCGGTCTAAAACCCCGGCTTATTAAAAAAACTCTTACTATCTGCTTGAAACAATGGAAGAAATAAAAGAAAAATTGTTGGATATGCAAAATACCATTATCAACGATATCGAACAAGAAAGAGATAAAACTAAAAGCGCAATATCTGGTGATATCGGTGACGATATTGATCACGCCAACGAAGACCGGAATAGAGAGCTTTATCAGTTACTTTGCGAACGTGATCAGCAAAAGCTCACTCAAATCAGACACGCATTGGATAGTATTGAAAAAAAATCCTACGGTATTTGCGAGGATTGCGGTGAAAAAATCAGTAAAAAAAGGCTAATGGCATTACCGTTTACCAAATTATGTATTGAATGCAAAAACGAAGAGGAACGCCTAAAAGGTATCGGCCGGATTCCAGAAACTTCCAGTAGTTTTTCCGGTTCGGATAGCGGTGAGTTATAAAAACCTGAAGGTTGGAATCATTTCCGATGAAGCGTCCATATGGCTAACATCCTGAACTTCAGTCCAGATTCCTACTACCATCTGCTTCTTATTGCCATCCGCATTTCCGGATTATTCGTCACAGCTCCCGTTTTGAGTTCCGATAATGTACCACGGGTTGTTCGTGTCTACATGACCATCATCTGTTCCCTCATTTTATTCAGCGTATTACCTGAAACCAAAATTCCCCTTAACCAATTGGATGCTGGTGATTTTTTCCTTCTAACACTTAAGGAACTGATGATTGGTTTACTGTTAGGAGTAGTACCACGCATCATGTTCGCAGCAGTTGATTTTGCAGGTACTGTGGTCGGTTTTCAAATGGGGTTGAGTATAGCCAACGTTGTTGATCCTCAAACAGACGTTCAGGTATCAATTATTGCGTCGTTCGAAGGACTACTGGCGTTATTGTTATTTGTGGTATTGGATGGGCATCATATATTTTTTGAAGTTATTACAGTTAGTTATCAAGAAATCCCCATTGGCGGTTTTTTATTTACCCCCAATAAGATCGATTTTTTACTTCGAATCATGGGGGATTTGGTAATCATAGGTTTAAAACTAGGGGCTCCGTTAATTGTTTCTTTGTTATTGGCCAATGTTATTATGGGATTTATGGCACGCAGCATTCCACAGATGAATGTTTTTATTGTCGGCTTTCCATTTACCATAGGATTAGGATTACTCTTGTTGATTTTTGGGATGCCTCAACTGGTTAAAGCAATTTCGAAGCTTTTTAATAACTCCGGTGAACAAATCCTTGAATTGATAAATATAATGGCCAGATAAATCATGGCCAGATATCCTGATTTTTGTGTGGATTCATCTTAATAAGTTCAGGCATTTTAATTTTATTTCAAATATATGGCCGAAGGATCAACAGAAGAAAAAACAGAAACTCCGTCGCAGAAAAGACGAGAAGATGCCAGAAAAGAGGGGCAAGTTGCTTTCAGCAGGGAGGTCTCGGCCGTAGCCCTGCTTGGAAGTTTTCTGCTTATTTTTTATTTCCTGGGCTCCATGATGATGAATGCATTTGGCGATTCCTTCAGACATGCTTTTCAAAACATGTCCATGTCCGAAATAAGCATTCCTTTACTGGAAGAAATTTCTCAAAGTTATATGAGGGATACAGTGGTAGTGATTGTCCCGTTTTTTCTGGCAGCCATCGTTGTAGGTGTCATGGCAAGTATTGCCCAAGTAGGGATTAATCTGACTGGTAAACCGATGATACCGAAGCTGGAAAAGATCAGTCCTTTAAAAGGTTTTGGCAGGATTTTTTCCAAACAGGCGATCAGTGAGTTGCTAAAATCCCTTTTTAAATTGAGTGTTATCGGATATATCGGTTATTACACCTTTTCCATCAGTCTTGAGGAGATTATCAATCTAGTTGATGTAGATTCAAGAAATTTAATTGATCGTACTGCATCTATTATCGGCAGTTTTGTTTTCAGAATTTTTCTGGCTTTTATTATTCTGGCCATTTTTGATTATTTGTTCCAGCGTTGGAATCTAGAGCAGAAATTAAAAATGTCCAAACAGGAAGTGAAGGAGGAGCATAAACAGACCGAAGGTGATCCCACTTTAAAAGCCAGAATTCGTCAGGTCCAGCAGCAGTTAAGCCAAGCCCGGATGATGCAGGAAATTCCCAACTCCGATGTGGTTATCAGCAATCCCACCCATTTTGCTATCGCTTTAAAATATGACCGAGATTATATGCAAGCACCTCAGGTGATTGCTAAAGGAATGGATTTTCTGGCTTTGAGGATGATTGAAATCGCCGGACAAAATAATGTCATTGTGTATCATCATCCCGGTGTGGCCAGGGCACTTTATTTTCAAGTTGAAATCGGTGACGATGTTCCTGAAGAATTTTACAAGGCAGTGGCCGAAATTCTTGCTTTTGTTTATAAAACGAAAAAAAAGCGAAGATAAAAAACTTATATTTCTGATCCTGGTATTTTTACTGCATTTCTTTGTATAATCCAATCTTAGACCAACATACCTACCGAATTATTGGGGTTTTTTTATAAAAGGAAGAGTCGGAGCAGTATCAATGACGGCAATTGCGGGCGCGCAACCGAAATCCAGATTGTTTAATGCAGACGTTTCATTAGCCATTGGTTTAATTGGTGTTTTGGGAGTGATGGTTCTCCCATTACCACCGTTTTTAATGGATATATTGTTTGCATTGAATATAATGTTTTCGGTACTGATCCTTTTTGTCGCCCTATACTCGGTGAGACCCCTTGATTTTTCCATTTTTCCCAGTGTTTTGCTGGTTACAACTATTTTTCGGCTCTCTTTGAATGTTGCTTCCACCCGGTTAATCCTCACTAACGGAAAGCAGGGGCTTTCGGCTGCCGGTAGTGTTATAGAGGCGTTTGGCGGATTTGTGGTGGGTGGCAATTATTTTATTGGGATTGTTATCTTTCTGATCTTCGTTTTAATCAATTTTATTGTTATTACTAAAGGTGCAGGTCGTATTGCCGAAGTTGCAGCCAGGTTTACCCTGGATGCCATGCCAGGGAAGCAGATGGCCATTGATGCTGATTTAAATGCCGGGACCATCGATGAGCAGGTTGCCCAGAGTCGCCGTACCGAGATTCAGCAGGAGTCAGATTTTTTTGGTGCCATGGATGGAGCCAGTAAATTTGTTCGCGGGGATGCCATTGCAGGATTAGTAATCACCTGTATCAATATTATCGGTGGACTGATCATCGGCGTCCTTTTTTACGGCATGGATATTGGTTCAGCTGCTCAGAGTTTTACCTCTTTAACAATAGGTGACGGTTTGGTTAGTCAGATTCCGGCTCTCATTATCTCCACCGCTGCTGCTATCGTCATCAGTAAGGCCGGAGCACAGAATCGGCTTGGGGCTGATTTAAGTATCCAGATATTGGGTAATCCCGTGGCCATCGGGCTAGCATCTTTTACACTGTTTGTATTTTCCCTGATTCCCGGAATGCCCAAGCCGACCTTTATCATTATGGCGTTTTTGTTAGCCATTCTTGCTTGGCGGGGGGCGGAAAAGAATAAAGAAATGGCCAGGATGATGCTGGTCGAAGAGGAACAAAAAGAAGCGGTGGCCCTGGAAGAGGCCAAGGAAGAGATTGTCGATCTATTACCCATTGATACTTTGGGGTTAGAGCTGGGATATGCCCTGATTCCATTAGTAGACCCCGAGCAGGATGGTGAATTGCTGGAACGGGTGAAGGCCATTCGTCGTCAAATTGCTTTGGACATGGGATTTGTTGTGCCACCGGTACATATTAAAGATAATCTTCAACTGGAACCCGGAGCATATAGTATTATTATAAAAGGTATTGAGGTCGGGAAAGGTGAAATGGTGATGGACCATTACCTGGCTATGAAAGCCGGTGATGTTGATGAGCATATAGACGGACTGGAAACTGTAGAACCGGCCTTTGGTTTGCCGGCCATTTGGATTTCCGAAGACGACCGGGAACGAGCCCAGATTGCAGGATATACTGTTGTTGACATTCCCACTGTTATCTCAACCCATCTGACTGAAATTATAAAATCTCAATCACCGGAATTTCTAGGCAGGCAGGATGTTCAAAAATTGCTTGATAAAGTGGCTGAAAATGAACCGAAAATTGTAGAAGAACTTGTTCCTGAATTATTGGGACTTGGGACTGTGCAAAGAGTATTGCAGGGATTGTTGAGGGAAAATGTTTCCATACGGGATATGAACACTATTCTGGAAACCTTGGCCGATATGGCCCAATATGCTAAAATACCTGACGTTCTTGTTGAGCATGTGCGGGAAGCTTTGGCCAGAAATATTTCTCGTCAGTATCAAACCGATGAAGGAACTATTCCGGTGATGACGCTGGATCAAATAATGGAAAATCAGATTGCCGAAGCCATACAGGATAGTGGGCAAGGCCCCTACCTGGGAATCAATCCCGAAATCGGGCAGGCAATAATTACCGCTATCGAAAACGGCATCGAAGCATTTTCCATGTTTAATTATCAACCATTAATCCTCTGTTCCCCAATGGTTCGCCCCCATCTGAAACGGCTAACCGAACGAAGTATCCCGGGTTTGGTCATTATTTCTCACAATGAAATCTCCCAGGATGTACGCATCGAATCTTTAGGAATTATATCTTATGATCAACAACCCATGACAGATTGATCAGCAGATTTGAGTATCTGAAATTCGACAGCATGAATAATCAAGTCATCCTAAAAACCTACTGGAAGATTGTTGGCTGATTTCTTAGAGTCCAGTATAAAGGCTTTTTCCAGCCATAAACCAATTGTCGCACATTCCAATCCAAAGGGCAGATAGCCGACATAACCTAAAACAGGCATTTCAAAGATTTTAAATCCATGCACAAAAGGGATACTATATTCCCACTTAATAAGGCTGTAAAAATTCCAGGTTTCCCAAAATATACCGCAAATAAAAGCAGCAATCATGGATGAGATTACAATCCGCCAATTTTTAACGGCAATATCACTGAATACATGTTTTTCCCCCATCAACACATGAAGAGACACAATGATAACCAAGGGAGATAGCCATAAAAGGGGAAACAAATAATCGGGAAAAACACCGATAAAAGTCAGTCCGCTACCCCATACAAAAATGGCTATAAAGGCTAATGGTTTTGTCCGCAAACTGCTAAACGACGGCAGATGATTAAATCCCTGCTGAACCCAGGCAGTACTCATTAGCCAGTCACGTGTGCCAAGAACTGCCGGTAAAACAGTTGAAAATGCCAGGGTAGACAAGTAAAAATACATCAATGCGCCATATTGGGAACCAGTATAATACCAGTTCTGTACAAATCGGTTTAAATATTCAAAGAACCACCAAAAACCGGCACTAATTGGGAATAGCAAAGTAAAATACCGGGGGCGATGAACTAGCATGCATTTACCTGTATTTTTGTAGGTCAAGGCATTCACCACCACTATATAACAAAGCCATAACGGAACAAAAGTATGAGGCTGACACGAAGAAAAACACTCAAAACGGTTCCAGGCCAAAAACCAAATTAAGAAACCGAAAAAAGCCGCTGCCCATCCCCACAATGGGAAGGCCTTTTTAGGTGCTTTTTGCTTTGATATGATAAATGTTTTCAGACAGATAATCAGTAATGGCCCCACAGTGGCTAAAATGCCTACGGCAAACAGGATAAAAGCGATCCAGGAAAAAGGTGCTTTTGTTACATATATTGTATCAGGGGGAAATTCAAGATATTGCCTGACAGGTAAATCGGCCAAAACGATGCCAAGCATGGGGAGTCCCAATAGCATTACTGTTAATATAAAGATTTTAAATAACAGTTTTTTCATATGAGGATACCTTATTTTGGGGGCAACTAAATAATCAGTTCACATTCTCGAGGGAAAAAATGGTCATTGTTTTTGAGACTATCGTAAACAAATTATGTGAAGTCATTTTTAACGAACTGTTAGTATGGAAGTGATTCCAGATTTTCCCTGACGATTTTTGTGTTTGGATGATTTTTGCCGAATTTCTTAAGCAAAATTTGATAAGCTTGCTGGTAGTATTCTTTAGCTTTTTTCTTCTCACCCATGGCTTCCCAGATGCTTCCCAGGTTGTTTTGACCAATTGCAATGATCGGGTGATCGTTACCATATGTTTTTAAATTGCTGCTGAGGGCTTTTTCGGAAAATTCAACCGCTTTTTCATATTCCTTAAGTGATCTCCAGGTTGCTGCCAGATTATTCCAGTTTATGGCAACTTCAGGATGTTCATCTCCATAGGTTTTCAGGTCGCTTTTTAATGCACTTTCAAAATAAAAAATCGCTTTTTGAGGGTTATTCAGCTCCTTCCAAACACTTCCCAGGTTATTCCATCCCATCGCAACTTTTGGATGTTCCTCTCCGTATGTTTTAATATAAATATCGGTGGCTTTTTCAAATAACTCAATGGCCTTTTCATGGTTACCTTGGGCTTTGTGAACCAATCCAAAATTATTCCAGCTATTGGCAATATTTGGATGTGTTTCTCCGTACAATTTTTTTTGGTTGTTCAATGCTTTAGTATAATAGTCAATTGCTTTTTCATGTTCACCCAGTTCCAACCAGACACTCCCCAGGTTGTTCAGCACATCAGCCGCTTCAGGATGTTCCAGGCCAAATGTTTTCCGGCTGCTGTCCAGTGCCTTTTCGTAAAAACCCATGGCCTTTTTAAATTCCCCCATCTCTTTCCAAACACTTCCCAGGTTATTCAACCGGGATGCTACCCTGGGATGTGTCTCACTAAAATTCTTCAGATCACTTTTTAAGGCTTTATCAAAAAAACTGGCAGCTCGTTTGTATTTCCCCAGTGCTTTCCAGGCCAATCCCAGGTTGTTCCACTTAACGGCAATTTTAGAATGATCGGGACCAAAAGCTGCCAGATCATTATCCAATGCTTGTTTAAAATATTTTGCCGCTTTTTTATATTGGGCCAGAATATAACAGGTAAATCCAATATCGTTTAAATAGATAGTATTTTCCGGGTCGAGGCGTGAAGCTTGTTGAAAGGAGATTAAGGCAGACTTGAAATCCAGGTTCAGAAAATAGGCATTCCCCAACTTATAAGCAGTTATTGCCAATCGCTGCTCTGTTTCCTGTTCTTCTTGACGCCGCGAACTGAAATAATTGATGGCCATTTCATAATTCTCATTGTCAAATGCCTGCAATGCGTTTTTCGCATCCTGGTTCCGCACGCAATTTTCCTTTAAATCCTTTTCAATAAACTGAAGCCTTTGTTCCAACTCCTCCAGCAACAGATCGTCTATCGGCATTTTGGGAGTTGATGATTCCTTTAATTTTTCAGCAATTTTTGCAGCTTTTTCCTGTGCGGACGTTATTTCGGACAGATCTGACTCATCTTCAGTTTTTTGGGTCCCATTGTTTTCTTCATCAATGGCAGGCTTTTTTCCCATAATTTGCTCCGTTTCCATTAAGGATTGAGCATGTTTACTCTTTTCTGAGAATTCAATGATTTCGTTAGTGATCTTTTTCTGTTTTTTAACCAATATAAAGCCAACAATGATCTCAAGGATTCCGACAGTAAAAACGACAACAATTGCCAACAGCAACAGGTTGTTTTCCAATAAAGAGCTCATATATAAAACGATATTTCCTGATATTAAAGTGAACCTCACCGGGCTTGTTCAACATCAGGATAGATTAATTTATTCCGTAATACCTAGGAAATCCAACCTTGGTTTCAAAACTTTTTGTAGGATTTTCCATGCTTCATCATCTTCTTTGTATGAAAAGTAATCTTCTTTCCCCATCAGTATAATATCATTGGTCACGATATCAAATAGTTGCATTTTTGCAGCAATAATAGCCAGTATTTCTGGATTTATTGACTCAATAGTTGGCTTTACTGTTTCAGGTAAAGCTTGAACTATGACAACTTGGGTAACTCGTTGAGAACTACTGAAGTGTGTAATTGTTCTGGATAATGCTCGATTTGGTTCACCACGCATCAGCTCTTCTATACTGTGGAAAAATGAGAAAATCCAGTTTTTGGAGAAGGAGGACATGTATCCTTTTTCTTGAAGCAACAATCAATCAACTTTTTTCCGCTACCACAAATACATGATTCAAAAACAGATATTTTCATAAAAGAGAAAAGTCTAATTGTGGATATTTTGGAGTAACTAACACCTTTTTCATCGACCGTTGTTTAAGATGTTGTCACCAAGAGTACAATACTTACGCACTGTGGCAACGGATTTCGGTCTGGTGTAAAATTTGGTACGTCCGGCATGGGTATAAGCTTATAAGGTGAAATTCCTCTTTAGAAAGATCACTGTTGTTGTTTACAGTGACTTTAACGTGAACTACTGGCGAAAGGCAAGAGCAAATTCGTGAGGAGATATCTGAAGGAAGCTTGGAGCAAAATCATGATTCGACGAACAGAAGTATCATATGAGGCTGAGTCTGGAGGTGTGTTAGCCAAACATAGTGAACCCCGGTGATCTGGCATAGGTACAGAAAATGATACGGTTGTGTGATGAACGTTTATATCCTTATCCGAGGAGATCTGACCAACAGGCAGTAGAGTTGGCAGTCGGGAGCAACGTCCCTGAATGTCCTGTCAAGCAGGTTGTATCATTTTGGGAAACCGGGATGGTAATCGATCAGACATCATAGTAGCCAAATGCCTCACTAATGGATGGGACATAGTGAAGGACTGACCATGGAACTGGGAAGAATCCCATTTAGTTTGAAAATTACATTGAGGAGTAAGCACTACCTTGAATACCTCAAATACACTGATTGATGGGACAATAAAGCTTTCAGTACCGGATAATGGTTTGCTGAATGTATGGTAGACTTTTTTTATTCGGTTTGAACGATGATTGATAAGCACCAACTGCCAATCCAGAGTAAAAAGGTAAAAAAGAGATATCTCTCATCATTTGAAGACAGATTACTGTGATGAGGGATTAAGCCAGATTTATTTTAAGCCCTTTAGTCGTGCCGGAACTTTCCATTGTTTAAGCAGGGGGACTGTGTTTGGTGGAACCAGATGTTCCCAGGCGAGATCCTTGATTATTAGTGAACGGATTTCGGAAGCGCTGATGCCCTTTTCTTCGGAGGGAACATTGCGCAAAATATGCACCTGTAAACCCAATGAGTTGAAATAATCCTGTTTCCTTCGTCCCCATTCATCATAGATTGTTAAGAAAAAAACTGCATCCATTGGAAGGTAATAATGATATCGCTCAGGGTAATTAATGGGGAAGGGAACAATCGAAAATTCATGGTAGGTCAAACCGGCTTCCAAAAGAACTGCTTGTACCAGTTGATAGCGCTCGAAATATGTTAGCGGGTTGGCCTCTTCCCGCCCGCGATTGGAATCGGCTGTCTCCTGCCTGGTTTGGGCAGGTGCCGGATTGGTAATGCCTACTACCAAGTGATTGCAAAGTTTTGCTCCCGATAACAAGTATTCCAGGTGATCATTATGCAAAATCTGAAATCGACCATGGATGACACCGGTTTTATAAGGTTTATCTGACATAACCTCTCCTGTTCAAAAGCGTTGAAAGGATAGATAATCTGTTGTCCACACCGGACTATAGCCTGCTGTCTGCATGATTCCTTGTAATTTTGCACGATTTATGGCGTTCAGGACGGATGCCATGAATTCTTTGCCCCTTATAAATCCTAATGCCCCAGATGCGGCACTAACTTCGTCATAAGTCGATACCTGATCTCGTCGCACTCCTTTTCCATAAAAAAGAATCGGAACAGGTTCTCCCGAGTGAACCAGGGGCCCCCCACTGGGCGTTGAATGATCGGCTGAAATGATAATCAAGGTTTCCGGGTCATTTTTTAATCTGTTGAGACTGGGCCCAATTGCCCTATCCAGTGCCTCAATTACCTGCTTTTTTAAAAGAGGATCTTTGGTATGCGCTGCTTTATCGGGCCATTTTGAGTGAACATGAATGAAATCATATTTATTTAAAGATGATTCAGCAAGCTTTAGCCGTTCCTTTAATTCGGTTTCCGGGTTTTTACTGCTAAAACCTTGAACAAAGTCCAGGTTGATAAATCGACAAAGTCCCTTATACATTGGCCCTGAGGAGATACTTAGACCTTTAATGCCATTTTTCTGTTGAAAAGGGATAGACGGCTTTAGCTGTCCAGCTCGTTGTGTGACCAGCCCATTAATCGGAGATAGTTTTTTTTGCCGGCGCTCCCGGTTTAATGGGTGTTGTTCCAATTGTTCATGCACCCATATCAAATATTCTTTTAGGGCAGATGCAGTGTTTATTGTTGGTTGATGTGATTCAAATCCTTTTAGGGGTATTGGTTCAATGAGATTTTGCGTATTGAAGAAAGGATCGGTGTCAGTAATAGTGGGTGAGGTATTGTGTCTCATTTTTAAAATTCCCCTGATACCTCCAGTTGGAATGAATTCAATGTCAATCTTTCCTGTTGTATAATGCTGAATTATTTTAGTAAATGCCTTGTATTCCTTCTCAGGAAGGATTGGTATTCCTTCCTCCAGCCTGAAGTGATTTCCATCAGCTTGAAGCATAACAAAGTGACTTAATAGGACTGTTTCATCATCCTTAAGTGAGATGTCCTCTCCCAATGCTTCCAAAACACCGCGTCCGGGGAATTCAGCCAAGTCGTAACCAAACATAATAAAATGGGCGGTTTCACTGGGTAGAGGTTGTCCGGCAAAGGTGGCATGAAACAAACCATTGGCGCCTTGTTGAGCCAGCTGGTCCAAATTGGGTGTAAATGCTGCTTGTAGTGGTGTTTTGAAATCGAATTGTTCAAAGGAGCGATCTCCCAAACCGTCCAGTAGAATGAGTAGGCAGCGATGGGGGGAAGGATTCATTTGTTACCTCTTCTTTGTGCTTACTATTTGAATTCCAGAAAAAGTTTATTTTGGATTAACAAACTCGATGCGTCTGTTAATTTTCATTGAAAGTTTCAATTGGTCAATACAAAAAGCATGTGGGATAATAAACGGATAAACAAAGCCCAAAGCGATCGAACGATTTACTGGATAATCTCCCCATGCTATTTGATCTACACGTTCACACAAATTATTCATCATGTAGTCATCTTACTGTGAATGACTTGCTTGATCAAGCCACAGCTATCGGCCTGGATGGTGTTTGTGTTACCGATCATGACAATATGCACGTCAAAGAGCTGCTTTCCCAAGGCTTTCAAAAGAACGGGCTCTTTGTTGTCATCGGATTTGAGTACAGCACACCCCAAGGTGATTTTTTGATTTTTGGTCTGGATGATGTACCTTTGCTTGGTTTATCAGCTCAAAAATTGTTGCAGTTAGTAAAGAAAAATAATGCAGTAGCCGTTTCTGCCCATCCCTATCGTAAAGGTAGATCGACTTCTGAGCAAGTCTTCTCAGAAGGATGGTGTCAAATTGCCGAGTTTGTGAACGGTCGAAACTCAGATGAAGAGAATGTTGAAGCAGCTGACAAACTATCGAAATATAGTCTGGTTCAATGTGGGGGAAGTGATGCGCATTCCCGTGAAGAGCTGGGAGCTATTACGACGAAGTTTACAACTCCCATCAAATCTATTGATGATTTCATTCAAGCTTTAAAAGCCGGTTTTTGCATTCCTCATGTTTATTGTAAAGCAAACTAATTATTGATTCTGAAAAAGTATCACTCTCGTATATTTAAAATCCACGCGTGAACCTCCTTTGCATCTAATTTACTTTCCGATATCCGATTATCGATAAAAGTGCAATCTTGGCGCTGATCTCTGTTTTCTAAAATAATTGTTGAAAAGGAAATAAAAACAATAAATTATCGTCTGACATCTTCGGATAATATGCTTATAACCAGACTGAGAACAGAAGTAAGCAGGATCAACAACGCTCCATAAGCCATTGCCAGTCCCATGTTATATTCAAATATTGCGTTGACCATGGCAATTGATATCGGTCTGTTGGAGGGTGTATATAAAAATGCCGATATGTTGTATTCTCCAATACTTCTGACAAAAACAAGTAAAAATCCAGCCAGAAGACCTGGTGATATAATGGGCAAAACGATCTTTTGGAAGGTTTGTGCTCCGGAAGCACCTAAGCTTTTTGATGCTTCCGCATAAGTATCGTTTAAATTCTGAAAGGAGATATTGGTTGTTTTAACAATTATTGGAATTGTTCGAATAAAATAGCCCAGTGGAAGTAATATATAAGTTCCAACAAGAATGGCATTAAAGGAAAAGAAGTTCGGTTCGTTATAGGCGTTGATAATATTGATGGCAATCGCACTGGCGGGCATTGTCCAGGGCAGCATGACTAATATTCCAATAATCCACCGCGCCTTGGATTCCGTTTTTACTATGATATAGGAAGAGGGAACGGCAATAACCAGGGACAGTATGGCTGCAAGCAGCGACATGTATATGCTGTCCGAAAAAGGAGAGAAGGTTCTGGATCGGGTAAATATTTCAATATAGTTTTCCAATGTAAACTCCCTGGGAAAAATACTGACCATCCATGATCCTGATTTCACAAAAGAAAGTAGTAATATTGTAAAAACGGGTAACAATATTGTCAGGATTAAAAAGCAGCAGATCAGCAACATCAGAATCCTGAGTACAGGCTTTTCAATTTTTACCGGTTCGATCGGTACACTGTTTACAAAAGGAACAAATTTCTGTCTTTTTTCATAATAGCTAAGAATAGTGAAAAAAAACAAAGATATAGATATCAATATCACGACCTGTGTTGCTGCAATATGTACATAGTTGTTGGCTTTTGACAGGAGAATTTGTGTTGATAAAACTTTAAAATTACCACCCATTATACTGGGCGCGGTGAAGGATCCGATTCCAGACATAAAGGTTATGATGCTTGAGGCAATTAATGCGGGTGCCATAAAGGGTAAAATAACCGATGTGAGTATTTTCAGTTTGGAGGCTCCCAGGTTGCGGGCGCATTCAATGGTAGAGTAATCGATGTGTTTGATGGCGATAGAGATACTGATATAAAAATATACGTATTGAGTGTAGGCATGTACAAATAGAATCCCTTTTAATCCTGAAAAACGGTAGGGAGTTTCTTCTAATCCAAAAATCCATTCAAGCGATTTTGTTACCAGACCACTTTCTCCGTATAACTGAACAAAAGAAAACACAATAATAATTCCCGGTAACATGATCGGTAGCAAGAGTAATTTGTCGACCGTTCTTTTAAAAGGAAAGTCAAAATAGTGAACAAAAAATGCCAATGCCGTACCGACCCAACCACAGACTACAACAGTTAACAATCCTAAAATAACTGAGTTTTTTATAACAGTTAAGTAGGTTTCATTGATTAATATTTTAGTAAAATGGATTAATGAGAAAGAATTCTGGTCCGTCAAACTTAGTTGGAATGTTTTTAGTGCCGGATACAGGATATTACCTGTTAAAAACCAGAGTAGTATTGCAATACCTATCAATCCGGCAAGAGATTTTTTGTTTGATTGAATTGTTTTCATCCGGCAAGTTTCAGTCTAATACTTTGATGCATCTGTTACTGATATTCAGATAGACGGTATCGTTTACTTGGAGTTTGGAAGGGTGAGGGGATCTGTTTAAAACCGTGACACGGAAATCGAATTCTTTTACCTTAATTAAATAATCTATCCAGATTCCATTGAAAAGGATCTCTTTTATCTTGCCCTTAATACTATTTGAAAGGTATTCGGTTGTCTCTGCTATTTCTATATCCTGTGGTCGAATAGATATATGTTTTCCCTGTTTTTGGCTTTCGAGGTTTATAGACAGGTTATCGGATAAAAACGCGGTTCTGCCTTTGATCTTGACTTCAAAGAGATTTGTGTCCCCAACAAATCTGGCAACAAAGGCGTTTTTAGGATTGGAGTATATCTCTTCCGGATTCCCAACTTGAACACATCGCCCCTGACTAAACACTGCAATTCTATCCGACATGGTCAGGGCTTCTGTTTGATCGTGTGTGACAAAAAGCGTGGTTATGCCCAATTTTCTCTGCAATGATTTGATTTCAAACCTCATTTTATCACGGAGTCGTGCATCGAGATTGGATAAGGGTTCGTCGAGAAGCAGGACTTTAGGTTCGACGACTAGTGATCTTGCCAAAGCAACACGTTGTTGTTCTCCGCCGGACAAAGCTGAAACGTTTCGTTCTTCAAAACCGTTTAAGCCGATCAAATCGATGTGTTGTGCCACTTTTGCTTCAATTTCCTTTTGAGTTTTTTTCTGTATTCTCAATCCATATGCGATGTTTTCATAAACAGTCATAAACGGAAACAGAGCATAATTCTGGAAGACCATGCCGACTTTACGTTTTTCCGGCTCCAGGTGGGTAATTTCTTTGTCTCCCAAAAAAATTTTGCCTTTTTCAGGTTTAATAAACCCGGCAATAAGGCGAAGCAATGTTGTTTTGCCGCAACCGGATGGCCCCAGGAAGGTGAAGAATTCGCCTTTATTTATTGACAGGTTGATATTTGAACAAGCAGTTATTCCCTGGAAGCTCTTTTCCACTTCTTTCAAAACAACTGCTCCTGTGTTTTTTCTCATGTTCTGTTATATTCGGGGCTATTTTTTGTCTTTACCTGAATCCTTCACTTCCGAATCCCATTTTTGTATCCATTCAGACTGGTTTTTGGATAAGTCCCCCCAATCCACATCCATGATTTTGAATTTTGTTTCCTCCATCCACTTGGGAGATTCCGCTATTGCTGAAGGGTGAGTAGGAATACGATTAAACTTGTTAGCCAGCATTGATTGAACTTTTGCACTTCCGGCAAAGTCGATAAACGCTTTGGCGGCTTTTGGATGCTTCGCACCTTTAATCAGGGCAATTCCATCGGTAATGACGGGAGACCCGCTTGTTGCATTAATAATTTCCAGTGGCATCCCGTTTTTTATTTTGTTGTCAATAATGGAACTCAAAACATGAAAGCTAATGGCGGCTTCTTTTCTACCAATGGCTTGAAACAGTAACGAACCACTTCCAAAGTATTTTTTAGTATTGGCATCAACTTCTTTTAAAAATTGCCATCCTTTTGCCAAATCACCCTTTTTTTCATATTGTTGCAATAAGGATGAATAGGTTGCCCTGGCAGAGGAAGATAGGGCGTTTCTAAAGACAAGCTTGTTTTTGTACTGTGGTTTTACCAAGTCACTCCAGTCGTTCGGGGCTTCTTCTTTTGAAATCATATCGCGATTATAAAACAGCATTACCGGGGTCTGTATGGTCCCAAACCAGTATCCCTCGGTATCTTTGAACAGCGGGTCGATTTTATTTGCCCAGGAAGGAAAATATTCGTCAAACAGGTTTTCTGATTTCAACTCAATAAATACGGATGATGGTGCTCCAAACATAACATCGGATTGAGGATTTGCTTTTTCAGCACGAACTCTGTCAGCTAGCTCACCTTTGAGATTGATGTAATCCACCTTAATTCCGGTTTCCTTTTCAAATTCATCGGCGATTAAGCCCAACATGGACTCACCATGTGTCGAATAGACAACCACCCTGTTTTCCTTTTCATTATTTAGAACTTTTAAAATTCCAAAGCCTACGATTACAGCGACAAAGAGAGTAATTAAAGGAACTGTAAGTTTGGATTTAAATGTCATCTTTTTCTCCTGATACTATTTTATTTAAAAAGTGAGAGCTATGGCAGCAATGTCGTCATGAGCTTTAAAACGTGGATAGATCCGGCATTCCCTGTCGGTTTCTTCAATTTCTCTGATATAGTTTTTAATATGGTTCAATCCTCCTTTTTTAAAAAGTTGTGAAAAGATTTTAAAATCTTCCTTTTTTTCAGGATCTTTTTTAGGAATAAAAAGTCCGTCGGTAAACAATATGATATGTTTTATTCCATTCAGGTTTCTATTTCCGTATTTTAGAAATCGTATTGCTTCTTTCTCGCCATTCAGAACACCGTAAGTTACATTCATCTGTGACCTTACTTTTCTGATTTGGTTTCTCATGGCAGACATTATAGTGCCATCGGATTTATCTGCAATTTTCTGCCAAAGTAACAGTGTTTCAAGGTCGTGATCGTATCCTTTTATCAAAACCTCGTGGGTGTCGTCTTCGAATATCACCAAAACAAGGCAGTCACCGGTTTGCACCCATTCGAACATTTCATCATGAATACGAACAACCGCAGCACTGGTACACCATATGTTTTCTCTTTCGTTTAGATTTACTCCTCGGATGGACATGGCGTCGGCGATAGCTGTGTTTGCTTTTTCCGCAAGATTAATCAGAGAAGAGTGGTTACGTGCGAAAGTTTTTCCAGCGATGTTTGAAGCCAGGAATCCCCCAGTGCAACCATTTTCATAAACAGCATTTGAAAGGCTGGTGGCCCCGTCAAATACTCCGAATAGATTTCCGTTAATACAATAGAAATCTTCATTGATTATTCCAGTACCTTTTTCATAAATAGAATCGACCTGCATTTTTTTTTTTGATGTTATTGTCCGGTTTTTTTAATATTTTTGAGATCAAGATCAGGCGTTTTTATTCAGTGCTAATAAAAATCCAACAAGCTTTTCATATAGGAAGTTTAAGTCATTTTATTTTGTTTCAATACGGGAGAGTATTGTGTTGTTTTTTTCTGATACCAATTCAAGTTCGAGAAACACGAGAATAGGAGTAGCGACTATTTTTTTCTTTGTAATAGATGTTCTGATTTTATCACTATCCAATAAATTATGGGGTTTAGCTTACAAAAATATGTATAGAGAAGGGATAGAGTCAAATAGATAATACAAATAAAAACGGCGGCTTGCATAGAAAATTACTATAATTGTTTATTTTAGTGAAAGGAATTAAGAGGCTTAAGATCCGTTACCAGTCCATTCACAACTTCCATTAAATCCGTTTAGGGATCTAACCAAAAACTGAAAATCGGCCTTTATATTGCTTATGTCCATGGTAAAAACGTAATGGAATGGTTTCACCCACTTAATCAACCTGTCCAAATTTCCTTCGGTAAAAAGGGACGCCTGACAATATGACACTCTTTAAAACAAGATCAGACAACAACACTTTATTATTAACTATAGATATTTTCTATTCAATCTGAGGTTTTCCTTAGTATTATCTATTTGTTTTAGGTAAGTTTCATTGGAATAATGGGTACTTATATAAATATCAGATCAAACATATGTATAAGAATTTAAACAGATTACCAGGGGAGAAATTTATGAAACGAAAAAAAGCATTACCGATTTTATTGATTATAACATTGGTATTTATGGTAATGGTTTCTGTTACTTTGTTTGCAGTAACACCCGATAAAGATAGGGTGTTAAGCATGTATGTGGCATATGGTGGACCAAATGTCATTGCCAGGGAATTTGAAAAAGCATCTGGGATTAAAATAGAATATTTAACCATGTCATCGGGAGAAGTACTAGCCAGATTAAGAGCTGAAAAATACAATCCACAAACCGATGTTTGGTTTGGCGGTGGATCAGATGCATTTATTCGTGCCAGGGAAGAAAAACTAATTATGGCTTATCAATCTCCCAATCGTAAAAGCGTTAAATCAATATTTCGGGATAAAGAAGGATATTGGACCGGTGTTTCGATTGTGGTGGTAGGGTTTTTGGTTAATCGGGACAGGTTGAATCGAAAAGGATTAAAAATGCCGGACTCCTGGGGTGATCTTGCAAATCCATCGTATCGAAATGAAATTATGGCCTCTAATCCCAATACATCCGGTACGGCATATACGACTGTATCCGGAGTACTGCAAATCATGGGAGAGAAAAACGGCTGGACATTTTTGGATAAGATGTATGCCAATGTTCCCTTTCTTGAAAAAAGTGGATCAGCGCCCGGGAAAAAAGCATTGGCTGGGGAATTTGTTATCGGAATTGTCCCCGATCCACATAATCTCCCATTGAGAAATCCAGCGGTTCCATTGGTGTCAATTTTTCCCAAGGATGGTGTATTGGCTTGGCCGTCACCAGTTGCCATTATCAAAGGTGCAAAACATCCTAACAATGCCAGGATTTTTGTCGACTGGTGCCTTTCCAACGAGGGGCAAAAAGTATTGATGAAAGCCAGTCCTCGTGTCCCCACAACAGATGTGGACACTTTGCCAGGAGTGCCTAAAATAAGCGATTTAAACCTGGTAGCTTATGATCATTTAAAATGGGGGGCGGAACGGGAAAAAATTGTAGAAGCGTTCAATAAAAGATATCCTCAATATTAACACAACAATAAGCGTGACTGATAAACCAGCCGGCAAATTCAAATGCAAACCCATTTTGAAAGAAGTATAAGAACTCATATTCTTCCTGTCACAATTTTGATTTTGCTCTTGTGTTTTATCGTCTATCCTGCTTTGACTGTTTTTCTGAAAAGTTTTGAATATAAGGGACAGTTTGGACTGGGAAATTACCTGGTTTTATTCACAAAGCCATATTTTCTGAGATTAATTCGGGGAAGTGTTCTCATTGCCTTGGGCTCCGCTTTTTGTTCTACACTTCTCGGATTAATCCTGGCTATTACGGTTTTTAAAACCAATCTGCCGTTTCGCAGATTGATTTTAATTTCAGTGGGCCTGCCGATGATTCTCCCCGGGTTTGTCACTTCGTTATCATATATTTTCCTGTTTGGTAGAAATGGTTTAATCACTTATAAACTACTTAATCTGACTTGGGAAATATACAGTTGGAAAAGTGTGCTGATCCTTCAAACCCTGGGATTTTCTACAACAACCTTTTTTTTGATATCAGCCGTTTTGGTCGGTGTTAATGAACAGGTTGAAGATGCTGCCAGGGATATGGGTGCCTGCGAGTGGCAGGTTCTCACAACAGTAACCCTGCCATTGATCAGCCCTGGTTTGAAGGCTGCTTTACTATTGTCTTTCTTACGCTCCATGGCGGATTTTGGAACACCATTTATTGTGGGTGGCCGTTTTAATACCCTGGCAACACTAGCCTACACAAAATTAATAGGTACCTATGATACCGGTATGGCATCCTCATTAAGTATTGTGCTTTTGTTTTGCTGTATGATTGCTTTTTGGTTATATTCAAGAATCGATCAGAATAGCCGGGTATTTCGTATTGAAAAGCAAGTCAACCGGGGAAAACCATTAAAACTCTCATATTCATTAAATGGTTTTCTTTTAGGTGTCGGTATTATATTTTCCATGATTATGCTGGGACTTCTGGTTTCCATCTTGATGGCTGCTTTTACCAGACATCTAGGCATGGGATTCCATTTCACCCTGGAACATTTTAATATCATCCCGCAACAGGGATGGAACAGCATCCGAAACACTGTGATATTTGCCGTGGTTACCTGTTTTTCAACGACATTATTGGGGATTGTGATAGCCTACCTGGTATCAAGGGTATCCTTTATCGGTAAAAACTGGTTGGATTTTTTTGCCACTTTGCCATTTGCTATCCCCGGAACTTTTATGGGTGTTGGATATGCCCTGGCATTTAACAGTCCCCCGCTTATCTTATCAGGAACATGGATGATTGTTGTTGTCTGCACTGTTGTTCGGGAATTACCTCTTGGTTTTCGTTCGGGAGACAGTATTCTAGCTCAACAGGATCGGACGATAGAACAGGCATCAGAGGATCTCGGAGCTTCAAAATTGACTACCTTTGTTTATATTATATTGCCGTTGGTACGCCCTGCTCTTGTTGTCAGTGCAATCTATTCTTTTATTGCCACCACCAAAACCCTGGGGGCCATTATATTTCTGATCACACCCAGCAATAAGGTTCTGGCTGTTGATGTGTTCGAAGCAACCATACGCGGTGATGTCGGTAATGCCGCAGCTTTTTCTGTCATCTTAATGTTGATAGCTGTTGTCGGGGTGATTTCAATAGGCTTGGTCAGTCAACAAGCTAATTTGAGAACCAGGTTTCGTCAATATTTTAATGCGGCCTTTAATAGTAAAAGTTTACTAACAAGCTGATATTTTTTATCTATTTCCATGAACCTGTTTGCAGCTTTTCGATCCGTTTATTTAAGGGTGGATGGCTGGCAAACAACGCAAAAAACTGGTTTGATCCGGAAATCTTCATCGGCGAAAACGATTTTCCCCTGGTATCTACCGGTGCCCCGGAAAGAAGCTCCAGCTTCCGCAACGCGTTTATCATATATCGGGGTCCCAGTTGATCGGCAGCTCCTTGATCGGCTTTAAATTCTCTTCGACGGGAAAACCACATCACAATGATCGAAGCCAGAATTCCAAAGAGTATTTCGAACACAATCGCAATGCCGTAATAAGCAAAACCGGTCATCGGACTATCCTCCTCATCATTGCCTCTAAAAAACTGCGAAACCATAAATGCCGCAATTCGAGCAAAAAAGATAACGAAGGTATTCACCACACCCTGAATCAGTGTCATTGTTACCATATCACCGTTTGCAATATGAGCAAGTTCATGACCCAAAACACCGTTTAATTCCTCTTCATTCATGTTATCGATAAGTCCCGATGAAACAGCGACTAACGCGTTATTTTTATTCCATCCTGTAGCAAACGCATTAGGCTCGGGACTCTGATAAATTCCAACTTCCGGCATCCCGATATCGAAACGAGATGAGAGCTCTCTTACTCGTTGAATCAACCATCTTTCAGTAGCATTTGTTGGTTTTGTAATACTCTGGATTCCATATGCGGTTTTTGCCATCCATTTGGAAATAAACAAAGAGATAAATGAACCCGTAAATCCGATAATCGCAGCGAATATCAACAACGATTGATAGTTTAACCCATGTGGGGCATAAGCGCTAACTTAAGAAAAAGTCTTGCTAATTTGTCGTTTTCTCTTTCTTGGAGGATCTGACAAGTTCTTAGATATTTCTGCCCAATTTCCTAGGCATCGCTTCAGCGATAAGGGTAGGTTGACTGCTTGTTT